>NZ_JAAKEI010000028.1 GCF_011039085.1 Desulfovibrio sp. ZJ369 | reverse complement strand
CCACGCGTTACTCACCCGTGCGCCACTCTACTCAGGGCCGAAGCCCCTTTCGCGTTCGACTTGCATGTGTTAAGCACGCCGCCAGCGTTCAATCTGAGCCAGAATCAAACTCTCCAGTTCAAATCTGTACTTAGATTCCCGCTTTCGCAGAAATCAGAATCTCAAAGACTCTTTCTTCCCACTCGCTATTCACTTGTCAATGAACCACCGGGAGGTCTCCCCCCTGCCGCTTTCCAGCGGCGCGGTGCAGACTTATGCACCATCCACAACAAGCTGTCAACGCTTTTTTTCGCAGGCGGAAAAATTTTTTTCGCCTTCTTGCGAGGACTCAATTGTTGCGAAAATGTAACATAGGCATTTTCCACTGGCCTGTCAACCACATTTCGCGCTTTTTTTGAGATCTATAGCTAAGTGCTTTATATTACTCTTGAATTATTAAAGAACGTCACCTGCCATCGACGAAGAAAAGCCGAAAACAGCGGGACGTTTTCCCGAATCGTGCTGGCGCTGATCAAAGGAGCATCTGATTGTCCGTGACGCCCAGGGCCCGCAGGCGCAGGTAGATTTCCGCGCAGGCCGCCGCGTCGGAAGCCGCATGGTGATGCGTAAGCGCAATGCCGAAATACTCGCAGACCCGGTCAAGCTTTTTCGAAGGCAGCGGCAGGCTGCGCCGGGAACCCCTGAGGGTGCACAGAAAGGGCTGTTCGGGCACGGGCAGACCCGCCGCCCGGCATGAGGCCTGGAGCACCCGCCGGTCAAATGCGGCATTGTGCGCCAGCAGGTAGTGCGCACCTTCCAGAAAAGCGCTGCATTCCGGCCAGATCTCGGCAAATGTGGGCGCATCCTTGAGCATGGTCCACGTCAGGCCGTGAATTTCCGTAAACAGCACGCGGGAAGACGGCGGCCGCAGCAATTGATAGAAACTCCCGGCGAGGCGGCCATTTTCAATGCGCGCCAGTCCCACGGCGCAGGCGCTGTTCCCGGAATAACCGGCTGTTTCAAAATCTATGGCCACATAGCAGCGACCCGGATCGCGCCCGGCAGGCGGAGCGGCCGCCGTTTCCGTCCGCATGGTCATGCCCCGGCAGCAGCGGCCCTGGCGGCTTCCGCCAGACGCGCGGCAATGTAGCCGCGCATGCCCGGATCATCCCCATCCAGGTTGAAGCAACAGGCGTCCTCGCCCATCAGCCCTTCGGGAACATAATCCCCCAACTCGTCGGGATCCGTGATCATATCGGCGTAAAAGCACACGGACAACCAGCGGCTTTCCGGCTCGTCATCCACCACGTCCACCAGCACGAAAAGCTCGCGCTTTTGCTGGGATTCATGCCGGGCGCGCAATGAATAACTGACCCCGGGCCGGGCCTTGAAGTCCAGACTCACGCCGGGACGGCTTGCAAGAAAGCTCTGAAAATCCGTAAAGGCCTTTTTGGCCTGCAGCGGGTCCTGACGCCAATTGTCCAGAAAATCCTGTACTGCTTGTGGACAGGAAATGCTCATATCGGCTCCTTTGCTCTCCCAATAATGTTGTATAACAGCGCGTGCGGCCCAATGAGCTAAACTAGCGGCTCCACTGCCAGGGCGGCGTGCTCATGTTCAAGCTCCACAGACCGCGCCTGTTCACCACTGCCTGATGTTCCTGAATATACCAGCGGCGGCAGAACATGGCCTTGCAGGTCGAGCGGTTCACCCAAGCCAACCCTTCAGCCAGCAACTGATAGGTAACCGAGGCCCCGTTCACCTGCACCAGGGCCTTCACAGCGCCATGCGCGTCCTCGCCCACGGAATCGACGCCTATCTTTGTCCCTTTGGGCATGAGTTTGAGCAGATAATCCCGCGCCTCGCGGCCATAGGGCTGCGTCAGGGCAGGAGCGTCAATGCCGTAAAGCCGAAGAATAACGACGGGCTCGTCCTTGCCGCGTTTTTCGCAGACGGAAATTGTCGTGCCGTCTTCCACCCGCACCACATAAGCATCCCAGGCATGAACAGCGGGGCAGAACCCAAACGAGAAAAGCAAAAGCAGGCCCAGAACAAGGGCGGCGCGCTGGTTCATTCTGCCCTCCCCCTCTCCATGATTTGCAATGCTCCCGGCCTGCCGGGAAAAAAGCCGCGGGGGCGTCCGGCAGGCCGGGCTCTGGTCTCTGCGCCGGAAAAAACTTTTACCGTATAAATAATGCCCGCGCCGTCCAGCCTTTGTCAAGGCGGAGCGGCGCGGGAAGGACAAGAGGAACAAAGCCTTTTTCTTTCGGCGCGGCTTTGCATGGCTTAATGAGGGCTGGCCCTAACCCCAGACCGCGCGGCCTGCCTGATAAGCCGCCACAGCCACAGCATAGGCCAGGGCCGTGTTGAACAGTATGCTGAACGCCACCCAACCCCAGCTCCCGGCCTCTTGCCGGATGACTACCAAAGCCACAAAGCAGGGCGAATAGAGCAAGACAAAAAGCATCAGCGAGAGGGCTGTGGCCTTGAACCAGGAGCTGTCGGCCTTAAGCCTTTCGGCCAGAGGCTCCGACTCCTCGGCATCCACTTCGCCCAGGGAATAGGCCGTGCCCATTGTGGCCACCACGGCTTCCTTGGCCGCAATGCCCGCCAGCAAGGCGATGTCCGTGCGCCAGTCGAAACCAGCGGGGCGCGTCACCGGCTCCACGAATCTGCCCAGACGTCCCGCGATGGAATACGCAAGTTCCTCTTCGCTCAGATCGGCTTTGGCCTGGCCCAATGCATCTTCCAGAGCCTTTCGCCCGGCGGAATCCTGGGGCAGGGCTGCCGCCTGTTTTGTCAGAGCTTCGATCCGCTGCTCATAGGGCGCGGCAAGCTGCGGATCAAGGGCGGGAAAGGTCATAGAAGCCCAAATCACTATGGAAATGGCCACCAGCACAGTGCCCGCCTTTTTCAAATACATCCAGGCGCGCTCCCAGCAATGCAGGAGAAGGCTGAACAGGGTGGGCAGGCGGTACGGCGGCAGTTCCATGACAAAAGGCGTGGCCTGGCCCTTGACGATGGAGGATCGCAGCAGGCGCGCCACCAGCAGGGCCGCGACCCATCCGGCCAGCATGACCAAAAACATGATCAGGGCCGCGTTGTCCGGGAAAAAGGCCCCGGCCAGCAGTAAAAAGACCGGCAGCTTGGCCCCGCAGGCCATGTACGGCAGGGTCAGCAAGGTGGCCAGCTTTTCCTTGGGGCTGCGCAGCGTGCGCGTGGCCATGACTCCGGGGATGGCGCAGCCGCCGGCAATGCCCCCGGAAATGATGTACGGCATCACCGAGGCGCCGTGCAGGCCGAAAAAGCGGAAAATGCGATCCATCATATAGGCCACGCGCGCCATATAGCCGCTGTCTTCCATAAAGGAGATCAGGGCGAACATGATCAGAATCAGGGGCACAAAGCTGACCACGCCGCCCACGCCCGCGATCAGGCCGTCCACAATCAGGGATTTCGCGGGTCCGTCCGGCAGGACAGCGTCAAAAAACTCCCCCAGCCAGCTGAAGCCGTCCTCTATCCAGCCCTGGGGATAGGCGCCCAGGACAAAGGTGAGCTGAAAGACGAGAAAGAGCGCGCCGATCATGATCAGCGGCCCCAGGAAGGTATTGGTAAGCACTTTGTCCAGTTTATCGGTAAGCGCCAGACGATCCTTGCCGGGATCCTGGCGCATGATGCCGTCACGCAGCAGGCCGCGGATATAGCCGTAGCGGTAGTCCGTGATGATTGCTTCCATGTTGGCGTTGAGCGTGCCGCGCACATGTTCGGCAACCTTTTTGCGAATGGCATCCAGCGCCGCTGTGGTCCTGGCGTCGGCCTCCGCAGCTTCCCTGCGGATTTCCTCGTCGCCTTCAAGCAGTTTCACGGCTGTCCAGCGCGGATGGTAACGTCCCGCAAGCAGCCCGGCATCAACAATTTTCTTTTCCATCTCAGCCAGCGCCCCATCCAGGTCCGTGCCGTAGGAAAGGCGCAAGGGCTCGCATTTTCCGGCGCGGGCCAGATCCACAGCCGCGTTGAGGGCTTCCTGAAGCCCTTCGCCCGTGCGCCCCACCATAGCCACCACCGGCGTGTGCAAGAGCCGGCTCAGGCGCTCAATGTCGATGTGAATGCCTGCCGCGCGGGCTTCGTCCATCATATTGCAGCCCACTACCACCGGAATGCCCATTTCAAGCATCTGCACGGCCAGCAAAAGATTGCGCTCCAGGGCCGAGGCTTCCACAATATCAATGACGGCCTGCACATTGCCGCCCGCAAGCTCGCGACGGGCCACAAGCTCTTCCTGGGAATAGGCGGCAAGCGAATAGGTGCCCGGCAAGTCCACCAGGGTGACGGCCACGCCGTTGCAATGAATGTGGCCCTCCTTCCTGTCCACAGTGACGCCCGGATAATTGCCCACATGCTGGCGCGCGCCGGTATAGCCATTGAAAACCGTAGTCTTGCCGCAATTGGGATTGCCTGCCAGGGCAATGCGCACGCCCTGCCCCTCGCGGCTGTGAATATCTTCACCAGTGTCGAACTGCCTGACCGCGCTCATGCAAAAACCTCCGTTGCGACGCACATGAAGACCTTGCCCGACGTTTTCCCGCGAGCCGAAAGTGTCCCCAGTAACGCCACTCTATAAAAACGAAATTCAATTCCGAAAAAAAATAGAAGCTCGTTCAGAAAATGTCAAGCTGATGATACGGAAGGCAAACAATCCCGCAGCGAGGAAACGCCGCAGGAATGCAGCAGATGGAGAGGAATGTTGCGCGATCGGGCCAGTTGCACGGCCTTGCGCCTGGCCTCATGGGAAACCTTGTTGGTGAAGACGATCACTGCGTCGGGATTGCCGATTCTGTGCACGAAATTCCGTTCATTGCGGCTGATGCAGGTAAGGCTGTGGCCTTTTTCCCTGGCAGCCGCAATATAGTCCTGCTTCAGCCTGTCCATGCCGCCGATCAAGGTAACGCACATAATTTCCTCCTGCGTTGAGGCTTCCCGCAGCCCCCGTGGCGGGAAAGCTGTTCTCTTCACACGCTTGACCTTCCTTTTAAATGAAAATGAATTTCAATGTCAACATATTTTCTTCACTTTCCCGGCGTAGGCCGTTACGACGGACGGCATCAGGCCTCGCGCAGCCCGCGGCAGACGGGCAGGATAACGTCAGGCCCGCATCCTCCAGGGATGCGGGCCTGCCTGCGGCGGCTGAAAAAACGCCCTATTTCCAGCGCGCCAGGAACTCCTCCGCGCTGCCGCCGTTATCCAGATGTTTCAGGAGCGCGCTGCCGAAAACAACCGCATCGGGCCGGGCTTCAGGCGGCAAGGCGGCCAGTTGCGCGGGTTCGCGCAGGCCGAAGCCCAAAGCCAGGGGCAGGGAAAAGGCCGCGCGAGCGCGGCTCATGGTGGCCGCCACCTGCGGCGCCAGATCCGCGCGTTCGCCTGTAATGCCCATGACCGAGACCACATAGGCGTAGCCTTGGCTATCCGCGGCATATAACAGCATGCGTTCCGTGCCCGTATTGGGGCCCACCAGCGGAATCAGGGCAATGCCCCGCTCTTTGAGCGCGGCGCGCAGGGGCGCGGATTCCTCAAACGGCAGATCCGGCACGATCAGGCCGTGCACCCCGCCCTTTTCCGCATCCCTGGCCAGATTTTCCAGGCCGTACTGCAAAAAGGGATTGAGATAGCCCATGAGCACCACGCCGGCCTTGATCAGGCCCCTGCGCTCCACAAGTTCCCGCAGGATGTCCCGGAGGTTGACGCCGTCGCTGAGCGCGCGGCGCGAGGCTTCCTCCACCACCGGGCCGTCGGCCACGGGATCGGAAAACGGCACGCCGATCTCAATGATGTCCGCGCCGTTTTCGTCCAGTTCCATCAGTGTGGGCCAGAAAAGCGCGCGGTCGGGAAAACCCGCGGTCAGAAAGGGGATCAGGGCCGGACGCCCGGCAGCCGTGGCCTTGCGGATTTTTTCTTCGAGAATATGCATGATTACACCTCTTCCCTGGCCGGGATGTTCCGTTCCAGCTCCTTGCGGATGATGTCCATATCTTTGTCGCCCCGGCCGGAGAGGTTGACCACCACATGACTGCCGGGCGCGAATTCCTGCGGATGATCCAGAACCCAGGCCAGAGCGTGCGAGGACTCCAGGGCGGGCAGAATGCCTTCGGCCCGGCAAAGCCGCTGGAATGCGGCCAGCGCATTGGCGTCCTTGACCATGCCGTACCGCACGCGCCCGCTCTTGTGCAAAAAGGCGTGCTCAGGGCCCACTCCGGGATAATCCAGGCCAGCGGAAATGGAGTGCGAAGGCTCGATCTGGCCGTCGTTATTCTGGAGCAGCATACTGTAATTGCCGTGCAGCACGCCGGGCGCGCCCAGGTTCAAAGGCGCGGAGTTGAAGCAGCCCGGCTCGCCGGTGCCTGCGGCCTCCACCCCGATGATCCGCACGCCCTCATCCTCAAGAAAAGGATGAAACATGCCGATGGCGTTGGAGCCGCCGCCCACGCAGGCCACCACCACATCCGGCAGTTTGCCGGTTTTTTTCAGGATCTGGGCGCGGGTTTCCTTGCCGATGACGCTTTGCAGCAGACGGACCAGGGTCGGGAAGGGATGCGGCCCGGCGGCCGTGCCAAAACAGTAGTGCGTGTTCTGCTGGCAGGAAATCCAGGCCCGCAAGGCCTCGTTGATGGCGTCCTTGAGCGTGCGGGTGCCGCTCTGCACCGCGTGCACCTGAGCGCCGAGCAGCTTCATGCGCATCACGTTGGACGCCTGGCGTTCCACATCCTCGCCGCCCATGTACACCGTGCAGGCCAGGCCCAGACGCGCGGCAGCCGCGGCCGTGGCGACGCCGTGCTGTCCCGCCCCGGTTTCCGCCACCAGGGCGGTTTTGCCCATGTGCCTGGCCAGCAGAGCCTGGCCCAGCGTGTTATTGACCTTGTGCGCCCCGGTATGCAGCAAATCCTCGCGCTTGAGCCAGAGATTGAAGCCCAGCTCCCGCGAAAGCGTGGGGCAATGCGTCAGAGGCGTGGGGCGGCCCGCGTAATTGCGCAGCAGATCGTCCAGCTCGGCCTGAAACGCGGGCGTGGGCAGGATATCACGCATGGCCGCTTCCACTTCCAGAAGCGGCGGCATGAGCAGTTCGGGCACAAAGCAACCCCCGAATTCCCCGAAGTACCTGTTTTTCATAAGAACTCCCCAAAAAATTGTTCCATGAACGCGTGCGCGGAAGCCGCAACCGCAACATCCTGCCTTTGAAATCAGCGTTTTTTCAAAGGCTCAGGCAGCCGAATCCGCGCCCCTGCCACCGGCCTTGAGCGCGGCCGCCACGGCTGCCTGAAGTTTTTGCGCATTTTTCAGGCCCGGCGCATCCTCAATGCCGGAATTGAAGTCCACGCCGCCGGGCGCGCACTGACGCAGGGCCTGCCGCACGTTGTCCGCGCCAAGGCCCCCGGCCAGCAGCCAGGGCCGCGGCGGCCGCAAGCCCGACAAATCCTGCCATTCCAGCCGTCTGCCGCTGCCGCCTCCGGCCGTGCCCGCATCCAGCAGATAAAAGGCGCAGGCCCGGGCGTGCTTCAGCAGTTCAGCATGCAAAACAGCCCGATGCGTGTAACGATCCGGCCAGATCACCCGTATCACCCGCTCCGCGCCCACAGCCAGCGCGCACTCCAGGCTCTGCCCGCCGTGGAGCTGGGCCAGATCCAGGCGCGCGGCCCGCATAATCTGCCGGATTTCCTCGGCATCCTGTTCCACAAACACGCCTACCCGGCGCATGGAGCCGCTCTCAAGGCGGGCGGCCTGCTCCGGCGCTATGCAGCGCGGGCTTTTGGGGTGGAAAATAAAACCGCAGAATTGCGCGCCCAGGCGGCTTGCAAGGTCCAGATCCTCCTGCCGGGTCAGGCCGCAAATTTTGATCAGCATGGCTGCTCCCCTGATTGCGCTCTCTTCTCCGGCCCGGCATCCGGCCCGGAAAGCAGGGCGGAAAGCGCGGCCCCCGGCCTGCCGTTTTCCATGAGGGCGCTGCCCACCAGGGCGGCCCTGTACCCGGCCTCGGCCGCCTCGCGCAGATGTTCATGGCGGCTGATGCCGCTGGCCGCCACCCATATTTCATGCGGAGCGGGCGGCCAGGTCCGGGCCAGGGCCAGACAGGCCGCGCGATCCACGGCAAAGGTTTGCAGATCCCTGGCGTTGACTTGGATAATCCGCGCGCCGCTTTCACGCGCCATCCGCAGATCTTCCGCGTCGAAAATTTCCACCACAGCCTGCATGCCCAGGCTTTCGGCCGTTTCCCGCAACTGCCGCAACAGCGCGGCATCGGGCGTCAGACGCACAATCAGCAGAAGGGCTGACGCCGGGGTGGCCGCCGTGGCGCGCACCTGCAGGGGATCAAAGATAAAATCCTTGCGCAGCAGGGGCAGAGGGCCCTGCCGGTACAGCTCGGACGCGGCGGCCCGTTGCAGAAAATCCAGGCGGCCGTGAAAATGCCTTTCTTCCGTGAGAATGGACAAGGCCGAAGCTCCGGCCCCGGCGTACTGGCGCACGGCTTCTTCCACGCTCAGGGATTGGCAGATCACCCCGCGCGACGGCGAGGCCCGCTTGTATTCCGCGATCACGGCCAGAGGGGCTTTTCCGCCTTCTGTCCGGCTTTGCGCCTCGGGCCGGGCCGTGAGCAGGGCTTGCGCAAAATCCGGGCGCGGGGCGGCCAGAGGCGCGGGCAATTTCCCCTGCTCGGCCGCCCGGCGCAAGGCTTGCACCTCAGCCTGCTTGGCCGTGTAAAAACGCTCAAGCCGCATGCAGCACCTTCCTGCCCAGGCCGCCGCTGACCGCCTCCCGGGCGCGGGCCATGCACAAGGTCATGTCCCAATTTTCCTCCAGAAGATAGAGGGACAAGCCCACGTTGAGCGTCACCATGTCCAGCATGGCCCTGGAGCCGTTGCCGTCAAGTATGTCTTTGAGCACGGCCACGGCTTCCTCCTTGCTGTGCACGGCCAGATCTTCGGGCGCGCAGGGCCGGATGCCGAAATCCGCCGGGTCCAGCGCCAGAGGGCTGATGGCGCCGTCATGCAGCAGCGCGATTTGCGCCGGCCCCAGGGGCGTCACTTCATCATAGCCGCCCGCGCCGCACACCACGGCCGCCCGGTACAGAGGCGACTGGATCAATGTCTCGGCCGCCAGGGGCACCAGTTCGGGCCGGGCCACGCCCATGAGCAGATGGCTCGGGCGCGCGGGATTGATCATGGGGCCCAGGATATTGAAGAGCGTACGCACCCCCAGTTCCTTGCGCAAGGGGCCGATATTTTTGAAGGCCGGATGAAAATACGGCGCAAAAAGAAAGGCGAAATTGCGCCGCCGCACCATTTCGGCCACGGAAGCAGGATTTTTGTCCAGACCAATGCCCAGGGCTTCCAGAGCATCGGCGCTGCCGCACTTGGAGGAGACGGCCCGGTTGCCGTGCTTGACCACTTTGTAGCCCATGCCCGCCAGCACCAGGGAGGTGGCCGTGGAACAGTTGAAGGAGTTGCGGCCGTCGCCGCCCGTGCCCACCACGTCGATGCTGATGCCGGAAATGCCGTCCACACGCACGGCCCGGGCCAGGGCCGCGCGCGTGGCATGGGCCAGCTCCAGGGCGCTTTCGCCCTTCATGCGCAGGCCCATCAGAAAAGCGCCCGCCTGGGCCGGGGTCATTTTGCCGTCCATCAGCGCGGCAAAAGCCGCGGAGGCCATTTCAGCCGTGAGATCCTCCCTGCGGGCCAGGCGCTCCAGAGTGTCCGCGAGATCCGCGGTCCCGCTATCCGTGCTCAGCACCGACTGCGGGAAATTGCCCAGCAGGCGCAGGCCGTCGGGGGTGAGCACGGATTCGGGGTGAAACTGCACGCCCACCCAGGGGCGATCAGTGTAGCGCAGGGCCATGACCTCGCCTTCCGGCGCGCGCGCTGTCACGCTGAAGCGCGGGTTGGCGGCGTCCTCGTCGGCGCGCACCACCAGGGAATGATACCGGCCCACGCGCATGGGATTGGGCAGGCCGCTGAACAGGCCCGTGCCGTCATGCACGATTTCCGACTGCTTGCCGTGCATGATGCAGGGGCCTATGTCCACCCTGGCCCCGGCATGCAGGCCCAGGAGCTGATGCCCCAGGCAGACGCCGAGCACCGGAATGCGCGGATCAAGGCGGTTCAGAAATTCCGGGCAGAGCCCGGCCCTGGCCGGATGGCCGGGCCCGGGAGAAATGCAGACCATTTTCAGCTCCGGATCAACCGCGGCCTCCAGCACCGCGGGGTCGTCATTGCGCAGGACGCGCGGCTCATGCCCCAGAGCGTAAAAGGCCTGCACCAGATTGTAGGTGAAGGAATCGTAATTATCGATGAGCAGAAACATATTCTTCGTCCTCCGCTCGCAGCGCCAGGCGCATGATGGCTGATTTGTTGCACACTTCCTTCCATTCCAGTTCGGGATCGGAGTCATGAACAATGCCGCCGCCCGCCTGCCAGAACAATCTGCCGTCGCGCAGCCACATGCTGCGGATGGTGATGCCTGTGTTCAGATTCACGCTGGCCTTGTCCAGGCCCAGCCAGCCGATGCAGCCCGCGTACGGGCCGCGCGAGCGGCCTTCCAGCTCACGGATGATCTCCAGGGCCCGCGTTTTGGGCGCGCCGGAAACCGTGCCCGCCGGGAACGCGGCGGCCAGCACGTCCAGGGCGTCCAGGCCGTCGGCCAGCCGCGCCGTGACCCGGCTGGTCAGGTGCATGACATGGGAAAAGCGTTCCACTTCCATGTACCGCTCCAGATTGACGCTGCCCGGCCTGGCCACCCGGCCCAGGTCATTGCGGCCCAGATCCACCAGCATCACATGCTCGGCGCGCTCTTTGGGATCGTCGCGCAGTTCCGCGGCCAGACGGGCGTCTTCCAGATCGTCCCTGCCCCGGCGCCGCGTGCCTGCAATGGGGGAAAGCTGCAAACGCCCTTCCGTGCAGCACACCATGACCTCCGGCGAAGAGCCGAACAGGGTCAGCTCCGGGAAGCGCATGTAAAACATATAGGGCGAAGCGTTGAAACGCCGCATGCGGCGGTACAGCGCAAAGGGGTCGCCCGCAAAAGGCGTTGAAAAGCGCACCGAGGGCACCACCTGAATGGCCTCGCCCTGGCGCAGCATTTCCTTGATCCGCTCCACGCGGCTCTTGTAGCCTGCTTCATCCGGCTCGGCCAGGATTTGATCCGGCGCAAAAGTCTCGCTCTGGCCCGGATCCCTGCCGGTTGCGGGTCCGGCGGCCTGACGGGCGCTACGCAGATCCCGGTGCTCGCCCAGGCTTACCTGGCAGAGCCGATTGTACAGATGATCGAAAACCAGCACCGTGCCGGGCAGGGCCAGAAGGCAGTCGGCCTCTTCAGGCGGCATGATCCCGGCCAGCTTGGGATTGAACAGCCCGGCCATGCCGAAGCCCAGGCAGCCGTACAGGGCGCGGGTGATCGGCGGCAAATCCCGGACATTTTCCGGCGGCAGCACATGCAGACACTGCATCAGCTCGCGCAGGCCCGACACAAAGGGCAGGCCCTCCAGATCAGCCAGCGGCGCGAGGCCTGGGCTTTCCACGCGCAGGGCCAGCTTGCCGTCCCGGCAGGATATGAACAGGGCCATGTCGCAGGCCAGGATGCTGTACCGGCCCCAGCGGCCGTCCACTTCGGCGCTTTCCAGCAAAATGCCGTTGCCCGCGCCCGCCATGCCCATGAACAGGCTGATCGGCGTATCCATGTCCGCCGGAAGCCAGCGGGCGGATTGCTGCAGGGTCAGCCGCGACCGTGCGATTGTGTTTGTTTCCATCCTCCACATCCTTATGAATAGATGTATGTTGCAACAGGCGGTGCTTGGAACTGCGTTCCGCCCACAAACGGCCTGTGCCCTCCTCGCCTTGCCGCGCTGTGTGCCTTCGCCCCGGCAGAGCGTTGCCCGCGGAAAGGCTCTCCTGCTGCAAGACATAAAAAAAAGCGCCGTCCCACAGGGAGACGGCGCTTGCAAAAGCTGACCGGAACGAACGGATTTTTTATGCCCGCACGTCTCCCCCACGCATCTGCCTGCGCCACCACCAGCCCATAACGCTGTCGGCAAAGAAGGCGGTCGGGAAAACGTGCATAAAAAAATCCTTATCCGGTTCCGTTGTTTTTTCAAAAACTACACAGACAGCCGCACTGTGTCAAGGGCGTATGCCGGGCCTGCGCCCGGAAAAAGAAAAATCCCTCCGGGCGGGCATGACAGCGCGGGCCTGCCGCCTAGAGTATTTTGTGATTGAAAATATCCATTTTCAATCACTTCGCTGCCATCATTTCGCGTCCAGGCTTCAGCCGTTGCGACGAAGGAAGCTACGGATGAAGACAGCAACTGGTTACTGCGGCAGCCAGCCAACGCAACCGCTGTCGCTATCCGTAAGCAAGCAAAGCTTGCTAACGGCTACCGCAACGCGGTCTGGACGCTCATTCGGCGCGGGCGTCAGCTAACGCTGTCGCCAGAGCGTTTAGCTCATTTCATGAGCAAGACGCTCTATTTGCCGAACAAAATCTCCTGATAGTTGGGCAAGGCCCACAAATCATCAGCCACGCGGGTTTCCAGAAGATCCGCGCAGCAACGGACTTCGCCCATCGCAGGCAGCACTTCCGCGCAATACCGTCGGGCCGCCTCAAGGCCTTCGCCCTGAGCGGCCACATCGGCGAGGATTTCTTCGAGCCTGGCGGTGGCCGCCTGCAGGGCGCGCAAATGCGTGGTGACTTCGTCCAGGGTCAGGGTCCTGAACTCTTTGCCGATGGCCTGCATGTGCGCGGCCGTGCCCGCCAGCTCGCCCTGATAGCGCATGCCCGCCGGGAAGATGATCGTGCGCGCCATGCGGATCACCAGGTTGGCCTCGGTGCGCACGGTCTTGCAGTACTGTTCCAGATAAATGTCCTGACGGGCCTTGAGCTCGGCCCGCTTCAGGATGCCCTGCCGCTCATAGAGGTCAATGACCTCCGGCCGGGTCAGTTCGGGCAGGGCCTCCGGGGTATTGCGCAGATCCGGCAGGCCGCGCCGCCGGGCTTCCTTGTGCCAGATCTCCGAATAGCCGTCGCCGTTGAAGATCACCGCGCTGTGCTCGTCAATGACATGCTCGATAAAGGATTGCACAGCGGCATTGAACGGCTTGCCCGCCTTGAGTTCCTTTTCCAGCCAGTCCGCGGCAAAACCCAGGGAGTCGGCCATCATGGCGTTGAGCGCGGTGATCGAACCGGCGGCCGACTGGCTGGAGCCCACGGCCCGGAATTCAAAGCGGTTGCCGGTAAAGGCCACGGGGCTGGTGCGGTTGCGGTCGCCGGGATCCGTGGGCAGGGGCGGCAGGGTGTCCACCCCCACATTCATGATCCGGCCGCTTCCGCCGCCTGCCGCGTCGTCAGCCCGCCCGGCCCGGAAGGCTTCAAGAACCTCGGTGAGCTGATCGCCCAGAAAGATTGACATGATCGCGGGCGGCGCCTCGTGCGCTCCCAGGCGGTGATCGTTGCCGGCGCTGGCCACGGTTGTCCGCAACAGGCCCCCGTACTTGTGCACGGCGCGGATCATGGCCGAGCAGAATACCAGAAACTTGGCATTGGCGTGCGGGGTCTCGCCGGGATCAAAGAGCGTGCCCAGCTCGGCATTGCCAATGGAATAATTGACGTGCTTGCCCGATCCGTTGATGCCGCTGAAGGGCTTTTCGTGCAAAAGGCATTTGAGCCCGTAGCGTTTGGCCACATTGCGCAGCGTGGACATGATGATGTGATTGTGGTCCACGGCCAGATTGCTCGGCTCGTAGAGCGGCGCGATCTCATACTGGCTGGGGGCCGCCTCGTTATGGCGGGTGCGCACGGGCACGCCCAGCTTGTACAGCTCGCGCTCCACTTCCATCATGCAGGAGAGCACGCGCTGGGGGATGACCCCGAAATACTGGTCGCTGAATTCCTGCCCTTTGGCCGGGCGCGCGCCGAACAGCGAACGCCCGGCTACCTGAAGGTCAGGTCGGGCGAAATTGAAGTTATTGTCAATGAGAAAGTATTCCTGCTCCAGACCCGCATAGGAGATAACCGGCAAATCCGTGTGGATGTTGAAGAGCGCCAGCACGCGCTGGGCCTCGCGATTCAGGGCCTGCCCGGAGCGCAGCAGCGGCGTTTTTTTGTCCAGGGCCACGCCCGTCCAGGAGAGGAACATGGTGGGTATGCACAAAAAGGTGCCGTTGGGATTTTCCATGATGTAGGCCGGGCTGGTCACGTCCCAGGCCGTGTAGCCGCGCGCCTCGAAGGTGGAGCGCAGGCCCCCGGAAGGAAAAGAAGAGGCGTCCGGCTCGCCCCGGATCAGCATGGAGCCGGAAAACTCCGCAATCACGCCGCCCGTGCCGTCGGGCATCAGGAAGCTGTCGTGCTTTTCCGCGGTTTGCCCGGTCAGCGGGTAAAAAATATGGGTGAAATGGGTAGCGCCTTTTTCAATGGCCCAGTCTTTCATGACCGCGGCCACTGTGTCGGCTATGGAAGGATCCATGCGCTCGCCGAACTCGATGGTCTTGCGCAGCGATTTATACACGGCCTTGGGCAGGCGCTCGCGCATCACCCTGTCGCTGAAGACATTGCTGCCGAAAATATCCGTGGGCCTGGTATCCGCAAAGTTCAGCGGCGCCGCTTCCGGCTTGTATGTGGTGATGGCCTGAATGGCGTTATTGCGGGCATTATTGCTGCTCATGAACGCTCCTTGCGTAAAATCCTGCTCAAAACCGGGCGAAATCAGGGCTACTTTACGTCCACAATCTCTATTTCAAAAGTCAATTCCTTGCCCGCCAGCGGATGATTGGCGTCCAGCGTGATTTCATCGTCGCCCACTTCGGCGATGGTCACGTCCATCTGGCCCTGCTCGTTGGAAAGTTGCAGCGGCACGCCCACTTCCTGGGGAATGTGATCAGGCACCTGCGCGCGCGGCACCGTGAAAATCAATTCGGGATCCACATCCCCGTAGGCCTGATCCGCCGGAATTGTCACCGTGACGGTGTCGCCTGCCTCACGCCCTTCCACGGCCGCCTCGAAGCCTGGGATCAGCATGCCTTTGCCCAAGGTAAACTCCAGGGGATCACGCTCTTTGGAAGAATCAAACACCGTCCCGTCGGCAAGCGTGCCCGTATAATGCACGCGAACCGTATCACCTTTCCTGATGGCCATAAAAACTCCGTTCTCAGTGCCGCAACACCGTATTATGGTCTGTGCCGAAGCACAGATGTTATTGTTAGAGCGTTTTGCCAATGAAATGAACTAAATCTGGCAGGGCGAAGCCATGCCCGCCCGCGAGCGTCAGCCGTTGGCGGCTGTGCCAAAACAGCAGAAGCAGAATGCCAGCGCGATCAGCGGCTTTTTGAACATATTCCCTGCTGCGCGGCAGCGGTTTTTTGCCCGTGCAGCCGCTTCGCAAGAGAACACGGCGCGGGTCTAATGTCAATGCGGCATAGCGCTGCGCGCAGGGCTGCCGCATAAAATGTGTCTGCCCTGCGCCGACCAGGGCCGCGGGCTTGACAGCGCGCGGCGCGGCAAGGATAATTAACATTTGTGCGTAATCAAAAGCCGTCTGCTTTTGCTGCAAACGGCCCAGCAGCCCTTTTTCGAGGTACTTATGTCCGACATCCGCTCCACGTATACCGACAGCCTGAATTTCTACGGCAGCCATACGCCTCTCGAACTTGCCGAAACCTACGGCACGCCGCTCTATATTTATAATGAAGGCATCCTGCGCGAGCGTTGCCGGGATTTGATGACGCTTACGAGCCACCCCGGCTTCGGGGTCAACTATTCGGTCAAGGCCAATGCCAATCCCGCGCTGTTGCGGATTATCCGCCAGGAAGGCCTGGTTGTGGACGCCATGAGCCCCGGCGAATTGTTCATGGATGAGCTGGCGGGCTTCACGGCCGGGGAGATTCTCTATATCTCCAACAACAATTCGCCCGAAGAGCTGCAAAATGCCCTGGCGCACGGGCTTTTGGTCAGCGTGGATTCCCTCTCCCAGTTGGATGCCCTGGGGCGGCTCAACCGTGGCGGCAAGGTCATGGTGCGTTTTAATCCCGGCATCGGCGCCGGGCATCACGCCAAGGTGATCACCGCGGGCAAGGAAACCAAATTCGGCGTCACGCCCGACAAGATGGATGAGGTCTTTGCCTTGCTGGCAGAGCATCGCATGACCCTGGCCGGGATCAACCAGCATATCGGCTCCCTGTTCATGGAGCCTGACGGCTATCTGGAAGCGGCCGCGGTATTGCTGCATCTTGCGCAAAGCCTGCCCGGCAATGCCTTGGAAAAACTGGAGATTATTGACTTCGGCGGCGGATTCGGCATTCCTTACCGCAAATATGAGCAGCAGCCGCGCCTGGATCTTGCCGAGCTGGGCCGCCGCCTGCACGAACTGCTCAGCGGCTGGGCCCGCAAGACCGGCTACGCCGGGCGCTTTCTTATTGAACCTGGCCGCTATGTGGCCGCCGAGTGCGGCGTTTTGCTGGGCCGGGTCCATGCTGTGAAAAATAATGGCGACAAGCGCTATGTGGGCACGGATCTGGGCTTCAATGTGCTGGTGCGCCCGGCCATGTATGACTCTTTTCACGATCTGGAAATTTACCGCCGCCCCGGCGAGCGCGCGCCGTCGCAGGAGCCGCAGCTCCAGACCGTTGTGGGCAACATCTGCGAGAGCGGCGATATCCTGGCGAAAGACCGCCTCTTGCCCGTCATGCGCGAAGGGGATGTGCTGGGCGTCCTGGATGCCGGAGCCTATGGCTTTGTGATGGCCTCCAATTACAATCAGCGCCGCCTTCCGGCAGAGGTGCTGATTCAAAGCAACGGCACGGCGCGGCTGATCCGCCGCCGGGAGACGCTTGAAGACCTTGCGCGCGGCTTTGCAGGCCTGTGACGCAGGCCGGGCGTGATCGCGGCCCGGCGGGAAAATGACGATGATAACGGATGCCACGCTTTTGCCTCCCCTGGGCGGTCGTGATGCCCAAGCCTGATTTAAGCACCTCGCCGCGCGCGGTCTGGCGGCTGACCTGGCCGCAGATGCTCATGATGTACCTTGTGTTCTTCATGGGCTTCATCACTGTCTGGGTGGCCGGGCGGATCAGCGCCGACGTGCAGGCGGCCCTGGGCATGGTGACGCAATGCGCCGTTTTCCTGATGGCCGTGATCATGGCCGTCTCCAGCGGGGCCACGGCCGCTGTGAGCCAATCCCTGGGCGCGCTCAGGCTGCTCCGGGCCCAGCGTTATGTGAGCGCCACGGTGATCGGCAGTCTGGGCCTGGGCCTGCTGATGGCCCTGATCGGGTGGCTGTTCGGGGACGATATTCTGCGCCTGCTCATGGTGCCGGAAAGCATTCTGCCCATTGCCCGCGAACTCTGGCAGGTCACCATGCTGGCCCTGCCCGCCCAGTATGTTTATTCCGCCACGGGCGTCATGTTCCGCGCCACCCGTCAGGTCCTGCCTCCGCTCTGGGTGGCCGCCGTGGTTTGCGCGGCCAACCTTGTGGCCTGCCTGGGCTTCGGCCTGGGCTGGTTCGGCCTGCCCGCCTGCGGCTATATGGGCCTGGCCTGGGCCACCTTCGGCGCGCAATGCCTGGGGGCCGTCTGCAACTGCCTGCTGCTGGCCCGCTCCGGCTATCTGCAGCGCCGCGCCCTGCCCAGCCTGCGCTGGCTCAAGGCCGGCCTGCCCTATCTGCTGCGGGTCGCCCTGCCCGCGGGCGCGGCCCAGATTGTCTGGCAGTCGGGCTATCTGACGCTTTTTGTGCTGGTGGCCTCGCTGCCCGCGGACAGCGTCAACGCCCTGGCCGGTCTCACGGCCGGGCTGCGGGCGGAAGCTCTGCTTTTCCTGCCGGGCATGGCCTTCAACATGAGCGTGGCCGTGCTGGTGGGCAACAGCCTGGGCGCCGGTCAACCCGCGGAGGCCAAACGGGTGGCCCTGAACATGGTCGGCGTGGCCGCTGTGCTCATGAGCCTTATGGCCGCCGCGCTCTGGCCCTTCCGCCGGGAAATCGCGGAGCTGCTTTCGCAAGAACCGGGCACGCAGGCCCAGATCATCAGCTATTTGACGTATAATCTGCTTTCCACGCCCTTTTCCATTGCCAGTACGGTCATGGGCGGCATCATGATCGGCGCCGGGGCAACCCAGTATAATCTGATGATTTACGGAGGCACGTTCTGGCTGGTGCGTCTGCCTCTGGGCTGGCTTCTGGGCCACAAGCTCTGGGGCACGGCCTCGGGCGTTTTTGTGGCCATGCTGTTTTCGCAGTGTCTGCAAACCGGCATCATGCTCTATGTAGTGCTCTTCCGCGACTGGGCGCGCTTTGCCATGAACCGCCTGCGCAAAACGCCTCCACAGGGCGAAAAGCCCGCGCTGCGGGCCTGACGTAGAGCATGGGCACGCGAGTTTTGAAAGGAGAAAATCAATGAACAAGGATTTCACGCCCGTAAGCCTGGACGGCCGCCGGGATTTTTATGCTCTCTGGCAGCGCACGCCGCGCCGCTCCCTGGATTACACCCTGCCCAACCTCTGGGGCTGGCAGGATTATTACGGTCTGGAATGGTGTTTTGACGATCAGCTCTGCTGGATCCGCCAGACGCGCCCGCACCTGGTCTGCTGGGCTCCGGTGGGCGACTGGAACGCCGTGGACTGGCAGAGTATTCTGCCCCGGGCTTTCAGTCAGGACGAGCACAATTTCGCACGCGTGCCCGAAGAATTGCTGCGCATCTGGGAACAGGCCCTGCCCGGACAGATCCAGCCGCAGGAAGACCGCGGCCAGTGGGAATACCTTTACAGGCAGGAAGATCTGGCCGAGCTGCCCGGCAACCGTTTTCATAAAAAGCGCAATCACCTGAACAGCTTCATCAAGGCGTACGGCGAGCCTGACTATCGTGCCCTGGACGACGCCATGATCGAGGACGTGCTGGCCGTGCAGGACGACTGGTGTCAATGGCACGAATGCGAGGGCTCCCGTTCGCTTCAGGCCGAAAATGAAGCCATCAACCGCGTGCTCTCGCACTGGAACTGCTTCAGCGGGCTTTCGGGCGGCTCTCTCTATGTGGACAAGCGGATGGTGGCTTTCAGCGTGGGCGAAAAGTTGGACGATCTCAGTCTGGGCGTGCACTACGAAAAAGGCCTCAACGGCTTCAAGGGCGTGTACCAGACCATCAATTGCCTGTTCGCGCGGCGCGCGGGCCAGGGCGTTGCGTATATCAACCGGGCGCAGGATCTGGATGAAGAAGGTCTGCGCCAGGCCAAAATGACCTACCAGCCCACGGACTTCCTGCGCAAATACAAGGTGTGCGTGCGCAAGGGCTAGAGGCTCTCTCCACATTGAGGCGTTTTGCCCTTTCAGCGGGGAAAGCAAGCTGGTTGCGAAGGGAGCGTACTCTACAGTACGCGCCTTGCGCAAAAACGCAGCCTGACGAAGCTGAGCGGCAATCATTGGTCATAGAGCAGATTACCTTTGACTTTTTATGAAAGTCAAAGGTAATCTGCTCAGGGCCGCTCCATTGATGAGCTGAAACAGGCTCTGGCGGACTCTGTGGAAGATTATCTGCTGCTTTGCAAAGAAGTCGGAAAAGAACCGGAAAGGCCGTTTTCTGGACGATTTAATATCAGAATTTCACCAGAATTACATCAGAAGATTGCAAGAAAAGCAGCTGATGCCGGGGTAAGTTTGAATAGTTGGATTACTGAGCAGATTGTACAAGCTACAAGATAGAGGATATATAATGCTCTAAACTTTTATGCTGCTCATTTCGCATTATACGAGAAAAAATAATTTATTATATTTTTTCAGCATATAAGGTAGATAGAAAATTTACTCAGCTAAAATTCAAATTATTCAGTTATGGTATCTCTTCATAGAATCCCACCTCCTGTTGCTGCTATTTTCGTTACGTCTTATCTCGTCAGCTCCCCTCGAAACGCCCTGGCCAGAATGGCTTTTTTCATCAGGTCGATCTGATTCAGAACAGTTTCGGCGGCTTCTTTGGCCTGTTGTTCCTTGGCAAGAAGATTGTCAAGGATGCGGACGATTTCTTGCTGTTCGGAAAGGCAAGGAACAGGTATAATAAAAGCACCTAATTTTTTTGCATTTATATTAGATTGATTGACACCATCAGTTTTTACACTATTACAATACTCTTTTGCTTTAAGCGAATTCATTATATAATTTAGATATGAACCAATAAGACGATCTTTTTTGTAGTCCATTTTAATAAGGTATCCTGCATATATTGCAGGATATTCTCCACGATAAATGGAAGTTTTTCCGACAAGTTCAGCACTATTCGTTCTATTGAAAAGAATATCATTAGGAGACAAAAGGTATTTTTGAATATCATCTTGATCGTCAGAGTATGCTAGATTACTCCAATCTATTTCACCTCCCTGTAAGTTTCCCATGCGAAGAACAACTGTAGAACCTGTTTCCTTTGATTTTTTAGCAGTTCCATACTTGAGACTATGGCAAAGTGAAGCGATGGCCTCGTATTTCCAGTTAGAAAGCGGTAACTTGTTTTCCTCCCTCCACTTCGCTGTCAGTTCTCCCGTAAACGCCTTGTGCAGGATAGCGGCCTTGCGAATCTCAAAGCCGTCAAGCACGGATTCAGCTTTTGCTTTGGCTTCGTCCAGTTTGGCAAAGAGGGATTCGATGCGCTCAACAATGCGTTGTTGCACGTCGATGGTGGGGAGGGGGATAGGAGTATTTTCAAAAATACCTTTAGTAACATGCTGTAACCCTGCTCCTCCATGAGCTTTAGCAATCAACTCTTCAAGACGACAATTTATAGCATACCGAAAAAAAGATTTTAAAATAACTTTTTCTTCAAAATCTATTCTAAAAATATGTTGATTTAATATAGCTTTTCCACCATACCATATATGGGCTCCAAGAGTTCCAGACCAAGCAAATAATAAATCGCCAGAGTTTATTAAAAATTTATCTTCAATATAACCGCTATAATAATTAAATTTTCTATCTTGATTATTCAAGTTTTGAATTCTAATAATAGGAAGACCTGAATCAGACCAGTCACTTGGTTTAAAAGCTTTACCATTTCTAAGGGAACATAGAGTATATAGCCTGACCCACTTCCACCCTTTCGGCAGGGGGTACGGCTGTTCCTCCACGGGAATTTCGACCACTTCATCCGGCGGCAACAGGGAAGCCTGCGCCCTGGCGGCGTTCTTGCGGGGGCGGGCCATCAGTGCGCCGCCTCACGGGTCAGGCTTTGCAGTTCACGCACAACGCTTTTCATAAGATCCACAGCTTCTTCAAGCTGGGCGATGCATTCTTCGCCGCTGTCAATGGGATCGGGCAGATCGTCATATTCCAAAAGGGATTCATCCCGGATCAGGCCAAGATCCAGGCTGTCCGCCTTCGCCGTTATTTCTTCGCGAGTAAACACGCTCCAGCGCTCATCGCGCACGGCGCGGCGATCTTCGGCCTCATAGGCGGTCTCAAAGCCCGTGAAGTGTTCCTTTGCAAGCTGATTGGTCTTGCCGAAGGACGGCATGTTGGTGCGCAGGTCGTAAAACCATACCTCTTTGGTGTTGCCCTTGTCGCTCTGGCCGCGCGCGAAAAACAGCACATTGGTTTTCACGCCCTGGGCGTAAAAAATGCCCGTGGGCAGGCGCAAGACCGTATGGAGATTGCACTTGTCCATAAGATCCGCGCGGATGCGGCCGCCGTCGCCGTCGGCAAAGAGCACGTTGTCCGGCAGAACCACGGCGGCGCGGCCGCCGCGCCTGAGGCTGCGGTAAATATGCTGCAGAAAATTCAACTGCTTGTTGCTGGTGGCAAAGGCAAAATCGTCACGGGTGGCCCGTTCGCCGCCCTTTTTGGTGCCAAAGGGCGGATTGGTGAGCACCAGATCATAGCCCTTCAGATCCTTGCCCGCTGTGGAGAGGGTGTCCGCCAGCAGGATTTCCCCCTCAATGCCGTGCAACATGGCATTCATCAGGGCCAGACGGTGCGTGTCGTGCACCAGCTCGCAGCCGGTAAAGGCTTTTTGTTTCTGGAAGGCGGCCTGATCCTCGTCCAGATCAAAATAGTCGTCGGTCCGATCTTTCAAATAGCGGTCAGCGGCGATCATAAAACCAAAGGTACCGCAGGCCGGATCGTTGCACCGTTCGCCGACCTGGGGTTTCATGAGGCGGACCATCACATCAATGAGCACGCGCGGGGTGAAATACTGGCCCGCGCCGGATTTCTTCTCATTGGCATTTTTTTCCAGCAGACCTTCATACAGGTTGCCGAGGCCCTCTTCCTGCGCGGAATACCAGTCCAGAGCATTGATGCTGGCGATGATCTTTTCCAGATTTTTGGGCTCGTCGATGTTGGATACCGCGCCCTGATAGATCTCCCGCACCCGGCCCGTGCCGTTTTCGCTCAATTCCGCCAGCACCTGTTTGTAAACGTGCTTCAGTTCAATGCCGCTTTTGGCGGCCAGCGCGTCCCAGCGGCAGGTTTCGGGGATGGCGTCTTCCGTGCCGGTTTCCTTGGCCATTTTCAGGAACAGGATATAGGTCAGCTCAGTCACATACTGATGAAAGGTAATGCCGTCATCCCGCAGGACATGACAGAGGTTCCAGAGTTTGGAGACAATTTCCTGCGTGGTCATGCGGCAAGGCCCCCGTCGTCATACAGATAGGTATTGAGTTCCGTTACAATGCTTTCCAGCTGGTTGTGGAAGAGTTTGTTCAGCGCGGCAAAGCCGCCCCTGTCCCGGAAGGTGACGCTTTCGTCAAAGGTGCGTACCGAAAGCACGGACTCATTGAGCAGATACTTTTCCATGCGGTCAATCCATTTCTCTTCACCTCTGGAAAAGCTGTGCGCCCGCTTCAGCCGGGCCACGGCGCGGCGGATGCGCTCCTCGTGCCCCAGAAGTTCGGCATTGACGCCATAGCGGCGAATGAGGCCGATAATATCGGCGGCTATATCCGTATTGCTCATCCGGGAAAGGGCGGAATTGAGCTGTCGGACGGTAAAGCCCTCCCGCCCCAGAGCCAGACGCAGACTCTTGAGGCTTGCGCGGCTGAGATCGGCCGGGCGCGTGCAGATGATGTTCAGGGCCGCTATCGTGTCGCGCTGTTCCCGTACAAAGCGGGCAAAGGATTCCAGATAGTCGCCGGGGCGGAGATTATCCTTGCCGTAGCCCCGCGTATGGCTGGCGAGCGCATCCGGCGTATCGGAAAGAACCACGGGGCGGCGGCCCGCAGGGCCTTCCTCACTTTGCATGAGCGCAAACACATCGCGTCTGGAAAGCAGCAGCGCCTTTGCCTCACGCGGGCACAAATCCTGTACGCGCTCAATGAAGGCGTCGGGTGCGCCGCCGGCCATATCGGCAAAGTGTTGCCTGAGTTCCTCCGTCATGGAGCGCTTGCGGCGTTGCAGTCTGGCAAGAATCTGGTTGATCTGGTTCAGGATTTGCGGAGGCTCCTCCATTGTCTCCAGGCCGTCCAGAAGCTGGGAGAAGCTGGCCGCCGGATTGCTGACCACCGGTTTCATGGTGGTCAGCGACTCAAGGGCCGTGTACAGGCCCACGGCATCGTACACTTCAAAATGCGTTTTTTCGATGTCCGGGCAAAGCCTGGTGGCACGGCCCAGCATCTGTTCAAACAGAATACGGGACTTTACCCGACGCAGGAAGACAAGGCGGGTGATCTCAGGGACGTCAATGCCGGTGGTGAGCAGATCCACCGTCACGACGATGCTGGGGAGACTTTCATTCTTGAAGCGCCGTATGGCCGCGTCAATATTCCTGCGATTGCCGATGCTGCCGGTGATCTTCATGACGGCATCTGTATCCACCAGCTCCCCGGCGTAAATCTCCTTGAGGATGCGGACGATCATGTCCGCGTGATGGTCATTGACGGCATAAATGAGCGTCTTGCCGGAGGAAGCATCCTCGGGATCAATATCTTTGGCGAGTTCCCGCAAAATCTCGCGGTTGAAGTTTTCATTGATGACGGTCTTGTTGAAGTCGTCCACGTCAAAATCAAGTTCGTCTTCCAGCAGTTCGCTGTTGGTAACTTCGCCGGTGAGCGGGTCGCAGATGGCAACCGTATCGCCGGGCTTGTAGTGAATGCCCTGTTCACTGAGAGTCGTGCTGAGCTGGTGCGGGGCGTCATGATCCACCAGAAAACCGTCAATGACCGCCTCCCGGTAGGAGTAGCTGAACACGGGCGAACCGAAAATCCGCGTGGTCTGGAGCGCGGGCGTGGCCGTCAGGGCGATTTTGACCGCCTGAAAATAGTCGATGACCTCGCGGTATTTGCTCTGGTAGTCGCGCTGATCGCGGTACAACTGCTCATCGTCGGTCATTTCCCGGTCAAGGATATAGCCCCGGTGCGCTTCATCCACGATGATCAGATCATAGTCAGTGACCGCGGGCATGGATTCGCTGCCCTCACTGTACAGAATGCGTTTGACCATGCCCTGCACAGTGGCGACGTGGACGCGGGTTTCCCTGTCGATCCCCTTCTCCGTCAGCCCGTTGATAGCGTAGATTTCGTCCAGGGGATGCAGTTCCTCCAGCTTTACATCCTTGAATACGTCCAGAGCCTGCGTCCCCAGCGCATTGCGATCCACAAGGAACAGGATGCGGCGGAAGCGCCCGCTTTTCAAAAAGCGGTACATCATGCCCAGCACTGTCCGGGTTTTGCCCGTCCCCGTGGCCATAGCCAGCAGAACCGTTTGCGCGCCGTCCCTCACGGCCCGTTCGGCGGCTTCAACGGCGCGGAGCTGATATTCCCGCAGATTGAGGCCGTTTTTATCGGTGAGAAAGTCGGCGGACATGGCTGCAAGGCGTTGGTTGCCCTGAGCAATATCGCGATCCAGAAGCTCTTCCAGACCGGTGGGGCTCATCCAGCCGTGCAGGGCCTGGGGCGCATTGGACGCATTGCGCACATCCTGAAACCAGATGCCGGATTTTTCCTCATACTGCCGGATATAGGGTCTGCCGTTGGCGGCAAAGAGAAAGGGCACGCGGAAGCCGCGCCACTCGCCTGTGGTGCAGGCGTGGTGCTCCTTGCGGATATGGCGGGCGTAGTCCTTGCATTGATGGTCGAGCACAGCGGGGATGTCCTTGTGGCTGGCCTTGGCCTCAATGATGCCCACCAGCCGCGTCCCCACAAACAGCGCATAGTCGGCAAAGCCCCTGTTGCCCACAGAGGAATCCGTGGGCCATTCGGCTATGGCCAGATTTCGCCCGGCTTGCGGTCGCGTGCCGAGGGAATGGCGCAGGCTTTCGGAATCCGCCTCCCAGCCCACTTTTCTGAGTTGTTCGTCAATGAGATACCGGGTTTCGGCCTCGGACACATGGCGCTTGCCCGCGGCAACGGCGGCGCGTTTGCGGCGGATGTCTTCCGGCACGGCAGAGGCCTGCGCGGCGCGGGAAACGGCCTGATCCGCCAGGGCGTTTGCCTGCCCGGCTTCCGCTCTTGATTCGGACGGAGACGGCCCGGCGCTTTCGGCATCCTGAGGCGCGACAAAAGCCTGTTGCCGATAGGATGCATCGCCGCAGGTCTGAAAAAACCATCCGCACAGGCTGTGCGTGATCTGCAAAAAGTGAAGAATTTTTTCTTCGGGCAGTTTCATCCCTTCGTGGGCTGCCTTGTTGCGAACCCGTCGCATCAGGTGAAAGGCGGCGGCGACATCCGCGGGCAGCGCCTCGCGCCG
This sequence comes from Desulfovibrio sp. ZJ369, assembly GCF_011039085.1. GTDB lineage: Bacteria > Desulfobacterota > Desulfovibrionia > Desulfovibrionales > Desulfovibrionaceae > Desulfovibrio. The sequence continues at coordinate 12,192 of NZ_JAAKEI010000028.1, read as the reverse complement.
CTGGAGAATGTTGATACGCTCCACCGCGTCGCAATGATCGGGCAGGGTGACGTCGTCCAGAGCGCACATGACCCGGATCATGCCTTCGCACAGCAGGCCCGCCTTCATCAGGCAGGACTGCGGATCCGAACGCAGATAGCGTTCGGCCAGCATGCCCAGTTCGGCCAGCTCCGGGAATTTTTCGTGCAGAAACGCAAAGTTGGACGCCATGCCCTCTCCCCAAAAGCAGATATCGTTTATCCTGCAGGCAATATCCGGCCTTTCTGTCGGAAAAATTTTAGAAATTCATGGAGTCGGTCTCCGGCCCTTACGGAGGCTGCCCGACAGAAAAGGCCGGTATATTCTATATCTTGTCCGCCCAAAAGGCAAAACCATACGATGCCCTTGGGGTATTTCTGCCCGATCCAAGGCAGTTCCGGTGTGTATGCCGTCAGGTTGCCGATCCGGCCGGAGTCCAGATTTGCGTGGCTGAATACGCGTTGCAGTCGGCAAACCAGAGCAGATTACCTTTGACTTTTCATGAAAGTCAAAGGTACAAGCCTTCAGAGTCGGCGAGCTTCGCCGGAGTACCGTCGGACTTCACATTCCTGAGCATGGTGTCGGTCAGTGGCATGGCTCAAATCCTTTGCTGGCAAGGCGTTGCAGGGTGACGGTATTTTTCGGGCCGCGTTTCCTCCGTATCGGCTCATACCGCAATAAATACCGTCATTTTTGCTGGTTCTCCCCGCTTTTTACGACACCCTGTTGGACGTGCCATCGCCCAAAAAGCCAAGTCCCGCAAGGCTTTTTGAACCTTGCGGGACTCAGTTGGATTCTTACCTGGTGCGAGGGCGGGAACAGGCTATAAGTATATCTATTTATTTTTATTGAAATAAAAAATATTAAAATTTTTCATACCAACGTCCGTACCAACAAACCGGATTTATTACCGGGGTTCTGGTCTGAGGGCCTTTGTTCAGAGTCTTGCACTACAGGGTTTTGCCTCTCTCTTGCCGCCTCAAATTCCGCCTGCTATGATGGGACACAAGCGCCAAGGAGCTGCAAAAATGTCTTATACTCCCATATCCATAGACCGTGAAGCCCTGACCATTATGGGCGTCCCCTTTCCCTCACTGGAAGCTTGGGAGAGTGCGGCGGCGGCCATCGGTTCAAATATGTTCGAGGGCTATGAGCCAACCAGACGGGGCATTGAGATTATCCGCGACTATACGACGGGTAAAATCAGCTTTGATGCGTTTATCCGGGCGGCAGTGGATAAAGCGTATGCCAACTAGCTATATCTACGTTGACCCTGATTATATTTACACTGATCCACAGACAGGTATCCTGCGTAATATTGGGAATATCGCTGATAGCAAAGCATTGCAGTTTGCAGAAGCAGGGGCTACGGCACGACGATCACAAGAATTATGGGTAAATCCTATCCAGATCACCGGTTCAGAGACAATTTTTTCCATTCATCAGTATTTATTTCAGGATATTTATAAATGGGCCGGACAAAAGCGAACGGTGGAGATAAGCAAGGGCGGAAAACAGTTTTTCCCCCTCTATCGTTTCAATACGGCGCTTTCTTATATTGACGGATTGATTGCTGAATATAAGCGGTTGGAGCCGCATCATAAAAAGCTGTTATCCCGCAAGTTGGCTGAAATTTTGGATTCCGTCAATTACCTGCATCCGTTCAGGGAGGGAAACGGGCGTACTCAGCGTGAATTCTTACGGCTGCTGGCTTTGGAAAAAGGTTGGAAGCTCAATTTGAACCCGCCCGATAATGTATCTGTGTATGATCGCTATATGGAAGGAACAATCTCCGGCGACATCGATTTGCTGGATAAATTGATTTTTGAATGCCTGAGTCGAGAATGAATACTCAGGCCCTGCCGACTTCCTCTTCTACCCATCTGCTCGGAATCCTGCTTGCAGCGTTTATATCTCAACTTCAAATACCATCTTATTGGCCAGCAATAATTTTGGGGAAGACCTAATGGAAATTGAAATTTGCAGCCCTGATGGTTTGAAAGCGTCCGAGGTCAAGGCAATCACCGCAATCAAGAATCAGTTCCGCAACACATGGCGCGGTTATGCGTCATTCCTTGTCAATGATAGGCAGGGGAGCATGGAAATCGATCTTCTGCTCATAACCCATGATCGTTTCATCCTGTGCGAGATCAAGGAATGGGCAGGCGTGATAAATTCAGATGGGCGGCAATGGACACAGACGTTCATAGATGGAAAAACGAGGACATATCCATCTCCAGTATATATAAAGCGCCAGCATGCCCAAAGATTGGGCTCATTATTTGATAGTGAGTTGAAAAATCTTTGGGGTGGCTTCTACATCGTGGATTACGCCATCATCCTGTCCGGTTCTTCGAAATTGGGCAACTTACCGGATTCTGAGAAGAAGGTCGTATTTACCCTTGATGAATTTCTCAAACTCAATGATAGCACGGATAACTACAATCGCATGCTCCCCATGCACCGCAAGCAGGAGCAGGAGTGGCTGTTCAACACGGGACAGCTGAAAAGGCCAAACGAGGACAGCCAGATAAAGATATTTGAGAACTGGTTCAAGGGCGGTAACTTCATAAAACCCAAACACAGGCTCGTTGAGGGATTCCTGGTTCCGGATTCGGATAAAGCCATATTCAAGCACCCGAAAAACTTCTATACAGAATACAACGTCGAGCATCACGAACAGGCGAAACTGGAGGCGCTCTTGCGCTGCTGGGATTTTAGCCAGCTTTGGCCTTACGGCCTGGATCAGGCATCAAGGGCGAGGATCGCCTTGCGGGAACGCCGCGTCATTGAATATGTCGAAGCCGAGGCCCCCCAAGTCCAGAAAGATTACCTCATGTCTCCACGGCATTCCTCCATGGAAGGAGAAATTGAGGAAGATTTCATTGAAGTCTATCAGCACCCCCCACTGACTCGTCTTGACACATATATTAATAAAATTGATACGCCTGCCAAGAAGATAAACCTCATCCGGGATATCCTGACTCCTTTCGTTGAATTGCACAAATTGGGAATCGCGCATAGGGACATATCTCTAGAAAGGCTCTGGTTTGCTGATTATTCAAAATCAATATTGCTCTCCGGGTTCATGACAGCAAAATTCCCGGAAAATATTTCCAAAGTGAGTGTGAGCGATATACGGGAATTCATGTCCTCAAGTGCCATACCTATGCCGGAAGAAAAACTTAAATCGGACAAAGATGAAATAGATGCCTTGCGGATGGACGTATACCAACTAGGGGCAATAATATATCGAGTCGCGTTCGGGGAGGATATCAAAACCGATGAAACATCATTGCAATGGCAAAATCCGAGAGAGGATCAATTTAATGGTATACTCAATAAATGGATAAAAAAATCCATAGAAATTGATCCGTCCGATCGGTATAGGTCTGCCCAAGACATGATGGAGGAGTTTTCAAAGCTTGATTTCAGCACATATTTGCCGCAAGCGGACGATGAGACCGTTATGCGGGAACTGGCGGGGTTCTATCAGTCTGGCGTGATTCCATATGTGCAATGGCCTCCTCTGTCCCAACCAGAGAATAGGGAAGGACGCCAAAGCTACGATTGCAAGATTAATGATGCCAAATGCATCTTGAAACTATGGCCTGCTTTATTGCCAAAACCGGGTGAATCCTCTGCGAACCGCAAGATTTATAATTTCCTTACGCGATGTCAGCTGGCGCAGCGAAGTCAATTGAATATCGCGGCCCCATTGGATTTCGGGATAAGCGAAAACGGCTTATACCTCATCATTCCATCCATTGAAGGAAAGACATGGGAGCAATATTGTCAGGAACAGTCCAAGGATGAGGAAGGGTTGGGGAAGCGCCTGTCCATTTCGCAAAAGTTGGTCTCCTCGATCAAGCGCCTGCATGAATCGGATTTGGCGCATGGCGACTTAAAGCCTGACAACATCATCGTTACAGTCACGGATGGCGAGGAAGATGGCCTGCTGATTGATTTTTTCGATATGGATCAAAACGGCAATCCTCTCTATAACACTGAATATGCGCCACAATCACAGCATGGACCTTTCGGCAGAGACATTTATGCGACGTATTGTATAGTTGATGAGATGTTCAGTCGGTGCGGGGAGTACGCAAAAGATATACGGGCGGAAATCAGGCGAGCGATCGGCCAGAATTCCCAAGATGTCCCTGTATCTCTCACCCCCTTGCAGGAGACGTTACTGAATGCAGGCAAGTCTGGAGGAAATGAGGTCGAGGAAATAATATTGTATATGGGGAAAAGAACAAGCAACAAAACAAGCATCGCCCCATACAGCGTCGACTATTATGTCACCAAGGATGACATGGATGCAAGGAATAGTAGAATTTTCATAAATGGTGCAAAAGAGAAAATAGCGATTTATTACGATACTTCCGGTGGAAAGAGAGATATCAAACATATCAAGTCCAGCCGCATAAGCCCGTCTGAATTGTTCAAGGAGTCAGGAAATAAATTTGCAAAAAAATTTCGCTGCAATTTATTGTGCGATACAGGCAATGGTGACAACACTAATTTCTTCAACAAGATTTTTGAACTTTTCGATGATGGCGAATCCAGCATTACACAGTCCGAAAATACTGATGGACAAATGAGGGGTCACTCTCAATCGCTCGGCAGTATATGGGAGCAACTGCACAGAGAGGAATTTGAGAGATATCCGAAAGTAACCGTGCTGGAGTGCGAGGAATTGTCTGACAAGGTTTTGTCTGTTGAGATAGAGGAGAATATCGATACCTTGGAAATGGACAAGGCTGACATCATTGAAGTGACCGATGGCGACCCCGATCATCCATGGCGTTTCGGGGAACTTGATTTGTCAAGGAGCCACGGGAACAAACTGATCATAAAGAAATCCGGCTACAAAAAAATCCGCCGGAAGGGTGTGCTGCAACTTCGCGATCAGATGTCTGTCATAAGCTGGACAAGGCGGAAAGATGCATTGGCAAGGATATTGCGACAGGAATCATTAATCCCAGACCTCCTGTCTCTGTTTGAGAAGGGCGAATCCAAAAGCAGGCAAAAGATTCGCGATCTTCCGGAACCCTCCCTCGACTTGTGGGAACTGTATGGCAAGTACCTTGATTCCGACAAGATGAAGGCGTTCAAACATATATTGTCGGGCCAGTTGAACGTGATAATGGGGCCTCCAGGCACGGGAAAAACGACACTTTTATCCGTGCTTCTTGATTACCTTGTCCGCCTGCCCGATATCGGAAGAATTCTGTTGGTCTCGCAGTCTCATATTGCGGTCAATGAAGTTGCGGAACGCGCGCGCCATGTCATGAATGAAGTTAACGGCGAACTTGGTAAAGGTGAGACTGATATCAGTTGCCTCATGATACGCCTGGGAGATCGCGAGAAGGTAAGCGATAAATTGCTAGACATACATGTTGATGCGCTTCAATGCCAATATCGGACAGCCTTCCTGCGCGATTTGGAGAACCGCTTAGCTGCGCTCGCAAAGCGACTGATGTTGCCCACAGCGTTTATCTTGGAGGCCGCTTCTCTATACAGGAATATAGGATCGGAACTCCATCAATACGGACAACTGAATGCCTCGAAACCACAAGGGAATGCTGATGAGCAGAGTATCTCAAGAAGGAAGCAGAGGATTTATAATTTACTATACAACAAATTTTCGGAATATACTGATTCGCCTGAGTCGATATTCGAGTCTTCCGATATGCAGAAAGCACTCCTGAATTGTATTGCATCACGGTACAAAATCAACAACCCATGCCAAATATCGAAACTGAATTCTGTGCTTTCAATAACGCATCAATGGTACCTGAGACTCAGCGCGGACTCAGACAGTTTCGCCGGCTTCATGGCGAGAACGAGAAAATTGGTCATTGGGACATTGGTCGGTATCGGTAAATCCGCCTATGACATTGCGAGCCACCGGTATGATATTGCGATTATTGATGAGGCCGCCCGTGCTTCGGCAAGTGAACTTGCTGTCGCGATGCAATCCGCCCGCAGGGTGATTCTTGTCGGAGATCATAAACAACTTCTCCCTCATTATGACATAGGTGTCATCAACGATGTGGCAAGGAAACTGAAAACCGATGCTCACGAGGTGGCCAAGACCGATTTCGAAAGAGCCTACAAGTGTAATGATGGTATCATGCTCAGCAAGCAGTACCGTATGCAGGAACCGATATGCTCGTTGATTTCAGAGGTGTTTTACGACGGGCGTTTGACGACCGGCATAGACAGGGAGGCTTGTATCGGAAAGCAGGAACCATGGAATTCCGCAGTATGCTGGATAGATACGAGCAACCTGAATATTACGGAGCAAAGCATCGGCACGAGCAAGGCGAACGAAATGGAGAGCAACATAATTTGTTGCCAGCTCAAGTGTCTCACAGAGGATGACAATGCAATGGGCACCCTGAAGGAGTGGTCGGAAAATGGCAAAAAATACCCAATTGGCATTATTACTGGGTATAGTCAGCAGGTCAAGGAGCTGAAAAGACGCCTCGATGAAGCATGGGCCGACCCAATACGTGAAATGATAAGGATAGATACCATCGATAGCTATCAGGGGAGTGAGAACAGGATAATCATCCTGAGCCTGGTCAGGGACAACCCAAAGCAGAAGACAGGTTTCATGAATGATGAATCGCGTATCAATGTGGCGCTCTCAAGGGCAAAGAACCATCTCCTGATAGTCGGCGCATCAAGAATGTGGCAAAATTCCCCATGTGCACTGAACAGAGTCTTTACTTTTATAAAGAAAAAGACGCTGGATTCTACGAGAGAATATCAAATTATCAATCTTGATTCCCAAATGGAGAATTGATATATGCCAGAGTCACGCCTGATAGCCCATTATTCCTTTTTGATACCTGCGAAGAAATATATTGCAGATTTTGACATTATCACCACTTCTAGCCCATTTTCAGCATTTGTTGAGCTCTCAATATATCTATTGGATACATTGAAGGTAATCAGCCCTCATGAACTGCAGTCTTTTTTGGGGATTAACGAGAACGAGAGAGATTCCCTGATCCAACAAATTTTATCCACAGATCTCGCCTTCACGAATGACAATGGCGATCTCGAGGTAACCAGTAAAGTCGATGAGTTGAGGCAGCCTGATGGCAGTATCCAGCTTGAGAAATACGAGAATCATTCTGCCTCATTTTTCGTAGACTTGGCGTCAAAACATATTCAGCCGCGTTCCTCAAATCCTGGAAAGGCTGGCTTCTTTGAATTGATTCCTGAAGCAAATTTCCATAGCGATCTGCCTGCGGAGACGATCTTCAAGGAAGATTTCAATAGATTTAGGTCATGTAACACTAACGAAAGTATAAGAAACAGCAAATCGAGACTATACCGAATAAATGATTGTGTTTACGATGCACTGGTAGGTTTTCCAGTATCAGTAAATGTAATTTCCGAATTTCAGTCGGATGATCATTTGCAGATTACGACATCACTGTCAGGATTTGCAGAAAATGATATCGATTTGGTTGTGAATAGCGGAATCCTGCGATATGTAAACAAGAAACTCAACAGGTCTTCGGAACACCATGACAGTCTACTGCCGGAAGATTATTGTGCAAATGTCCAGGATTTCGTGTTGCCGGATTTCTTCTCGGATTCCAGAGAGTTCGATATCGAGAAATATCTTCTCGCGAGAGAGAAAAGGAAGACAGGATATAATTCGCAAAAAACGGCAGGACTGATCGGGGCAATTTACTTGCCCCAAAACAGGAGCAGACTGATCGAATGGTTGAGGAACTGTTCAAGTCTCCAACCAATTTTATGGGTGCCATCATGCTCAACATATTGGGGAGCCAGTGCCTATGTGAAAGCTTTCTACGATGACCTCCACGAATTGTTGAGCAAAAAAGGAAGCCTGCTTTCCCTAATTGTGCCCAAAACCAGTACGCCGCAGGAGGCATATGAGCTTGGACAACGCTTTGGAGGAATTGTAGATACCATACAATGTGTGTCTACAAGTAGCCCTTTGGATGAGATGGAGATCATGATTGTACCAGGCTATCCATGTTGGGCAATGGTTCAATATCACGCAAGGATATCCTCTAGATATAATCTGCGCAACATCCGTATCCCAATAGGTTATACTACCTATGACACAGAACGAGTAAGAAATCTTTGGACCATTATGCTGAAAAGAGCCAATTTTAGTGAGGAATCTAAGATAGAACCTTTGGAAAAGAGGTTTACGCTTGCTCCTGAGATTTTAGATTGTTTTACCCATACTCCGAATTGGAAAACAAATATGCCAGCTGAAAATCCCTGCCCGACATCTTAAAGTGCGCTCTGGCGGTATAGCCTGCTGTTCCAGGGCGATGCGCTGCCGGATTTCATTCTGATCCACGCTGGATACGCGGATGTAGCCGTAGGTCTGTTCCATAGGGTTGTCCTTTTGCGTCGGTTCACAGTTGATCTCGCCGATGGTTTTGCGGATGATCGGGGGGAAGGTGCGGCCCCCAAAGCGGCCTGGGCCTGTCATTGTTCTGTGCGGGGCTGGGGGGTATGGCTGGGGCCTTCGCCGTGGTTGAGGCGGGCGGGGGCGTGTCTTTCTTCTTGGTTTTCTGGCCTTCCCGCTGCCGTCGGGCCTCGGTCAGATATTTGGTCAGGGTTTGGGCCTTCACCTCGATCCCCTTCTCGTGCAGCTTTTCGACAAGTTCCTGTGTGTCAAAGCCGCGCTTTTTCATCCGCTCCAGCGTCGGGGCAAGGGTGAAGATGGCCTGCTTCACGGTCATGGCGCGGTTTCCGTCCAGCGTGACAACGGCGGGCTTGAGCCTGGCAAACTCCTGTCGGATTTCCTTCAGTTGGCTGGCTGTGATGCTCATGTTCTTTTCTCCTGCGATTGACGGGGCGTGACCCCGGTTTTGTCTTTTGCCTTTGGCGGTCAAGCGGCACGCTTGCCCACGGGTTTTCGCTAGAAAACCATAGTGGGCTATGGCTCGACCCTGAGCCGAGATTCCTGGCGGATGGTCAGCGCATCCTTGATCTCCGGCGTTGCGGCACGGCTTCCCGTTCCTGCTGGACGTGCTGTTCACGGGTTTCTTGCCGAGCTTCCATTTCCTGACTCGCGCTCTGGCGTTGGAGCAGTTCGGCCCGCTTGCGATTCAGGAAGTCAAGATGCAGGGGCCGGATTTCCGGCAAACGCAAAAATTCCAGAAACCCAGCCATGATCGCGTCCGCTTTTTTCAATTGGGACTCCAGCGATTCTTTTTCCTCATGGCTTTGCTTTCTGTGGGCCGCGTATTCCCCTTCAAGCCGCGTCTGTTTTTGGCGTAACGCTTCCGCTTCCCGTTGCAGATTTTCCATCCGCATTTGGGTGATGTGTTTGACGGCAAGCGCCTTGTTCTGCTCGGCAATGAGAGCGGACGCTTTTTGCAGGACAGATTGGTAGTTGAAAACGGTGGCCTTCGGGAGCGAGAACTCCTCCTGAAGAATTTTTTCCGCTTCTTCGGCCTGTTGCTCATGCTCTTCAATGCTCTTTTTCAGCTCTTCTTCACGCTGCTCCAATTCGTCGATAGTTTTCTGGAAACGTTGGGCCATCTCTTCAGATTCCCGAATCAGTCTGTTCAGGGCCTCCTGCTGCTGCTTGAACTCCCGCGTATCCAGATGTTTTTTGGCTGAGCCCGGCTTTTGCTCGACGCCGCGCTGAATGTCGAAGCCACGGCTTTGCAGATAGATGGGCAAGTCGCTTTGCAGCTTTTTCAGACTGGCGCGAGTATAGATGCTGTTGGCGCTGAGACGCCCGTCCGACGTCACCGGCACATGAAGAAAGTGCATGTGCGGCGTCTTTTCATCAGTATGAACCATTGCGGAGATGACGTTTTCCCTGCCGACAAAATCTGTGAGATAAGCTGCGGCTTCCTCAAAAAAGCGTCTGGTTTCGTCTTTGCCGATGCGGGTAAAGAAGGATGTGTCGGAACTGACAATCAAACCGCACAGATGCACGGCGTCCCTGCGCACAGCCTTGACCAGGAGCAGATCGTCAATGCGGTTCTGAATGGCCTGCGCGTAGTTATCTGAGGCGGATTCATGGAGATCGTAGTTTCCGGCGCTCCGGCTGTAATCAATGTCAGGGTTGCTGTGGCTCTCGCGCTCGCGGCGATTGTGCGATTGGATGCCGCGTATGGCGTCTTTCTTGAATTTATCCATATGTAAAACGAGGAGTGACATATTTCTCTCTCATTGTTTTTTATGTGGGCGAGGTGGGCACAGGGGCGAATCAAGCAATATCAACGCCTTTCGCCGCCCACTTTGGGAAATGCCATTGTTGCGAATGTGGGCATGTGGGCGGAAAAACCACCCCGCGCCCACATGCCCACTTTTGAAAAAGGCTGTTTTTGAAAATGTGGGCGCGATTTTCCCTTGGTATTCCTTGCTCCGCCCACATGCCCACCATGCCCACGCGATTTTTGGGTACTGTTATGACGATTCATCATCGCTGCCGCTTTCATCGGGCAAGACAAGCACATAGGCGCGGACTCTGCCCATGCCTGGCAGTTCGCGTTTTGTGGTATTCTTACCGTCGCTGAGTTGCAGCCATCCGGCGTTGCGAAGCACAGCCGCCGCCCGTCGGGGCGAAAAGCCTTTGATAATCTCGGCTCTGAACGATTCCGGCAGGACGATATATTCAGTGATGCCTCTGACTTCACGCCGAAAGCCCACGCGATTGATGCAAGTGTCGGTGATCCTGTCCAAATCCTGAAACCGGCTTGCCCCGTGCTGCTCAATAAACAGACGCACAGCCGCGAGAATGGCCGCGTCCTCGGAAGCGCCGATGCCGCCGCGAGCGGTCAGCCAGTCCTGGAAACAGCGTTCGGCGCAACCAAGAGCGTCAAAGTAGGTGGGCAGGATCTTCATCTGCACAGCCAGACCTCCGGCCAGTCCACAGAGCGCGAAGCGTTGGGCCACCCGGCGCACCTGTCTGTCAGCTCCGGCGGGCACAAGGCGATTAACCGTGTTGGCGAGAGCCGGTTGCAGCTCGGACAAAACCGTGGTCATGGTGTCGGATTCGGTCAGTTTGTGCAGAAATGCGCGGCCCGCGTGGCCGTAATGGATGGCAGTCACTTCCTTCAGACGGTTGACCACGGCTCCGGCATCGGGAAGGCCGTGCAGTTCGGTGATCATGGTCGTATCCACAGGCAGGCCCACAAAACGCACCTCCTGCCCGCCTCTGGACTTGAGGCCGTTCTCGGCCAGCTTGTCGGCAAGGCCGAGTTCGCCGCTGGACAGAAAGAGCAGACGCCAGGCGTGCGACTTGCGAAGATTGCCTTCCCGACTGGAACGTCCCTTGCCCTGACCGTTGGCCAGCATATAGGCGCACTCCGCCAGAATCTTGCCGTTGACCTGCCCGACTTCATCCAGAATCAACACATTGTCGTTGTGCAGAACTGCGATGTTCTCCAAGCCGTTGTCGGTGGCGCGCCAGCTTCGGACGTGTTCCGGGCCGCCCCAGACGGACGCGGCAATCTGGAGGGCCGTTGTCTTGCCCGATGACGAACCGCCCTCAAAGCTGAAGCCGCCGCCTTCCAGACCGGCCAGACGCAGGAGCGGCCCGGCAAAGGCCGCGCACAGGGCAAAGCTCAGGCGGGCATTGCCGACGCACAATTCCGCTATTTCCCGCCAACCTTCCAGCATCCCGGCAGTGCGATACAGTCCGGTATGCTGCGAGGATTGCAGTACTGTGTCTTCTTCTGTCACACCGTAAACGGTATCGGGAAGCACATAGACGGATTCATGCCAGCCCGTGCGTAAAACACAGCGTATTCGTCGATGGGGCCGGACTGTGGACAGAAATGCTGCCAGCTTCGACCGGGTGGAAGGATTACCGAACCAACCGCCGGAAGCCAGTGTGCTGTACCAGTCGTTTCCCTGCCGGAACAGCATTTCCACGGGCATGGCCCATGCGTGCTTTTTGCTGTCCGGGTCAATCCATTCCAGCATCAGGCCCCATTCGTTGCCGTCAGCTCCCCGTGTCATGCCCCTGACCAGAAGCGGCGGGCCAAGCCGAATTTCCTGACTGTCTCCGTCCGGTCTGGTCTCCAGCTTGTACAGCCCGGCGCGTTTGCCTTCCGGCACCAGAAAGAAGCCCTCGGGCATGGGGCAGTCGGCATCCTTTTCGCGGGCGGATGCAATGACAGCACGAACGGCCTCAAG
>NZ_JAAKEI010000027.1 GCF_011039085.1 Desulfovibrio sp. ZJ369 | reverse complement strand
ACTTTCAAGTTCAGTGCGTTCTTCCTGTGTGAGGGTCACCCTATATAAAATTTTTGGCATATCTTCTCCCATTTGAGGAAAAAGATAAGTCCTTTTTTATGCCTTTTCAAGTTTGACGCAACACTAGTGAAAGCTGCGGTAAAAAATGCCGGGCGCAACGCCAAGGCGGCGTCGCGCGAAGACGGAATTTGATACCCTTTTGGACGCGGCGATGTCAAATTTACGGCTGTCTGTCCGGGTATGGCAGGCCAGGCCGGCGAATTTTTTTTCGGCAGGGAAGGCGAGTTCTTTTGCGCCGCGAATGCAGTTCTCGCCTGTGGGAGCAAAAGACGAGCCTGACCACGCCGGGAGAGAAAAGGGCCGGCTTGTGCTACAAGCCGAGCAGGGCGAAGACGCGGCTTTCGCTCAAGCCCCCATGCGCGGCAAGAGCCCCCGCATTGTCCCCGGCGATCATGCTCAGAGTGTCGCCCAGCACGTCCTCCACCTCATCATCCCGCAAAAGCGACGGGGCGCTGATGTGTACCGTGTCCTGCACGGCTGCCGGGGTGGAGCTGGAATCTTCCGTGTCGGGCAGAAGAAAAGAAAAGGGAGCCGAAGGGGTGATGCCGGAAATTTCCATGATGCGATCCTTTATGGCTGTGCGCCGCAAGCGGCGGGTTGGGGTCAAACTTTCCGCCTCGCGGGCGGATGCTCTGGCATATGCAAGTTCAATACCAGAACAGTTGACACAACAGCCGGATGGTTTCCGGGCGGGTGCAAGGCAGCGCGGCGGCTCCACCGCCCTGAACACCGCAAAACTGTTGGGACTCCAAAAAAGCCGCAACGTCGCGAAACGACGTTGCGGCCGAAAAAAGCGTGGACAAGAAAAAGGGATGCTACCCTTCGCTCTTGACCTTGGATTTGGTCATGGCAAGGCCGATGCCTTCAAAGAGTTCGAAAATGGCAAAGCCGTACCAGAGCGTGTACAGCACATAAAAGATCAGCATGCCGCTCATCAGCCAGATATGTTCGGATACTTTGGCCGGGAGCACGCTGTAGAAGTTGTTGCCCGGCTCAATGGCCCGGCGCACAACCTGATCCACCACCTGCGCCTCGCTGATCCGGCGCTCTTTCTGCAATTCCTTGATGGAGGGAGAAAGCAGATACCACCAGGCAGCCGCGACTTTCAGCGCGGGCGCGCCCTCGTATTTTTGCTCAACCGCGGCGGCATTGTTGTGATAAAGAGCGTTCGCGTCGTCTGTGGCCGAGGCCAGGAGCGTGCCCAGGTCGCCTCTGAAGCTGACCTTTCCGTCAGCGGCCACCGCGTCGACGGCTCCGGATTTTTGCAGCACCATAACGGCCAGGGGCGCCAGATCGGCCTTTTTCAGCTTCACGGTGAGCTGCACTTCCTTGCCTTCCACGCTTTTCAGGCTTTCGCGCACTCCGGGAATGAAGTAGGAAGAGCCTTTGGACAACTCATTGAAAACATTGTCCGCGTATTGCAGGCCGGTCAGGTGATTGCCGCTTTCGTCGCGCATGACAGGCATGAGCAGCACGGCAAAAAGCACCAGAAAAGAAAGCAGCAGCAGGCTTCCCCGCGCAAAGGGGGCTTTTTCATGAATAAGCATAATCAGGCCTCCCCTCTGAGTTTGCCCAGGTTGGTAAAGAATTTGCCGAACACCCAGATGCCGAAAAAGGCCACCACCACCCAGAAGACCACATTGCCCACTTCTTCAATGGCGCTCACAAGTCCCGGCGACCAGTTGAGCACCTCCATTTCCACCAGCTTCTTGGGCAGTGTGGCGGCGCGGTTGATGAAACCGGCAATGATCGAGATGGCGTAGAAGCCCCGGATATGCACGCCCTTGACCACTTTGGTGGTCAGCGCGCCGATCTGGATGCCCAGCAGGGAACCCAGCAGCATGCCCACGGCCAGGGTATAGAAGACGTAGCCGTAAATGGCGTATTGACCGATGGCCGCGAAACCGGCGGTAAAGATGATCTGCAAAATGTCCGTGCCCACGGTGGTCATGGAGGACACGCCGAAGATGTAGACAAACATGGGGAAGGTCACAAAGCCGCCGCCCACGCCCATGATGGCCGCCAGCAGGCCCACAACCACGCCGCCCGCGGCCACGATCCAACCGGAAATGCGGCGGCCGCCGGGTACGAGATCCTCATCAAAGGTGATCATGGGAGGCACGCGCATGCTTTGCAGCCTGATGGAGAGCCCGGTCATGCCCGCGCTGCCGCCGTGCGCGTCCTGGCTGGCGGCACTGGAGCCGCGCGTGGCCTTCAAGAAGTCAAACAGGGCGTAAAAACCCAAAAAGCCCAGCAGCACGGCGTAAATGGTGCTGATGAAAAGCTCGGAGAGCAGGGGATCGAAATTATAGAGGCCTTTGTTGATCGCGCCTCCGATGAAGGTGCCGAGAATGGAGCCCGTCAGAAAAGCGATGGCCAGTTTGGCCGAAACATTGCCCAGTTTCTTGTGTACGGTGGTGCCCATGATCGCTTTGGCGAAAATGTGAAACAGATCCGTGCCTACGGCCAGAATGCCCTTGACGCCCACGGCCATCAGGGCCGGAGTGATGATGAAGCCGCCGCCCGCGCCGATACAGCCGGTAATCAGACCGGCGGCCAGGCCCACGGCAATGGAAGCCAGAAAAATGGTGGTGGTGTAGAAGGCCGGAGCATAGGCGCTTTTGCCCCCCAGCATCTCGTGGTATTCATAGGCTTCAGCCAGACAGCCCGCCAGGATGGGCACGGCCAGGGCCAGCAGTATGAGCAGTTTTTTGCGGTTTCTGAGGATCGAGGTGGAAACCTCAAGATCCCATTTGGCATACGCCATGGAACCGCTCAGAAGAAATTCATACACTTGCCTGCCAAAACGCATACGTTCCTCCCGTGTGAGATTGTGGCCGTCACGCGGCCGTGGGATATGGGCGCCGAGAAAAGATGGGCGGGACCGTTGCGCCGATTTTGTGGAAACGCATTTTTTGTATCTGTAACCATTTATATTTATTAGAATAAATAATAAAGATCCCGCTATACGTCAGCCCCCAAGGCACAGATTGGCATATTTTAAGATTTTTGTAAAAGAAATTTCTCACGAGCAAGACAAGCCAGAGAGCCGGAAAAAAACTGCCCTGCGCCTGCCTGGAAACAGGCGCGCGGCCTCGGCGGCGCGGATCGCCGGAGCGAGAATTTTTTTGCCGGTCGCGTCATTTTTTGGCGAGCCCTGGGCACTGGCCGAAAATCACCAGTTCCAGCCAGTCCAGACCGAAGTCCAGGGCCGCAACGTCGCCCGCGAGGCTGTCTTCCATGACGGCGGCCTGGCGCGCGGCGTCCACGTTCACATGTTCAAAAATGCGCATGGTGGCGATCAGCTCGCGGAATTTGTCGATCTGGTACAGACAGAGCACGCTCATGGTCGCCAGGCGTGCCTCCAGGGGTTTGCCCGTGCCCCGAACCAGGGCCATGAGCCGCATGTAGCGATCATTGGCCGCGTTATAGGCCGCAAGCTCCTGGTTTTCAAACCAGGCCGCGGGCGTGCGCTCCGTGCCCTGATCAAAACCGTGGCAGTGCGGCTCGCGCACCACAAAGAAGCGTTCGGCCACGCCGTCCCTCGCCATTTTCGTGCCGCGTCCCAAGGGGTAGCAGCGGCATGCGCCGGGACGATCTTCATAGATCGAGCAGCCCGCCGGGGTCACAAAGGGGCAGGGTTCGCCCGGCCCCTCCAGCATGCGCAGCAGCGGCAGCGGAAAGCCGGTGTCCGGGAAGGATCGCATTGTGGCGAAGCTCCCCAGAAATTCCTCGCTGCCGAGGCCCAGATGGCGGCGCAGGCGCACCACGTCATAGGGCGTGAGCGGCAGGGTCAGCTCGGCACAACATTGATTGAAGCAGGGCACTCCAGGATGACAGTCAAAACAGAACGTCTCGCCCGGTTTGAGTTCGGGAAGCGTATCCAGAAATTCGCGGCTGGCGTCGTCGTGCACGGGGGCTCCTTTGTTGTGCGCCCTGCGGGCGCGGATGGGCGGCGGATGGGCGCCGGATATGCGGCGCAAAGGCAAATGCGCGGGCAAGGCGAACCAGGCCTCCGCGGCAGAAGCCATGCAGGCTGCCCGGAGCGCGGAGCGGGAAAAGCCTGACAGGGCTGCGGGGGAGCGCGGTCAAAAGCGCGGGAAGGCTGTGACATTCCCCGCCGCATACGGCGGGGCATCAGAGCATTTTCAAAGGCAAAACGCTCTAAATCACCTTGTTCAGCGCGTATTCGATGATGCCTTCTGCCCCGGCCTTGCGCAGCCGCGGGATCAGATCGCGCACAATGTCGATCTGGACCACGGTTTCCACGGAAAGCCAGCGCTCGTCGCGCAGGGGGGAAACCGTGGGCGAATTGAGCGAAGGCAGCATTTCCAGGATAACGCTCAGATTGGCGGCCGGGGCGTTCATTTTGATGGCCACAAGATTTTCCGCGCGCAGCGCGCCTTGCAAAAGCAGGTTCAGTTGCTCGATCTTGGCCCGTTTGCGCGGATCCTTCCAGGCTTCCTTATTGGCGATCAGCACGGGATAGGAAAGCATGACCTCATCAATGATTCTGAGGCCGTGCGCCCGGATGGTGGTGCCGGTTTCGGTCACTTCCACAATGCCGTCGGCCAGGCCTTCGACCACCTTGGCCTCGGTGGCGCCCCAGGAATAGAAGACATCCACGTCCACGCCCTTTTGGGCGAAGTAACGCCGGGTCAGACCTTCCAGCTCCGTGGCGATGCGCTTGCCCGCCAGATCCTCGGCGCTCGTGTACGGCGCATCCCCGGCCACGGCCAGAACCCAGCGGCAGGGCCGGTTGGAGGTTTTTGAATAGACCAGATCCGCGATGCGTTCCACCCCGGCCTCGTGCCCCCGCTCAAAAAGCCAGTCCAGGCCGGTGATGCCCACGTCCAGGATCCCGGCCTCAATGTAGCCGCCTATTTCCTGCACGCGGCAGAGGGAGGCTGTGATTTCGGGATCATTGATGTCCGGAAAATAATTGCGGGCATGCTTGCGGATTTTCCAGCCCGCGCGCTCAAAAAGATTGATAGTGGCTTCTTCCAGCGAACCTTTGGGCACGCCCAGCTTGATGATCGATGCACTTTCCGCGCTCATGTGGCCTCCCTTAGAGCAGATTACCTTTGACTTTTTATGAAAGTCAAAGGTGGCATTCAGGCGAAAAACGCGGTTTTCGCCTGAATGTACGCCGCGTTGCGGCGGCTGCCGCTTTCGCGTCAGCAGAGCATTTTCAAAAGGAAAATGCTCTAGCCGCCGTAAACTTTTTGGGGATCAAAGATCTGTGGCGAGCACAGGTTCACGCGCCCGTCCCGCCATTCCCGGTAAAAGCAGGAGCGCCGCCCGCTGTGGCAGGCCGCGCCGCCGATCTGTTCAATGAGCAGAAGCAGGGCGTCGCTGTCGCAATCCAGGCGCAGAGCGCGCACTTTCTGCACATGGCCGGAGGTCGCGCCCTTGTGCCAGAGCTCCTGGCGGCTGCGGCTCCAGTAGTGGGCTTCGCCGGTTTCAAGCGTTTTGCGCCAGGCCGCCTCATTCATGTAGGCCAGCATGAGCACCTCGCCGGTCGTCCAGTCCTGGGCCACGGCCGGGATCAGCCCTTTGCCGAAGTCGGGCGCAAAGTCGGGCGGGGGCAGACAGGGCATGCGCGGATTCTCCTTGCGATCGTGTTTGCACGGGCGCGACGCGTGCGGGGTGTTCCGCTTCCCGCGTCGCGCAACGGGCCTGAATCTATCCGCAATCGCGTGCGGACGCAAGCCGCGCGGCAGCGCGGCAGGGCAATGCTTTCGCAGCGTCGCAGGGCGCAGGGCACAGCGATCCTTGCGAAAAAATATCGATTATGGCATCCTGCTCCATTAGCGGCAGAGCTGTTTCGCGGATGCGCGAGCGCTGCCGCCGCCGAACGGGCTGTCGCTTTGCCGCAGGGACGGAAGCCGGATCAGCCCCAGCCGGGCTTCGGATTCCGGCTCACGGCGCGGTCCGCGCCCGGGCCGCCCATTGCGCAGTGCCGGGAACAAGCCGCATGCCGCTGACACTGCCGCGCAAAAAATGTCTGTTTTTGCGCGGGATATATATTTTATTCTAGTAAGGCATTCTGCCGCCGGGACGCTTCATGTCTGAAAAAAATTCCGATTCCCCTGTTGATGCGCACGTTGCGGCCGCTGCCGCGCCCGGACACGTTTCCGGGGCCGGAGCGGACGAGCAGCCCCTGGCCGGGATTGCCGTCAGCGAGCCCGAAGACGCCCTGCCGCGGGTGCGCCTGGCCGATCTGCCCAAATCCATGCAGGAGGCCTGCGCGCGTTCGGGCTGGCAAAGCCTGATGCCTGTGCAGTCCCTGGCATTGCCCTACCTGCTGGCAGGGCGCGACATCATGGTTCAGTCCCGCACGGGCAGCGGCAAGACCGGCTGTTATCTGCTGCCCATGCTGCCGCGCCTGGACCCCGGCCTCAAAGCGCCGCAGGCCCTGGTGCTCACGCCCACGCGCGAGCTGGCCGTGCAGGTGGAGCGCGAGGCCGCCGTGATTTTCGAGGGCACGGGCATCAGCACCGTGGCCGTCTACGGCGGCGTGGGCTATAAAAAACAGATGGACGCCCTGCGCGACGGGGCCCAGCTCATTGTCGGCACGCCGGGCCGCGTGCTGGATCATCTGCTGCGCCGCACGCTGGATCTCAAGGATTTGCGGGAGCTGGTCTTTGACGAGGCCGATCGCATGCTTTCCATCGGTTTTTACCCGGATATGAAGGAAGTGCAGCGCTACCTGCCCAAACGGCGCATCCATACCTGTCTTTTTTCGGCCACCTATCCGCCGCATGTGCTCAAGCTGGCCGCGGAATTCATGAGCGAGCCCGCCCTGCTTTCCCTGTCGCAAAAAGAAGTGCATGTGGCCGAAGTGCAGCACCTTTTCTGCCAGGTCAAGCCCATGGACAAGGATCGCGCTCTGGTCCGCCTGCTGGAAACCGAAAACCCGGCCTCGGCGATCATTTTTTGCAACACCAAGGCCAATGTGCATTATGTGACCGGCGTGTTGCAGGGCTTCGGCTACAGCGCCGACGAGCTTTCCGCGGATCTCTCGCAGGGCCGGCGCGAGGCCGTGCTGGACAAAATCCGCAAGGGCCGCCTGCAATATCTGGTCGCCACGGACGTGGCCGCGCGCGGCATCGACATCCCCGCGCTCTCGCATGTTTTTCTGTATGAGCCGCCGGAAGATCATGAAAGCTACATCCACCGCGCCGGGCGCACGGGCCGGGCCGGAGCCGCGGGCACTGTCATCTCCCTGGTGGATGTCATGCAGCGCATGGAGCTGGAGCGCATTGCCAGGCACTATAAAATCGGACTCATGGAGCTGCCGCTGCCCACTGACGACGATGTGGCCACGGTGGCCGGCACGCGCCTGACCGCCATCCTGGAGGCGCGCTACCGCGCGCTGACGGGTCTGGAACGTATGCGCGTGGCCCGCTATGCGGGCCTGGCGCGTGAACTGGCCCGGCAGAGCGAGGAAGAGGATGACGGCCTTTTGCTGGCCATGCTGCTGGATGCCGCGCATCAGCAAAGCCTTCAGGAAAACCGCTTCCCTGACAACAGCCCTGTTGCCGCGGGCCGCAAGCAGGCGGAACGTGCCGGCAGCCGCCGCGCCGCCGTGGCGGGCCGGAAGCGTGAGACAGAGGACGATCCTTCGCCGCGTCCGGGCAAACGCCGCCGCCGTTCCCCGCGGCGCCGCGAAAGCGCCGAGGGCCAGGAAGCGGCGGCCAGAGACAAGGATTGAGCGAAAAGCGTATGCAAAATACAGCGGAAGCCTTTGACGCCGAAAGCGCCGCGCAGGAAGTTCTGGAGAATTTCGCGGCTCTGCTGGAGGACGCGGATTTCACTTCCGAACTGGAGCTCATGGGCATCGGCCGTATGCAGTTTCTGCGCCGTCGCCAGATGCTGGTGGAATGGCGGGGGCTGTACATGGCTCTCTGGCGTCTGGCCCTGGGCAGCTCCTTTCCGCAGGATGCGGAGGACATATTCGAGACCTTTCTGCGCAGCTACCAGGCCACGCACCCCGACAAGGTCAGCGCGCGGATTATAGAGCGCGCCAGGGAATACTGGGGCATGCTCCAACCCAAGGGCAACAGCGACTTCAGCGATCTGGCCCGGCATCTCGGCTCCTTTTCCAGCCAGGACGAAAAGCAGGCCCGCAGCCTGACGCTCAGGCTTGTGCTGCATATCCGCAAGGCGTACAAAATTATTTTCGACAGGCTTATTTAGAGCATTTTCTCTTTGAAAATGCTCTGCTGACGCGAAAGCGGCAGCCGCCGCAACGCGGCGTACATTCAGGCGAAAACCGCGTTTTTCGCCTGAATGCCACCTTTGACTTTCATAAAAAGTCAAAGGTAATCTCCTATAGGGTATGTTGCGGCACGCAGAGCGGGCATTTCCAGAATGCGCCTGCGGGCCGGGCGGCATGTGAAAAGGCAGAGCCCCGGGCAGACCCTGCCCAGGCTTGTTTCAGTGTACTTCCCTATTTTCCGGAATCACTACATACATGCAAATTGTAACTTCCGTGGACGCCCTTTCGTCTCTTGCAGGCGCGGGCGTGACTATCGGCAACTTCGACGGCGTGCACAAAGGGCATCAGGCCCTGATTCTCCGTACCCTGGAAGTCTGCCGGGAGCAGGCTCTGGACTGCGTTGTGCTGACCTTCTGGCCGCATCCGCGCCTGGTGCTTTCGCCGGAGCGGGGCCATCTGCCGCTCACAAGCCGGGAGGATCGCCTGGAGCTTCTGGCCGGGATCGGGGTGCGGCATGTGCTGGAACTTCCCTTTACCCGCGAACTGGCGGCGCTCACGCCAGAGGACTTTGTGCGCCGCTTTCTCCTGCCCCTGAAATTGCGGGAGCTGGTAGTGGGCTATGATTTTTCCCTGGGGCGGGATCGCAGCGGGCACGCGGAGGTGCTGCGCGCCCTGGGCGCACGCTGGGGTTTCGGCGTGGAACAGTTGCCGCCGGTCATTGTGGACGATGCTGTGGTCAGCTCCACGCGCCTGCGGGATCTGATCCGTCGGGGCGATGTGTGGCAGGCCGCGCGGCTTCTGGGCCGTTTTTACGGTTTTTCGGGCCCGGTAGTGCACGGCGAGGGACGCGGCAGCGGTTTGGGCTTTCCCACGGCCAATCTCCTGCCGCCGCCGGCACTGCTGCCCGCCGAGGGCGTCTATGCCGCGCGCGTGCGCGTGGGCCGCTGCGACTATCAGGCCGTGATCAATGTGGGCCGCAAGCCCACCTTCGGCGGGCGCGAGCTGTGCATTGAAAGTTTTTTGCTGGACGCCTCGGAAAATCTCTACGGCCAAAATGTGCGCCTTGAATTCGTGGCCCGGCTGCGGGACGAGCAACGCTTTGCATCCGCGCAGGATCTCAGCCGGCAGATCGCGCGCGACGTGGAGGAAACCCGCAGGGTTTTAGCCCAGGCCAAACCGTAATGCCGTGTAATGCTTAGAGCGGTTTAGCTGATTTCATGAGCAAACCGCTCTAAACGCTCTGGCAGGGCGAAGCCATGCCCGCCGCGCCCCCCCGACACTACTCCCCCACATTTTGAGAGAATCAGGCAATAATCAGGCAGAATTGTATCTACTCTTGGGCCTTGTGTCTGTATAGTGTTCGTTACAAAAGAACTTTCAGATAAGGAGAGCCGGATATGCCTCGTTTTGTCCTGTTCTTGTCGTGTTTTTTCCTGCTGCTTGCCGCGGGCAGCGGACAGGCTGCCGCCCAGGATGCCGCCACCGGGCAGACCGTGACCCGCGCGGGCGCGCAGGCCGCCCTTCAGGGCCCGGAGAGCTTCTTCACCGGCGCTGTGCGGGTTCAGCCGCTGTTTCCGGCCAATGACGCGGCGCATTTTTCCGGGGCGTATGTCACATTTGAACCCGGGGCCCGCACCGCGTGGCATACGCACCCTGCGGGGCAACATCTGGTGGTCGTCTCCGGGGTCGGCCTGACCCAGGCAGAGGGCGGCCCGATCACTGAGATCCGCGCGGGCGACGTGATCTGGTGCCCGCCGCAGGTCAGGCACTGGCACGGGGCCTCGCCGCGCACGGCCATGACCCACATGGCCCTGACCGGAACGCGTGACGGGAAAAATGTGGTCTGGATGGAAAAAGTGACGGATCAGGAGTATAACGGCCGCTGAACGCACAGCCGGAGGCCCGGGCGCTGTTTCGCCATGCTCTTTTCCTTTGTCTTAGAGCATTTTTTGATTGAACATATTCATTTTCAATCAAAAACCGCTCTGATAGCGCCATTGCCTGCGGCGGCTGTTGTTGTGCCCGGCAAAGGGATCGCCCTGCCGGGCTGACCCCTGCAATCACCCATGAACGGTTCCCAACAGCCGGGAGGACACGATGAACGGATTTTCACGACGCGGTTTTCTGAAAAGCGGCGCCCTGGCCGCCGGGGCTCTGGCTACAGGCGTGTTTTGGCGGCAAGGCCCGGCGTTGGCCGCGCCACAGGAAAAAGCGCGGGTTTTTTTCAGTCGGGAGATCAGCGCGCAAGCGCTGCAAAAGCTCTATGCGCAGGTCAATCAGGGCATGGGCGGCAAAATCGCCGTCAAACTGCACACCGGCGAGCCGCACGGGCCCAATATCCTGCCGCGCGAGATGGTCAGGGCTTTTCAGGCCACCCTGCCCGGGAGCACCATTGTGGAGTGCAATGTTTTGTATCCCGGTCCGAGACAGAGCACACAAGGTCATCTGGAGACGCTGCGGACCAACGGCTGGACCTTCTGCCCGGTGGACATCATGGATGCGGACGGCGACGTCGATCTGCCGGTGCCCGGCGGCAAATGGCTCAAAAAACTGGCCGTGGGCAAGCATCTGCTGGAATATGACTCCCTGCTGGTGCTCACCCATTTCAAGGGGCACACTATGGGCGGCTTTGGCGGCTCACTGAAAAATATCGCCATTGGCTGCGCTTCGGGCAAGGTCGGCAAAGCCCAGATCCACAGGGAGGGCGATGAACTCTGGTCCGGCGGCCCGCGCTTCATGGAGCGCATGGTGGAGGGCGGCAAGGCCATAACCACCCACTTCGGGCCGCGCATCACCTATATCAATGTGCTCAGAAACATGTCCGTGGATTGCGATTGCGCCGGAACCAGCGCGGCAAAACCAACCGCCCCGGATCTGGGCATCCTGGCCTCCACGGACATCCTTGCCGTGGACAAGGCCTCGGTGGACATGATCTACGCCCTGCCCGAAGCGCAGCGGCGAGACCTTGTGGAACGCATTGAAAGCCGCAGCGGCCTGCGCCAGCTTTCTTACATGAAGGAGCAGGGCATGGGCAATGATGCCTATGAGCTGATCACGCTCTGATCCGCCCGGAATCGCAGACGCCCGGCCTTGCGCGGCCTGGTAGCGCCAGGCCGGGTTCCCCAATGTGAACCGCGCCTGCGCGCAAACATGGAATAGCAGCAAGCGAGGAAAGATATGCGCACCAGGAGTGCAAAGGACACGGGGCTGAACCGGCCCCGCAGGAATCTGCTTAAAGCCGCGGCTGCCGGGATGTTCGCCGGCATGGCGGCCCCGCTGTTGCAGCCCCTGCATCTGGCCCATGCGGCGGAGGGATCGCTCCACGGCAAAAAAGTCCTGATTGTTTTTTACTCACATTCCGGCAACACCCGCGCCCTTGCCCGGCAGCTTCAGACCCTGACCAAGGGCGAGCTTGTGGAACTGGAAACAGTGCAGCCCTATCCCGAAGAATACCGGGCTCTCACGGAACAGGCCAAGCGGGAGCTTGCGTCGGGCTTCAAACCGCCGCTGAAAACAAAGATCAACAATCTTCAGGCTTATGATGTGATTTTCGTGGGTTCGCCCAACTGGTGGGGCACTGTGGCCGCGCCGGTCAGGACGTTTTTATCGGAGTACGACCTATCGGGCAAAACCGTTGCGCCGTTTATCACCCATGAAGGAAGCGCCCTGGGCAGAAGCATGGCGGACATCAGAACACTTTGCCCCCAGTCCACGGTAGTGGAGGGGCTGGCGGTCAGAGGCAGCCGGGCCGCTTCAGCTTGGGAAGAAACGGCCGCCTGGCTGCGCAAAATCGGCATGAAAGAATAAGGGGCGCAGGGGCGTCGCGCGTTGCCCCGGAACTGCGCAGACCAGGGTCAGCCCTCATTAGAGCGTGTTAGCACTATCCTGCGCATTCTCAACTATTTCAAAGAGTTCAACGAAGATTCTTCCCCGGCAGAATTACGAGGCAGTGTTCCGAAAAAACAAGGCTTTTTCTGATAGGTGTGAACACGCCCTGGAGCGTTTTGCTAATGAAATGAGCTGAACGCTCTGGCAGGGCGAAGCCATGGCCCGCCGCGCAGGCGCAGGCGTGAAGACAGTCATGTTAGCACACGATGTCACATGAGGTAACCACTTCAGGAGGAATCAGCATGAAAAAACTAACGTGTCTTCTACTGGCTGCAGGGCTACTCTTTGGTGCAGTGACTGAAGCAACCGCCGTGGATTTCAAGGCCAAGGGCGAATGGATCATAATGTTCGATTATGGTCAAAATGGCGCCCTTAGCGGAGGTAATGGCAATACGGGCTTCAACAACCTGCGCAACCTCAAGCATAACAGTTACGGGCAGGACGAATTTGAAGCAACTCAACGTCTCCGTCTGCAGTTAGATGCAATTGCCTCTGAAAACCTGTCTGGTACTGTCTTTTTTGAAATTGGACAGCAGCGGTGGGGCAAAGCCGACGAAGGCGGTGCTCTCGGCGCCGATGGCACAATGGTCAAACTCAAGAATGCGTATCTTGATTGGATAGTACCTAGTACTGATCTCAAGATACGCATGGGCATCTCCAATATGAGCTTGCCGAGCTATACGATGCATGTCAGCCAAATTTTCGCTGCTGACTCCGCTGGTGTAACGGCCACCTGGGCAGCAAACGAAAATATCAGCGTTACTGCATTCTGGGCTCGCTTGCTCAATGACAATCTCGATGCAGATAATGCTGCGCTATTATACAATGGCAAAAAAAAGGCTGATTATCTCGATAATATAGATCTCTTTGCACTGTCTGTTCCCATGACTTTTGATGGCATCAAGATAACACCGTTCTTCGCTTATTCAATGCTTGGTCCAAACGCCATCAGAATGTACCAAAGAGAAGAAAACGGCAGATACTTTAATGTTGTTCATACAATCTATCCCAACGACCACAGGAATTTCCCGAAAGACGACTCCAAGGATATCCTAACGGGCATGTTCCCGATTGGTGGAGCTCGTCATGAGAACGGGACCCGTGCAGGTGAATGGTTGCGCGGTTATGGAAATGCGTGGTGGGCTGGCTTTGCAAGCGATTTCACACTGTGGGATCCTTGGCATATAGCTGTCGACTTCAACTATGGCTCCGTGACATGGGATAACCGCAGACTTAATCGCTCAGGTTGGGTGGCGAGCGGTCTTGTAGAATACAAACTTGACTGGGGTGTTCCCGGTATCTACGGATGGTATGCTTCGGGTGACGATGGGGACGCATCCAATGGTTCAGAACGTATGCCTTACCTTGCAAACTCCGACCATGACAATGACTTTGCAAGCTATGCGTTTGCGAAGGATATGAGTCGTGCATCCGGACAGATCGGACAAGGGGTGACTGGAACTTGGGGCTTGGGTCTGCGCCTGAAGGATGTTAGCTTCTTGGAAGACCTTAAGCATACCCTTCGTTTGGTTTATATAGGTGGCACAAACTCTCCCAAAATGGGTAGAAAAGTGCGTAACTTCTATGGAATGAGGGCAGATGGCTCCCCTTCAGCCCCCCAGAATCGTTCCCACTTCTGGGTTGGCATGGACGGCGAATATCTGACGACTCTCGACAGCGCCATGGAAGCCAGTTTGAGCACGACATACAAAATCTATGACAACTTAACAGTCAGCTTTGATGCGGCTTATGTGCCTCTCTGGCTCGACAGTTCCGTTTGGAAAAATGTCCAGCGTAACGGGACAAACGGCTGTGATGTCAGAGACATGTGGAATCTGAACGTCGCGTTCATTTACTCTTTTTAGAGCGTTTTGCTAATAAAATTAGCTAAACGCTCTGTAGAGCATATTGCTTTTGAAATTGAATAGTTTCAAAAGCAATATGCTCTAATGAGGGCTGACCCTGGCTGCACAGGATCGCGGATTGGGTCGAAACAGGAGTATCCGCGCAACTCGACGTTTGCAGCGCAGGCGGCTTCAGGGCGCGCGCTCCGGATGCGTTTTTTTGCCGTTTCTGCCTTGACATACGCCGAAATTTCAAAAAAGCTGTGCCCTGCGCCGGACGCGGCCATTGCAGACGCACAAGCCGGAGCGCAAAAATAGAGCGGTTTGCTAATGAAATTAGCTAAACCGCTCTGGCGACAGCGTTAGCTGGCGCCCGCGCCGAATGAGCGTCCAGACCGCGTTGCGGTAGCCGTTAGCAAGCTTTGCTTGCTTGCGCCAGCCGTTGGCGAGTCTGCGAGCCTTACGGATGGCGACAGCGGTTTCGTTGCATGTTTTTTGTGGTAACTCATTGCTGTCTCCATCCGTAGCTTCCTTCGTCGCAACGGCTGAAGCCTGGACGCGAAATGATGGCAGCGAAGTGATTGAAAATGAATATTTTCAATCAAAAAATGCTCTAGAAGGCATGTTGCAAGCAGAGGCTCTTTTCCGCGCGGGCATATGCCGCGCCAAAGAAATGGCTTTGCGGCGGCAAGCTGAAAACGCCCGGGCCTGCTATGATACTGGCGGATTTGCACAATCACACGCGTATTTCCCACGGGGAGGCCTCGGCGGCGCAAATGTACGCGGCCGCCTGCCGCACTCCCCTTGAGTATTATGGCTTTTCCGAACATTCGCCCCTGCCGCCGGGTTTCGCCTGCCCGCTCTACCGCGGGGATCTGGCGGCGGATTTTCCGGACTATGTGCGGGAGGTGCTGGCGCTCAAGGAGGCGGCTACGGGCCCGAAGGTGCTGCTGGGCGCGGAGTTGGACTGGATACCCTCCAACCCTGGCTGGATGCGGGACTTTGTGGCCGCCTATCCCTTTGATTATCTGATCGGCGGCCTGCATTTTCTGGACAGGCTGGCCGTGGGCTCGCCCAAAAACTGGGATTGCGCCGAGGAAGAGAAGACCCGGCGGTACGCGGCGTATTACAGGGAGATGGCCCGCATGGCCGCCAGCGGCCTGGTGGACGTGGTGGCTCACCCGGACTTCATCAAGGTGCGCTCCTATGAGAGCTTTCAGGCCTGGCTTGACCTGCCGGAAAGCCGGGAACTGATCCGCAAGACGCTGGCGGTCATGAAAAAGGCGGGCGTGGCCCTGGAAATTTCCTCGGCGGGCTTGCGCAAGGACTTTGAGGAGCCGTATCCGGCGCCGGCGATCATGGCGCTGGCCGCCGAGCTGGGCGTGCCCGTGGCTTTTGGCTCGGACGCGCATACCACTGCGGATACGGTTTCGGGATTTGACAGACTGGCCGAGTACGCCCGCTCGTTCGGCTATGCGCAAAGCCTGTTTTTTCTGGCGCGCAAGCCGTATTTTCTGGACTTCTAGAGCGGTTTGCTGTTGAAAACGGCAACCGCTCTAGCTACTTTCATGAGCTCTAGATTTCGCTCTGAGGGGCGCGCTTGAGCAGATCGTCCAGCGTTGCCGCGGCATTGTCGCTGTCCAGACCTTGTCGCTCGGCCAAGCGAGGCAGGTTTTCCACCGCGTCGCAAGGCCGCACATAGAGCGGCTCCAGATCTTCGGGAAAATAGTCGCCGTGCCGCGCCAGCAGGCAGAGCGCGGCCACGCTCGGGCTGATCAGTCCGGACATGGGGCGGATCGTTTGTGCCGCGTCCGTGCGCCAGTCCGGGCCCCAGTGCGCGAAAACAGCCGCATTGCGCGTCAGGCCGCTGCCGCAGACGTGGACGGGCAGCTCGTCACATTCCCTGGCCTGGGCCGTGATGCGTTGCAGGGCTGCGGCGGGCGGGCAGAGCTCCACGGCTTGCAGGGGCTGGGCCGGAATCTGCGGCCCATAGGCGACAAAGGGCTGGCAATGCACCAGATTGCGCCGGGCATGGGTCAGCACCCAGAGTCGCGCGTTGTAGAGCAGTTGCCGCTCCAGCACCGCGCTGGTGGCCAGGGCCTGCATGTAATCCAGACCGGCCAGCCGGGCGCGGCCTGTGCGGCGCAGGGCCGCGGCCGTGGCCAGCACCAGGCGGATGCCGGTAAAGGAACCGGGCCCGCGCACGCAGGCAATACGGCGAAAATCCCTGAGACGCAGATCCAGGGCCGTGCAGATTTCCCGCAAGGCAGGGGCCAGAATCTCCGTGGCCCGCTCGGCCCTGCGCCACTCCTGGGCGCAGAGCACGGCCTCGTCGTCCGTAACCACGATTTGCAGCACGCCCTCGGCGGCGTTGAGGATCAGCTCAAGGCCGGTGGACCGGATGCTCATGCTCACGCTCCGAGCCAGCCGGCCTTTTTGACCAGCCGCCAGATGTCGTTATATGTGGCCAGCAGCATGAGGCAGATCAGCAGGGCAAGGCCCACGCGCATGGCGTATTCCTGCACCCTGGCGTTGAGCGGCCGCCGGAAGAGGATTTCCCAGAGGCAGAAGACTATCTGCCCGCCGTCCAGAATGGGAATGGGCAGGAGGTTCAGAATACCGAGGTTGACGCTGATCAGAGCCGTGAGGGCCAGCAGCCCGGCCAGGCCTTTATGGGCCTGATCGCTGACGAGCTGCACGATCATGATCGGGCCGCCAACCTGATCGATGGGCACGATCCGCTGGGCCAGCTTGACAAAACTCTGCCAGGTCAGGGAGACCATCTCCCAGGTTTGTCTTGCCCCGGCCGAGGCCGAGGCCCAGAAACCGTGGCGCTCGTTGCTGACATGCGCGGCGGCCCGCACGCCCATCAGCCAGGCCGTTTCCTCCTCGCCGAAAATGGTCTTGCGCACCGCGCGCTCCGGCGTCACAGTCAGGGTCAGCCGCTGCGGTTCGGCAGTCCAGCCCTGACCGCGCTCGCCGTTTGCATCAGGCCCGGTCGGCACGGTGGCCCCCCTGCCCGCGCGCTCCACTTCCACCCGCATGGGCTTGCCGCCGTTTCGGGCCACCGTTTCGGACATGGCCTCCCAGCTCGGCACCGGCGTGCCGTTGATGCTCAGGATGCGATCCCCGGCCTGGATGCCCGCCACGGCCGCCGGGCTGTTTTCATTCACTGCGCCCACATCCGGCAGCAGCACGGGCGTGCCCCAGCCGAAGGCCAGAACCCAGCACAGCAGCCAGGCCAGCAGGATATTGGCGGCGGGCCCGGCTGCCACCACCATCAGACGTTGCCATGCCGGGCGCAGGGCAAAGCTCTCCTCTTTGCTGAAGCCCGCGGGCAAGTCTTCCTGATTGCTTTCGCCCACCAGGGCCACATAGCCGCCCAGGGGGATCAGGGAGAGGGCATATTCGGTCTTGCCCGCCTTGTACTTGAGAAGTTTGGGGCCGAACCCCAGGGAAAAAACGGAAACGCCCATGCCCAGGCTGCGGGCCATGAGAAAGTGGCCCAGCTCATGAAAAAAAATCAGGCCGCCCAGAACAAGGACAACGGCGATACTGGTCGTCAGCAAGCTGTTTCTCCAATGGTTCAGCCAAGCCGCAAACGGCTTTGGCGTGAGTGACGGTAGATCTGCAATCGTGTTGCAAGCGGTCATTCCCGCAGGCAAAACGCGGCTTTGCAGCAGGTGGCTTAATGAGGGCTGACCCTGGCCTCGGCAGCCACGTCTGCCTGCGCCAGTTCGTGGACCACTTGCCGGGTATGGCGATCAAGCGCTTCAATACGCTCCATCAACATACGCACTTCCTGCTCAAGGGCAAGAGAGCCGCAGGCCGGGTCAGGCGGGGCCGCAACGCTGCGCAGGGGCGGGCAGAAAGGCTGGTGCCCGGGCAGCGTCGCGGCGTGCGCGCTCATGGCCGCGTCGATCAGCCGGGGAATGTCCAGAAAACCGCAGCGTCCGGCCAGAAAGAGCTCAACCGCCGCCTCATTGGCCGCATTCAGGACCACGCTGAGCCCCCCGCGTTCGGCCAGAGCGCGGCGCGCCAGGGAAATGCAGGGAAAGGATTTCGTATCCGGCTCATAAAAAGAAAGCGGCCCTGCCGTCACCAGATTGAGCGGCGCAACGCCCACGGGCGCGCAGCGTGGCCAAAGCAGGCAATGGGCAATGGCCAGGCGCATGTCCGCCGTGCCCATCTGCGCAAGCTGCGAGCCGTCCGCCAGTTCCACCAGCGAATGAACCACGGATTGCGGATGCACCAGCACGCGGATGCGCCCGGCCGGGACGCCGTAGAGGTGAAAAGCCTCCAGCACTTCGAGGCCTTTGTTCATCATGCTCGCGGAGTCAATGCTGATTTTCGCGCCCATGCGCCAATTGGGATGCTTCAGGGCCTGTTCGGGGGTAACATGGCGCAGCTCCTCACGGCTCTTGCCGCGAAAAGGACCGCCCGAAGCCGTGAGGATCAGGCTTTTGATTTCCTGGCCGCGCCCGGCCAGGCATTGAAAAAGCGCATTGTGTTCCGAATCCACGGGCAGCACGGCCGCGCCGGTGCGGGCGCAGATCTCGCGCACCAGCCCTCCGGCCAGCACCAGGGACTCCTTGTTGGCCAGACAGATGACCTTGCCCGCCAGAGCCGCGGCCAGCGTGCCCGCCAGCCCGGCCGCGCCCACCTGGGCCGAAAGCACGGTGGCGGCCTGGGGCAGCGCGGCAAGCCGGGCATAGCCCTCGCGTCCGATCAGGATCCGCGGGCTGTAGCCTGCGGGAAGCAGCTCTTTGAGCCGCGCGGCCGCGGCCTCGTCGAGCACGGCCAGAAACGGCGGCTGCCAGCGCACGGCCTGCCGGGCCAGACGCTCCACATTGCGGGCGCAGGAAAGACCCAGCACGCGGAAGTCCTCCTTCCGGGCTTCCAGCACGGCAAGCGCGTTTTGCCCGATGGAACCCGTGGAACCCAGGATAGCCAGCCCGCGGGGCCATGTTTGCCGCCAGTCTTCGGGCGGAGGCCCGGAGATGTAATCAATCGCCGGACCGCCCTGGCCCGGCCAGAGTTCTGCCATCAGAGTGCCTGCACGCTTTGTTTCCATCAAGGAGTATTTTCAAGGCCCGGAGCGTCTTGCGCCTGCCACGCGGCCAAGGGGCGCAAGAGGCGTTTTCCGGGCGTCTGCCTCAGAAAAAAAAGAACCATTGATCCACAACCGCCACCATGGGCATGGCGAATAACAAGCTGTCGGCGCGGTCCAGCATGCCGCCGTGACCCGGCAGGATGGAGCCGGAATCCTTGATCCGCACGGATCGCTTGAGCGCTGACTCGAAAAGATCGCCCAACTGGGCAAAGGCGTTGACCGCCACGCCCAGCAGCGCAAAGGCAAACCAGCTTGCCTTGCCGTACATGCCGCCGTATACGGCGCAGAAAATCACGCAGGCCACCAGACTGCCCACCGCGCCCTCGGAACTTTTGTTGGGGCTTACGCGCGGCCAGAGCTTGTGGTGGCCGAAGCGGGTGCCCACAAAATAGGCGGCCGTGTCGGAGATGGCCACGGCGGCCAGCACGAAGATCAGCTTGAGCGTGGAAAGGTAGGTGGCAGGCAACAGCAGCAGCGGCACATACGCCATCCCGGCCATGAAAATGCCGCTGGCGGCAAAGGCGTCTTCTTCCTCAATGACATCCCAGCGGAATAAAAAGCTCATGGCTGCCAGCACAAACGCCGCGCCCAGGCAGACCAGGGCGTCCTGCGGCCGATGCATCCAGGTCAGGCAGAGCATGCCCCAGCCCAGGGCAATGGCGCAGATCCGGCTGGGTATGCGGCCCGTGGGGCCCCAGAACAGGGAATAAAACTCCCAGAGGCCCAGGGCCGCCACCAGCAGAATGACAAAAAGCAGCGGCCAGCCCCGCAGCCAAAGCGCCGTCAGAAGCACGGCGGCCAGTGCCAGACCGGTAATGATGCGGCGGATGTCGATACTGCGCATCTCTGAGTCAAGAGACATTGATTTGCTCCTGTGTTTTGCCGAAACGGCGCGAGCGCGCGGCATAGGCTGCCAGGGCCTCGTGCAGTTGCGCGACGCCGAAGTCGGGCCAGAGCGTGGGCGTGAAATAGAGTTCGCTGTAGGCGCACTGGTACAGCAGGTAATTGCTGAGGCGCTGTTCGCCGCTGGTGCGGATCAAAAGGTCCGGGTCGGGCTGATCCCGGGTGTAAAGGCGCGCGGCAAGGCTCTTTTCGGTGACCATTTCCGGGCTTGCCCCTTCGCGCAGAAAGCTTTGCACGGCGCGCACAAGCTCGGCCCGTCCGCCGTAATTAAGAGCCAGGTTGAGGATCATCTCCCGGCCGTGGGCCGTGCGGCTCATGGCATGACGCAGGGCCGTGCGCTGGGGCAGAGGCAGGCCGTCCAGGTCGCCCAGGACCTTGAGGGCAATGCCCTTTTCTTCCATGAGCGGGACTTCCTGCCGCAGAAATTCCAGCAAAAGGCTGAACAGCGCGCTGATCTCGGCCTTGGGCCGGTTCCAGTTCTCGCTGGAAAAAGCGTAGAGGGTAAGGTGGCGAATGCCCAGACTGCGGCATTCGGTGACCACAATACGCACGGCCTCGGCTCCCGCCCGGTGCCCGGCCGAACGCGGCAGGCCGCGCGCCTGGGCCCAGCGGCCGTTGCCGTCCATGATCACGGCGATGTGCGCGGGCAGATTTTCGGGAAGAGTCTGGTTTTCTTGAATCATGAAAAACGCCTCTACGAGAGCATTTTTTGATTGAAACTATTCATTTTCAATCACTTCGCCGCCATCATTTCGCGTCCAGGCTCCAGCCGTTGCGACGAAGGAAGCACGGATGAAGACAGCAACTGCTTACTGCGGCAGCCAGCCAACGCTGTCGCCAGAGCGTTTAGCTCATTTCATGAGCAAAACGCTCGAATGCGAGGAAAGCGAGAAGGCCGGAACAGTCCGGCAACAGAAAACATTTTTCCGCGGGTTCGATCACAGGCTGTTGCAGGCGCGAGCGCGCACACGCGTCTGACGCCTTGCGGCAACATCAGGCGCTGGCCGGCAAGATCGGGCGTTTCATGCGCCTGGCCGAAGGGTCGCAGCAGAATGAAGCAACCGGCGGGCAAATCCTTACGCGCGGGTCTCGCTGCTTCGCTCCCTGCCCGCGCGTGCGGGCAGGCCAGCCCCCCCGTTCGGCCCTTCGTCGTCCATGAGGCAGCCTCTGCATGGGCCCTTCGCTCGTTTGGGCCCGCTCACGGCGGTTCCGCCGCCGCGCGGACTGCCGTGCGGCGGCGAGTACCGTGAACGTTACATGCTCATGGTACTGGAGCGTTGAGCTGATTTCATTGGCAAAACGCTCTGGAAGCCATGTATGCAATGACTTCTAGATATCCATGATTTCCTTTTCTTTGGCCGCGCATTTTTTGTCCACCTCGGCCACAAATTTGTCGGTAAGCTTCTGAACGTCGTCCACGGCCTTTTTCAGCTCGTCCTCAGTGATTGCCTTGTCCTTTTCCTGTTTTTTCAGGCTGTCGTTGGCGTCCCGGCGCACGTTGCGCACTGCCACCTTGGCTTCTTCGCTGTATTTGCGGGCCACTTTGCCGAGCTCTTTGCGGCGTTCCTCGGTAAGCGGGGGGATCACAATGCGGATGATCCTGCCGTCATTGACCGGGGTGAGCCCCAGATCGGACTTCAGAATGGCCTTTTCCACCACGGCTATGCCCCCTTTGTCCCAGGGCTGGATGGTCAGGGTGCGGCTGTCGGGCACGGCCACCGAGGCCATCTGGCCGATGGGCGTCGGCGTGCCGTAATAGTCGGCCTTGATGCCTTCCACCAGGGCGGTGGAGGCCCGGCCGGTGCGCAGTTTGGCGAAATCGCGGTCCAGGGCTGCCAGGGCCTTTTCCATGCGTTCTTCGGCGTCCAGAAGAATGCTGTCTGTATCCATTCTCTTACTCCTTGGCTGGGGCTGGGGCTTCAGCAGTCGCGCACGATGGTGCCCACGGGTTCCCCTTGCACGGCCCGGCGGATATCCCCGCCGAACATGCGGCAGACGATGATCGGCACCTTATTGTCGCGCACCAGGGCAAAAGCCGTGGCGTCCATGACGCCCAGATGCCGGCTCAGCGTTTCATCGTAGCTGATGCAGTCGAACTTGACGGCGTCGCCGTGTTTGGCGGGATCCTTGTCGTAAATGCCGTCCACCTTGGTGGCCTTGATGATGGCGTCGCATTTCAGCTCCATGCCGCGCAGGGCCGCCGTGGTGTCCGTGGTGAAATAGGGGTTGCCCGTGCCCGCGGCGCAGATCACCACCCGGCCTTTTTCAAGATGGCGCAGGGCGCGGCGGCGCACAAAGGGTTCGCAGACTTCCTGCATGGTGATGGCCGAGAGCACCCGCGTGGGATAGCCCTGTTTTTCCAGCATGTCCTGCACGGCCAGGGCGTTGAGCACCGTGGCCAGCATGCCCATATAGTCGGCCGAGGAGCGTTCCATGCCCTTGGCCGAGCCGGAGAGGCCGCGAAAGATGTTGCCTCCGCCGATGACCAGGGCCATTTGCACGCCCATGTCAAGCACCGTGCCGATTTCGTTGCAGATGGCGGCTACGGTTTCGGGGTCAATGCCGTTTTTCTGCTCCCCGGCCAGGGCTTCGCCGCTCAGCTTGAGCAGAATGCGCTTGTATTTGAGTGTGGGCATGGGTTCCGCCTTGGTAAAAGCCGCTGATTGAATCCCCTTCGCCGCAGTGAACTGCCTTGCGGGCAAAAACGTGATGGCGGCCGCCGACCGGCGGCGTGCCCGCTTGGCCGCAACGCCTGAGTCATAGCAGAAAACGCGCCCAGCTCAAAGCTTTTTTGCGGGCCGGAGAGCGGCCCGCAGACGCGGGCGGCTTTTTGTCCCTGAAACGGGCATGGCAGAGAGCGGCGCGCGGCGTTTCCAGCAACAGGGACGCGCTTGCGGAAAAGGACGGACAACGCGACTGGGGGAAAACGGCCTGCGGCTCTTATTCCACAGCTTAGAGTATTTTCAAAGAGAAAATGCTCTAAAAGGGCCAGTCTTGCGTGGTGAAAGGCAGGCTTTGGGCCATTTCCGCCAGGGCCCGGCGCAGGGCGCGTTCGCGCTGGGGCGAAAAGACCAGCTTCAGCAGTGCTGTGCGGCGTTCCAGTACGGTAAAATAGGCAAGATTATCGTGTGCTTCCAGCAAAAAACGAAAGAGCGCGATGTGTTCGGGCGCGAGACGCACCAGAAGGCGGCCGCTGCCTGACGGCGCGGGCAGAGGAGGGCCGCAGGCGCGTTTTTTGCGCAGGGCCGGAGGAAGGGCGCAAGGGGCGGCCATTACTGCCAACCGAACCAGCGGGCCGCAATCACCAGGCCGATGCCAAAGGCTATGGTCAGAA
Source organism: Desulfovibrio sp. ZJ369 (assembly GCF_011039085.1). Lineage (GTDB taxonomy): Bacteria > Desulfobacterota > Desulfovibrionia > Desulfovibrionales > Desulfovibrionaceae > Desulfovibrio. Next base: position 15,276 of record NZ_JAAKEI010000027.1, on the reverse strand, counting down.
AATAATTTTTGCCCCACCAGGCTACCAGCAGCGAGGGCAGGGCCACCATCAGAAAGAGATTGGAAGGGCCGGCGTTGAAGCGCCCTTCGTAAAAAAAGACATCAGGCCCGACCAGGGCGGCCATCACGGCGACGGGCACAAAGGACAGCCAGCGCCGCAACAGGACGGGCAGGCAGTCGCCCTTGAGAAACATCACGGGAATCACCTTGGGCAGCACTGTGGCCAGCACGCAGCCCAGGATGCAGATCAGCAGCGCCGCGTGCCCCTCAAACCAGCTCATGAGCGATTCTCCTTTGTGGCGCTCCGGGCGTTGGGGAGGATTTGATCAGGGCCTTCGGACGCGGCGGGCTGCTTTCGACAGAGCAGCGCGGCGCCCAGGCTCGCGCCCAGAATGGTGGCCACGGCCACATTCCATTGGCTCATGCCCGCGCCCCTGAGCCCGATGGACAGGGCCGCGGTGAATACGGCCACCAGCACATGCAGGCGGCTCACGCACTGAGGAACCAGCAAAGCCAGAAACATGGCGGTCAGCGCGTAGTCCAGGCCCAGGGGCTTCACGTCGCTGACCTGCTCGCCGCAAAAGGCTCCCACAGCGCTGCCTGCCACCCAGGAAAGCCAGGTGGCGCTGTTACAGACGTAGAGCGTGGACAGGCGCAGCTTCCAGCCCTGCTGCAAGGCAGTGATGTGCACCACAAAGGTTTCGTCGGTGAGGCCCAGGCCCAGCAGGAATCTCTGGCAGCGCGGCAGCGCGGCCAGCCAGGGCGATTCAGCAGCGGACATCAGCAGATAGCGCAGGTTGACGATGAAGACGGCGGCTATGACCGACAAAATGCCCGCCCCCGCGCCCCAGAGGCTGGCCAGCACAAACTGCCCGGAGCCGGAAAACATCAGCAGGGACATGCCCACGGCCAGCGCGGGCGGGATATTGTTTTTGACCGCCAGCACGCCGAAGGCAAAACCCACTGGCACATAGCCCAGCATGATGGGCAGAGCGCGGCGCAGGCCTTCCAGGTAGTTGCGCATGGGGGAAGATTCGCTCGACATGCCGGCAGCCTCGTGTGATGAGAAAGTTTTTGCCCCCGCGCAGGCAGGCGCAGCCTCCAACGTCTCAGGACGGCAGCGCAGGGACGGCGGCCGGGCAGGCGGCGTGCAGCCTGCCCCGTATGGCGCGTGCCGCCACGGTGCGCGCACGCGTTTTTATGGTCCCCGGACGCCGCATCCGTCAGATTTGCTATCCCTTTTAGCTGAGGCTGGCAAGCGGCTGGCTCGCCGGGCCAGGGCTGACGCATCTTCTGCGGCAGCCCTGTCGCCGGGCAGGCACGCGAGCTTGAATTTTTTTCAAGTTTGCCGTACGGAGTAACCGGGATCTCTTTCTTTCAGCCCCCAAAAGCGTTAGAGCGGTTCAAAAGCACTATGCTCTAAGAGCGGTTCGGCAGGGCAATGTTCTGCCAGGTTGCGACACTTGCGGAGTGAACTGTGGGCGAGCCTCTGGAAAGCATCAGCACGCAGGCCATAACGGGCATCGGCCCTGAGGCCGGCGGCCGGGAAAAGCAGGAAAGCGGACGCGCGGATCTTGCGGGCCGTTCTGCGCGAGCGGACGCCCGCGGGGCTTCCAGCTTTGCGGACAGCCTGACGTTGAGCCCTGAAGCCCAGAGCCAGTTACGCGCGTTGCAGCAGCGCGACGCAAAGGTGCGCTCGCATGAGCAGGCGCATCTTGCCGCCGGGGGCGGGCATGTGACCGGCGGGGCGAGCTATACATATCAGAAAGGCCCTGACGGGCGGCAATACGCCATTGGCGGCCAGGTTTCCATCGACGTTTCCGCAGTGCCGGGCGATGCCGAGGCCACCAGGGAGAAAGCCCGCCAGGTGCGCCGTGCCGCCCTGGCTCCGGGCGAGCCTTCCGGCCAGGATCGGCAGGTGGCCGCCAAGGCCGCACGTCTGGAGGCGCAAGCCGCTCAGGACGAGCTGGCCGGCAGCCCGGAAGAAAAGCAAGATCCTGGCGTATCTCCAGAAGTTGCAGGGCGTTCCGGCGGTGCCGGGCCAATGGATCTTGCCGCGGCGTCAACTGCCCGGATCCGCCGCCTCCCCGATCCGGCCGAAGAGGGCGGAAGAGGCGTGAGCAGCGCTGGCGACATCCTCCAACATCTTGCCGCTGCGCAGGATCGGGCGGCAAGCAGAGCGGCAGGCGTCTATGCCGCCATGGCTATGCGCGGAACAATGCCGACCGCACTTGCTCCCGCCGGCACGGGAATTTCTCTGGAAGTCTGAAAGCCCTTCCCTCAGGTTTGGCGTCTCACAGGTCTTAGAGCGTTTCGCTCATTTCATGAGCAAAACGCTCTCAAAAAGTTCTTATTGCTTGTGTATGTTGGGGCGCGTTTGTCTGGCTGCCGGAGCAGCCTGAGGCGCGCGGGCGTCACTCCTGCCTTGCGCGCGGAGCACCGCCTTGGCGTCCGGGTCGCCGTTTTTGGCGGCCAGCCGGTACCAGCGGGTAGCCTCGCTCAGGTTGCGGGGCACACCCGTGCCCTGATCATACATCAGGCCCAGACTGTACTGGGCGGCGGGTTCGTTCTGCTCCGCGGCCTTGCGGTACCATTCCACGGCCTTGTTGTAATCCTGGGGCACGCCCCGCCCCTGCTCGTACATAAAGCCAAGGTTGTACTGGGCCTCGGCGTAGCCGCGCTCGGCCGCGCGCGTGTACCACTGCACGGCCTTGGCCGGATCCTGGGCAAAGCCGCGGCCCTCGGCATACATATAGGCCAGATTGTTCTGGGCCTTGAGGTGATCCTGCTCCGCAGCCTGCTCAAACCAGTGCACGGCTTTGGTGTCGCTCTGATTGTCGCCCTTGCTGTTCATATAGATCCAGCCCAGGGAATACTGGGCCGAGGCAAGGCCCTGATTGGCGGCCCGGCTGTACCAGTCCACGGCCGCGTTTTCGTCCTTGCGCACGCCCCGGCCGTAGGCATAAAGATAGCCCAGGTTGTACTGGGCCATGGCCAGCCCCTGTTCGGCGGCCTTGCGGAACCAGCGCGCGGCCTCCCGGTAATTGCGGCGCACGCCCTGCCCGGCGGCCAAAGCCGTGCCCCAGGCGTTCATGGCGCTGATGTCGCCCTTTTCCGCGGCCTGGCGGAACAGCGTGGCCGCGCGTTGCGTGTTTTTCTTGACGCCCTTGCCTTCCAGGGTCAGGCGGCCCAGAACGTAGAGGGCCTCGGCATTTTCCTTGTCGGCCAGGGGCTTGAGCAGGGCCGCGGCCTTGGCGAAGTCCTCCTTGTCCAGTGCTTCCTGGGCCTGGCGCAGGGAGGCGGCCTCGTCGGCGCGGGCCGTGGAAAGCAGCGGGCTCAGCGGCCAGAGGCAGAGCGCGGCCAGCAGAAAGCAGAACAGAAAACAACGCGATTTCATGGTTATAAACTCGCCAGAGTTTGGGTCCAGTTCGGGTTTTCGCTGCCTTTGACCATCATGGCCTGCAGGGCGCAGCAGGTCCGGCGGGCATCCTGCACCGCGGCGCTGCGCCACCACGCGGCCGGATCTTCCCAGACCCGGTTGACTTTGGCCGCGGCTTCCTCGGCCGTGGCATGCCAGATGCCCGCGCGGGCCAGCACATCCAGCAGGGCCTCGCTTTCCGGGGTCAGCGGCCAGACATCGCGCGTCCAGTACAGGACTGTGGGCACATTGGCGGCCAGGGCCTCCAGCATGGTGGTGCCGTGGTGATCCAGCACCAGCAGGCGGCAGCTCAGCATCTGCGGCGTCAGGGGCCCGGTGCACAGCCGCACGCGCGGAAAGCGCGGCAAAAGCCAGACAGCATCCTGCAGGGTGCCGGGCACGTCAAAATAGGGCCGGTAAAAGGTACGGGCTTGCAGGGCGCGATCCAGGGCCTCGAAGAACCACTGCTTGTCCTCGCGGTATTGGATCATCTGCAGGGGCGTGGGGTGGGCGTCCAGGCGATACTGGTACGCGGGCATTTCCGTGCCCACAAAGAGCAGATGCGACGCGTCTTTGCCGTGCCAGCGCCCGGCCAGGCGGGCAATCTGGGGATACGGCAGGGGAATGAAATTGCCCCGGCTGCCCGCATGTTCGCTCCAGCCCCAGGTGGCGAAGGCATGCTGGCTGTATTCCACCAGGGCCGTATCGCAAATGACACGCACCTGGCCGTAGTTGCCGCCGTGCTGCACATACATCAGACGGTTGCCGCGCCCGCGCCAGACAGCCAGCTTCTGGCGGTAGGCGGCATCCTCATAGGCCGCAATGCCGGCCACGCGCAGGCGGGGCGGCAGACGCTGCGGCTTGAGCTCCTGCGGATGGCGCAGATCCCGCAGCGAGTGCGGCAGGGCTTTCAGGAAAAGGGGCAGGGGGGCCAGCGGCAAATCCGCGCGCGCGCCCGTGGCCGCGCTGCCGAACGTGGCGGCCAGCGGCTGCGAACGATCCTCGCCGTGGCTCATGTGCAGCAGGGACAGGGAAAAGCGCAGGCTCTGCCAGAGGCTCATGCCTTTGAGCCGCGGAAAAGGCAGGCGCAGCATCTGGCGGCGCGCCCAGCGGCGCAGAACCTGCCTGAGCTCCCCGGAAGGCTTTTGGCCGTAAGTCCGTTCCAGCGGCGGCAGCATTTCCTTGCGCCAGGCCGTGGGCCAGCGGGCTTCCAGCAGGCGGGAGAAAAGCCAGTGATTGAAGGAATGCCCGAGCGCGCCGCGCAGTCTGAAGTCTTGCTCGCTCAAAAAGCTGAAGGCGCACTCTTCCGGCAGCAGGGGAACGCGCAAGGGCAGATGCCCCCAGGCCGCGGTCATGGCTTTGACCCGCTGCCAGCGTTCCACGATCTGTGTGGCCACGTCCACGGCCCAGGGCGTGAGCAGCGTTTCCCAATAGGCCGCGGGCAAGGCGGCGCTGTGCGGGCAGAGCCGGGCGGCCAGGGCGGGCAGGTTGTCCACGCAGAGGGCCTGGGCCTCTTTGGCGGTTTGCTCCAGAACCTTGAGCTCGCGCAACGGCTCCGGGGCAAAGACATACTTGTCCTCCCAGTCCGGGAAGAAGTCTTCCTGGCCGGCGAAGCACCAGGGCCCCGCGGCCCAGTGTGTTTCGGGATCGGCGTCGCGGGGCATACGCCCCAGGATCAGGCTTGTCTCGTCTTTCATCTCTGCGCTCATGCTCTGTCCAGATCCGCCCAGGTCAGGACCGTGTCTTCAGGCAGATCGCGCCGGGCGCGCAGGCCGAGAACCTCATCAAAGTGCCGCGGGGAAATGCCGTGGGCCGGGCGTTTCCAGGTCAGATCCGCCGCGCTCAGCGCTTGCCCGGCAGGCACGGCGCGGGCCGTGACCAGAGAGCGCCGGGCATGCCGCCGGGCGGGCTCCTCCTGGGGCAGGGCGCGCACCTCCAGTTCGCCCACGGCGGCCAGGGTGTTTTTGAGCCGGGCGTAAAAATGCCGCAAATCCTCTTTGTCCATGGCGTGATAATGGTCATTGCCGGGCAGGGATTTGTCATGGCTGAAGTGCTTTTCCAGCACGCGCGCGCCGAGCAGCACCGCGGTTTCCAGCATGTGCATGTCTTTGGGCAGGGTGTGGTCGGAATAGCCGATCACATGCTGCGGGAAATGGCGCTTGAGCGCCGGGATCATGCCCAGGGCCGCGTTTTCGTCGGCTGTGGGATAGTTCAGCACGCAGTGCAGCAGGGCCAGCTTGTTGCCCTTGGCCTCAATCCATTCCACAGCCTCGGCCACTTCGTGCAGATGCGCCGCGCCGGTGGAAAGCAGAATGGGCTTTTTGAAATCGCAGAGAATCTCAATGAAAGGCTTGTTGGTGATGTCCGAGGAGGAAATTTTGAACACATCCATCAGGTCGTTGAGAAAATGCGCGGATTCCACATCAAAGGGCGTGGACAAAAAGGCAATGCCCGCCGCGTCGCAATGTTTTTTGAGGGCCTCAAATTCATTTTTCCAGAACGCATCGTGCTTTCTGAAAAGTTCGTACTGGCTTTTGGTGGGTTCCTTGCTCGTGTCCCAGTAGGCCGGGGAATCCCTGGAGGCCAGGCTGGCAGCCTTGTACGTCTGGAATTTGATGGCGTCGGCCCCGCCTTCCGCGGCCTCGTCGATGAGCCGCCGGGCAATGTCCATGCTGCCCTCGTGATTCACGCCCGCCTCGGCGATCACACAGGGCAGCGGGATGCGGGTTTCCGGAGCAACGGTGGCAAATATATCGGTAATTTTCATGACGCGTTCCTTGCAGCAATGAATGAAATATTCATTATACGCCTTTGCGTCGCAAAAGAAAAGCGTGCGGCCAGGCCCGCAAGATCTGGGCATGGAAAAAAGAGTACTGAATAACGCAGTACAGAAGTGAAAAGAACAGCTATCCTGCCTGCGCAAGGCGGCCTTTCCCGCCGAGCGGAGGCGGGCAGAGCGGGAGGATGCCGCCGCGTTTTGCCTTTGCGTTCCCCTTGGGCTATGCTGACGGGGCAGCCTGCCTTTGAATGCACTCACGCCGCACACGACGCGCGGCGTCATTGTTGTGCACAGGTCGCTGTCCACAGCAACGAGGCGCATCGTTTCGGCTTGATAAGCCCTTGAAAAAACGCGATGTTTCCAGGGCGCATTGCGCGGGTGCGTCGTTTCGGACCATATTTCGCAGGGGAAGAGCATGCAGCAAACCGCGCTGGGCTACGGCAGCGCCCTTTTGGCCACTCTGATCTGGTCGGGCAACTTTGTGGTGGCCCGGGCCCTTGCTGATCTGATCCCGCCGTGGCAGTGCAATTTCTGGCGCTGGCTGGTGGCTCTGCTGGTGCTCCTGCCTTTTGCCGGCCCTCATCTGCGGCAGGACTGGCCGGGCATCAGGAAGCACTGGGGCTATCTTTCGCTCATGGGCATCCTGGGCGTCACGCTCATGAATACGCTGATCTACAAGGCCGGACAGAGTACGGAAAGCCTGAACATGGCCCTGCTGGTGCCTACCGCGCCCATTGTGATCCTGGTCTTTTCCCGCATTCTCTATGGCGAGCCGATCACGCCGCGCCGTCTGGCCGGGGTGCTTGTGGTGCTGGCGGGCGTGCTCATTCTGGTCAGCCGGGGGGAGTGGCAGCGTCTGGCCGGGCTCAAGATCAACAGCGGGGACTTCTGGGCCCTTGGCTGCGCGCTCTGCTTCGGCCTGTATTCGCTCTTCATGCGTCGGCGGCCGCAACAGATTTCGCCTTTGAGCTTCAATGCGGCCACCTTCAGCCTGGGCCTGCTGTGCGCACTGCCCTTCACCGTGGCCGAGGCCTGCCTGTTGCCCCTGCCCCGGCTTTCCCCGGCATTGATTACGGGCGTTCTTTATGCCGGCATAGGCTGCTCCTTTGCCGCTTTCTGGTTCTGGACCCTGGCAGTGGACAGGATCGGCCCGGTGCAGGCGGGTATCGTGTATTACAGCCTGCCGGTTTTCGCGGCAGTGGCCTCGGTGCTGATGCTGCACGAAAGCATTGCTCCGCCTCAGGTATTGGGCGGCCTGCTGGTGATCGGCGGCATTCTGGTGGCCACCCTGGCTGTGCCGCGACAGCGCGGCCGGTAGCGCATTGTGTGTGAAAACAGGTGTGCGCCATATCGTTGCCGTGGCGCAACAGCAAGCAACAGGCGCGGGCCGGCTGCCGCGCAGAGGAGACCAGTATGCCGAAAACGCAAGCGCAGCGCATTGTTCTGGCCACGCACAACGCGGGCAAGGTGCGCGAGTTGGCGGAATCCCTGACCGGCTTTGGCGTGGAGGTGCTGGGGCTTGCCGAAGCCTGCCCCGATCTCGCGGAAATTGAGGAAACCGGCACGACCTTTGAGGAAAACGCCTTGATCAAGGCCCGCTGCGTGGCCGGGATCGCAGGGCTTGTGAGTGTGGCCGACGATTCCGGGCTTGAAGTGGACGCGCTCGGCGGCGCGCCCGGCGTATATTCGGCCCGGTATGCGGACGACTGGCCCGGCCTGCCCGGCGAAAGCCGCGATCAGCGCAATATCCGCAAACTTCTGCATGTGCTGGCGGACGTGCCCGAAGGCAAGCGGAGCTGCCGTTTTGTGAGCTGCATGGCCGCGGTGCGGCCCGACGGCGTGGAAATGACCGTGCGCGGCCTGTGGGAAGGGCGGCTGCTCATGGCCCCGCGCGGCGAAAACGGCTTCGGGTATGATCCGTTGTTTTTTGACCCGGTCATCGGTCGGGCCGCGGCCGAACTCTCGCGGGAGGAAAAAAATGCCCGCAGCCATCGCGGCAACGCTGTGCGCGCCTTGCTGGCCCGCTGGCGGGAATTCATGCGGCCCTGATTTTTGCCGGATCGGCGGGGCTGCGCTCCCGCGGCGTCTCTAAACTTTTTCCTGCGCCTGCCGTTGAGAGAGGAGACGGAAAAGCACGAAGCGGCTGCGCCGCGCTCCGGCCGTTGCATAGGCAAAAAATGCTTTGCACGCATTTTGCATGGATTTTTGCCAAAGCCCGTGGCACTGGCCACAGGCCCACGTCCTGGCGCGGCGTATATCTTCTGTTTGGGGCAGGATTGCGGCGAAAAACGCGGCAATGCTCCGGCGGCTTGTTGCGGTCGCCCGCTCTGAGGCAAAGCGACAGGCAACCGCGGCAGCGGCAGCGCTGCACAACGAGCACACGAGGGCGCATATGGCAATCAGCATTTCCGGCTCCAACGCAATCTCCGGGCTTGGCGGCTCGGACACCAATTTTGACGATGCACTTGCCAAGCTCAAGAAAATAGAGTCCACGCAACTGAACCGTCTTGAGGCCTGGAAAGACGACTGGAAGTTGCGCTACGATGCCTTCGGCACGATCATCGAGCAGGTCCAGGCCGCCAGTAAAATGCTCGGCAGCCTGAGCGACCGCAATACCTTTGTGACCAAAAACGTCACCAGCAGCGATCAGAATGTGGTCACGGCCGTGGCCAATGCCTCGGCTCAGGACGTGCAGCACAGCATCAAGGTCACGCAGGTGGCCAATAACGCCATCTGGGCCAACATCGGCCAGATCTTTGACTCCAAAACCGAGAGCATCACCAATGAATCCACGCCCGCTGCGGGCACGGACTTCACCTTTACCTACGCGGGCAAAGAGCACAGCATCCATATCCCCAAAGGCACCACCCTGGATTCCTTTGCCAGCCTGGTCAACAATTCCACGGAAAATCCGGGCATCAAGGTCAGCCTGATCCAGAGCGGCGGCGGCTATGTTTTTCAGATCGCGGGCAAGGACACGGGCGTGGACAATAATCTGATCATCCACGACAATGCCTACCTCAAGGGTATGAACGCGGCGGGCAGCACCTCCACCTGGCTGACCGACAAGCCCCTTGATCCCTCGGCCACGCTCACGAACCCCGGAACCTACGCCTTTGACGTGGTCATGCAGGACGGCCGCAAAAAGACCATCACACTCAAGGGCGATGCCACCAATGAAGAGTTGCGAGACGCGCTCAACACCCAGCTCGGCGGTGACCCGGTGGCCAGCCTGGACGCCTCCGGCAACCTGGTGCTGGAACGCGTCAAATCCTTCAGCAAGCGCAAGAGCGAGGATGACGCCTACAGACCGGCGGGCACGCGCATATCCGTGGGCAGCAACATCAATGATCCCTTGATCTCCGGCACGTCCACGGAAGTTCTGAAGTTTCAGCTGACCATGAGCGACGGCAATACCCGCGAGTTTGAGATCAAGGGCAGCGCCACCCGAAAGGAATTTCTGATCCAGCTGGCCCAGGCCACGCAAAGCGGTGAAGGCGTTGATCTGAGCATGAGCGCCGACGGTTCCTGGGGCGTGGATCTGATCGGCGTGCAGGACGGCAGCCTGACGCTGTTGAGCGGCACAGGCTTTGACATGAGCACGCTGACCAATACGGCTATTGACGCCAAGGGCAGCCCGGCGCAGATCATCGGCTCGCTGAGCGGCCCCGGAGCCACGGCCGAAACTACCCTGACTTTCGCTCAGAACAAGCTGAGCTCCAAGCTGAGCTCCAGGATCAGCGACGCCAATCCGCCCATTGATCTTGTGTACACGCTGACCAAAAAGGACGGCAGCGCCGTCTACGTCAAAGGCATTACCAGCGACATGACCAATCAGGAGTTGCTGGACAGTATCAAGGACACCCTGGACGCCAAAGGCCTGACCTACAGCGCGGGCACGGACGCCGACGGCAATCCCACGCTGACTGTGGATGATGCGCAGGGCTTTGCCCTGACCACCGGTTCGGGCGGCATGGCCGGGGTCACGGCCAAGGTGAAGACCAGCACCAGCGTGGCCGCCAGCGACGTGTTTTACACTGACCCTGCGGATCCCTCCAGGGTTACGCTGGAAGCGCCGCCGGATCTCAATTACACGGTCAGGAAAAACGACGGCACTGTGGTGAACATCGGGCCGCTGCCCAGCGGCTCAAGCATGCAGGACGTGTTGGACGCCTTTGTGGCCGCGCTGGGGCCGGACGTCGAAATTGTGGACGCCGAGGGCCAGCCCTGGGCGGCGGGCACATCCACGGGCCAGCCGTATCTGAAACTGAACAATATTGCCGACGCCAGCGGTCCCGGCCTGCAGGGTCAGGTCGCCACATCCTCCAACTGGAGCATCCAGCGCGCCACCAACGCCCGTTATCAGGTGGACAACTGGCCCATGGAAATGGAGTCGGCCTCCAATACCGTGAGCGACGTAATCGAAGGCGTGGTCTTCAGCATTCAGGACGTGGGCGAAGCCCGCATTTCCGTAAGCACGGACATCCCCTCGGTGGAGAAGTCCATTCAGAATTTTCTGGATGCTGTGAACTCGGTGCTGCTGACTATCCGCGATTTCACCCAGTATGACGAGGACAAGGAGGTCACCAGCAGCGATCCCAGGGACGCAGGCAAGGACAATTACAGCCCCTCGCAGCTCACTTCGGAAAAAGGCGGTCTTTTGCAGGGCAACTACGGGGTGCAGTTGTTCTCGACCCGCTTCAAGAGCCTGTTGAACTCTTCGCCTCCGGGCTTCAAGGGGCGGCAGAGCGCCGATGATATTCTTTCCGGCGACGCGCTCGCCAATCTCGCCAACATGGGCATCAAGACCAATACGGACGAGAGCAGCGATATGTACGGGCTGCTGGAGATCGCGCCCCAATCGAGCATTGCGGAACTTCAGTCGCTGGACAAAGAAAATTACAGCAAGATGATCAACGAGAACCTGGAAGCCGTGGTGGACTTTTTCTGCACCAGCGGCACAGGCAGCTCCACCAGCGCCGATTTCCGCTACGGCAGCCATGTGGAAGGCATCACCAAGGCCGGCAGCTACGATGTGAATTATGAGGTGGACGCCGACGGAAAGATTACCAGGGTGACCATCGGCGGCGTGGAAGCCACGCGCGACGAGAGTATGCCCGGGTATTACTACAGCGTGGCCCAGGGCGACGCGCGCGGCCTCTCTATCCAGATCGACAATCTGGCCCCGGGAACGCACACGGGCCAGGTGCGCATCAAGCAGGGCCTTGTGCAGACGGTGGACAGCTTTTTCAAGTCCGAGCTGGTCTTCACGGACGTGCAGATCAACCCCAATGCCTCGCCGGACAAGATTGCCGACGCCATTGCCCTGAAATCCAAAAACGGCGCGCTGATGGTTTTGCGTGACAACTACAAGACCATCATGGAAAATATTGATGCGAAGATCGAACGGGAGCAACAGCGCATTGACACCTGGGAAGCCCGGCAAAAGCAGATCTTCGCCAATCTGGAAACATTGCTCAAGCAGTATGATGAACAGCAGAAGCGGCTGGAATCCCAGATAGCAGGCATGACGGGCAGCACCAGCTAGGGACGGCTTTGAGAGCGTTTTGCTCATGAAATCAGCTAAACGCTCTGGCAGGACTGCCGCAACGGCCCGCCTCGGTCGGGAGACATTTGCGCCATGAGTCTGCACGGCTCGCCACGCCGCGTATGACTGTCGCCCCCGACCCGGCACTGTTGAGAACCGACTTTTCAGAAGGAAGAACCTATGAACAAAGCGGCGCGAGCATATTTTCAAACCAAGGTGACCACTACGGATCAGGGGCAGCTTTTGCTTATGCTCTACGACGGGGCGCTCAATTATTTGCAACAGGCGCGGGATAAAATGCTGGCCAGGGATTTCGCGGCCAAGGGCATCTACATTTCCAAGGTCATCGACATCGTCAACGAGCTTTCCGCCTCTCTGAACATGGACAAAGGCGGCAGTTTGGCCGAGAACCTGAACAATCTGTATCTCCTCTGCACCGCGCGTCTTTTGCAGGCCAATCTGAAAATGAACGTGGAGCAATTAGACAGCGTGGCGCATATTCTTTCCGGCCTGCGCGGCGCGTATGCCCAGATCATCGAAACGCCGGAGGCCCGGCGCGCGGCGGCCGAGATCGCGGGCCGCATGCAGCCCGCCGGCTCGGTGACCAAAACGGCCCAGCCGATCATGACCCATACCGCTGCGGCCGTGCCGCGCGCCCACGCCCAGGCGGTTTATGGGCGTAATGCCCTGCGCGCGGCTGCGCCGGCTCAGGCCGCGCCTGCGGATGAGCGTGTGGCGGCCAGGGCGCATGTGCAGCCCTTCGTGCCGCCTGTTGCGCCTGCTGCCGCGGCCCCTGCCGGGCGTCTGCCCGGCGCGTATGCCAAGCCTTCGGGAAATTCGTAGCGCGTTTTCAGCCTGCGATGCCGAAAAGGCTTTGCGGCAGCCGCAAGGCCGCGGGCAGATCTGTCTGGAAGAGAGGGCAGGCGCGTTTTGAAGCGCGCCGTTCCCGGCTTGGCTTAGCCGTTTTTTGCGCCGGACGCTCTTGGGGCAGCAGGAGCGTCCGGCGCCGCTTTACAAGCGCCGGGCGCCGGACTATACTGAATCATGTAAAGCGGGGAAAGGACGGGCCGTTTCAAGGCCGGTCCAGCCGCTTTTTTTTGTTTTTTACAGCAAACTGTGACTGCAAGCACAGTATTTCAAAGCCGTTAGAGCTTTCGTGCGATACGCCCCCGCCGTAACGGCGGGAAAGGAGATTCCCATGTTTTGCAATCAATGTGAGCAGACCGCCAAGGGAACCGGCTGTACCGTGGCCGGGGTGTGCGGCAAAAACGCCGATGTGGCTGCCCGTCAGGACCAACTGGTCTGGCTTTTGCGCCGTCTGGCCGCCGTGGCTCTGCAAGCCCGCGCCAGGGGCATTGTGGATGTGGAAACAGACGATTTCACGGTATGGGCTTTGTTCAGCACCCTGACCAATGTGAATTTCGATCCCCAGGCCCTGCGTCTCGTGCAGGCCGAGGCCCTGGAGCGCGCTCAATCCCTGGCAGCCAGGATCGGGGAACAGCCCGAAGATCTGGCCCTCTCCCTGGACGACTATCTGGCCCGCCTGCCGGAAAGCGTGGTGGGCACGGATCATCTGAGTCCGGACGCGGACGTTGCTTCAGCCCTGCAACTGCTGCTTTACGGCCTCAAAGGCGTTGCCGCGTATGCGGATCACGCGGCGCGGCTGGGCCAGCGCGACGCGGAGCTCTTTGCCTTTGTCTACAAGGGCCTGATTGCCGGAACCCAATGGGATGACAGCGTGCGGGATCTGAGCGGCTGGCTGGATCTTGTGCTGGAATGCGGCAAGGCCAACCTGCGGGCCATGGAGCTCCTGGAAGCGGGCAATACCGGGGCTTTCGGCCATCCCGCCCCCACCCCGGTTTCCCTTGGGCAGCGCAAGGGAAAGGCTATTCTGGTTTCCGGCCATGATCTGGGGGATTTGTACGCCCTGCTGGAACAGACGCAAGGCACGGGCATCAATGTGTATACCCACGGTGAAATGTTGCCTGCCCACGGCTACCCGCGCCTGCACGCCTTTGCGCATCTGGCCGGGCATTACGGCACGGCTTGGCAGAACCAGCAAAAAGAGCTGCCTGATTTTCCGGGCGCCGTGCTCTTCACCACCAACTGCATCCAGAACCCCCGCGCCTGCGGTGACAAGATTTTCACCTGCGGCAATGTGGGCTGGCCGGGCTGCGTGCATTGCAAGGATCATGATTTCGGGCCGGTCATTGAAAAAGCCCTGGCCTTGCCCGGCTTTGCCGAGGATGTGCCCGGCAAGGAAATTCTGACCGGTTTCGGCCGCCAGACCATGCTCAATGCCGCGCCCGCCGTTTTGGAAGCCGTGGCTCAGGGCAAGCTGCGCCATATCTTTTTGGTGGGCGGCTGTGACGGAGCCAGGCCGGGCCGCAATTACTATACGGAATTTGTGGAAAAAACCCCGCCGGATACCCTGGTGCTGACGCTGGCCTGCGGCAAGTTTCGCTTTTTTGACAAAGACCTGGGCAAACTCGGCGATCTGCCGCGTCTGCTGGACATGGGCCAGTGCAACGACGCCTATGCGGCGGTGCAGACGGCGCTTGCCCTGGCCCAGGCCCTGCACTGCGACGTCAATGATCTGCCGCTGTCCCTCGTGCTTTCCTGGTATGAGCAGAAGGCCGTGAGCATTCTGCTGACCCTGCTGGCCCTGGGCGTCAGGGATATCCGCCTGGGGCCCAGTCTGCCCGCCTTTGTGTCTCCGAACATTCTGAAGGTGCTGGTCGAAAAGTGGGGCATCAAGCCCATAAGCACGCCGGATGAGGATTTAAAAGCCATTTTGGGTTGACCGTTCCGCGGGACCGGGCGCGGCCCAGGGCCGACCCCGGCCCCGCGCGGGAAAAGCATGCCAACAATTCTGCTCCGGAAAATCATGCCTGAAGGAGGCAACTATGCGTTTGCGCAAGCGGGAATGCGCGGAACAGGCATTTTTTGACGAGGTATTCGCCAAGGCCCAGGAACTGTTCCTGGCCTTGAACAACAATGGCTGCCCGTATCTGATCCCGCTCAATTTCGTCCGGCTGGGCGAGCGCATTTATCTGCACAGCGCCCTGGAAGGCACGAAGCTGGATCTGATCCGCAAGGATGGCCGGGCGGCCTTCAGCCTGGTCGCGGACGTGCGCATTGAGCGTGAAAAATCCACCACCTACTATAAATCCGTCTGCGGCACGGGCCATGCCAGTGTGGTGGAAGACGCGGAAGAAAAGCGCCTGGCTCTGGACAGCCTGGCCGAGCGCTATGCCGCCCGCTGCCCCCGCCCCGCGCCGGATGCCAATATCCGGCGGGTGGCGATTATCCGCATTGATATTGCGTCGCTGACCGGCAAGCGCTGCCTGCCGGAGTAGGGCCTTTTAGAGCGTTTTTTGATTGAAGATATCCATTTTCAATCAAAAAATGCTCTAGAGCAATTTGACTTTTATTTTATTTAGAAATCGTTTAGATTGCAGAGATGAAATTTGCATCTGAAGAAATCCGAACCAAGGCTGTTCATGCGTATCTTGATGGAAAAGCAACAGCC
>NZ_JAAKEI010000026.1 GCF_011039085.1 Desulfovibrio sp. ZJ369 | reverse complement strand
GAAGGCCCGTACCCATGAAGAGCTTTATGCGGTAGTAGCGAAAGCCCTGAGCATGATCACACAGAATGATGCCCAGGGCTGGTTTGAATCGTGCGGGTATGAAAAAATTTAAAGTTAATCTGCTCTAGGACGTAAGCATGCGCGACACCCTCGTTATTGCCACCCGCGGCAGCCGTCTGGCGCTCTGGCAGGCCGAACACGTCAAAAGCCGTCTGCTCGCCCTGCAACCGGGCCTGGATATCTCGCTTAACGTCATCAAGACCAGGGGCGACGTGATTCTGGATGTGCCGCTCTCAAAGGTGGGCGGCAAGGGCCTTTTCGTCAAGGAAATTGAGGAGGCCCTGCTGGACGGCCGCGCGGATCTGGCGGTGCACAGCATCAAGGACGTGCCCATGTTCCTGCCTGACGGGCTGCTTCTGGGCTGCGTGCCGCAACGCGAGGTATGCTCGGACTGTTTTCTTTCCATGAGCTATGAGAGCGTGGCGGACTTGCCCCAGGGCGCGCGCGTGGGCACCAGCAGCCTGCGGCGGCAGGCCCAACTGCTGGCATCCCGGCCGGATCTGCAAATCCTGAGCCTGCGCGGCAATGTCGATACCCGGCTGCGCAGATTGCAGGAAGGCCACTATGACGCCATTATCCTGGCTTCAGCCGGTCTGGCCCGCCTTGGCTTGAGCGCCCCGAAAATGCAGCCCCTTGATCCCCACGATTTTGTGCCCGCCGTGGGTCAGGGCGCGCTGGGCATTGAATGTCGCGACGATGATTATGATCTGTTCGGCGTGCTGGCCCTGCTGGAAGACAGCGCAACCCGCGTCTGCGTGGAGGCCGAACGCGGCTTTCTCGCCGGCCTGGAGGGCGGCTGCCAGGTGCCCATTGCCGGGCACGCCCGTCTGCCGGACGCCGAGACCGTGCGCCTCGACGGTCTGGTGGCCGAGGTGGACGGCAGCCTGATTCTGCGTGGAGAAAAAAGCGGCCCGGCCTCCGAGGCCCGCCATCTGGGGCAGGAACTGGCCCGCGACCTGTTGGACAAAGGCGGCCGCGCCATTTTGGAAAAACTCTATCAACCACACCACTGAAAAACAGACTCTATGCCCAGCATCACCCCCCTGCCCACGTCCCGCCTGCACGCCACATTCGATCCCGCGCGCATTCCCTGGGACGACAGCCGCGCCATTCCGTTGCCGCGCAACGGCAACGGCCGCAAAAATATTTTTCAGCCGCGCGCCATGCAGGCTCTGGATCTGGCGCTGCAAATCCGCGCGGGCGGATATAATGTCTACCTTTCCGGCGAGCCGGATCTTGGCCGCAGCTACATGCTCCTGTCCTATCTGCGGCCCCAGGCCCGCAAGGCGGCAACGCCCCCGGATCTGGTCTATGTGCATAATTTCTCGGATCCCGATCGGCCCACCCTGCTCTCCCTGCCCGCGGGACAGGGGAAAAAATTCAAGCAGTTGTTGCAAGAAGCCCTGGAAGCCATCGGCAAAGAGCTGAACCGCCGCTTTGAAGCGGCCACCTATGTCAAGCAGCGGGCCAAGCTGGTGGACCAGTTCCAGAACGTGCGCATGGGCCTCCTGCATAAAATGAATTCCGTGGCAGTGCACAAGGGCTTTAACCTGGATATGGATGAAAACGGCGCTCTGACCCTGTATCCGCTGGTGGAAGGCAAACGCCTGAGCGAAGAAGAGTTCGAGCGGCTGGACAATACCGTGCGCCTGAACCTCAAACGCCGCGGGGACAATCTTGTGCAGGCAATGGCCGGTTTTATGCGCCAGTTGAACCGTGCCGAAGAATCCTTTCACGATGACGAGCGCGGTCTGGAACGCCAGGTCATGGGCCAGGTGCTGGACGCATTGCTTGCCCCGGCGCGCCAGCGCATCCTCAAAGCCTGCCCGGTTCCCGGCCTGCGGGAGTATTTTGACGCGCTGCGCGAAGACATCCTGAAAAACACCGAGGCCTTTCTGCCCCGCGAAAGCCCGCCCAACCCGGGCCCCGGCGAAGGCCATCCGCTGCCCGCGCCGGAAAATATCTTCTATCGCTATGAGGTCAATCTGCTGGTGGACAACGCCGGGCTTTCCGGCGCGCCCATTGTAGTCGAGGATCATCCCACGGCCGTCAATCTGCTGGGCAGCGTGGAGCGCGAATCGGAAATGGGCGCCCTGGTCACGGACTTCACGCTGATCAAGGCGGGCAGCCTGCAGAAAGCCAACGGCGGTTTTCTGGTTCTGCACATTGAGGATCTGCTCCAGCACCCCAACGCTTGGGAAGGATTGCTGCGGGCGCTGCGTTCCAATCTGGCCCGCATTGAAGACACGGGCGAAAGCTCGGATACGGCCATCCGCACCAAGGGCATCATGCCCGAACCCCTGGCTCTCAATCTCAAAGTGGTCTTGATCGGCGCTGAAGATCTCTACGAAAGCCTGCTGGTCAATGACGACCGTTTTGCCAAGCTTTTCCGGATCAAAGCGCATATGGCCGACGTGACCGAGCGCAATGCCCTGGGCATCCGTGCCTATCTGACCCAGATCGCCATGATCGTTGAGGAAAACAAGCTGCGCCCCTTTGATCGCACGGCGCTGGCCTGGCTTATTGATCTCGGTTCCCATATCTGTGAGGATCAACGCCGCCTTTCACTCAAATTTCCCTTGTTGCGCGAGATGATGATCGAGGCGGCGGCCCTGGCCGAAATGCGCCAAATCCCGGTCGTCAGCGCCGCCATCCTCGAAGAAGCGTATGCCGCGCGCACCTATCGCGTTAATCTGGTCGAAGAAATCTTTATGGAAGAATACGACCGCGAGATGATCAAGGTGCGCACTTCGGGCTCGGCCGTGGGCCAGGTCAACGGCCTGTCCGTCACCTGGCACGGCGACTTTGAGTTCGGTCTGCCGCATCGTATTTCCTGCACTGTGGGCGTGGGGCATGAAGGCATCATTGATCTGGAGCGCGAGGCTGAGCTGGGCGGCCCCATCCATACCAAGGCCATGATGATCCTCAAAAGCTATTTGACGGATCTTTTTGCCCGGAAAAAACCTCTGGTGCTTTCCGGCTCGCTGTATTTTGAACAGAGTTACGCGGGCATTGAAGGCGATTCGGCCTCTGGGGCCGAGCTTGCGGCCTTGCTCTCGGCACTGGCGGATGTGCCCGTGCGCCTGGATCTGGCTTTTACCGGAGCGGTCAGCCATTCCGGCCAGATCATGGCTGTGGGCGGGGTCACGCGCAAGATTGAGGGTTTTTACAAAGTTTGCGCCCGGCACGGGCTTACCGGCTCGCAAGGGGTGATCATTCCCAGGGACAATGTGGACCATTTGATGCTTGCCCCGGATGTGCTTCAGGCTGTGGAAAAGAAACAGTTCGCCATTTACCCGGTCCGTCGCATTGAAGAGGCGCTTACCCTGCTGACGGGAATGCCCGCCGGCAGGCGGCGCAAAAACGGCAGTTTCACGCCCGGCAGCCTCTATGCCCTTGTGGACAGACGCCTGGAACGTCTTGGCGACTACGCGCAAAACGCCTTCCGGCGCAGCCGCAAGGGCTAAGCCCGGTTCTTTCAGGGCTGACGCATACAATGCGGCAGCCCTGCCGGTTCTTTATTGACTTTAGGCCCACCGGACGGTAAGCCATACGCCCCGGTTGTGTTACACTTTCGCTCCAACCAGCGCCCACTGCACACTTATGAATAAAAGCAAAAAAGAAGCATTGCTCCAGGCGGCCAAGGATCTTTTCGGCGAATACGGCTATGTGGAAACCACATTCAAAAAAATATCCGATCGCGCCGGCGTGGCCCTAGGCCTGCTGACCCACCACTACGGCAACAAGGAAAAGCTTTTCCTGGCCTCAGGTCTGGACGTACTGGAGCACTTTCTGGTCAAACTGCGGGAAGCGACGCTTGACGCGGACTCCGGCTTTGAAGCCGTGATGCTCTTCTGCAAAGCCTATCTGGATTTTTCCATTGATAAAAATTCCAACTGGCTGGTTTTGGTGCGCTGCTCGCCGTACAGCGACATGAAGACCAAGACGGACCGCGATCTGATGGATTCCATGTTCGCGCAGGTGCATCAGGAGCTGGAAGCTTTGATCGCGCGCGGCGTCAATGACGGCAGCCTGGCCAATGTGGACAGCAAAGCCACGGCTCAGGTGATTATTTCGCTCATGGTGGGAGCCAACCGGACGCGGGTGCTCACGCCCTACGCCCTGCCCACCCTGTACAGCGAGGTCCTTGACTTTGTGGCCCGCTCCATCAAAGCCTGACATCTGGCGATGATGCGGGATTGACAAAAATCAACCGCTCAGGATATTGAGAAATCATGAATGTCGCCGATGAGACTTTCCGCCTCTTTCGATATTTTACCGTCAGAGTCCGTCACTGACCTCTGTTCGGATCTCCGTATGCGTTGCACTTGCAGACAGCGCAGACAAGTGAAGCAGCCGCCGACCAGAGGGTCAGGCGGTTTTTTTATGCCGTAACGCGCTCACATTCAGGATTGTCGGGCAACCCAGGTCTGGCGGGCGCAAACGGGCCGGTCACGGCTTGATTGGCAAAGTTTTGCCGCTTGAACATACTTCGAGGAGTCGCTATGGAAATTTTTTCCACTCTCTTGCTGGCTGACGCCGCGGTGCTCACAGCCATTCTTTCCCTGGCAGGCTCTCTGCTGCTGGCCTTGTTCCACCTGGGGCGCCAAGCCCGGCGCAGGGGATGAGCATGTGGCTCGACGCTCTGATCTGGCTGGCGTACATTCTTGTTTTCGTCTGGCTGGCCCGCAAGGGAAAGGGGCATGACGCCCTGACCACCGGCCGCGTGGGCTTCGGCATCCAGGCCTTTGCCTACGTTGCGACCTATATTTCCGCGGTGGCCCTGGTAGGTTTCGGCGGCCTTGCCTACGCTTACGGCCTGCAAATGCTGCTGGTGGCTGCGGGCAACGTCTGGCTCGGCACCTGGATGGTCTATCGCTTTCTGGCGTGGCCCACGCGGGTCTGCCAGCGCAACCTCCAGGCCCGCACCCCCACCCAACTCCTGGCCAAAGGGCATAAGAGCCCGTTGCTGGGCAAAGCTCTGGCGCTGCTATTTGCGGTTTTTCTTGGCGTATATGCCTCCGCAGTGATCAAGGGCGCAGCTCTCCTGCTGGCCCAGATCCTGCCGCTGCCCGTCTGGATCCTGATCTGGCTGGTAACCCTCCTGGTGGGTTTTGCCGTGTTTGTGGGTGGACTGCGCGGCGTGCTGTACACGGAAGCCATGCAGGGCTTTGTCATGCTGGTGGGCATCTGCATGCTGGTCTGGGCCGTGTTCAGCAAAACAGGCGGCCCCATTGAAGGCATTGCCGCTCTGGCGCAACTTGCGCCGACCGGCAAGGCCAATGAAGGATTTCTGGCGCTCTCCGGGGGTGAGCAGGGGTGGTTCATCATCTCTTTGGTGGTGGTCACGTCAGTGGCCGTCTGGGCGCAGCCGCAGATGATCCAGCGTCATTTCGCCCTGAACTCGGCCAGACAGGTGAACAAAATCACCCCCCTGGCCATGCTCGTGCTGACGGTGCTGGTAGGCGGCGCGTATTTTGTGGCTTCCCTTTCCCGCCTGATTTTGCCGGAAGTGGCCTCGCCGGATGACGTGATGCCTCTGCTCGTCAAAATGCTGCTGCCCAATGTGGGCTTGCAGATTTTTGTGCTGGCCATTGTTTCAGCCTCGCTTTCCACGGCCACGGCCATTTTTCATATCGCGGTTTCGGCCATTGCCGAGGATTTGCCGGGCCGCAAAGCCTCACGGCCCATGTGGCTGATGGGCATTGCCTTTTGCGTCCTGCTTTCCGGCGGCTGCGCCCAGATCAAAGGGCAGCTTATTGCCCTGCTCTGCACGACGAGCTGGAGTATTGTGGGCGCCACGGTGCTGGTGGCGTATGTGGCGCTGGTGCGCTTCGGCAAGCGCAGCTCGCTGGCGGCCTGGACAAGTTGCATCGCGGGCTTTGCAAGCTGCATGCTCTGGTATCTGCTGGCCCATAAAAGCCTTGCCGGCGCTCCTCTGCTGGGGGAACAAGCCGCGCTGATTCCGCCTTTTTTTGTGGGCTTCACCCTTTCCCTGCTGGGCTGGCTTGGAGGCTGGGCCTTGGATCGGGAAGGACGCAAGGCCTCCTCCTTCTGGCCGGCTCCCAACGCTTAGAGCATATTGCTTTTGAAACGCTCTCAAATCGAACTGCTCTGAAATTTTCTCTTTTACACAGCACCGAGGCCGGGGCACATGCCCCGGCCTCGGTGCTGTTTTGGAATGGTACAGGATCCTGACGGGAGAAAGAACCGTTGCAATGCTGCCCTGCCGTGACCGGCAAAAGCACCTTTCTTCTGCGCTTCGCTGGCGCGATCTGCCCTTGCGCTGTCAATGGTCAGAGAATTTTTACAAATGCCCCTGCTCTCCCCGATCAAATCTTCAGGGAACCGGCTTATGCCGGCCTGGGGTCCTCCACAGGCCGTTGCGGGCCGGTCCTGGTCATTTTCTGCATCACATAAACGGCAGCCATCAATCCGAGTCCAATCAGATCCGTCACCGGCCCCGGCGTAATCAGGGTAATGGCGGCAGCCACCAGCAGCAGGCGTTCCCAGAAATAGAGTTCTCGCAGCCAATAGCCCACACTGCCGAAGGAAAGCGCGGCAATGCCCACAGCCGCGGTGCAGACGATGAAGATGATCTCCGCGTTGCTCGCTCCAATCATCAGCAGCGCGGGATTGTAGCAGAAAATATAGGGGATTAAAAACCCTGCCAGAGCCAGCTTTACGGCCATGAATCCCGTGGCGTTGGGCTCTGACCGGGCAATGCCCGCAGCCGCGTAAGCGGCCAGGGCCACGGGCGGCGTCAGATCAGCCAGGATGCCGAAATACATGATGAAAAGATGCGCCGCCAGTTGGGGCACGCCGAAAGTTTGAATGGCAGGCGCCGCAATGGTCGCCAAAACAATGTATTTGGCCGTGGTGGGCAGGCCCATGCCCAGAACGATGGAAGCCAGCATGGTAAAAAAGAGCGTCAGGGCAAAGCTGCCCGCCGAGAGCGTGAGGATGGCGTTGGCCAGTTTGAGTCCCACGCCGGTAAGCGTCACCACGCCGATCACAAAACCAGTGCAGGCGCAGGCCGCGGCCACGCCCAGGGCCAGACGACCGCCGTTTTCCATGGCCTGCAAAATATCCTTGAGGCTCTGCCGGTTGCTCTGCCAAAGTGCCCGGCCGACATGGATGCGGCTGGAATTTGCGCCGGCCCAGGCTTTCCAGTTATTGGCCACCAGGGATATAATCACTGTGGCCAAAATGCAGTAATAGGCCGACTTGAGCGGCGTGTACCCCTGAATCAGCAGATAGATCAGCACAAAAATCGGGATCAGCAGATAGCCCCCCTGGCGCAGCACATGCCAGGCGCGCGGCAGGCGTTCCCTGGGGATGCCTTTGAGGCCAAGCCGTTTGGCTTCCATATGGACCATAAAGCCCACTGCGAGATAATACAGCAAGGCAGGGATCAGGGCTGCCTTGGCGATCTCCACATAGCCCACGCCCAGGAACTGGGCCATGATGAAAGCCGCCGCGCCCATGATCGGCGGCATGATCTGGCCGCCCGTGGAGGAAGCGGCCTCCACAGCCCCGGCAAAGGAGCCGCGGTAGCCGACGCTCTTCATCAAAGGGATGGTGAAGGTGCCGGTGGACACGGTATTGGCCACCGAGGAACCGGAAATAGTGCCGAAAAAGCCGCTGGCCAGGACCGCCACTTTCGCCGGGCCGCCCACATAGCGTCCGGCGGCCGCCAGGGCCAGATCGATGAAAAACTTGCCCAGCCCCGTGCTGTGCAGAAATGCTCCGAACAGAATGAACAGAAAGACAAAGGAGGCCGAAACGCCCAGGGGCATGCCGAAGAGGCCCTCTGTTGTCAGATACATGTGCCCCACGATGCGTTTCACTGAAAAGCCGGGATGCCCCATCATGCCGGGGATCAGGTTGCCGAATTTGGCGTAGAGCAGAAATACCACGGCCACCAGGGTGATGGGCAGCCCCACGATCCGGCGGGTGGCTTCCAGCACGAGCACAATGGCCGCGCAGCCGAAAAGAAAGTCCATTTCGGTGGGCGGGCCGGCGTCCAGCACAATCACATCGTAATTCCAGACAATATAGGCGCAGACGGCTGCCCCGGCCGCGGCCAGGAGGCCGTCGTACCAGGCCAGCTTGTGCTTGTTGCCCGTGGCGCGCGCCGGATACAGCAGATAAATGAGTACAAGCACAAAACCCAGGTGCACGGCGCGCTGGATTTGGGGAGGATACGCGCCGGTGGCGGCAGTGAACAAATGAAAGGCGGAAAAGACGATGCAGAGCACGCGGATAAAAATTTGCAGCCAGCCTCTGAATGTGCGGTAGGCCGATTCTTTGTCATATTTGGCCACAATTTCCGAAACATCGACTGTGCCCTGCACTTTTTCCACGGTCTCGGCATCCAGCCTGGCCCCTTCCTCCAGTGCGAAACCGCCGGCTCCCTCCTGCTCGATAACCTTCATCCGCTCTTTGTGGCTCATCCTTACCTGCCTCAAACTAAACGTTGTCAATGGGCGTGTGCAGCGAGACTTTCACGCTTTCAATGAAAATCATATTGCAACCATCTGAAATTCAAAATGAATTTTTTAAAAAATCATCGAAAAGGTAAATGTCTCGTGCAGCCGCGAAAATTTCTTGCGCAAGCGCATTCTCAGCGTTGCGCCGCCTTTGCGGCTCTTGTCCGGCCGTGCGCGGCAACGGCAAAGGTGATCGCGCTTCCCGGCGCAGCCAGCTCGGCCAAAGGAACCTGGCGCGTCAGGCCCTCGCAGCCTGCGGCCGCCTGGGGCAGCAAGAGCACATGCTGCGCCACCCGCCCCACGCGCACGTCAAAAGAGGGCAAGGCCATATGGTAGCCCTTGATGACAATGTGCCCGTCAGCCGTGGTCATGGTCTGTCCCGGTTGGGGATTATGGGGCAAGCCGGCCCCAAAATCCTGATATATGGTCTTTTCCAGAAAAATGACGTTGTTGACGACCTGGAACCAGTCTTCCACAGGGCTCTGGGCCACGGAGTGGATGTAACGGATGCCGAAAACAAAGCCCTCCGGCGCCGGGAAGGAAAAAAGCACGACGCCGCGCGCGTCTTTCAGCACCAAATCGCTGTCCCCCTCCTGAGCAAAGACCGGAGCTGACTGCCCCATGCACAGCAGCAGACAACAACAGCGCAGCAATGCCGCTATATATTGATAATGGTGTCCGCGCATGACATATTCCGTGTCCGGGCGCATCAGGCGGCAAGCGGGCGATCCGGCAGGCCACGCGGCAGCCCGGCGCAGGTCTGACGCCGCAAAAAGGGGCGAGGGCCGCAAGCCCCCGCCCCGTCCGCTGCTAGTTCAACACGCCCTTTTCCTTGAGGTATTTGGCCGCGCCGGGGTGGAAAGGAATGGTTACGCCGTCAGCCGCGTGCTCAATACTGATTTCAGCGGCCTTGTTGTGCGCCTTGGCCACATCCCCCAGATTTTCAAAAAGCGTCTTGGTCAGCGCATACGCCACATCGTCGGACATGTTTTTGTTGGCCACCAGAATGGCCTGCACGGAAAGCGTGGGAACCGCCTTGTCCTGTCCCTTATAGGTGTTGGCCGGAATGGCGTCCTTCACCAGATACGGAAACTTGGCCACAATTTCATCAACCTTGGCTCCCTCCAGGGGCACAAAGACCACTTCCTGGGCTGTGGTGATGTCCTGGATGGCGGGATTCGGCGTGCCGATGGTAAAAACAAAACCGTCCAATTGACGGTCCTTGAACTGATCCGCGGTTTCGCCGTACGGCAGGAAAATGGGGTTCAGGTTTTTATAATCCAGACCGTAAAAACCGAAAAGCTGGCGGCAGTTCACTTCATTGCCGCTGCCGCGAGCTCCCACGGAAACCTTTTTGCCTTTGAAATCCTCAATTTTGGTCACGCCGCTGTCCTTACTGGAGACCACATGCAGGTATTCGGGATACAGGCGGGCAATGGCGCGCACATTCTCAAGCTTCGTGCGGAAGGGCGCCTTGCCGAAGTAGGCGGCGTCAGCCACGTCGTTCTGCACAATGGCGAAATCCACGTCCCCGGCCTCCACCAGACGCATATTTTCGCCCGATGCGCCGGTTGCCTGCGCGGTTATGGACAAAGCGCCGTTGCTTTTGGAGCTCAGCACCTGGCCGATGGCCCCGCCCAGGGGATAATACACCCCGGAAGTGCCCCCTGTGGCCAATGTGAGGCGCTTGGCATCGGCAAAGGCCAGGCTGGAAGCCAGAATCAGAGCGCCTGCCAGAAGAAGGCTGAAAATTTTTCTCATCGTGGGGATACTCCTTGAGAACGAGGGTTAAAAAAACGCGCACCGGGAAAACAAAACCCTGCGAAAGCCCGGCACATCGGATTCCCGCTGCGTCACGGCCCGTGCAAGAAAAAAGATGGCCCAGCAATGAATTGAAAAATTTTTCTAGCACAGGCCCAGCGTAAAAGCAAACAATACGCGCCAGACATGACTTGCAGCCACAGAGCCAACGGCGCAGAGGCGGATTGGCCCTTGCCGTTTCCCCCTGCTTTGCAGTAACATCCGATACTATACAGGTTTTTCGGAAATCCATTTCAGGAGTTCACGTCATGCAACAGCGTGCTTTTCTTCCGGGCCTGGCGTTGCTTTTGGCGGGCAGCCTGCTGCTTGCAGGCTGCGCAAGCCGCTACGGGCAGCAAAAAACCCGGGTCAATTATTATCCGCAGTGCTATCAGCCGGTGGCCCAATTACGCCAGGATGAAAACAGCGCGGGCACGAGCACGGCCGTGGGAGCCGTGGGCGGGGCACTTCTGGGGGCGTTGATCGGCGGCCTGGCCACCGGCAAGGCCGAAGGCGCGCTGGCAGGCGCGGCCGTGGGCGGCGCCACCGGCGCTGTGGCCGGAAACGTCTACGGCAAATCTCAAGTCCGGGATCGTGACGCCGCCTACCTTCAGGCCTACTCCCGCCAGCTTGGCGCAGAGTCGGCCAGCATGAACCGCGCCACCGCGGCGGCGAAAATTGCGGCAAAATGTTATGACGAGCAATTCCAACTGGCCGCCAATCAGTTCAAAGCCGGCCAAATCACCCGCCTGGATTTTCAGAACCGCTATAATGAAATCCGCAGCGGCCTTGAGGAAACATCTTTTATTCTGAACAGCACGGCCACGACCATGGCCCAGAAAGACAGCGAGTATCAAAAGGTTCTGGCCGCGCAATACACGGCGGCCGAGCCGGCGTCCGGCGGCCGTGGCGGCCCCGCAGCAGGCAGCAAGAACCTCAACCGCCCGGCGCGCAAGGCCGCCGCAGAGCAAAGCAATGTCACGGCCCAGGCTTCGCAGTGGAAAGCCTCGCGTGAAGAGCTTGAAAGCACGCGTCAGGATATGAACGCGCGTATGAACAGCTACGAGGAAACCGTTGCCAATCTGCTGGGCTGAGCCCATTCCGGCCCGCCGCTCTCAACGCGCGTCCGGGCCCGTCAGTCGGCTTTTTCCACATTCAGACAGCCCGAAACAGCGGAGCTGAGGCATGACGGAAGGCGAAAAAAACACGAGCGACTCCGGCGCGGGGCCGACTCAGGCTGGCGCGGCTGCGGATGCAGCCGTTCCCTGGTATCGCCGCCCCTTTTTCTGGGGGATGCTCTTTTTTCTGTTGCTGTGTGTGCTGGCGGCCTGGCTTGTCTGGAAGCAATGGCAGCTCGCCGAACAACACCGCGCAAGCCTGGCCGCGCAAACCGCCGAAAGCCAAAAGCGCAATGACGCCCTGGATGCTTTTTTACAAAAATTGCGTCTGCTTCTGCAAAAAGATCCATGCGTCATCCAGCGGGAACTGGGCAGCCTTGAAGCGCCGCCGGGCGTGGATCTGCGTGTTCTTCCGGCTGATCCCTCGCTCGCGCCGTCCGGCGGGCCTGATGCTTTGAGGCAACTTCCGGCCGCTCCCGCGCGCAAGCCGGAAAGCGTTGCCGAGCTGCTGGAGCAGGCCACTGTGCTGATACTGGCGCAACGGCCGGAAGGACTTTCCATGGGTTCGGGCTTTTTTGTGGCTCCCGGCTACATCGTCACCAACGGGCATGTGGTGGGCAACGCCACGGAAGCTCTGGTGATCAACAAAGCCACCCGCAAGGCCCTTCGGGCTGGGGTGCTGCGCTCCACACAAAGCCAGGGCCGTGATTTCGCCGTGCTCACAGTGGACGGAGCCCCGGCCATCACGCCCCTGAAGCTCGCCGGCGGCGTAAAACGCACCGAACGGGTCAGCGCCTGGGGCTTTCCCGGCGCAATCACCACGGATGACCCCAAGTTTGCGGCCCTGCTTCAAGGCAACGCCAAGGCCGTGCCGGAAGTGGTCTATACCGACGGCGCGGTCAGCGTGATTCTGCAACGCACGCCGCCCCTGATCGTGCACACGGCCACGGTTTCCCAGGGCAACAGCGGCGGCCCGCTGGTCAATGAGCGCGGCGAGGTGGTGGGCATCAACACCTTCATCAAGCTGGATGACGAATCCTATCGGCAATCCAGCCTGGCCATTGTGAGCGACAGCCTGGCCGATTATCTGCGTTCCGTGCAGGTGCCCTTCAGCCGGGCGGCAGCCAGGCCCGCCGGAGGAGAAAAGCCATGAGCGCGCGCATTGCCTCCAGCCTGCGCGGCCAGATGCGGGCCCTGGCCAGCCAGGGCATTTTCGCCACGGATTGTTACGGGCAACTGCGCGCTGTGCTGCTGCAAAAACTCGGCCCGGAGCATGCTGCCTTGCTGGCCGAACCGCAGCATGACGCGGAGGGGCGGCATGTGGACTGGTATGCCGAAGGCAACGGCCCGGCCCGGCCCGTCGCCGGGCTGCCCGATGCCGACGCCCGGCTGTTGCGCGCCAAAGCCGCGGATTTGGCGCGGGACATCAAAGCTCTTTCCGACAATCTTACGGAGGAAGCGCAAAGCCGTCACGCGCTTTCCGGCCATTTGCTGCAACTGGCGCTCCAGCATCCGGCTGCCGAGGATCTCTGGGCAGTGGACGGCAAGCCCGTATTGATCAATTGGGGATTCGCGCCGGGCGCCGCGGGCGCGCAGCCTCAGGATCTTTCCCGACTGGGCGCGGCGTTGCCGCCTCCCCCGCCTCCCGATCCGACGCCCATTGCCACGACGCGCGGCGGCTGCCTGCCCTGGCTTCTGCCTCTGTTCCTGCTGTTGCTTCTGCTCTGGCTTTTGCTGTCGGCCCTGGGCATTCTGCCTTCTCCGCTGCCCGCCTCCTGCTTCAAAACCGATACAGCGGCGCTGGAAGCCCAGAAAAACCGCGCCGCCAAACTGGACGACGAACTGGCCGGGCTTCTGCAACAATTGCGGGAACGCACGGCGCTCTGCAAGCCTGTCACGCCCCCCGAGGCGGTCAAAGAGCCGCAAGCAAAGCCTGTGGAGCCGGAAATTGTGGAACCTTTTCTGGGTGAGACGCCGGTGCAGCCTGCAAAACCCGCCACGCCGAAGGTGACGGAACAGCCTGAAAAAAAAGCGCCCGTGCCGGAAGCGCCCAAGCCCGAAAAACCCAAGCCCCGAAAAAACGAAGACTTGACCATTCCCAGGGACGCGGCCAAGAAAAAAGACCTGGCCTTTTTGGAAGGCTGCTGGACCAGTGAAACAGGGCTCTACTCGCATCCTTCCAACGAACCGATCATTGCCGAATACTGCTTTGACAAGAACGGCAAGGGCCGACGTTTCGTGCGCGAACGCAACGGCCAGATGTGCAGCGGTTCCGCGGCCGCGCGCTTTTCGGGCAACCGCCTGCTCTTTGACGCCGATCCCGCCCGTTGCCCGCGCGGCGGCACCTATGTGCCGCAAAAGGTGGAGTGCACGGGCAGCGAAAACAGCACCCAATGCAAGGGCAGGGAGCTGGGCGGGGCGCGCCACAAATGGGATGCCCGCTTCAGAAGGAAATAACTATGGATGCCATTCCCCGTTATCTCTCGCCGGTCAGCATCATCCCCGGGGGCTGCCCGCAATTTCTGGATTTCGCCTTGCCGGAAGACAAGATCAAGCGCATCCGCCGCTATTTCCGCGAGGAAAAAAAGCAGGAGGGCGACGCCCAGGGCCGCTATACCCACTACCTGCGTTGCCTGGTAGAGACGGAAACCGGCCTTGTGGATCAGCTCACGGGCCAGGCCTGCAAATCTGATTATGATATGGACGCCCGCCACGAACTGACCGTATGGGAAGGCCAATGGCTGCCCGTACCCTTTTTGCGCACCCTGGATCAACTGTGGCCCGACGGAGGACGTCGTTTTGAATGCGGCCCTTCCAACTGGGCGCGGGCGCAGGTCATGCGCTCCGCAAAAACTCCGGGCCAACTGCGCGTGGTGCTGGCTTTCGACACCAACCTTGAAGAGCGGCCGCCCGAGGGCGAGGAATACTTCGCGCTTTCCCCGCAGGATGTGGCGGCCCACGGGCACTTTATGCTCGCCCCCCTGGTGCGCGACAATTCCTGGTTTCTCAATGGCGCATGGGTCGACGAATGGCTGTCCGGCATATACAAAGCCTCGCAACAGCATACGCGCCACGGCCGCGACGCCTGGCAGGAGGAAACGCGCTATGTGCTGCGGCATCTGGCCAGCTATCTGACCTGGCTGGAGATCGTGAGCCTGGCGCTGAATAATCTCGCCGCCCAGGTCATTAATCCCGAACGGGACACGCCGGTGGACGTGGATTTGATCCTGGACATCGGCAATTCCCGCACCACCGGCATTCTGGTGGAAACCCTGCCCCAGCGGATCACCAATCTCAATGACAGTTATCTGCTGGAATTGCGGGATTTGAGCCAACCGGACCGGATTTACGCCGATCCCTTTGAAACCCGCGTGGAATTTGTGGACGCCGTTTTCGGCAATGATGCCCTTTCCCGTCGTTCCGGCCGTCAGACCCCGGCCTTTGCCTGGCCCTCGGCCGTGCGCATCGGGCCGGAGGCAGCGCGTCTGGCCACCCAGGCCGTCTGCGCCGAAGGCACTACCGGCATGTCCAGTCCCAAGCGCTATCTCTGGGACGAACGCCCCTGGCAACAAAGCTGGCGCTACAATACCGGCGGCAACACCGAGCCCATGGTCAGCCGGGGCCTGTTCCCCCGCCGGCTCAATCCCCAGGGCACGCCCCTGGCCTGTTTTGACGATCCCCTGTTCAAAAAAAGCCCGGCGCTTCAGAAGCAGGAGCCCGAACCCATTTTTGAATCGCTCTTCACCCGCTCGTCCCTGATGCTGTTCATGATGGGCGAGATCCTCACGCAGGCTCTGGTGACCATCAATTCTCCGGCCACCCGTGCCCGCCGTGAGCTGCCCAACCTGCCGCGGCGCTTGCGGCGGCTGATCTTCACCGTGCCCACGGCCATGCCCGTGGCTGAAAAACGCATTTTCCGGCGCTGGGTGCTCTGGGCCGTGCGCGTGATCTGGGACGCCCTGGGCTGGAGCCAATGGTACCTGCCGGGCAACCAGCAGCGCAAGAGCCCGGGCGGCGACTATCGCCTGAGCCCGCAGGTGCGTTGCGACTGGGACGAGGCCAGTTGCTCGCAACTGGTGCTGCTGTACAATGAAATGACCGTCAAGCAGCACGGCGACGCGCATCACCTTTTCCGCCTGCTGGGCAGGCCGCGGCCGTCCTGCGACAATCACCCCTGCGTGCGCGTGGCGTCCATTGATATCGGCGGCGGCACCACGGATCTTTCCATTACCACCTATGAGCTGGCCAGCGGCGAGGGGGATACGGCGCGCATCGTGCCGCATACGGAATTTCGCGACGGTTTCAATATCGCCGGGGATGAAGTCCTGCGTGAAGTTATCGCCGAGCATGTGATCCCGGCCATTGCCCAGGCCCTGACCAGCCAGGGGCTGGCGGAACCCCGCGCATTGCTGGCCCAGCTTTTCGGGCGGGACTTTATCGGCATGTCCCAGGAGGAGCGCAATACGCGCGTGCGCCTGGTGCGCCAGATTGCCGTGCCCGTGGCCCTGGGTCTGCTGGCGGCCTGTGAAAGCGAGGATGAGCCGGAACGCGCCTATACCTGCCGGCTGGCCGACTTTTTCGAGCCTGATCCGCTTGCCTTTTCCACTGCCGCAATCCTCAAGCCCCAGGCCGCTGATGCGCAAAATGCGCTGCCGCCTTCATCCGAAACGTCAGAGGCGTCAGGCGAGCAAAGCGTGCCTGTCCCGCCCAGGCAGGCGCCGCGACCGCAACCGGCTGTTCTGCGCGCCGTGGAAGCTCTGGTCCGCCGGGCTGCTCCATTCATCAAAAACTTTAACATCCTGGATGTTCCCATCCAGGTCCGGCCCCAGGCCGTCAATGCCACCATCAGGACGACGCTGGGCCCCACCTTGTCCGCCCTGTGCGAAATCGTGCATCTTTACGACAGCGATGTGCTTTTGCTCACCGGCCGCCCCAGCGCCTGGCAGGGCGTCATTGCGCCGGTGCTTGCCAAGCTGCCTGTGCCTCCGGATCGGATCATTCCCATGCGCCAATACCATGTGGGCAGCTGGTACCCCTTTGCCGATGCCCTGGGACGGATCACCGACCCCAAGACAACCGTGGTGATCGGGGCCATCCTCTGCGCCCTGGCCGACGGCCATCTGGAGGGCTTTTCCTTTGATTCCGCGGCGCTGCGTCTGACGTCCACGGCCCGTTACATCGGAGAAATGGATATCAACAGCCAGCTCAAGCGGCCCAAAGTCTGGTTTCAGGTGGATGTGGAAAGCAATGAAGGCACGGAACAGAATCGCTCCGTTGCTTTCAGCGGCCCGCTTTTCATCGGTTACCGCCAACTGGACGCCGAGCGCTGGCCCACCACCCGCTACCACCTGCTCGCCTTCAGCAGCGAAGAGGCCCGCGCGCGGGCTGCCGGGCGTCTGCCCTATACGGTTGACGTGTGCCTGCGCGTGGAGGACGTCTGGGACGATGCGCCGCGCACGGAAGAGGAAAAGGATCGCCGCAGCGAGGGCGAATTCAGCATTGACGCCATTACCGACAACCAGGGGCGCGGCGTGGACCGCCGCGATCTGGAAATCCGTCTGCAAACCCTGAAACTGGATGAAGGGTACTGGCTGGATACCGGCATTGTGTCTGATGCCGGATAAACGAGGATAATCATGCAGCAGCAGGATCATGACCTTGCGCAACACTGCCGCGAGCTTGCGGACGCTTCCCGGCAGGCTGTGGACTGGCTTCGGGAAAATTGCGGGCTTGTGGGCGACGAGTGCGCGGCACTGCAAAAGGACATGCGCCGCGCCGCCCGTTTTTTCGGCAAATGCGAGCAGGCCGCCCGGCGCAAAATGTGCGTGGGCGTGTTCGGCCCCAGCCAGTCCGGCAAGTCCTACCTGATCTCGGCCCTGGCAAAAGACGCCAAAGGAACATTAACGGCGGATTTGGGCGGCAAGACTTACGACTTCCTCACCGAAATCAACCCGGAAGGCGGCAAGGAGTCCACCGGCCTTGTCACCCGCTTCACCACCACCCCGCCCGCAGGGCTTGCGGACGGCTTTCCCATCCGCCTGCGGCTGCTTTCCGAGACGGATGTGGCCCGCGTGCTGGCCAACACCTATTACGCGGACTGTGAGCATAAGCAGGCGCCGCAGCCTGAAGCCCTGATCGCGGCTCTGGACGATCTGGCCGGCCGCGCCGCGGTTCCGCAAGCCGGCGCGGGCGTGGTGAGCGAAGATGATCTGGAGGATCTGCGCGAATACGTCAATAAAAATTTCAGTTCCCGGCCGCGCGTGCAGATGCTGCAAAAGGGCTACTGGCGTACAGCCGCGGAGCTTGCGCCGCGGCTTGGCCTTGCGGATCGGGCCGCGCTGCTGGGCCTGATCTGGGACAATGTGCCGGAATTTCAAAGTCTCTACCTCAAGCTTTGCGGCGCATTGGAAAAGCTGGGCAATCCCGCTGAAGCGGCCTGCCCCATTGAGGCATTGATCCCGCGTTCCGAGAGCATCATAGATGTGGCGCTGCTGCAAGGTCTGGCAGACGCGGCCCCCGCGACCCTGCCCATTCTCGGCGCCAACGGACGCCGCGCAGAGCTGCCGCGCGCCGTGATCACCGCGCTCACGGCTGAAATCACCATCCCCATGCGGGAAAAGCCGGACGACTTCTTTGATCACACGGATTTGCTCGACTTTCCCGGTTACCGCTCCCGCCTCAAGCTCAGCGATCTCAACAAGGAGCTGCAACGCCCCGGCACCCTGGAGAATCTCTTTCTGCGCGGCAAGGTGGCCTATCTTTTCGAGCGCTACTGCGAGGAAAAAGAGCTGACCAGCATGCTGCTCTGCATCGGGCCCGGCAATCAGGAAGTGCAGGATCTGCCGCGCGCCGTGTATGAATGGATCTGCTCCACCCACGGCGAAAAGCCGGTTCACCGCGCGGGCAAGCCGCCTGCGCTTTTCTTTGTGCTGACCAAGATGGACATGGAATTTGAAAAGAAAAACGGCGCTCCGTCGGTGGAAAAACGCTGGGATATTCGCCTGCAGTCTTCCCTGCTCGACTTTTTCGGCAAACAGCACGACTGGCCCGAAAACTGGGACGGCAGCAAGCCGTTCGCCAATGTGTTTTTGCTGCGCAATCCCAATTTCCGCAGCGAAGCCATCTTCAGCTTTGACAAGGAAACGCATCAGGAAACAGGCGTCAGGCCGGAGCAGGAAGAGTATGTGGAGGAGGTGCGCCGCGCTTTTCTGCAATCAGCGCTGGTGCAACGCCATGTCTCCGAGCCTGAGCGCGTCTGGCAGGCGGCCATGCGGCTCAATGACGGCGGCGTGGCGCTGTTGCGCGAAAAATTGCGGCCGCTCTGCAATCCCGAGCTCAAGCGCCGCCAGATTACGGTCAGCCTTGCCGAAAAGCGCGAACAGGTTCTTGCCTGTCTGGGCGTTTTTTATAAAAGCGACGACAGCGAGGAACTGCGCCGGCAAAAAGAGCAGCTCTCGCGCACATTGGTGGCCCTCCTGGCCCGCGTGGCGGAAAAGCAGCTTTTCGGCGAATTTTTGCAACGCCTGCAGGTACGGGACTTTGATCTCTACGAAATCTGCTTCAACGCCCGCCAGAGCCCTGCCCAGGAGGCCGCGGCCCTGCCCGCGGATGTGGTGGGCACGCGCGTTTCGGCGGATGCTATTCTGGGCGACATTTTCGGCGACGCGCCACCCCCGGCCCCTGCCCCGGCTGAAGCGACCGAAAGCAGCGCCAGGGACACGGCCGCTGTTTTCGCCGGACTGGCCCTGGAACATTGGATCAGCCGCCTGCGCGAACTGGCGGGCGACGCAGAGGCCCGCAGCCGTTACGGCCTGCCCGCCAGGGAACTTGATCAATTCTGTCACGAACTGATCGCCGCCGCAGGGCGCTGCCGGGTGCGCGAAAATCTGGAGTCCGAGTTGCGGCGCGGCGCGGCCTACAGCAATATGGCGCGCGAACGGCTGGTCTGGAAGCAGGTCAGTCTGGCGGCCGACGCCATTAACGCCTTTGTGGACTGGCTGGGCTTTGACCCCCGCTTCAAGGATCAGGCGGCGCGCACCATTTTCTTCGGGGGCAGGAGCCTCAGCCTTTTTGCCCCGCCGCCGGCAATCTCCGGCGAGCCGCAGATCGCCGAAGAAGAGTCGCCCTACGATCGCCTCTGGTATACAGACTGGCTGCGCGCCCTGGCCTATGCGGTGATCGCCAACGTGAACTTTGACGGCGAGCAAACCGTCAATCCCGAACAAAACAACCGCCTGCGCCATGTTTTGCAGGCCTTCAAGGAATAATCCATGCGCGCCACCCTTACAGCCGACCCCATGCGCGGTCCCGGATACGGCCTCATTGAAGTGCAGGGCGCCGACCACATGCCGGATCCCGTTTTCGTGATTTACCGCTCGGACGGCAAAAGCCTTTCCGGCGGCGGCTGGCAGGAGAGCGAAAGCACGCTCAGGCCCGACGCCTGGGAGAACAAGGACGGCATCCTGCGTCTTGCCGTGGGTCCGGCTGTGGTCAACGAGATGGACAACCTGGAATCCTATCGGCTCAGCCTGCCCGGGCCCGGCCTTTGCCCGCTGGTAGTTCAGAACCTGGTTTATTCGCATATGGGCGGAGGCCAGGGCATCGGCGCGCACGCTCCCCGGCCCGATCCCGCGCCCGTACAGCCGCAAGCCTCGCCCGATCCCGGCCCGGAACCTGAGCCGGAGCCGAGCCCTGCTCCCGAACCGGAGGAAACCCCGCCCGCGCCGGTGGAAGAGCCGCTGCAACTGCCCTCGCAAAGCAGCGCCAAAAAAGAGGGCAGAACCGGCCTGCTTGCCGGGCTGCTGCTTTTGCTGCTGCTGGCGGCCGGAGCGCTCTGGTGGTTTGTGTGGCGCGCGCCTGATGCAACGCCCCTGCCCCCTGTGCCGCCGCAAACCTCCGGGGGTGCGGCGCGGAACACGCCTTCCGGCCCGTCCGCGCTGGCTCTGGCCCGCGAACAGTTGCGCGGCGAAGCGCGCCCCGATGTCAGCCTTGCCTTGGCCAAGCCCCTGCGCAAGGCCGACGCCAGCGCCGAAGAAGGGGACGCGGCCTTTTTGCTGTTGGAAGACGCGGCCCAGAAAGGCAATGCCGAAGCCATGCTTCTGGTGGGGCAGTTTTATGATCCTGTCAGCGCCTTGCCGCGCGGCAGCATTCCCGTGGACATCAGCCAGGCCAGGCACTGGTATGACATGGCTCTGGCCAAGGGGCAGACCGAGGCGCGCGCGGCCCTGGACAAGCTGCGCGCCCATGTTCGGGCCGCGGCGGACAAAGGCGACGCTGAGGCCCGCAGCCTGCTGCAAACCTGGAAATGAGCCGCGGCCCTGCGCGACTCAAGGAGATGATCATGACTTCCGGAGTGCCGGTCCGTCCCTTTCTGCTGCTGCTTCTTGCCCTTTGTCTGAGCCTGGGCGCTGCATTGTCGCCCGTGGCGTCACATGCCGCGCCCTTGCTGCAGGAAGGAAAAACATCGCTTTTTCAGCGGGTGGTCAGCCATCCCGGCGCAAAGCTCCTGGCAGAGCCGAAAGCCGACGCCAAAACCGTGCGGGAAAATGTTGTGCCTTTCACGGCATTTTATGTCTTTGCGCGTAACGGGAACTGGTTGCAGGTAGGCCTTTCCGCCGTTGCACCCGAAGGCTGGCTGGAGGCGGGCCAGGCCACAGACTGGAACCAGTCTCTCACGCTGCTTTTTGCCCCGCGCGCAGGCCGTGAGCCGGTGCTTTTCTTCAAGACCGAGCAGGATTTGAGCGCGTTGTGCGCAGCCGACGACATGGAAAAGCAATTGGACGCCCTGCTGGCCGCGGCCGCCCGGATCTCGCCCGCCGATTCCGGCACGCCGCCCGCCGCAGCCGCCGACTTGCCGATTCTGGCCAGCGAACCCGCGGGAGCCCAGGGCGCTGTCTCGGAAAAACGCTTTTATCTGATGCCCATTCTGGACATGAAAGATCCTTTTGAAGGCGTCAAATTCCTGCGCGTGGCTTCCATTGACCCCGGCCAATACGGAAAAGGCGGCAAGGGCAGAAACGGGCCGCCCAAAACCGGCATTGCCCTGGTTATCGACACCTCCATTTCCATGAAGCCGTATATTGATCAAAGCCTGAATGTGGTGCGCCGGATTTACGACACGATTGAAAAAGACAAGCTGGCCGACAAGGTGGGCTTTGCGGTGGTGGCTTTTCGCAGCAGCACCAGGGCCACGCCCGGCCTGGAATATGTAGCAAAGGTTGTCAGCGATTTTGCCACGGCCAAAAATCGCAAAAGTCTGGAAGAAAAGCTGGCGCAGGCGCAGGAAGCCAAAATTTCCAGCCATGACTTCAATGAGGATTCTCTGGCCGGCGTCTATAAGGCCGTCCAGGATCTGAACTGGGCAGAGTATTCCTCGCGTCTGATTCTGGTAATCACGGACGCGGGCCCCCTGAAAAGCGGCGATCCATATGCTTCTGTCGCCATGGGCGTCAATGAGCTCAATGATCTGGCCCGGCAAAAAGGCATCTGGATCACGGTGCTGCATATCAAAAGTCCGGGCGGCGTCAGGAATCATGGCTATGCCGAACAGAACTACAGGGCTTTGGGCAGGCTTTCGGGCCAGAGATCCAATTATCAGGCCGTGTCCGCGCCCACTCCGGCCGAAGGCGCGCGCCAGTTCGCGGCTGTGGCCAAAACCCTGGCCGAAGGCATGGTGGCAATGGTCAAAAATACGGCCGAGGGCAAGGTCATGACCCGGCCCAGGGATGAAAAACCGCAGAACCTGACGCCCGAACAGGTGGCTGCCCGGCTGGCCGCCACCCTGGGCTATGCCATGCAACTGGAATATCTAGGCCGGGCGCGCGAAAATCAGGCGCCGTCGGTGGTGAATTCCTGGATTGCGGACATGGATCTCAAGCGGCTGGCGCGGCATGAGCAGAGCCCCAGCGTTGAAGTGGCTGTGCTGCTGACCAAGAATCAGCTCAATGACCTCAGCGCGCAGCTCAAGGCAATTATCGACAATGCGGAGCGGACCAAAAAAACGGATTCGCACGATTTTTTCCAGGGCATACTCTCGGCTTCCACGCGCATGGCCCGGGATCCCAATCTGCCCACGCGCGGCAAAAGCCTTGCGGAATTGGGCGTCCTGGCTGAATTTCTGGAAGGTCTGCCCTACAAGAGCGACATCATGCTTTTGCGAGAGGAAGA
Source organism: Desulfovibrio sp. ZJ369 (assembly GCF_011039085.1). Classification (GTDB taxonomy): domain Bacteria; phylum Desulfobacterota; class Desulfovibrionia; order Desulfovibrionales; family Desulfovibrionaceae; genus Desulfovibrio. The sequence goes on along the minus strand of NZ_JAAKEI010000026.1, from coordinate 14,695 downwards.
CTGGTACCGCATGAGCATCGGCGAGCAGACGGCCTTTGTCAATCGCCTGAAATCGCGCCTGGCCCGCTATGAGGAATACGACAAGGACCGGGCCAACTGGGAGAGTTTCGGCCAGGCCAATGCCGGAGACTGGGTTTACCGCGTGCCCCTGAGCATGCTGCCCTGAGTGCGGGCTTTCAAGAGTATGGAAGATCTGGTCTTTTCCCTGCGGGGAATCAGCAAACGTCGTCCCGGCGCGGAGGGCTTTCATCTGCGGCTGACGGCCTTTGATCTGCCGCGCGGCCGCCTGCTTGCGCTGGCCGGGCCCAGCGGCTGCGGCAAAAGCACGGCCCTGGACCTGCTGGCCTGCGTGCTCAAGCCGGATGCTCCGGAGGCTGCAACCCGCTTTGTCTTTTCCCCTGTGCCGGAACACAAAACGGACGTGCTGGCCGCCTGGAAAAGCGGCGACACAGACAGGCTGGCAAGCCTGCGCCTGCGCCATCTGGGCTATGTCTTGCAGACCGGCGGCCTGCTGCCCTTTCTTTCGGCGCGCGAGAATATTTTGCTGCGCTGCAAAAGCCTGGGCATTGCCGAACAGCGCAGGGAAGCCATAGCCGATCTGACGGCACGGCTGGGCATCACTCACCTGCTTGCGCACTTTCCGGCCACGCTTTCCGTGGGCGAACGCCAGCGCGTGGCCGTGGCCTGCGCCCTGGCCCACGGGCCCGGCGTGGTGCTGGCCGACGAGCCTACCGCCGCTCTTGACCCCCTGCACGCCCGCGCGGTGCTGGATCTGTTCGGAGAACTGGCGCGCGAGATGGGAATCAGCATGATTATGGTTACGCACAATGCGGACATGGCCCAGGCCGCGGGTTTTACCGTGGTCCGCGTGGCCGTGCAGCCCCGGGCGGGCGGCATTGCAGCCCGCATCGCCTATGCGGGGCAGGACTGAGCCATGCCGCGGACCCGGCTGCAAGCCTGCCGTTTGGCGCTCAGGGATTATGCGCATGAAGGTCTGCTTTCGGCCTGCGCGGTTCTGGGGCTGGCCGCCGTGCTCACGCCGTTGCTGGTTCTCTACGGAGTCAAGTTCGGCGTGGTCCAGACCCTGACCGAGCGCCTGCGCGAAGACCCGGCTACTCTGGAAATTTCGCCCGTGACCAGCGGCCGGTATACTGCCGAATATCTGGCCAATCTGGCCGCGCATCCGGATGTGGCCTTTGTGTTGCCGCGCACCCGCGCCATTGCCGCCACCATGAACCTCGACAGCGGCCAGGGCAGGCATCTTTTGGTTTCACTGGAGCCGACAGCTCCGGGCGATCCTTTGCTGCTCCGGCACGGCGCGCAGATTCAGGACATGCCGCTGCCCGGCAAGCCTGCGGGCGCGCAGAGCGGCGCTGCCACGCTCAGGGAACCCATCGGCGTGACGCTTTCGGCCACAGCGGCCGAAAAACTGGACGTGCGCCGGGGCGCAGTTTTGCGGGGCCAGGTGGAACGCCGCTACCAGGGCCGCATCCAAAGCGCCGGGGCAACCTTGCGGGTCATCTCTGTTCTGCCTCTGGCCGCGCAGCAAAAAGACACAGCCTATGTTCCCCTTGCTTTGCTGGAAGCCACCGAAGATTTTCGCGACGGCCGCGCCGTGCCCGATCTGGGCGCTCACAACGGCTGGATTGGCGAAGCGCGCCCCGCGGAGCCACGCGTGTATCCGGGTTTCAGGCTCTATGCGCGCAATCTGGACGCGGTCATGACTCTGCGCCGGGCTTTTGCCGCGCAAAATCTGGATGTCTACACCCACGCGGAAGAGATCGAGCAGGTCACCACCCTGGCCCGCGCCTTGAATCTGATTTTCGCCCTGATCTGCGCGGCCGCGGCCGCTGGCTTTCTGGCCTCCACGGCCAGCAGCGCTCTGGCCGGAGTCAAGCGCAAGGAAAGAATTTTGGGGCTCTTGCGGCTCACGGGCTTTTCCACGGGCGCGCTGATGCTCTTTCCACTGGCCCAGGCCCTGTGCACCGCCATTCTGGGCACTGCGCTGGCATCGGGAATCTACATGGCGGCCGCAACGGTGCTCAACCGTCTGTTCAGCGCGGATTTGCGCGATCTGGAGCAAGTCTGCCGCCTCCTGCCCGAACATTTTTTGCTGGCGCTCGCGGCTGTCGTCGCGCTTTCCCTTGCGGCCGCGCTGGGCCCTGCGCTACGCGCCGCGCGCATCCAACCTTCGGAGGTAATCCGTGATGTCTGAGCCTGAACCTCCCCGGCGGCGGAAGCAGGGCCGCCGTTGCCCCCAGCCGAAACACAAAGCCGGATTTTCCGGCCCACGCCGCCGGGAGGCAGTGTTGCAATGCCTCCTGCGCGTTACTGCCCTGATCCGTTTTGGAGGTTTTGCATTCCGCCTCCCCCTCTGCCTGCTTCTGCTGGCGGTTCTCGCGGGCTTTCCCCCTTCCCCGGCATGGGCCGCGCTCAAGGCCAAAAGCGGCGTAAGCCTGGCCGATGCCTGCAATCCCCGACCGGCGCGGGACGACATCGTGCTGCCCATGCCCTGCGGCCTTTCCATGACATTCAGGCTGGCAGCCGTGCCGTCCAGGGGCTTTCTTTGGGATATGCCCATGCGTCCCGGTGTGGACGACAGCGCCAATGCCGAGCGGGCCTTTTATGACCGGCGCTTCAATGCGGCTCTTTCCGGCCCCTTTGCTCTGGCGGATCTGCCCCCGGAATGGCAAAAACATGCGCCGCAGGGCAAGCATTACTTTTATCTGATCGCCAAATACGAGGTCAGCCAACTGCAATGGCGGGCCGTTATGGACGCGGCCTGCCCGGATACGCAGAATCCGCCGCCTGACGCCGCCCTGCCCGTGACGGGCGTGAGCTGGTATGACGCCGTTGACTTTACCCGTCGCTACACCGCCTGGCTCTTGAAAAACGCGCCCGAAGCCCTGCCCCGCTTTGCGGGCGACAGCCGCAATGTGGGTTTCGTGCGCCTGCCTACGGAAACGGAATGGGAATATGCCGCGCGCGGCGGCCAGACCGCAGGCAGCCAGCAATTGCTGTTGGAGGATTTTTTCGCCCTGCCGCCGGGAGCCTCCAAGGCCGATTACGCGGTCTACCGGCCCGAGGGCGCGGCCCACGGCGTTGAAAGCCTGGCCCGGATCGGTTCGCGCAAGCCCAACCCCCTGGGCTTGTATGACATGGCGGGCAATGCCGCTGAAATGGCGCTGGACGCCTTTCGCTTCTCCGTGGCCGGGCGTCTGCACGGCTCAGCCGGCGGTTTTGTGCGCAAAGGCGGTTCCTTTCTTTCCGGCGAGGCTGAAATACTGCCGGGCCGCCGCGAAGAAGTGCCCTTTTTCATGGCCGACGGCCCGGCCCATGCCCGCGATCTCGGCTTCAGGCCCGTCATTTCCGGGATCAACACGCCCGGCGGCAATCGCCCGCAAGAACTTCTGGCGGAATGGAACAAGGCCGGCGAGAGCATGGCCCCCACCCTGCGGGCCGCCCGCAATCCCCTGGAAGAACTGGACCGCCTGCTTGCTCTGGCCCCCACTGCCGAAATCAAGAACAATTTGCAAAAACTGCGCGACACCATAAAAGAAAACAATATCGCCCTGGAGCGCCAAAAGCAGCTGGAAGCCCTGACCTTGTTGCGCACCGGGGTCTACATGATTGAAACCATCCGAAATTATGCCAGCCGTCGCAACAGTCTCAAGACCCAACTGGCCAGCATGGAGCGCGACGCCAAAAGCGCCAAAGGCGCGGCGCTTGAAAAACTGCGCCGAATCATGGATACTGCGCGCAGAGGGCTTGTCATGCTGGATACCAGCCTTGACAAATCCCTCATCTTCTACCGCAGCAAGGTGGAAGACGGGGCGCAATCGACGCCGGAAACGCTGGACGCGGCCTTTGCCTCGCTGGCCAGGGATTTCAGCGGCGACGATCCCTTTAACGAGAACATGCGCCGCAATCTGGAATTATATGGGCGGCATGTGCATCTTTTTCGGAAAAACAAAATCCTGTCGCGCGAAAACCTGCAAAAAGAAATTCTGGAACGCCGCTTCCAGTAGCACAAGTGAGGTAGTTATGGCTGACAACAAGCGTCTCGGCTGGATCGGCACCGGCGTCATGGGCCTGTCCATGGCCGGGCATCTGTTGGCCGCGGGCATGCCCCTGACGGTTTACAGCCGCACCAGGGCCAAGGCCGAGCCCCTTCTTTCCAAAGGCGCGCGCTGGGCCGACAGCCCGCGCGAGGTGGCCGCGGCCTCTGATCTGGTCTTTTCCATGGTAGGCTACCCCAGGGATGTGGAAGAAGTGCTGCTGGGCGAGCAGGGCGCCTTGCGCGGGCTTGCCCCAGGCGGCATTCTTTGCGATATGACCACCTCAAGCCCGGCTCTGGCCACGCGCATAGCCGAGGCGGCCGCTGCCCGCGGCTGCGCCGCCCTGGACGCGCCCGTGACCGGGGGCGACGTGGGCGCGCGTGAAGCCCGGCTTTCCATTTTTGTGGGCGGGGACGCAGCGGCCCTGCAACTGGCCCGGCCCTGCCTTGACGCCATGGGCCAGCGCGTGCTGCATTGCGGTCCGGCCGGTTCCGGGCAGAAAGCCAAACTGGCCAATCAGGTTGCTGTGGCCGGGGTGATGTTCAGCGTCTGCGAATCCATGCTTTTTGCCCAGGAAGCCGGTCTGGACGTGGCGCAATGGCTGGAGCTGGTGATACCCGGCGCGGCCGGCAGCGCGGCGATGGCCAGCCTGGGCCCTCGCCTCTTGCAGTGCGATTACGCGCCCGGCTTCTATATTGAGCATTTTGTCAAGGATCTGGGCCTGTGCCTTGAGGAGTGCCGTCGCATGCAACTGGTGCTGCCGGGTGTGACCCTGGCCGAAGAGTTTTACCGTATGATGCAGGCCCAAGGCCAGGGCCGCCAGGGCACTCAATCCCTGATCCAATGCCTTGCGGCGCTCTCGGGCAAGGAGTGGCGCAAATAGCGTCAGAGCATTTCCACGTTGAAAATGCCCTGACGGGCAGCGACTGCGCAGCCGTTGCGGCGGAACCGGCTTTCGCCCACAGCACCGGGGGCGGCATTGCAACCGCGCTCTGCTCCGGTCTCGCTGGCGCGTGATCCGGCGCAGGAAGAGAATGCCCGACGCCACAGAAGAGATCTGCCGTATCATGCCGCTCATTGCGGCCTTTGCAGCCGCCGCAATGGATATCCTTTGCCTGCTGCGCCTCTGCCCTGCTCTTGTTGGGGCAACCTCTCCCCTGCCCTGCGAGGCCCCATGTCACAGCTTATCCCCCAAAATCCCCTGGAAGACCCGGCGCTGGAAGCGTACCACGACTTTTTGCTGCGGCGCAGCCGCCGTTTTACCGAAGAGCTGGATCGCATCATCGCCCATTACGGCTCATTGCGCGCCTACGCGAATCTGCACAAAGATCTCGGCATTCACCGCGTCACCAATGCCGCCGGCCAAACCCGCTGGCGAGTGCGGGAATACCTGCCCTGCGCCGAGGCTGTCTGGCTGACCACGAATCGGCTTAACTTTCAGCGCCATGCCGACTATCGCTTTACCCGGCTTGAAAACGGTATTTTTGAGCTTACGCTGCCTGAAGAAGCACTGTCTCACGGCGTCTATCTGGAACTGCGCGTACTCAGCCGCGCTGCCCGGCCCGATACCGCCGGGCCGGAGAGCGCCAATCCTCCGCTGCGGCGGGTGCCCGCTTTTGCCCAATGGGTCGAGCAGGATCCGATCGTGCCTGCCCAATGGTGCGCCCGTCTCTGGGCCCCGGACACACCCTACCGTTTCCGACACCGCCGCCCGCGCGCGCTGGTTTTTCCCCGCATCTACGAAGCCCATGTGGGCATGGCGCAGCCAGCCCTGACCCACAAGGGAGAAAGCGTGGGCAGCTACGCGGACTTCACCGGGAGGATCCTGCCGCGCATCAAGGCTGACGGATATACGGCCGTGCAGCTTATGGGCATTCTGGAGCATCCGTTATATCGCTCTTTCGGCTATCAGGTCAGCAGCTACTTTGCGCCCAGCTCCCGTTACGGCACCCCGGATCAATTCAGGGAGCTGGTGGACACTGCTCACGGCCTGGGCCTTGCCGTGATTCTGGACATCACCCATGGCCACGCCTGCCCCAATACGGAGCAGGGTCTCGCGCGCTATGACGGCAGCACATATTTCTTCAGTGAAAAGTATAATCAATGGGGCACGCCTTCTTTTGATTACAGCCAGGAAATGACGCGGCGCTTTCTGCTCTCCAACTGCCGTTACTGGCTTGAGGAATACCGTGTGGACGGCTTTCGCTTTGACGCGGTGGGCAATATGCTGTACCGCGATCATGGCGTTGACGACGATTTTTCACATGTGGGCCGCTGCTTTTACGGCAAGGACGGCCTGCCGCGCGGCGACGAGCCGGGCGAGCTGTACCTTTGCCTGGCCAATGCCCTGATCCACGAGCTTGCGCCGCATTCCACAAGCATAGCCGAGGAATTTTCCGGTATGCCCGGCCTGACCTGCCCGCCCGCGCAAGGCGGTCTGGGCTTTGACTACCGTTTTGCCATGGGCATTCCGGATTATTGGGGCAAATGCATTGAGGCCCCGCGCGACATGGGCAGCCTTTGGCATGAAATGACCAACCACCGCCCCTATGATCGCACCATCAGCTATGTGGAGTGCCACGACCAGTGCATCAACGGCGACGACGCGATGATCTGGCGGCTTCTGGGCGACGACATGTACGCCAGCATGTCCGTGTTCACAGATACCTGGAAGGTCTCGCGCGGGCTGGCCTTTTACCGTCTGATGCGGCTGATCACCCTTGCGACCGCGGACGCGGGTTACTTGAATTTCATGGGCAATGAATTCGGGCATCCGGAATGGCTGGATGCGGAAGCCTACGCGCACCGCCAATGGCATCTGGCCGGGCGCGCGGATCTCAAATACGCGCAACTGGCCGCCTGGGACAAAGCTCAGTTGCGAGATCTGGTTGCCGCGCATCTGGAGGACTTTCAACAGGCCCCGCTTTTCCGCTTCATCCATGAGGAAAAACGCCTGCTGGCCTTTGAGCGCGGGCGGCTGCTCTTTGCCTTTAATTTCCACGAACTCGACGCGCAACAGGATCTGGCTTTCGCCGTCACCCCGGGCAAGTATGTGGAAAAGCTCTCTTCCGATGAAACGCGCTTTGCCGGGCACGGCAATCTTGTCGTTGCCCCGCGCCCTGTGGAGCACTTTACCCGCGTGCTGCCCCAGCGCCCGGAGCAGGATGTGACCCTGTACCTGCCGCCTCTCGTCGCGCTTGTGCTGCGGCGCGAAGATTGACCACGCGCCAAAAAAACCTTGACAGATCGCCTCTGCCCGCGTAGTTATTCTTTCCGCGTCGGGATGTAGCGCAGTCTGGGAGCGCACTTGAATGGGGTTCAAGGGGTCGAAGGTTCAAATCCTTTCATCCCGACCAGAAATTACAAGGGGTTACGGTGAAAGCCGTAACCCCTTTCTTATTGCTGCACGGGTTTGGCCCCACTATGGCCCCACATTTTTTCGTTACGAAGTGTGAAAGTTGTTATACAGGCAGGCGGAATGAACTCACAGGCTGCCTTTCTCCCTTCCCTGTCACATGTTACCAAATGTGATGAAAAATGAGCCTTCCCCTGAGATGGCCCATATTTGCCATCTAAGGGCTGGAATTTTTGCCCCCGCAGGGTTTTGCGGGGGTATTTTTTGGGAAAGCCCAGAATCGACGAGTTTTAACAGCTATATTAGTATGTTATAATGATAGTCTCCTTGCATCTCCTGCCTGCTCCGAAATGTGAAGGGAAGTGATGCGTTGGTAAGGTGGGTTCAGCACCTCTGCCAGACTGACCGTATGGCCGCCCCTGAAAAAAAGTTAGAACCGAACCTAACTTTTAATTATCTTATTTTTCAGCTAGTTATTTAATGTTTACCTCTCATTTGGGGCAAATGAAGACTATATCCAATTCGCAAGAGAATCCCTATCTTATAGTCACGGACAGCGTTTGTCCGCAACGTCAACGGCTCCAATCGGAGCAAGGAGAAAAAATGATTGATGAAACACGGATGATGGCGTCAAGGGGAACAGTACCCGCGCCGGAAGGAGTCGAGCCATCCACGAGAAGTACGCGGGAGGAATCCCCGAAAACCACCCCAAACCCACAAGCCAAGGAGAAAGAAACAATGAACGGAAACAACGAAACAACCTACAACGCACTCCATGAGGAGACTTCAATGGCTGAACACGAGATCTCATCCCAGCAACCCCCCAGGAAGAAGCGGAATACGATGAAGGACGTGTCGAAAAAAATCAACCAGTTGAGAGAGCTGGCAAAGCAAGGCCGTTCCCGTGAAGACATCTGCACGATACTGGCCATTAGCCTACAGGGTTTCGAGACCCTGCGCCACAAGCTGAACGACCTTGACAGGACGTACTATGACATCCCGCACGAGACAGCAGACAGGACTAACAAGGTAGGCAAAAGCGGAATCATGGTTACGGCAGACCGACTGATGGCAATGGGGGCGGCAGAGATATTTGCCGCGGGAACGCCAATATCCATCCTGTTTGATAGAGAGTGCATTCTGATCCAACGCGCCGGGGCAAAAAATCCATCTCTCCGCCGCGAAGAACCACAACCAGATACCTTGGAGGCGGATATGGCGAGAGAGGTTGAATCCATCTTTGGCGTTGAAGTGGAGGCGGCGTAAACAATGCCCGAAGACTTTTTTGAAGCTCTCGTCCGTGACCTGCCGTCGCTGCTTACACGCAAGGACATGGGTAAGTACTTCGGGACATTGATTTCTCCGAATTATCTTGCGAATCTCGACTCTCTGGGCAAAGGCCCCCGGCGTGCCCGTATAGGCCAAAAAGTGGTATATAAAAAAGATGATATGATTGAATGGTTGCGCAGGAGGACGAAGCCCGTACAGAAACACTAAAATAGGGGGAAAACCCCATAAAGGAGGGCTTGAAACACAAGCCCTTTTTATTGTCCTTTCATTTCAAAAATAAGGGAGATAGATGTGTCAGGAGTCACTGTTTTTTTTTTGAGGAATGACCACGTCCTTGAAAGTAATTAACGCCAGCCCATTTTTGAATGCCTTCTTCGTCCATTCTTTTTTTCAATACTTTTTTAAGATTTCTTTCAAATCCCCGCTTTTCAAAATACTGCTTATATTTCGCTGAATCTTTGAATTTTTGAATCATTTGGACGTGAGAAAGTTCACTTCCATCTTTCCATTTTTTAATGGCCCTTTTTACAATCATCTCTATTTCTTTGCCAAAATATTCATGACCCGCATCTCCCGCAATAGCTGAGAACATTTTATTTGCATTATCGAGTTTATCTTTCGGAGAAAACAGGTGGGTATAGACACAAATATCATTGAGTATTTCTAAATTTGAGAACATAGTAAATTCAAGCATGGACAGACTACGATATACTGCACTTAAAATTATTAAGCTAAACTTTCTATACATTTCTAATAAAATCTTGTCTATTTCCTCCTTTTCAAGGTAATCTGATATATCGCATTCAATAACAAATAGAAGTATTGATGTAATATATCGTACATAAATTATCATACAAATATAGTCAAAGTTTTCCCTGATCAGTTCGTTATTTTTTTCTAAGGGTTGCTCAGCACAGAGAAGTTTAAAGTCGGTTGCAACCAGACGATATAAGGGGAAAATACTATCAATTAAGACATAGTCAGAAAATAAGAGTCCCATGAAATCATTACCAGGATTTTTATTAAGTTTACCCACTCCAATATAGGCATTGGCAATTTGTGAGTTGAATAAGTAATTCCTTAAGGTTAATATTGACTTGATATTAAAGTAATCCCTCGCATAAAGCATAAGAATAATTGATTCCGTAGCTTCTTGAGGAGATATTTTATCCTTCTTTAATATCTTTACTCCATTACGAAAAGAATATGTTGTCTCACCAGAATACATTTGTTTATTATCTTTTATCATGTCATTGATTGTCGCATTAATATGAGTAATATTTTCCAAGTAATCAGGAGATTTAAATTTATTCATATAACTATGAATAATTCTTAAAAATTTTTTGTCAATAGATTCTGCTGTCTCACCTATTTTATAAATAGCGTCAAGAGATAGGCACATTTTTAATGCCGCGTTATATAATCCTATACGGAAATCATCAGTCTTATCACAATGTTTATCTAATAGAGATATTGAACCACTAAGAACTGATATGTAACGACCATAAAGATCTGCTTCTTTTTTAAAATATTCATCGAGCATTTTCTTCACATTATCTGAAATAGTTTGCTTAACTCCATAAAGATATAATCCTTTTCCAACATGAAGCATAATTGCTCCTTTTTTAATATTCTCCTCCTTCATATGGAAATAACATATGAAAGGAGGACTTTTTATGATTTCAGACTTGTTAAAGGCCGGGTTCCCCGCTGTGTTGCTGCAAACTTTGGAGCCGCACAGGACAGAGGATGAACTCAGGAACATCCCGGGCTGGCAAATCGCCAGGTGGGATTGCGTACAAGGCATCAGGGGTCTCTCACCCCAATCGTTTCTCCACGAGGACATTCAAAGTCCGATTGAAGCTGTCTCATGGCTCATGTCCGCCAAGGACACTGTGCTTGTCTGCCACGGATTGTCGGCATTTGTCGATGACCCGATGGTCAGTCAGGCCATCCTGAACGCCATCCCTGTATATAAGGGAATTGGCTCATGTCTGGTCATCGTTTCTCCGACTCCTGCGTTACCCGCTCAGCTTCAACCGTTCTTTCACCTCGTGGAAGTCAAATTGCCAGAGGAGGAGGCGTTATACCCCTGCAAGCCGAACTTGGCGAACCTCTCAACATTCGGCCCAACCGAAAAGCCGCAAGGCTGGCAACAGGGTTGACCGAATTTCAGGCGGAGACCGCCTATTCCCTCAGCCTTACCCAAAAGGGCTACTTCAGTTCCAAGACCGTGACGGAAGCCAAGAGCCAGATGATAAAAAAATCCGGCTTACTGGAAATCTTTCCGGCGGCGAACATCCTTGACGTGGGCGGATTGAATCCCCTCAAGGAATATGTAGCCAATCGCGCCCAGGCATACAAGCCCGATTCAAAGCTGCCCAAGCCGAAAGGAATACTCCTCGTGGGTGTTCCCGGCACGGGCAAATCCAAAACCGCCTGCGCCATAGCGGGAATGTTGCAATTCCCGCTGCTCAGGCTGGACATCGGCGCGTTGAAAAACTCGCTGGTGGGTGAATCGGAGCGCCGGATGCGCGAGGCCACAAAAATTGTGGACGCCTTCGGCAACTGCGTCCTCTTTCTGGATGAACTGGAGAAGATGTTCTCCGGCACCAGGGGCGGACTCAAGGACTCAGGCACGACAATGGGGATGTTTTCCCATTTCCTGACCTGGGCCAATGAGCAGAAATCCGCGTTCATTGTGGCTACGGCCAACAACATCAAGGAACTGCCGCCCGAATTTCTCCGGGCAGGGCGCTTTGACGCCATCTGGTTTGTGGACTTGCCTACGCTTATCGAGCGCAGGGAAATCATCAAAATCATGAACCGCAAGTACGGCACATCCATGCCCGAAGCCTGGGCGGATGACCTCAAAGGCTACACTGGTTCGGAAATAGAGCAAATCCTTCGGGACTCCCTCTATGACGGCCTTGAAGCCGCTCGCCATTCGCTTATTCCGCTTTCCAAAACCATGAAGGAGGATATCGAACAGTTGCGGCTTTGGGCGCGTTCCCGTGCCCGCATCGCCAATACTCCCGACGAGGAGGCTCCGGCCACGCGCAAACTCAGGCAAGCGCCGAAAGTTCGCGTTCTCGGAACCCCGTCAACAACCATCCATTGATGAGGAGGAGGCAAAATGTCCCACGTTTCGCACATCGAACTCAAGATATTCGACCTTTCGGCCATCAAGCGGGCCTGCCAGAGACTGGGTTTCCAGTTCGTTGAGAACCAGAAAACCTACGAATGGTACGGCACACTTGTGGAGCCGGAGAAATATCCGCTCCCCGAAGGGCTTACCGAAAAAGACCTTGGGCATTGCGACCACGCCATCAGGATTCCCGATGCCCGCTATGAAATCGGCGTTCTCAAGCGCAACGGCAACTATATGCTGCTCTGCGATTTCTGGGATACCCGTCTCAAGCGGGCCATTGGCGAAAACGGCGGCCTGCTCAAACAGGCATACGGCGTTGAAGTCATCAAGGAGGCCGTGAAAAAGAAGCGCTACTCCTATTCCGAAAAACAGGTCAACTCAGGCATCGAACTGACCATAACCCTGTGAGGACATGATGAAGCTCGTACAGATCACCGTCACCGCTGATGGCCGTGTGGAAATGTCCACCTACGGCTTTCCCGGAAAGTCCTGTGTGGAAGCCACCAAGTTTCTCAAGGAGCTTCTTGGCGAAGAAACCTTCATCAAGATGAAGCCGACCGCCTTTGTGCCCTATGTGGCGCGGACGGAAGTCGTCCAGAACCGGGAGTGAACATGGGCTATTACTCGGATGTAAGCCTGTGCCTCTCGAAAACAGGGGCTGCCCGGCTCAGGGAAAAGCTTGAAAACACCGCGCCGGAACTCAAACAGGAGGTGGAAGAGCTGCTGGAATATGCGGATTCCCACACTCTCGATGCCTCAAGCGAGGCTGCGTTCTGGTGGTGGAGCGGCATCAAGTGGTATTCCGACTTCCCGGATGTGGGCTTCATGGAAGCCTTCATGCGTGAACTTGACGAAAAGGACTACTACTTCCTCCGCATTGGCGAAGCCGATGACGACACTGAGCGCCTTGGCTGCTATCTCGACAACCCGTTCAACATGTATCTGGTCAGGAGCATCCATTTCTCCGGCCCGGAGGAAATCACCTAATCGGGCCATCGGTTTCACGGGTCTTGCCGCCGTCCATCTACAAGGACGAAGTGGCAAAGTTCCAGAACCTTATGGAACAGGCCCGGCAGGAAGCCATTGCGGCCCTGCGCGGAGAGTTTGTGGAACTTGTCGCCAACATCGCGGACAAGGTGTCCGGCGCTGAGGACGGCAAACCCAAACGCCTGCGTGATGCCGCTGTGGAAAATCTCAGGGACTTTCTGGACAGCTTTGCTGACAGGAATATCTTTGAGGACGAGCAGCTTGCCGAACTGGTCAACCAGTGCAGGACTGTCATCTCCGGCACGGACGCCAATGCCATCCGGCATAGCAGTCTGGTTAAGGAAAATCTGCATAGCTCCATGACAAATCTGCTCAAGACCATCGAAAGCTCGCTTGAAGGCGTTCCCCGCCGCAAGCTGCGCTTCGCCGCCTGAAAACAGGCATATCCGCTATCATCTTCAACAGGTGGTGGCGGAGAGTTCCCGCCACCACCCCTCTTGGAGGGAAAATGGAACCGCTGCTGCTTTCCAAATCTCGGCTCAACACCTATTGCCTCTGCCCGGAAAAATACCGCCTGACCTACGTTGAGAAAATCGTGCCCGATAAGACGGCCATCCCGCTCATCGAAGGTTCGGCGCTCCATCATATTGTTGAGAACTGCCTTGTCTATGGCAAGACCGTGCCCAATATGGCGGAGGAAGCCTCACGGGAATACTGGACACACATTGCCGTTCAGGAAAGCGAATACGCCGATGAAGCAGGCTTTCGCCAGGCTCAGGAAAAGATTCTGAACGAGGCCAAAGCCTTTCTGGAAAAGATCGGCCCGCTCAACACTTGGCAGATGGAAGCTTATTTTGAACATCCGCTTGTTGATCCGCTCACGGGTGAAGTGGATGAAAGCATCCTTCTGAGAGGCTTTGCGGACATCATCGACCAGCCGGAACCTGAACTCACCCGCATCATCGACATCAAAACATCGGCCAAGTCGCCCAATCTGGAGCAGGGAAACCGCGCTCTGGAACTGACTGTCTATGCCTATCTCATGGCCTGTGAGTTCGGCTTTCAGATACAGATTCCCGTGAGCTTGCTCTATCTGGTGCGCTCAAAAGAACCCAAGGTCGTGTGGCTCAATTCCCTGCGGGCCGAAAGCGACTTCGTGAAGCTCTACGGCTCTATCCGGCATATCGCTACGGCTATCCGGCAAGGGCTGTTCTGGAAGAATCAGGGCATCAACTGCCTGTGGTGCCAGCATCAGGAACTCTGCTTCGGCAAATGCTTTGCGGCATAAAGAGGAACACATGGACTATGCGTTCAGTTCGCCAGAAATAACCGAACTTTCCAAGGCGCTCATCGAGGTGCAGAAGCACCTTCAGCCTGCCATCAAGGATGCCGAAAACCCCTTTGCCAGAAACAGATATGCCACGCTGAACAGCGTTATGGACTCCTGCCGTATGGCCTTGCTGGATAACGGTATCCTGCTGACACAATACCCTGTTCCCGTGGAGGGAAGCAATCTTGGGCTGGTGACAAAACTCGTTCACGCCAAGACAGGGCAGTTCCAGGCATCGCTGGCGGTCATTCCGCTTGCCAAGCCTGACCCGCAGGCAATGGGAAGCGCCTTCACCTATGGACGCAGATATGCCTTATCGGCCATGCTCGGAATCGTTTCCGAGGAGGATGATGACGGCAATGCCGCCTCTGGCAGAAATTCGCAAGGTCGTGTCAGGGGAATAAAGGCTACGGGAAGCCAGTCAGGCTCAACCATGAGCAAAAGAACGGCCCCCGTTGACCGTGGTCCCCTGAGCCAACTGCTTGCCGACCTGGGCTTGTCGGAACTGATGCCCTGCTATCGGG
>NZ_JAAKEI010000025.1 GCF_011039085.1 Desulfovibrio sp. ZJ369 | reverse complement strand
TTTTATGAAAGTCAAAGGTGGCATTCAGGCGAAAAACGCGGTTTTCGCCTGAATGTACGCCGCGTTGCGGCGGCTGCCGCTTTCGCGTCAGCAGAGCATTTTCAAAGTAAAAATGCTCTATCTCCGCAAGCAATACGGCTGCTCCACCGACAAGATTACCGTGGAGCAGTACGAGGAACAAAAAGCCATGCTCGAAACGTGTAAGCAGGAACCCATTAAACTGAGGAACTTCATGCGGACTTTGCATGGGTTTATGTAAGAGGAGTCGAAAACTCAAAGGCTACGGAAATATTCCGTTGCCTTTTCTTCTTTGGTGGGATACGGAATCACGTCGTGATGAGTAAACTGCAGGCGATACATATCTCCCTCTAATAAGGGCCAGCTCAACGCAAAGCTCCTGCGAATTTTTACTACATCTGAGACCGCTAGCAAATCGAGTTGTTATGTACGGAAATCACGCAAAACTCGCGTATCTGCTGTTCGGAAAGGTAAAAGAAACGTCCATTGTATTTACCGTGGCAGTAATTCGTGCTTTTTTAAATCACAGTACTTAATAGAAATAATATCTATAATGATGTTATCGCAAATTGTTGCCCTTCTATTGATAGGAGAACACTTTTAGAAAAAACAGAACAATACAAAAAGTATGGGAATGCGACTATTGGAGAACCGGATAGTACTAATTACATAAAATTTTATAGAGGAGTTAGTCGGATAAACGTAAGAGAAATACCTTAGGATCCCCCTGATTAACGATTATTCCATTAATATCTTGGAGAAAATATTGGTAAAGAGGTATCATCACCGGTTGGGTTTAAATCCTATATCGAAACTGTGGGGGCTTCAATGGAACTGCAAAGAGTCTTACTACCGCCATCTAAAGAATCTATTAATGAATACGTGGTAAAGTTTGATCGTAAGAATGCTATTACTGAAAAAACAATAAATAAAATAATAAATATTTATCCTAAAAATATTTTAATAGAGGACATACTGACAAAGGTTGTAATAATAAATAGATTATATTCGACAAATATTTACGATATTTATGAAATGTCCTTTGGAATTAAAAGATTAGACATTGATGAATACCTAAATAAGACCGACTTGGGTATTGTAGAAAAAATAGCGAATAGCTATATAAAAGCAGGGAAACATATTTACTGTTATTCATTCGCGACAAAATATTGCAGCTTTCATAATAATGGCTACCCACTATATGATAGTATTATTGACAAAATGTTATGCTTATATAACGAAAAAGATAATTTTTCTAATTTTAGGAAATATGATTTAAAAAACTACCTTACTTTTGTTAGGGTTCTTAATGATTTTATAACCTATTACACACTTGGTGATATAAGTTATAAGGACTTAGACAAATACTTATGGCAATATGGTAAGGATTACTTATATGGTAGTTAGAGCATTTTTCTTTTAACTTTTTACATAGCCACAGGATTTAAACCATCCTTCAGCGTCTTTTTGTGTGATACAACTTAATGCTTTTCCAATGGATTTGTACAGTTCAGCACATGTTTTTGCTTTCATACCCCGAAGTAATTGTTTCACTTTGCTCCACATCTTTTCAATGGGATTTAAATCCTGGCTGTATTCTGGAAGGAAAATATGCTTGCAGCCTTTTTCCCTTATCAAGTTTTGGGCTGTTTTTGATTTATGGACATTCAAATTATCCATTATGACAATATCGTTAGCTTTAAGCGTTGGAAGAAGAAATTTTTCAATATAAGCATTGTACATTTTTCCATCCAGTGCCCCATCAAAAACAACACTGCAAGTTTCTCCCGTTACCCGGATTGCTGAAAGTATGCTTATCCTTTCCCAACGTCCGTCTGGCGCATGATCATGGCAACGTTGGCCATTTCTGGCTCTGCCGTATAATCTCGTCATATTGGTTTTGGCGCCGGTTTCATCAATAAATATCAATCTATTACATGAAGCTTTTTGCTGGAACAGTTTCCATTCCTCACGTTTCCTTCTTACATCTTCGCGTTTTTGTTCGCTGGCCTTGAGAGTTTTTTTATATTTGTAGCCAAATTTAACAAGCAGACGATGGATGGCAGCCAGGCAACAGGATTTATGAAAATGCTCTTTAATTTCCTGAAGCGTCATATCAACATTTTTATCAAGAAGGGCTTGCAATTCCCGAATCTCCTCGCATGAGAAACAACTTGGGCGATGGCCATTGGGTTTGGCTGATA
>NZ_JAAKEI010000024.1 GCF_011039085.1 Desulfovibrio sp. ZJ369 | reverse complement strand
CAATTGCCTGGCTGTTGCTTTTCCATCAAGATACGCATGAACAGCCTTGGTTCGGATTTCTTCAGATGCAAATTTCATCTCTGCAATCTAAACGATTTCTAAATAAAATAAAAGTCAAATTGCTCTAACTCCGACGCAGCAGGCAACGGCCCCAGACCGCCTGGCCCAGAGAAAGACCGCCGTCGCCCGGCGGCAGTTCATGGTGCGTGAGCGGGACAAGGCCCAGATCCGCCAATGCTTCGGGCAAGAGATGCGCCAGAATGGCGTTTTGCAGCACGCCCCCGGAAAGCCCCACGCTGTCGAGCCCGGCCGCATCCGCCGCGGCCGCGGCCAGGGCAGCGAAACCCTGCGCCATGCTCAGATGAAAACGCGCCGCAATGCCTTGCGGGGCGCAACCGGCCTTTTGCTCTTCCAGCACCTGCGCGAAAAGCGCCGCGCTGTCCAGTTCCAGCAGGCCGTCACGTTCTCTGAGCACCACGGGCCACGGGGCTTCCGTCCGCAAGGCGGTTTCCTGCGCGGCCGCTTCCAGGCGGATGGCCGCCTGGCCCTCGTAGCTGGTCGCCAGGCAGAGGCCCAACTGGGCGGCCACGGCATCAAACAGGCGGCCGCAACTGGATGTCTGCGGGCAGTTGACGCCGCGAAGCAGCATTTCTTCCACTGCCGTGGCAGCAGCCGCGTACTCCCGCTCCCAGGGCGAGAGGCCGGAAAAATGGCCCTGGCGTTGCAGACCCAGGGCTATGCGCCAGGGCTCCCGGATGGCCGCCTCGCCCCCGGGCAGCGCAAAAGGGCTCAGCCGCCCCAGACGGCTCCATTGCGCCGTGCGCAGATCCATGCGCAACAGCTCGCCGCCCCAGATGCTGCCGTCCTCGCCCAGGCCCGTGCCGTCAAGACAGAGCGCCAGAGCAGGGGCATACTGCCTGTTTTCCGCCAGCACCGAGGCCGCATGGGCCGCGTGATGCTGGAGCCGCCAGAGCGGCAGTCCGTCCTGGGCGGCGCGCGCCTCGGCATGGCGGGTGGAGAGAAAATCCGGATGCAGATCGCAGACAACGGCTTTGGGCCGCACTTCCAGAAGCTTTTCCAAATGGGCCGCCGCCTCTTCGTAAAAACCCAGGGTAGCCGGATTTTCCAAATCTCCGATATGCTGGCTTACAAAGGCTTCGCGCCCGCGCGTAAGACAGAGGGTTCCCTTGAGCTCGGCCCCGGCGCCCAAAACCGCAGGCCCGTCGTCGGGCAGAAAGACCGGGCGCGGCACATAGCCGCGGGCCCGCCGAAAAAAAAGCGGCTCCACGCCCCGGCAGCCGGACTCCCCGCCCGCCGCGCCGTGGCCTGACACG
The DNA here is from genome assembly GCF_011039085.1 of Desulfovibrio sp. ZJ369. GTDB lineage: Bacteria > Desulfobacterota > Desulfovibrionia > Desulfovibrionales > Desulfovibrionaceae > Desulfovibrio. The sequence continues at coordinate 38,343 of NZ_JAAKEI010000024.1, read as the reverse complement.
CCGGGCCGCGCAAGGCCGGCGCGCGCGCTCCGCGCCACGGCCGGGCGCGGCGCTATGGGCGCCACGGCGAGCACGCTGTCATCCACACGCGCCAGAATATCCCGATCGTGCAGCAGCCAGGCATCGGCCAGGCCGCGCAGGCGCGCCAGGGCCTCACGGTTGCCCAGACAGATGGGCTCGCCGCTGGCATTGGCCGAGGTCATCACCAACACGGGCGGCAGCTCCATCCGTTCTTGCAGCAAATCGAACAAAACCGCATGCAAAGGCGTGTACGGCAGCATCAGCCCCACACTGCGCGTGTCCGGGGCCACTTCCCGCGGCAAGACGCCGGGCAGGCAAGGGCAAAGCACAATCGGTTTTTCCGGGCTTTGCAACAGGGCCTGATGCTCGGGCGTCAGGCGGCACAGGCTGCGGACTGCCGTCAGATCAGCCGCCATCAGGGCCAATGGCTTGTGCGGACGGGCCTTGCGCCGCCGCAGCTCGCGCAGGGCCTGGGCATTGCGCGCGTCGCAGGCCAGCTGGAAACCGCCCAGGCCCTTGAGCGCCAGAATGCCCCCGCTCAACAGAATGTGCGCAGCGCGGGCCAAAGCCTCACGCTGATTGGCCGCTACGGGGACGGTGTGGCCGCTTGCGGCTGCGGCGGCATCCACGAACCAGAGGCGCGGGCCGCAGACAGGGCAGGCAATGGGCTGGGCGTGAAAGCGTCGATCCCCTGGGTTGCCGTATTCAGCCGCGCATTCCGGGCAGAGGGGAAAACAGCTCATGGAGGTCACGGCCCGATCATAGGGAATGGAGCGGGTGATGGTGTAACGCGGGCCGCAATTGGTGCAGTTGGTGAAAGGATAGCGGTAACGGCGGTTGGCGGCATCGCGCATTTCCGCAAGGCAATCCGGGCAGACGCCCATGTCCGGGCTGACCAGCACGCTGTGCCCGGCGTGCCCGCTGCTGGGCACGATAGCAAAGGCCGCCTCGCCGGGCAGCGGCTCAAGCTCTTCTTCCGCAAGGGCCACAAGCCGGGCCAGAGGCGGCAGCTCCGTCCGCAGGCGGCGGCCGAAACGGGCCACGGCCTGCAACGCGCCCTGCACTTCCATGCGCACGCCCTCGGAAGTGTTGCCCACCGTGCCGGTAAGCCCTTCCTCCTGAGCCAGACGGTAGACAAAAGGCCTGAAGCCCACGCCCTGCACCTGCCCCGCGGCCACAAAAGCCCGTCGTGTTATTTGCGTTGCATCCATCTTTTCACTCTATCCGAAGAGCGGCCCTTGCGCCAGACTGTTCAAGCGCTCAAGGCAACAGGGCAAGGGCCGCTCTTGCGGGTCCGCCGCTTCTTCTGCTATTCATGACAGCATACTCATGACAATCGCATCTGTCCGTATCACAGCCCAACGAGACAATCAGGAGCGCCTATGCCCGCCGCACGCACCATCGGCTCCCGTATCCGCGCGTTCCGCGAGGAGCGCGAGGTTGATCTGGAAACCCTGGCCCAAAACACCGGCCTGACCACGGAATTTCTCGGCAAACTGGAAAACGACGCCATTTACCCGAGCATCGGCCCGCTGCAGAAAGTGGCCCGCGCGCTGGGCGTTCGTCTGGGCACTTTCCTGGACGATCAATTCAGCCGCGATCCGATCATCTCGCGCCTTGACGGCAGCGAAGCGGACGAAGCCCTGCACACCGGGCGCATCCCCCGCCCCAGCTATGTGTATCATGCCCTGGGCAAGGGCAAGAACGATCGGAACATGGAGCCTTTTTACATTAAAATTTCCCCGGAGCCGACCGGCGAACGCAAAACCACCTCGCATCAGGGCGAGGAGTTCATTCTGGTGCTCAAGGGCGAGCTGCTGGTGGTCTATGGCCGGGAAAACCATGTGCTCACAGCCGGGGAGACCATATACTACAACTCCATTGTGCCGCATTTTGTGGGCGCGGCCGGGGACGAGCCGGTGGAAATACTGGCGGTGGCCTATAATCCTTAGAGCATAGTGCTTTTGAAGCAGATCCCTGCGGCATCCGCCCCGCTGCCCGCGACGCCCGACGCCACCGGGCTGATCATAGCGCGGATCGGCCGCGCCCGAAGGTATCCACGATTTTTTTTCAACGGCACGCCGCACGGCGGGCAAACAGAGAGACGCACATGGACGAAAAAGTACGCGAGCGGCAGGCCTTGTTTGAACTGCGCGAACGGACCCTGGGGCAGATTCTGGACGAAACCGTGGCCCGCTTTCCCGAACGCGAGGCCGTGGTCTATGCCGATCGCGACTACCGCCAGACCTGGCGCGAATTCGCCGACGTGGTGGATCAGTTCGCCAAGGGCCTTATGGCGCTCGGGGTGCAGAAGGGCGAAAAAGTGGCGGTCTGGGCCACCAATGTGCCCTACTGGGTGGCCTTGCAGTTTGCCACGGCCAAGATCGGGGCCGTGCTGCTCACGGTGAACACCAATTACCGGGAGCATGAGCTGCGCTATCTGCTCACCCAGTCCGAATGCGAAAACATTTTTCTGATCGACAGCCTGCGCGATCACGACTACATCGACACGCTCTACAAGATAGCGCCCGAATTGCGGGTGCAGGCGCGCGACGCCTTTGTCTGCAAGAGCCTGCCGCATTTGAAGCGGGTCTGCTTTCTGGGCGCGGAAAAGCACCGCGGCATGTATTCCGTGCCGGAAATCCTGGCCCTGTCCGTGATGGTGGATGATGCGGAATACCAGGCCCGCCAGGCTTCCCTGGATCCCTGGGACGTGATCAACATGCAGTACACATCGGGCACCACGGGCTTTCCGCGCGGCGTGATGCTGACCCATGTGGGCGTGGGCCTCAACGGCTACTGGATCGGCCGCCATCAGGGCTTCACGGAACAGGACCGCCTCTGCCTGCCCGTGCCGCTTTTTCACTGTTACGGCTGCGTGCTGGGCGTTTCGGCCTGCGTCAACCACGGGACCTGCATGGTCATCCTGGAATCCTACAACCCCCTGAAAGTGCTGGCCGCCGTGGACGGGGAGCGTTGTACCGCGCTCTACGGCGTGCCCACCATGTTTCTGGCTGAACTGGAGCACAAGCTTTTCAAGCGTTTCGACGTTTCCAGCCTGCGCACCGGGATCATGGCCGGTTCGGTCTGCCCGGAACCGCTCATGCGCCGGGTTGTGGAAGACATGTACATGAAGGAGATCACCATCTGTTACGGCCTGACCGAAGCCTCGCCGGTGATGACCCAGTCGGACATTCACGACTCCCTGCCCGTGCGCTGCGAAACCGTGGGCTGCGCCATGCCGGGCATTGAGGTGCGCGTGGGCGATCCCGCAACCTGCGAGGAGCTGCCGCGCGGCGAAGTGGGCGAAATCCTCTGCCGGGGCTACAATGTCATGAAGGGCTATTATAAAATGCCCGATGACACGGCCAGGGCCATCAGCCCGGAGGGCTGGCTGCACTCCGGCGATCTGGGGGTCATGGACGAGCACGGCTATGTGCGGGTCACCGGCCGGATCAAGGACATGATCATCCGCGGCGGCGAAAACGTCTACCCCCGCGAGGTGGAGGAATTTCTGCTCCAGATGCCCGGCGTGCTTGATGTGCAGGTGGTGGCCGTGCCCAGCCGCAAATACGGCGAAGAAGTCGGGGCTTTTGTGATTCCCAGGCCCGGCGTGGAGCTGCTGCCCGAAGACGTGCGCGACTTTTGCAGGGGTAAAATCTCCAGGTTCAAGATTCCCAAATATATTGCTCTGGTGAACGGCTTTCCGCTGACGGCCAGCGGCAAAATCCAGAAATACAAACTGCGGGAGATAGCCGCCGAACGCTGGCCCGAAGCCATGGAAAAATAAAATATCTCAATCTGTTATAATCACAGCCAACTCCACTTTAGAGCATTTTTCTTTTGAAATTATTCAATTTCAAAAGCAAAATGCTCTAACTCCGTTAATTAACCCCTTTCGGGGGATGCTTCCGCCAGTCAGCACAAGTTCTGCTCCCGGCCTTCCTTTTTCTCCCGCTTTCCGCGCTATTCACATGCCCTCATTGACAAAATTTTCAGCCCCTCCCGTTTTCGCCTGCCCCTTGGTGCACGCCGTGCCCTCGCCGCCTTCTCCCTTTCGCGTTCCGCCTCGTGCTTGCAAATTTTTTCACGATTTATGGCGTGGCTGATAGAAAGAGGAAAGGGGCGGTGGTATTCAGCTGGAACGACCGGCATTTTCACTGCTCTTTCACAAGGAGACGTCATGAAAAAGTTCATCCTGTCTGCGCTTGTCTTGGGACTGTTTTTCGCTGTTCCGTCACATGCAGCCTCCTCCTGGCCGGAACGGCCCGTCAAGCTGCTTACCATGACCGGCCCCGGCGCCCAGATTGACCTGCTGACCAGGGCCGTGGCCGAGTCGCTCAAAAACGAACTTGGTCAACCTGTCCTCGTGAGCAACATGCCCGGCGGCTCGCACGGCAGCGTCATGGCCACCGAGGTTGCCCACGCAAAGCCCGATGGATATACCCTCGGAACCTCAGCTACGGCGGCGTTCACCTATTCTCCCTTTGTCACCAGGACCAAATACAGCCCCGACGACTTTACCTACCTCACCCTGCTGGGACTCAACCAAAGCGGCATCATCTGCGCGCCCGACCGGCCCTGGAAGACGCTCAGGGACGCATTCGACTGGGCAAAAAAGGAAGGCAAGGGCCTGACCTATATGTTCCAGGGTTCCGATGACAGGGACGCCATGCGCCGCATCGCCGCCAAGGAAGGCGTCCCGCTTTCGCTCATGCCGAGTACCGGCGGCCCTTCCGTCATCTCGGCAGTCATGGGCGGTCATGCTGACCTCGGACATGCGGGCGCCATCCTCTTCGACTATGTGCAGGGCGGCAAGCTCAAGTGTCTGGCCGCGACCACGCCGCAGCGCCTGACGCAGCTTCCGGAAATCCCCACCCTGAAAGAGCAGGGATGGGACGAATCTGTGGAGATGTTCATCGCCCTTGTGGCGCCCCGGAACCTGCCTCCGAATGTCCGCAAGCGCCTGGACGAGGCCGTTGCCGCGCTCGCCGCAGACAAGAATCTCCAGGCATTCATCGTCGAGAAGCTCCGCATGGCTCCAGTAAAATTCGGCGCGCAGCATGCCGCCGACTATATCAACACCACTGCCGATCGCATCAAGGCCCAGACCGCCGGCCACAACTAGGAGGCAAGGATGTCCACCGCACAGAGAGACGCCTGCGGCTATGCGGGAATGGCTGTTGTGAGCCTTCTGCTCCTCGTCTGGATAATCCCTGCATGGTCGCCGCCCTGGCCGGGCTACGGCATGCCGCCCAGCCTCGTGCCAAACGTGGCTGCCGGCATCCTGCTGGCGCTGTCTCTCTGGGGTCTTGCGCGCTCCTTCCTGTTTTTCCGGAAGACACGCGGGCAGCGTGCCCCCATGCCGGAAGGGACTCCGAAAAAAACGCGGGGGTGGCTGTACCTGCTCATCTTTGTGACTCCCTGCGCCCTCCTGATGCCTGCCATGGCGTCAGTCGGCTTTGTGCCGGCGGGCATCGGTTTCATGCTCCTGATCCAGTGGCTGTGCGGACAACGCAGGCCGCTCCCCCTGATCCTGGTTTCGGTGCTCCCTGTGCTCACGATCTGGGCGCTCATGCGCTTTGCCCTCGGAGTACCCATGCCGTGAACATCTGTGCACAAAGGGGATACGAATGCTGGAAATGATGCTGAACGGGCTTGCCACGGCGCTTGCCCCGCTCAATATGCTCTTTGTCTTTCTGGGGGTGGTCTTCGGCATGATCGCCGGGGCCATCCCCGGCGTCAACGGCCCCATGGCCATCGCGCTCTGCGTGCCACTTTCATACTACATGTCCCCGGTGGCGGCCATCGGCTTCCTGGTGGGGCTGAACAAAGGAGCCTTCTTCGGCGGCTCCATTTCGGGCATCCTGCTCAATACGCCGGGAACTCCCGAAGCCGCCGCCACCACCTGGGACGGGCACCCTCTGGCCCTCCAGGGCAAGGGGCAAAAGGCGCTCCGCATGGCGCTTTATGCCTCGGTGAGCGGCGACGCCTTCTCCACCGTCGTCCTCATCCTCGTGGCCGCCCCCCTGGCCGCTGTGGCGCTCTATATGGGGCCGCCGGAGATCTTCGCCCTCATCTGCATGGCCATGACCATCATCGCCGGGCTGGGGACAAAATCCCTTTTGCGCGGGCTTATGGCTGCAGCCCTGGGCATCCTCATCGGCTGTATAGGTATGGAGCCGGTCTCGGCCCTGCCGCGGCTGACGCTGGACATCACCGAGCTGGAGCGGGGCATCTCGCTCATCCCCATCGGTATCGGCATGCTCGCCTTTTCCGAAATCATCAGCCAGATCGGACAAAAACTTGACCCTGCGCAATCTTCCTCTGCCGTGTCCTTTTCTTCGCGGCCGGAAGACAACCGCGTGAGCTGGAAGGAATATCTCGGCTGCGCGCGGACGCTGCTGCGCTCGTCCTTGGCCGGCACCGTGGTGGGCGCCCTGCCCGGCCTGGGCGCGCCGGTTGCCTCGTTCTTCGCCTATGACCAGACCGTCAAGCATTCCAGGGAGCCGCAGACCTTCGGCAAGGGCAACATCGAGGGTATCGCCGCGTCGGAATCTGCCAACAGCGCCGTGGTCGCTGCCAGCCTCATTCCTCTTTTCACCCTTGGCATCCCGGGCAATGTGGCGGCAGCCCTGCTCATCGGGGCCTTCGTCATCCACGGCATGATCCCTGGCCCCCTGATGTTTGAGCAGAACGCGCAGTTCATCTATTCCATCTATGGCAGCCTGATCCTGGCCAACCTTTTCCTGCTGGGCGCGGGCAGGGTCGGCCTGAAGGCATTCTGCCGGGTGGTGCAGATTCCTCCAGCCATCCTGTATCCCATCATCATCCTGACCTGCATGATGGGTTCCTATCTTGCGCAGTATTCGGCCTTTGACGTGACACTGATGCTGGTTTTCACGGTCCTTGCCTGGCTCATGCGCACATTTGACTATTCCATCATCTGCCTGATTATAGGCTTCATTCTTGCCCCCATCTGGGAGACATCGCTCCAGCAGGTGCTCATCGCCTCGGAGCAAAACCCCTGGATGATCCTTGAACGGCCGGTGGCCCTCGCGCTCATGGCGCTTGCCATCTGGATAGCCGGGCGCTCCGGGCGTTCCGGCAGTCGAAACGCCGCACAGGCCAGTCACGAACAACCATAACGCGGAGACAAACATGGCCAATATCAGTGCCCCCAGGATGCGGCAATTCACCCCCAAGTCCTTGGCAGAGATAGAGGTTGCGGAAATAGACTGCGATCTGCTCATCATCGGTGGCGGCAACGCCGGCTGTTTCGTGGCCATCGAAGCCGCCCGGCTTGATTCCGGGCTGAAGATCGTGATCATGGAAAAGGCCGAGATCATGCGCTCCGGCGCCTGCGCCGCAGGGATGGACGCCATCAACACCTATATCCCGCCGGGCAAGACCCCCGAAGACCTGGTGCGGTGGAGCAGAGCGCAGGTGGGGGGCGGCCCACTGAGGGAAGACCTGTCGCTTTCCAATGCGCGCGAACTCAACGAGTGCGTGGAGGATCTGGAGCGCTGGGGTCTGCCCATCCTCCGGGATGAAAACGGCAATGTGCGCTATCGCGGTCAATGGGATATTTCCATCCATGGTGAGCAGCTCAAGCCCATCATGGCCGAAAAGGCCCTTGAGAGCGGCGCGGATGTCTACAACCGTGTCACCGCCACGAGCCTGCTCATGTCCGGAGGACACTGCGTTGGCGCAACGGGCCTTGGTGTGCGCGACGGAAAGTTCTATGTCTTCCGGGCAAAGGCCACTGTGGTGGCAACGGGCGGGGCAGGCACGCTCTACAAGTCCTACACCGCCGACTCCACTGACAGCGGAGCACAAATCTGGATGTGCCCCTACTGCATAGGCACGGGCTACGCCTTGGGGCTGCGGCAAGGTGCGGAACTCACAAGCCTGGAGCAGCGATGGGTGGCGACGCGCACCAAGGATTTCTGTGGCCCTGTCGATACTATCTCCGTCGGCTACGGCGCGCCGATCATCAACTGCAAGCATGAACGCGTCATGAGCCGCTATGCGGAGCTGGGAGGGGATGCGGCCCCGCGCTACATCCGCGCCAATGCCCCCATGGAGGAATGGCTTGCCGGTCGCGGCCCATGTTATTGCGACACGACGCGCCTCACGCCGGAAAAAACCCACGCCATGCTTGTGGATTATCTCAATGAACGGCCTTCCTTCGTCCTCTTCCTGGCCAGCCGGGGGCAGGATCCGAGCCGCGAGCCCATCGAAATCTACGGGTCAGATCCCTACATCCTCGGCGGCCATACGGGCGGCGGCTACTGGGTGGACATGGACCGCATGACCACCATCCCCGGCCTGTTTGCCGCAGGCGAGACTGCTGGCGGCAACCCCAACAAGTTTGTGGGAGGTTGCTGTGCAGAGGGGAAACTCGCCGCCAGGGGAGCAGTGCACTACCTGCGCGACCGACACAGTCCCCCCCCTCCCGACAGACCGGCGCTTGAAGCGGAGATGGCCCGCGTGTACGCGCCACTCCTGAGGCGGGAGGAAGATGGCATACGCCCCGTGGAACTCAAGGAACGCCTGCAACGCCTCATGGACGAATACGCGGGGGGCGTGAGCCAGTTCTACCGCACCAATGAAGAACGGCTGGACTATGCGCTGCGGCATATCGCCATCCTCCAGAGCCAGTTCCACTACCTGCGCGCCCAGGATCTGCACGAACTCATGCAGGCGCTTGAGAGCATGGACCGGGTGGACGTGGCCGAGGCAGTGGTTCAACACCTCAAGGCCCGCAAGGAGACGCGCTGGGCCGGCTGGCAGACGCGCTCGGATTATCCGGAACGGGATGACGAGCACTTTGACTGCTTCATCGAATCCCGCAAGAATCCCCTGAGCGGCAAGGTCGAGACCTTTACCCGCCCTTATGAGCAACTTCTCCCCGGAGACAGGCGCAAGGCCTGAGCCACCATTTCAGGAGCTTTACCATGCCACCGAAAGTTGATACTCGAAAATGTACAGGTTGCGCCGGCCGTGAGGAGTCTTTTTGCGAAAATGCCTGTCCCGGCGATCTCATGGCCGTCTCGCCCGAAACAGGAAAGGCCTATTGCCGTGCCACCTCGGAATGCTGGGACTGCATGTCATGCATCAAGGTCTGCCCGTCCGGGGCGCTGGAAACGCGCATTCCCTACCAGCTCGGCTATTTCAAGGCCAGTCTGCGCCCCATCATGGGGCACGACTCCATCACCTGGAAATGCCGGGACATTCACGGCAATGAATATGTATACAAATTCGTCAACAGGAACACCGGGGACGGCCGGAAGGATCCACGCGCAAAACAGTAGCACCCGCGTCACTGGCCGACTGCCTTCCGCCCGTGAAAGAGGCCGGGCATGCCGCGCGTAGCGGGCCGGACAGCCCCATCCAAGGAGTACAGCGGCGCACATGGACAACTTGTGGCATTTGCAGGGTGAGGACTTTTTTACCGGCCTTGAACGGGAACGGGAGCTTTTTCTGCAACGGGCCACAAAACTTCGCCTGCAAAAAAACGATATCATTTTTAACGAAGCCGACCCTGGGGAAAGCTGCTTCTATATCGCATCGGGCCTCGTGCGCATCTTCAGCATGCACGGATCGGGCAAGGAGCCCGTCTTCTTCCTGCGGCGAGCGGGTGAGTTCTTCGGCATCTCGGAAGTCCTGGAGGGCTATCCCCGCAAGGCCAATGCCCAGTCCCTCACGCCGGCAGTGCTGTACCGCATCGGCAGGAAGGATTTTGACGCCCTGCTGCGCGAGAGCTATCCTCTGGCCAGGCGCGTCATCTCGCTCCTGGGCTGCCGCATCCGCCATCTTGGCGACACCATCCGCGACCTTATGGCCTGCAACGTGGAGGATCGCCTGGCAAATGTGCTGATAACCCTCGCTTTTGACATGCTGCCGGACGCCGAAAGCTGGCAGCGGGAAATACAGTTGCCCATGCGCGTCTCCCAGGAGCACCTGGCCCAGCTCGCAGGCACCACGCAACCCACCGTCAGCGAACTCCTGAAAAAATTCCAGCGGCTCGGACTCATCAGGGTGGAACACCGGCGCATCACCCTGCTCTCTCCCCAGGCGCTTCTTGACCGGCGCTGACCGAAAAAACGCGTCTCGCGCCGTCCATGACGCTCTCTGTGCCTTTCCTGCATAACCGGTTTCGCCTGCGCCTTCCGGCGGGCAGGGCGAAGCCATGCCCGCCTCGACTTCCTCTTTTCTCCGGAACGGTTCTGTAGTACATTTGTGCATGAGCAACGAACAGTCTCCCCTTGCTTCTGACGGCAAACCCACTGCCGCAGCACCCGGCCACCAGGCGGTTGCGGCCGAAGCCAAGGCCCAGGCCGCGCCTGCTGCCGCAATGCCCGGCGCGGGCTGCGTTGCGGTCTGCCCTTTGGCGCAAATCCCGGCTCCGGTCTGGAAAAGCCTGTTGCGCCGGCCTTTCCGCAAGCGGCATCCTTTGCTCTTTTGGAGCGGCGCCATCCTGCTGACGCTGATCTGCCTGTTCATTTTCAGCAGGGACGAGACCGGCCGCAGCCTGTTCAGCGGCGGCGACCGTCTGGCCCTGGTCACGTTGCGCGGCCCGATCATGGACGTGGCGCCCACTCTGGCCTGGATTCGCAAAATCGAACGCGATCCCAGTGTAAAGGGCGTGCTGCTGCGCGTGGATTCGCCCGGCGGCGGGGCCGCCGCCTCGCAGGAAGTATATGACGCCCTGGCCCGCGTGGCAAAAAAACGGCCCGTGGCGGTGAGCATGGGCTCCATGGCCGCCTCAGGCGGCCTGATGGTCAGCATGGCCGGAAAGCGGATTTTCGCCAATCCCTCCACGGTCACCGGCTCCATAGGCGTGCGCATGGACATCCCGCAACTGCAGGGCTTGCTGGGCAAGATCGGCGTGGGTCAGGAGACCCTGGTCACCGCGCCGTATAAGAACGCCGGTTCCTATCTGCATCCGCTCTCGCCTGAGGACAGGGCCTATTTTGAGGGCGTGCTCAGGGACATGCACGAGCAGTTCGTGGACATTGTGGCCCAGGGCCGGGACATGCCGCGCGAGCGCGCCGCCGCATTGGCCAACGGCAAGATTTTTACCGGCCGGGAAGCCCTGAAGCTGGGACTGGTCGACGAAATGGGCGGTCAGGAAGCCGCCGTGCACTGGCTGGCCGAGCATACCGGCGTGCCGGCAGATCGCAAGCTGCTGCGCCGGCCCGAAAAAAATTCCTGGCTCACGGCCGGCCTGAAATCCTGGTTCGGCCTGGATCTTGCGGCCATAACCGCTCTTTCCGGCCTCAACGCCACGGGCAACGGATGGCGTGCCCCGGCCTTTCTCTATCAGTTCTGAGCGAATTTCGAGGAAAAGCCTGCCCCTGAGCCGGGAGCGACCTCATCCGGTGCAGGGCAGTTGCAGACAAAAAGGGCATCCTTGCGGATGCCCTTTCAAATCCAGTATGCAGCAACAGGTTAGCTGTTTTCGTTTTCTTCCAGCTTCTGCTTGAGCAGATCGCCCAGGCTTTGCCCGGCTTCCTGCGGCCCGGAATGAAATTCCTTGGGCTTGCGGCGTTCCTCTTCATCCTTGATCTGCTTGATGGAAAGGCCCAGGCGGCGCTCCTCGGCGCTGACATGGATAACCTTGGCCTGAATCTGATCGCCTTCCTTGTAGATTTCCGCCGGGGTCTTGACCTTCTTGCTGGAAAGCTCGGAAACGTGCACCAGACCTTCGATGCCTTCCTCAACTTCCACAAACAGGCCGAAATCCGTGATATTGGTCACAGTGCCCTTGACGGTGCAGCCCACGGGATAGGTGGCCGGCACATGGCCCCAGGGGTCATCCACCAGCTGCTTGATGCCCAGGGTGAACTTTTCATTTTCCTGATCCACGGTGAGCACCTTGGCCTGCACCGTGTCGCCCACCTTGAACATCTCATTGGGATGGCGCACCTTTTTGGTCCAGGAAATATCCGAGACGTGGATCAGACCGTCAATGCCGTCTTCAATGCCGATGAACATGCCAAATTCGGTGATGTTCTTGATCACGCCTTCAAGCACAGTGCCTTCGGGGTATCTTTCGGCCACCAGCTCCCAGGGATTGGGCCGGACCTGCTTCATACCCAGGCTGATGCGCTTCTTCTCGCCGTCCACGCCCAGAATGACCACATCCACCTCGTCGCCGGTGTGAACCATCTGGGAGGGGTGGCGCAACTTGCGCGTCCAGGACATTTCAGAGATATGCACCAGGCCTTCCACGCCGGGTTCCAGTTCCACAAACGCGCCGTAGTCCACCAGGTTGGTGACTTTGCCCGTGCATTTGGAGCCTTCGGGGAAGCGCGCGGAGATGTCCTGCCAGGGATCGGGCACCAATTGCTTGAGGCCCAGGGAAACTTTGTTGGTCTCGCGATCAAAGGAAAGCACCTTGAGGGTCAGCTCCTGGCCCATGGTGATCATTTCCTTGGGATGGCGGATGCGCTTCCAGCTCATATCCGTGATATGCAAAAGGCCGTCCAGGCCGCCGAGATCCACAAACACGCCGTACTCGGTGATGTTCTTGGCCTTGCCCTGGACAATCTGGCCTTCCTCAAGGGTGCGCAGCAGCTCCTGACGCTTGGAGTCGCGCTCCTCTTCCAGGAGCACGCGGCGGGAGACAATCACGTTGCTGCGGCGGCGGTTGATCTTGAGCACGCGGAATTCAAATTCCTGGTTCACCAGGGCGTCCATGTCAGGCACAGGCCGCAGATCCACATGCGAACCGGGCAAAAACGCCTCGACCCCGCCGATGTCCACAGTGTAGCCGCCCTTGATGCGGCGCACGATGTGGCCCTTGATGACCCTGTTGTTTTCCTGCACGTCTTCAAGCTGGTCAAAGACCTGCATGCGCTTGGCTTTTTCAAAGGAGAGGGTGATGGTGCCGTCCATTTCATTCTTGCGCACCACATACACGTCCACCTTGTCGCCCACGCTGACGGTCATGTTGCCCGCCGGATCCCTGAACTCGGCCGCGGGGATCTGCCCCTCGGACTTGAAGTTCACGTCCACCAGCACATTGTCGTCGTCCACGCGGACAATCTCGCCTTTGGTGATAGAGCCTTCCTCAAGGTCGCCGAAGTCGGGATTGAGATAGTTTTCAAGGGCGCTTTCAAAGTTTATTTCATTGTCGTGCCCGGTTTCCGAACCTGCCATATTCCTTGCCTCCAAATAAATTCCCCTCGGAGAGAGGGAGAAAAACTATCAAAAACAACGGAAAAGCACAAGATCTAATTGCCGACAGCCCAGGACAGACGGATCTGAACTATTAAGTGCAATAATTTTGTCATGTTATCGTAATAGCCGGGAAGAGCCGCTCCGGCGGCGCGCCACGACTTGACTTTTGCGGCGCGCGGGTGTTCCGTACACGCGGAACGCGGGGAATTCCGTGCAAGTCGGAAACAGTCGCGCTGCGGTAAGAGGGTACGAAGCTTCTTTGATCCCGCCGGATCATGACAGCCAGTCGCATATATGATGCGGTGAAGGCGAAGCCGAGGCGCGGGGCGCAGGCCCCCATATCCCTCAAGTCCGAAGACCCGCCATCGCGGTTTTGCCGCGCCTTCATAAACCCTGTTCAACGCGTTATTGAGGAGGTTGCCATGAGGCAGGTTTGCCTGCGCGCTTTTCTGCTTTCCGTCGTCATGCTGGCCGGTCTGGCCTTTGCCGCCCAGGCCGCGGAAAAAGCCCCCAAAGAAGGACTGTTGCTGGTGGCCTTCGGCACCAGCGTGCCCGAGGCCCTGCCCGCGTTCAAAGCCGTGGATGGATCCTTCCGCCAGGCCTTTCCGGAATGCCCCGTGGTCTGGGCCTACACTTCGCAGATCATCCGCCGCAAACTGGCCAGCGAAGGCCGCCCTGTGGGCGGCATCAGTGATGGCCTGGCCAGACTTGCCGCAGACGGCGTGAAGGTGGCGCGCGTGCAGCCCCTGCATGTGATGCCCGGCGAGGAATTTACGGCCCTAGAGCGGGCCGTGCTCATTGATCTGCAAAAGCATCCCGGCCGCTTTGAGGCTGTCTATCTGGGCCGCCCCCTTCTTGAATCGCGCCAGGACGCTCTGGAAGTGGCCCAGGCCGTGCTGGAGAACATGGGCGACAAGCGCCGCCAGCATGAGGCACTGGTGCTCATGGGCCACGGCCAGGCTCACGGCCGGGCGGATCTGGTCTTTGAAGGCACGCGCGCGCTGTTCAGGGAAAATGACCCCCTGGTCTTCATGGCCACGGTGGAAGGCGCGCGCGGCTTTGAGGATCTGCTTGCCGAGCTCAAGGCGCACAAGGTCAAAAAAGTCTGGCTGCAACCGCTCATGCTGGTGGCCGGAGACCACGCGCGCAACGATCTGAGCGGCCACGATGAAGACTCCTGGGCTTCCAGGCTCAAGGCAGCCGGTTTTCAGGTGGCAAGCGAACTCAAAGGCCTGGGCGAAGTGGCCGGCGTGCGCAAGGTATATGTGCGTCACGCCAGGGAAAGCGCGGATGATCTGACCAAAGAACCCAGGAAGCAATAAGCCGCAGGGCAGACACTAGAGCATTTTGCTTTTGAAATTATTCAATTTCAAAAGCGGCGCTGCCATCATTTCGCGTCCAGGCTTCAGCCGTTGCGACGAAGGAAGCTACGGATGAAGACAGCAACTGGTTACTGCGGCAGCCAGCCAACGCAACCGCTGTCGCTATCCGTAAGCAAGCAAAGCTTGCTAACGGCTACCGCAACGCGGTCTGGACGCTCATTCGGCGCGGGCGTCCGCTCCCGCGGCCGCCAGAGCGGTTGCCGTTTTCAACAGCAAACCGCTCTCCGGCGCGCGCCGCGCACGGGCATACGGGCGGAGGATCAGCGCGTGTCGATGACCCGCTTGGATTTGCTGAAGGTGCGCGGCAGGCTGGCGTAGTCCGCCACCTTCACCTCAATGCGGGCCAAAATGGCCTTGTGCAGCCGGCGCGCAAGAGCTTCGGCCAGGGCCGCGTCCCCGCCGGATGTCCGGTTCTGGGCGCGCTCCACCGTCAGGGTCAGATGATCCAGGCTGCGCTCGTCCCGGCTCAAGGCTATCTGATATTCGCCGCCCAGATCGGGGAAGGCATTGATCACTTCCATGATCTGCCCGGGATAGATATTCACGCCCCGGTAGATGATCATGTCGTCCGAACGGCCCAGGATGCGATCATGGCGGGGCATGTTCAGGCCGCAGGCGCACGGGCCGGGCAGCAGGCGGGTCAGATCATGGGTGCGGTAGCGCAGCAGGGGCACGGCCTCTTTGCACAGGCTGGTGACCACCATTTCGCCGGTTTCGCCCTCCGGGACAGGCTGCAGGGTGGCCGGATCCAGCACTTCGATGATGAAAAGATCCGCCCAATAATGCAGGCCCGTATGCGCGTCGCAGTCAATGGCCGTGCCCGGGCCGTACATTTCGGTCATGCCCGCGATGTCGTAACTGCCTTCCAGGCCCAGCTTGCTCTCAATGGCCAGACGCATTTTCTCGCTGCGCGTCTCGGCGCCGCAGATCATTTTGCGCAGCCTGATTTCGTCGCGCAGCCCGGCGCGCTCCACTTCCTCGGCCAGCAAAAGGGCCATGGAAGCCGTGGCCCCGAAACAGGTGGCCCCCACATCCCGCAAGAGTTGCAAATGCATTTCCAGGTTGCCGGGCCCCACCGGGATGGTCAGCATGCCGAAGCGCTCGCTGCCGAGCTGAAAGCCGGCTCCGGCGGTCCACAGGCCGTAGCCCACGGCCACCTGCATACGGTCATCGGGCGTCAGGCCCGCCAATTCATAGCAACGGGCCATCTGCAGGCTGAAGGTCTCAATGTCGCGGCGGCTGTACGCCAGAATCTTGCGCTTGCCCGTTGTTCCGCTGGAGGCGTGGATGCGCACCACCTCCCTGGGCGGCACGCAGAGCAGGGGCAAAGGATAGCCCTGGCGCAGATCCTCCACGTCCGAAGTGGGCAAAAGGCGCAAATCATCCAGGCTGCGGATGTCCTCAGGCTGCACGCCGCAACTGTCCAGGCGGGCGCGGTATTGCGGCGAATTGCGGGCCTGGCGCAGAGTATAGCGCAGGCCTTGCAGTTGCTTTTCGCGGATCTGTTCGTCAGTGAGCTGCGGTATGAAACGGCGGGCTGTCTGCATCTGGCCCTTCCTTGATTGCCTGTTGCGGTTGCGGGCGTTCTGCGCCTGCCTGTGGTGTAGTGCAATCCGGCATATCCCGCAAGGGCAGCAGCTCAAGGGACGCCGCGGACGCGCCCGGCCGCACCAGGTACAGCGGGGCGTGCCGCGGGTACAGGCCCCAGAGCTTGGCGCTGCCGCGGCCCACGTCCCGGCCGTCGGCGCTTTGTGCCCAGACCAGATCCGCGTCGGCCCGGGCGAAAAACACGGGAACCAGCCAGTGCCGCAGGCTTGCGCTTTGGCCGCGGCCCAGCCAGCGCGCAAGAGCGTCCGCCCAGGCTGGCGGCAGCCAGCGCGCCAGGCCGGGATTGCCGAAATAGTAGACATGCGCTTGATCGGGACGAGCCTGATCCGGGGGCAGGCGCAGCCGCAGATCCAACCGGTCCCAGTACTGCCTGGCCGTCAGATCCGGTTGGTTTGGGCCTCCCCGGTCTGGGCCGGAAAGGCCCAGGCAACGATCGGGCCGGGGGCAGAGCGCCACGGATTTGAGCTTCCAGGCAGCGGCCACGGCCTGGTTGATCCAAAAGTCCGGGTCATATTCCAGATCCTGCTGGTAAGAGCCCAGCACCATGTAACGGTCGCCGCGCACCGGCAAGGG
Organism: Desulfovibrio sp. ZJ369; assembly: GCF_011039085.1. Taxonomy (GTDB): domain Bacteria; phylum Desulfobacterota; class Desulfovibrionia; order Desulfovibrionales; family Desulfovibrionaceae; genus Desulfovibrio. The sequence continues at coordinate 21,568 of NZ_JAAKEI010000024.1, read as the reverse complement.
CGGCACGCAGACCGCCTGGCCCGCGGATTGCGCATAGAGCGCGTCGCGTTCCCGGCAGGCCGCGTCCGCAGCCCGGAACAGCAGCATTTCGCGGGGAATCAGGGCCAGACACCAGATAATGAAAAGCAGACGCGCCGCCTGCGCAAGCCGGAAGGAAAAACAGACGGGAGCCGGTGGGGAAGGACGCAGGCGCATTGCCCGGCGCGCCGCCGTCAAAGCCCCGATCAGCAGCAAAACCGCAATGACGGTATAGGCCCGCTGGGGCGGCGCGGGCGCGAAAAGGTAGGCTCCCTGGCCCAGCGTTGCCGCGGCCAGGCATATCCAGGTCAGAGCGGGCGTCTCCCGCCACAGTCTTTGCTTGCCCCGGCGGGCCAGCACATACAGGCTCCACCCCAGAATCAGATACGGCAGCCAGAACAGCATCTGGACCTGGGGCAGGCGCAGAAGAAAGGCGCTTATTTTATCCGCAAGGCCAAACTGCAGGAATTCCGGCGTGCGCAAAAGCATGCGCTGCGCATTGCCCGGCGCGAGAAAAACGATCAGGCAGCCCAGGCAAACGCCTGCCGCTCCGGCAACATAGAAGGCCAGACGCCCCCCGCCGCCCTGCTTGCGGCCGCAGTGATAAAAACAGGCGCAGGCGGCCACGCTCAGCAGAGCGCACAAAATGGGCGTGAGATATTCAATACAGCCCACGAAAAGACCCAGAAGAGCAAAGGCGGCCACAACTGCCGGGTGATGCGGGCGTGATTGTGTCGGCGCTTCCAGCCGGAAGCGGTAGGGCAGCAGAAAGGCCAGCGCCGAGCAGGCTCACGGCATAACCAAGGCCGGTGCGCCAGAAATAGACATTCCCGAAGCTGGGCAGGCCCACCGCCAGCAGGCCAAGCGTGAGCAGCAGACGGGAGGCCGTCAGTTCCTGCCGCCAGGACGTTCCGTAGACATGCAGCAGCAGAGCAAAGGCCGTCCCGATGATCAACAGCGGCGTCAGCGCCACATAGACCCAGCCGGGCAGGGCAAGGATTGCGCCAAGCACCAGAAAACTGCCTATGCGGCCGTCCCAGGTGCCGTACATCTGCAAGGAGCGCCGGAACACGTCGGCCGCGGAAGCCGCTTCCTGCGGCCGCACGGGCGCGCCAGCCATAATTTCGGCAAAAGGCTGCTCCGTGCCCCTGGAAAAGACGTAGTCGTCGGACATATACGGGGTATGCGCGCAAAACCAGGCCAACAGCCCGTACGCCAGGATCGCTGCGGCCGACAGCGCATGCCAACGGCTCCCCGCGCGTTGCCCCACGGTATTCCCCAAGCCGATCATGACTGCCCGCGCCATTGTCCGGAATACCCCAGGGCAGCAGACGCTCCCCTTGCTCAGTAAGCGCCTTTTTTCATTTTCCTGAACATTCTCATGCACCCTTCTGCTCTCTATAGATCTTTCGCACAAGAAAAATCGGACGGTGCTTGGATTCAAGGTAGTTTCTTCCCAAATACTCGCCAAGAATGCCGATGCCTATCAGTTGCAGGCCGCCCAGAAAAAGCATGGTGACAAGTAATGAAGCATAGCCGGGCACGTCCACGCCGAAAATCAGCGTTCGCATCAAAATGAAGAGGCCATAACAAAAATCCAGAAAAGCTATGCTCGCGCCTAAGTAAAGCCATATCCTCAATGGGATTGTACTGAAGCTGGTTATGCCCTCCAACGCAAAATTCCACAATCGCCACGCGCTGAACTTGGTATGGCCCGCTACCCGCGCCGGTCTTGCATAATCAATGCATGTCCTGCGGAAGCCCACCCAGGCAAAAATGCCTTTCATAAATCTACAGGATTCAGGCAAAGAATTGAGGGCATCCACAACGCTCTTATCCATCAATCTGAAGTCGCCCACATTTTCGGGCAACTTCTGCATCGCGAACGTATTGTGAATGCGGTAAAAGCAGCCTGCCGAGACTCGTTTGGCCCAAGAATCTTCTTGCCGCTTCACCCGTCGCGCCAGTACAACCTCGTACCCTTTCCGCCATTCTTCAAGCATCACCGGGATAAGTTCAGGAGGATCCTGCAAATCCACGTCAAGCGGCACAACCACGCGTCCCCCGGCAAATTTCAGGCCGGCGGACAGCGCCGCTTCTTTGCCGAAATTGCGGCTAAGATCAATAATTACAATTCTTGCATCCTTTTTTTGTTGCTCCAAAAGACATTTCAGCGTGCGATCCTGGCTTCCGTCATTGACGAAAACCATTTCCAACAAGATCGCCTTTTGATTTTCAAAAACTTCATTAATTTTTTTTAGAAAAACCGGTATGGCGTCTTCCTCGTTGCATACAGGGATAACCAAGGAGAGCAACAAGGGGACATCGTCCTCGTACTCCCTTGGCTCAAGGTCTTCCGGAAGCATTCCCTCCCCACATACGTCGTGCGGATTTTTCATAACGCCTCATACCAGCAGACAGTATTTTCAGACATATCTCAACAGCCGTGCCACATCCGCGTGAATGTTTTCCGCATGGGCCGCAGGCCTAAAGTATATGGTGTTCTGTATGGTAATTCAAGGAGGAAGGCAGATCCATACAAACAAGCGATGCCGGGTGGTCGACGGCACGGCCAGGAGCCTCCTTCACAATCACCCTGTTCTATGAAAAACAGGCGCAGGCGGCCACGCTCAGCAGAGCGCACAAAATGGGCGTGAGACAATCCCCCAAGCTCAATCCCGGCTCTTCCCAAGGCCTTTTCTCCTCCAGGCCAATGCACGACGGCAGCAGTCGCCGCCCCTGGAGGCTACGGCTGCCGCTCTTGCGGACCGGCAACCCCTTCCAGCAGCAGGCAAACCTTTTTCCACAAGCCTCTGTTTTCAGCGCACAATTCCCGCCGTTCCTCCTCAAGGGCCGTCAGGCGTTTTTTCAGCTCCGCGCACTGCGGGCAGGACCACTCCCGGCTCTCGTGCGGAGCGGCGGCCGCGGTCTGTTCCGCCTGATTCGCAGGGGTCAGGCACGGGGCGAGGTCGTGCGCCGCTTCGCGGGAGGCGGATTCCGCGCCAGTCAGCAGCCAGTCAAGCGAAGCGCCTGTGAAGGCGCAGATTTTAAGAATAACGTCGGATTTGGGCAGATTTTCGTCCCGCTCATAAAAGCCCAGAGCGCCCTTGCTGATCTCAAGCCTGGCGGCGAATTTTTCCTGTGATTCCTTGCCGCGAGCCATTTTGATGCGTGAGCCGAGAGTGGTCATGGTGTCCTGTTTGCGCAAAAAGGAATATCCAGTCAAAAGGCTTCTTTTCTGCTCAAGCTAAAAAATAAAACATTTTTCTGTTTTTTTGCTTGATTCAAACAGAAAATTAACCTAAAAGGACTGTTGGCCTCGTTCACTCTGCGAAACAAGAACTTATAGGCCTCACCATCGAAAAGCAATGCGCTGCTTGCGGTCCCGGCCGGGAAAACCCCATGCCAAAAGGACGGCATGGCTGTTTGTATTTTTATGACAGACGGGTCTTTGATTGCCGGGCAGCGGCGGCAGGAAAATTTTTAGAGCATAGTGCTTTTAAAACGCTCGCTCCGGCGCTTAACGGCTCAAGTAAATTTCGCCTGCGCCTATCTCTGCTGTCGCCATCCGCAAGGCGGCACAACCGTCAGAGGCTGACGCGCGCGGCGTCTCCTCACCGGCGCAAGCGGCCGGCCGGAAATGCCGCGGGTCTTGTCCCCCTGACGGCAAAGTTTTTTTAAGACCGGGCTCAGGGCAGGAATATCCGGTCCGCTCCCTTTTTTCGGCAGGTAAGCGCAGATGGACCCGGATATGAAGAATTCCGCTGCCCCAGTCGGCTGCGCCCCCATTCATGTGGTTCATGTGGTGGAGTCTTTTGCAGCGGGCTGCCTGGCGGCCATTGCCACGCTGTGCCACTCCGCGCAGGAGGGGCTCCGGCATTCCATCATTCATGCCACGCGCCCGGAGACGCCGAAAAACTTCGCGGAGTTTTTTCCCGGCGATGTTGCGTTTTATTCCCTGCCCATGGCGCGGAGCATCAGCCCTGTGCAGGACTGGCGGGCTTTTATGGGCTTGCGGACATTGCTCGCCCGGTTGCGGCCCGACGTGGTGCATTGTCATTCCTCAAAGGCCGGTTTTCTCGGGCGCTGGGCTGCCCGCAGTCTGGATATGCCTTCCGTGTACACGCCGCACGGATTTGCTTTTTTGCGCACGGATGTGAGGCCTTGGCAACGATCCTGCTACAAGCTGGCCGAATGGCTTGCGGCCCGCGCAGGCAATGCGCTCGTGGCCTGCGGCCGGGAAGAGTATGAGCTTGCCTGCCGGCTGGCGGGTAAAAACTGTCAGCTTGTCTGCATTCCCAACGCCGTCAACCTGCAGGAAATGGACGCCTTGCGCCAGAGCATGCCTGTTGTGCAGCCTCCACAAGCATTGGAACATATCCGGGCAGGCACCTGCGGGCGCATGGAGCCGCAACGCAATCCCCGGCTTTTTGCCGAGCTGGCGACTGCCTTGAAAGACGCCGCGTCTTGGACATGGATCGGCGCGCCCTCAAAAACAGCCGCCTTGCCGCCGCATGTGAAATGCTCCGGCTGGCTCAGCCGGAGCGAGGCGCTGACGCGCCTCGCGCAACTTGATATATACGTTCACACTTCTCTCTGGGATGGTCTTTCCTACGCTGTTCTGGAAGCCATGACCTTCGGCAAGCCCGTAGTGGCCACGGACATCCCTGCCAACAGGGCCATTGTCGAGCACGGCGTGACTGGCTTTTTGGGAGCTTCGCCCCAGGAAATGATCGCGTATGTGCGCCTGCTTGCGCAGGATGCGGCCTTGCGGCGCAAGATGGGCGCGGCAGCGCGCCGCCGCGTGGAAGAACATCACGACGCTGCGCGCAATTACCAGGCGTACGTCAACCTGTATCGCAGCCTGGCCCAAAAGCGGAACAAGGCATGAGCAACCTGCCGCGCCTGTTCCGGGACTTGCCGCATCTTTCCACCTTTTTTTCCTTCAGCGCCATCCAGGCTGCGCAACTGCTCCTGCCTTTGCTGGCTCTGCCGTGGCTTGCCCGGGTTCTGGGGCCGGCAGCCTTTGGCCTGCTGATGTATATGAGCGTGATTTCCGTTGTGGTCGGCCTGGTCATGGATTGGGGCTTTACGCTTGGCGCGGTGCGCGCGGCGGCCGTATGTCGTGAAAAACCCGTTGCGCTGGCGAAAATCCTGGGGGATGTGCTTTCCGCCAAAATGCTTCTGGCTGCCGCCTGCCTGGCGGGCAGCCTTGTTTTGCTGCCTTTTCTGCCGCATGCCGCAGCGCATCCGGGCGCGTATGCTCTGGCCGTGCTGGGCGGGCTGAGCCGCGGCATCAACCCCACCTGGTTTTTTCAGGGCATGGGCAACGGCATGCGGCGCATGGCTGTTTGGGACACAGGCAGCAGCGCGGCGGTCTTGCTTTTGACCTTCGTCTGTGTGCGCGCAGCGGCGCAGTGGCCGCTGTATTTGTTTTTATCGGCGCTGTGCAAAGGTCTGGTCTACGCTCTGCTGACAAGCGGTCTGCTGCGTCGTTATCATGTTTCTTTCAGCCTCCGCAGCGGCCTCCAGGCTCTCTCGCGTACCAAAACGCTTTTCGGCGGCGTGCTTTCATCCTTACTGTATAATAACGGCACGCAACTGATTCTGGGTTTTTTTCTTCCTCCGGCCCAGATGGGCATGCTCATGGCCGCGGATAAGATCGTGCGCGCGGCGGTCAGTCTGAGCAATCCGGTCACCCAGACCCTTTTTCCTGAAATTTGCGCCTTGCGGGCTGGGGAGCAGAGGCGCGCGGCGCATTTGTTGCGCTGGTCCCTGCTCGGTACCGCGCTCGTAATGCTTTGCGCGGCAGCCGCGATCTGGTATGCCGCGCCGTTGCTGATCAGTCTGGCATTGGGCAGGGACTATGCCGCAGCCGTGCCGATTCTACGGATCATGGCTTTTCTGGCCCCCATTCTGGCCTGTAATTTCGTGCTGGGCACGCAAACCCTGGTTTCTTTCGGGCAGGAGAAAGCACTGGCGTTCACCCTGGCGGCCGCAGGCGCGCTGAGCCTGCCCGCAGCCGCCCTTATCGGGCATTTCTGGGGGCTTACGGGCGCTGCCTGCTTGCCGCTGCTGGTGGAAGGCGGCATATTTCTCGGTCTTTCCTGGTCTGTGCTGCGCTTTTGCCCGGCTGCCTTTTTTCCCCCTGTGTCAAAGGATGCGGAATAACCATGACCTGCCCCTTGAGCGTCATCGTGCCCGCGTACAATGCCGCGCCCTGGCTGGCGCGCTGCCTGGATGCGCTTTTAGCGCAGGAGTTGCGCGGTCTGGAGATCATTCTGGTGGACGATGCCTCCACTGATGCCACGCCGGACATCGGCCGCCGCTACGCCGCGACCTGTCCCGGGAGAATCCGTTTTCTGGCGCAGCCCCGCAACATGGGGCCCGGCGCGGCCCGCAATGCCGGGCTGGCCGTGGCCCAAGGCGAATATCTGGGCTTTGCGGACGCCGACGATCTGCCTGATCCGCAAATGTTTTTGCGCCTGTATGAGGCCGCGCGTGCGGCATCGGCCCAGGTTGCCGTCTGCGGCATGCGGGTTGTGACCGGGGAAAAGACGCGCATTCTTTTGCCTGAGCATATCCATTGCGCGCAGGATTTGCTCAGGGACAGCAACTTGCTCTCTTCTCCCTGGAACAAGATTTACCAACGCGCCTTCATTGAGGCCAAGGGCATACGCTTTCCACAGTCGCGCATGTCCGAAGACATGGCCTTCGCCTTCAAGGCTCTGGCCGGCGAGCCGGGGTTGGTCTGCGTCAACAGCGCGTTATATGCCTATGTCAAGCATGGCTCCTGCGTGACGCTGGATATGTCCAAAAGACGGGATGCCTTGAGCAGTCTTGCCGATCTTAAAGAATATTTGATACGCAACAGTCTGTATGAAACGTATGCATCTTCCTATAGAAAGGCGTTCTTCTTGCATCTTTTCTATTATCCTGCCTGCCTTCTGCTTATTGACGCGCTGATGAAGGGGAACAACAGATGGCGCACTCTGAAGCAGGTGCCGGGCTATTTTTACGAGCTGCTGAAGTTTTTGATCAGGAGTTGAGCATGCCTCCCGCATCTTCCCCGCAATGGCCGCTGCGTTTGTTCGCCTTTCTGCTGATTCCTTTGGCCTGCTGGCAAGTATGGTTGTTCCGAGGCATACCCAATTATTACGCGCAGCATTTTTTGCTGTATCCCTGCCTGGTTTTCATGTTCTGGGCCTGGAGAAGGCGGCTCTGGAGCGTGGCTGAAGCCTGGGGCGTGCTGCGGCCTTTCCTGCCCTGGCTCGTTTTGCTCTTCGTCATGCAGGCTGCGGCAGGCTGGCAAAGCGCGCAGCTCTACCTGCCGCAAAACGCTTCCAGGCTCCACGCCGTGCTTTTGGGCCTGCTCAAACTCGCTGCGCAAATTCCTTTTGTGCTGTTTTTCGCCATGCTTTGCCGCGTGCTCATGCGGGACGCCGCAGCCCGCCGCCTACTGGTGCGCGGCGCGTGCTGGACTTTTGCCGCTCTGGCGTTGTGGTGCGCCGTGCAGGCCATATACGTTTACGGCGTATCGACCATGTATTATCAGGCCGGGGAAAGTCGCAGCCCGCTCAGGAATCTGGTGCATGAGACGCTGGCCGCGCTTTCGCCCTGGCTGGAAGCGCGCTGGCCGGACAGCACTTATGATTTTTACAGCAAGGGCGCGTATGCCCTGACACTAGCCCGCTTTAACGGTTTTTTTGAAGAGGCTTCGGCTTTGGCAGCCATGATCGCGGTGTTTTTCGTGCCCCTGGCTTTCGGCCTGCTGGCAATGGCGTATCGCGGCCGCAAATTTTTATTTGCAGGCTTCAGCATCCTGACTTGTTGCCTGGCCATCATGATATTGTGTCGTTCCGGCACGGGGCAAATTCTCGCTGCCGTGACGCTGGGACTGGCCTTGCTCTTTTGCCTGCGCGGGGGAGGCAAGGGCGCCAAAACCCTTATCACTCTGGCTCTGGCCGCTGGATGTGTATATGCAGCCATGAATACGCCCCATATACACAATTATCTGCTGAAGAGAAGCATGTGGCAGAATGTCAGCAATCTGCCGCGCGTCGTAGTGACCCTTGATACGCTGGAGATGATTGCAAAATATCCTTTGCTGGGGGTAGGGCGCAACTGGTATTTTGCGCACCTGCACAATGGGGCACACTATATGCAAAATCTGCAAGATAAAGAGCTGCGCGATTGGAAGGAGAAAGGCAGTGGCGGCGAGCTTTCGGCTCTTCCCGCCTTGGGGGCCCAATACGGCCTGCCTTTGCTTGCCTTGGCTTTTGCGTTTACAGGAAGCGTCTGGCTGCGTCTGCATACGTTGCATAGGATTCGGCCAGCCGACAATACCTTGAGTTTCGCGACCTCAGCCTGCACAGCTTGGCTGGTGCTGGGCTTTGTAGCCTCGCTGGCGGCCTTGGATGTTCGCAATCCCTTATTTTCTCTGCCCTTTTTCTGTTTTTACGCCCTTTCGCAACATATGGGTCTGGAAGATAGCGCCGGGAGCGGCACGGCATGACGCATTGTCTGATCCTTTTGCACAGTTTCGGCGGCGGCGCGGAAAATATCGCTTTGGAGTTGGCCGGGCGCCTCAATCCCGCGCGTTTTCATATCGTGCTGGCCTGTGTGCGGCATATCCCGGCCCTGGCCCGACGCAGGCCTGCGGGCATACGGCTCTGCATGCCGGAAAGGCCGGGATTTTTTGCGGCCTTGCGCAACGCCGCGCGCATCCGGCATTTGGCGCAGCGCAGCGACGTGGTTCTGGGCAGCCTGGAGTTGCAAAGCATTTTCTGGGCAGCTCTTGCGGCTCCGGGCCGCGCTGTGGGCTGGCTGCACAAGGACGTGGCCGGGTATCTGGCGCAAAAGGGATATCTTTACGGGCGACTGTATAAATTTCTGCTGGGCTGGGCCCTGGGCCGCTGCGGCGCGGTGGCCTGCGTCAGCCGCGGCATTCTGGAATCATCGGCCTGCCTCTGGCCCCGCTTGCAGCCGCGTTTGCGCGTTCTCTGGAACCCGGTGAACACGGCGGATCTGCGCAGGCGGGCGGCTGCGCCTTTGCCTGAATCGCTGCGGGCCTGCTTTGCAGCGCCGGTCATTCTCGGAGTGGGCAGGCTGGAGCGGCAAAAGGCCTTTCACCTTTTGCTGGAAGCGCATGCCTTGCTTTTGCGACGCGGAATGAGGCAGCATCTCTGCATCCTGGGCGAAGGCTCGGAACGCGCGCGGCTGGAAGCCGATATCCGCCGCTTGGACATCCGTGACACCGTTTATTTGCCGGGCTTCATGGAGCCGGCTCCGGTTATGGCCCGGGCCCGGGCGCTGGCGCTCAGTTCCCTGTTTGAAGGTTTTTCTTTGGTTCTTGTGGAGGCCCTCTGCGTAGGCTTGCCGGTGGTGGCCGCGGACTGCCCCAGCGGCCCCGGCGAAGTGCTTGCCCACGGCGCTTACGGCGCGTTGACGCCGGTAGGGGATGCTGTTGCCCTGGCCGACGCTTTACAAAAAGTGCTGGAAAAAAAGCCTGACCCTGCCGTTCTGGAAGCGGGGAAATCCCGGGCTGAAGTTTTCGCGCCCGAGGCGACAGTGGCGGCCTGGGAAGAGCTCTTGGCGGAAGTTGGGAAGGTTTCCGGGAAAAATAACGGAGAGTAGTAACAATATGATGTAAATGTGTTCTATCCCTCCCAAAGGAGGACCCATGAAAGCAAAGCCCGACTGCCCCAAGTGCCATGCCAGCATGGTATAGCGAAGCGGAAAGATTCTGGGGAAACAAATGGCTCTTTTTGCCAAGTTTCATGTGAGGGGAACTCTGGATGATAGTAAGGCATTATTTAGTTAATACTCTCCCGGAAAATATCGCTATGTTTGCTGGCATGTGTCTTTATACCGCCCTGAATTACTTCGGCCAGAGATTCTGGGCGTTGAGGCAGATACTATGATGTTGCTAAAAAATAAAATTTCTCTATCCTCTGCGTCTCTTTTTGTAGGGATAACTATTCTTAGTTTATTCTTAGCAGACATGGTATATAATTTTATTTCTATACCAGCATTCCGACATGATGAATTAAAATATATCCCTTCCTATTATGGAAAACTACGTGCTGAAGGGCGTTGGCTAAACTATTTATTTTTTAATTCACTGCAATATGTAAATATAAAGTTTGCATCTAGTATAGGTATAGGATGTTTTTTTATATTTGCATATCGGTGTATGGAAAATGTATTAGAAAAAAAATATGCAATATTGATTGCACTTTTGTGCTTGTTTATTCCCCCTATACACTTACTTAATGAGTGGGCCCAAACAGCGGTTTTGAGTCTTGTCCTTTTAGCGATGGCATCACTTTCCTATAAAAGTGTCCATAAATTATTATTCTTTCTCATTTTTGGTATTCTTTTTAATGGCGTATTAAGTCATTTCTATTTTCTTCTTCCTCTTCTTTTTATTGGAGATAAAAAATTAGATAAATACATAATATTTTACTGGATAGTTGGCTTTGTCGTTGGATTTATTATCACCCAAATAATAACACTTATATTATGTAGAAGCTTTATTCGATTAGATTCATGGAGAAATCCAAATTACATTTATGGACTTGAAGATGCTATTATTAATTTGAAAAAGGCATCTCGAAATATAATTTCTACTTATAACTTTTTTGGCAAAACTGCTCTTTGCTTTCTTCCCATTTGTGGTTTGCTTATTTCTTATGAAATATTCAAAAAGAATTTATCATTAATTCATATTGTTGTTCTCGTAATGGTTTCTTTGAGTATTTTTGCATTAGCAATTCCGGCAGGATTAAATACGGATCTAAGATCAACTACCTGCCTTTTTATGGCAACTATTATGGTTTTTGTCCTTGCTCTTCGAAAAATTAGGATTGCTCTTATACTCTTTGCCATCTTTTTATCGTCATATTTTTATATGCACAATATGCAAAACATCACATTTATAAAAACAGTGATGAGTTCATGGATGTCGGATCTTTCTTCTATTCCAGTTGTTCCGGAATCAATTAGAGGATTAGTCGTTTTATCGGAAGATAAAGATTTTAATCGGTTATCTGGCAACATTCAGCAGAATACGCATGTCCGCTCCAGATCCACAGAAGGCCTCGGAGAGGCAATGCGATGGAGACCTGTGGCGTGTGAACTCGGATATGGGAATGTTATGTATGGTAATGAGGCAAAAAATTTTGTAAAAAAGCAGGGGATGACAGAAAAGCTGAAGTCAGCTTCTTACAAGGAAACCAGTTATTATCGCTATACTGTTATTGATAATTACTTATTTTTATCTGTGAAATGACTGAAGGGAGGCTACCCAAACGAGCCCGCCTTCATTTATTCTACTGCCCGCGCACCGGCAAAAGCCCGCCCAGTTCAATGCCGCGCCGACTGACCTCAGCCCGGTAAGCGTACATCTCCACCCCGGCGGCCGCAGCCTCGTAAAACAGCGCGGCATAGGCCGGATCAATGAAGTCCGCGGGCGCAAAGCACTGCCCGTCCGGGCGCTGCACCAGGTAGAACATGGCCGCGCGCTCCCCTTGCGCCACAATATCCATGAGCTCGCGCAAATGCTTTTGCCCCCGCTCGCTGGCCGCGTCCGGGAAGCAGGCCGCGTCGTCTTCAACCATGGTCACGTTTTTACACTCCACCCAGAGCAAGGGCAAGCCCGGCCCGCTCAGGCAGGCGTCCAGGCGGCTTTGCCCGCGTCCGGCCTCGCGCGCAAGCCGCGTATACCCGGCGGCAAAGGCGAGCCGCCCGGCCGCAAAAGCCGCTTCCAGCATGCGGTTGGGCACGCTGGTGTTCACTCCCACCCAAAAGCCGCGGCCTCGTGCCCCGGCCGTCTGCCCCTCGCCGCCACGGGCCAAAGGCCGCGGCTCCGGGTCCAGGGCCTGCGGCGTGGCGGTCTCCGCCAGCCAGACGCATTCCTGAGTGTACTTGAGCTTGCGGGCCGGATTGGCGGCCGGTGAAGCCAGCACCAATGCGCCGGGCCGGGTCAGGCCGAGCATGCTGCCGGAATTATTGCTGTGCACCCAGAGTTGCTCGCCGTTCAGGCGCAATTCCACGCTGAAGCGTTTGCGCCGCTGCACAAAGCGCCCGACGACGCAGTCAGGCGGAAAGGGCAGCAGCGGACCGGCGGGCTGATGCCTGCCGGGGCTTTGCCGTTCGGATTCAAGACAGACATGCCTCATAGTACACCCGGAAGTTTTGCGATGATTTTTAGGGTCAGCCCTGGGCTCAGATCCCTGCGCATTTACACCCCGCGCCGAACCTGCTAAAAAAGTTGCGCGTCAATCCGTCCCGTATCGCCGCGTCCGCGCATCTCAACGTGAAGGAGCCCTCCATGCAGATTTCCGAACGCTTGCGCAGCATCAAACCTTCTCTGACTCTCAGTGTCAACAGCCGGGCCCTGGAGCTCAGAGCGCAGGGCGTGGAGGTGACCAGCCTGGCCGTGGGCGAACCGGATTTCCCCACGCCCAGGCACATTTGCGAAGCGGCCAAAGCCGCCATTGACGCCAATTTCTGCCGCTATACCGCAGTGCCCGGCATCCCCGATCTGCGCAAAGCCGCAGGCGGGTATTTCGAGCGGGCCTACGGCGTGCCCGTGCCCGCGGAATCAATCATCATCGGCGCAGGCGGCAAGCATTGCCTGTACAACTTTCTGCAGGCCACGCTCAATCCGGGCGACGAAGTGCTAATCCCCGCGCCCTACTGGCTGAGCTATCCGGACATGGTGGAGCTCGCGGGAGGGGTGCCCGTGACCGTGCATGCCGGGCCGGAACGCAATTTCAAGGTGACCCCCCTCATGCTTGAGGAGCGGACCACCGACAAGACCAGGCTGCTGATCCTCAATTCGCCCTGCAATCCCACGGGCGCGGTTTACACCGACAGCGAATTCACCCGGATCATGCGCTGGGCTCTGGCGCGCGGCATTTTCGTGCTGGCCGACGAGATTTACGATCAGCTCGTTTTTCCTCCGGCGCAGATGACCACAGCCGTCACCTGGTTCGAGCACTGCCCGGAGCTGGTGGCCGTGCTCAACGGCCTTTCCAAGAGCTACGCCATGACAGGCTGGCGCGTGGGCTTTCTGGCCGCGCACCCGGATCTGATCAAAAAGATTTCCGCCATGCAGGGGCACAGCACGTCAAGCATCTGCTCCATCGCCCAGAAGGCAGCCGTGGCTGCCCTGGAAGGGCCGCAGGATTGTATTGCGGAGATGCGCGCGGCTTTCATGCGCCGCCGCGATCTGGCCATGAAGATCATCGGCGACTGGCCCTGGGCGGTCTGCCCCAAGCCGGACGGGGCTTTCTACCTCTTTGTGGATGTGCGCAAGTGCTACGGCGGCGCGGTGAACAATTCCACGGAGCTGTGCACTTGGCTGCTGGACAAGGGGCATGTGGCTCTGGTGCCGGGCGCGGCCTTCGGCGACGACAATTGCGTCCGCCTCTCCTATGCCGTGGCGGACGAAGTGCTGGCCGACGCCCTGAACCGTACCGGCGAGCTGCTCTCGGAACTGGCCGGGCAAAACCGCTGAGCAGAGGCAGGGCGCATCGGAGAAAAGCCCGCGGGCCGCGCCCCTGCAAGGGCACCGGCAAAAAACGCCCGCCATGTTTTGCGGAGACGCTGCCAACCACGCACGCCTGCCAGAGGGTTGAGCCGCGCTGCTGCGGAAAATTTGCAAAAAGAGTATTGACAGGCAAGGCCCTTTTGGGCAATATGCCTTCTGCCGTGGGGCTGTAGCTCAGTTGGGAGAGCGCTTGAATGGCATTCAAGAGGCCGTCAGTTCAATTCTGTCCAGCTCCACCATCCAATGAAATCAACCGGTTAGGATGAAAATCCTGGCCGGTTTTCTTGTATGTAAAATCGGACATCATTCAAGAGCGCGTAGCAAAGGAAGGTTGGCAATACGAGATTGAGGATGTTGAGGAGGAGAAAGAAATGGATTACAGAGAAGAGGGTTTTACAATGAAGTTGGTATATTCCCCCATGCAGATGAGAGATAGGGAAGATCCAAATGGCTGCGGGGAATGTTGAGAATTAGTGGCTACGCAAGATAACTATTTGCATTTTAAAAAGTTTTTCGTAGTAATATATGGAGTAGCCAAATGACCTTATACCCATTCAGAATAATCGGCAAAAAAGCTTATGAGCTATGACGAACAAATTTTATCCTAAAAAGAAACAAATTATCCTAGATAACGGTGAGAGAGCTGAAGCTACATGTCCCCTCGTTGTATCTGCTAGCCGAAGCACAGATATACCAGCTTTCTATATTTCATGGTTTATGCAACGTCTGAAAGTAGGATACTCGCTATGGCATAATCCATTTGGGGGAAAATCATATGTATGCTACGATAATACTAAATTTATTGTATTTTGGTCAAAAAATCCAAAGCCGCTTTTAGAACCTTTGACAAAATTACACGGCTTAACTCCATTAGAATATATCAAAGAAAAAGGAATTTCCTGCTATATACAATATACTCTTAATGACTATTGCAACGAAGGATATGAAGCAGGAATTAGGGATTCTCTCGGAGGTAGGATCGAAACCTTTAAACAACTCGTAGAGAAACTTGGAAAAGGTGCAGTTATATGGCGTTTTGATCCACTTATATTAACAGATAAGATAAATATCGAGGTTCTTATTTCCAAAATAAGTAACTTAGGAGAACAATTAAAAGGATATACAGAAAAACTTGTATTCAGTTTTATCGATATAATGAATTATGCAAAAGTAAAACGAAATCTGAAACGAAAACATATTAATTGGATTGATTGGACACAAAAAAAGATGCATGAATTTTCCGCAAAACTTGTTCTAATGAATCAAGAACTGGGCTGGAATTATGAGTTGGCTACTTGCGGTGAATTAGTAAAATTACCTGGAATTGAGCATAACCATTGCGTAGATGACCGGTTGCTCGTCAGATTTGGTAATCAATCGCCTGAATTAATGAATTATTTACAGGCCGAGATCATCGAACAAAAACAAGAGAAACGTATAACCCAGTTAAGTCTGCTTAATGATCAGCAAATCAATTCACAGATTAATATACCAGAAGGAGCATTTCCGATTGGGAATGGAAAGTATGCTATAATTAAGGGAGATAATCGCCATATAGGTATGCGTACTGCATGCGGGTGTATGAAAAGTAAAGATATAGGACAATATAATACATGTCCCCATCAATGTGTATATTGTTATGCAAATACAAATGAAGCTGTAGCCATAAAAAATTGGCGACAGCATAGAGATAATGCGAATGCCGACACAATAATTGGAGCTTAAGAATGGATGAGAATGGATATTTGGAGTATATCCAATCATTGCCTCAACAAGATATTGATTATATTATTGCTAATTCAGAAGAATATTTGACTGGTACAGGATATACTGGCTATCCTAATCAATATCCTGGAGTGGATAGAGGAAAGTCAATATTTTGCACAGGAGAACAATGCGCAGCTTATATGGCCGCTTACGGCAAACGGCATAGACAGGTTCTGAATCATATATTTAGTGGAGAATCCTTTGAATCCGTACACGAAATGATAGCATGCGGATTTGATTTATATGATTGGGCTTGTGGCCAAGGCATCGGAACTCTTACACTTTTGGAAAATTTATATGAAACTGGTTTGCTTGGGGCTGTGTATTCAATTACTTTGATGGAGCCTTCAAGTATTGCTTGTAACATTGCTGAATACCATATAAACAAATTATATTCGACAACAAGATTTACAGGTGACATTAATAAATTAAACATTGACCTTTCAGTTGAGAGGAATCAAGGCAAATTTTATGTAATACGCACACCAATGAAATGTAGTATGCATATATTATCTAATATTATAGATATAGCCAACATTGATTTGCCTTGGATAGTTTCTATTATAACGCATATGTGCGGTGATCATGTTGTTATTACTTCAGATCCCTTATTTAACGAGTATAGGATTACAGAATTTTTATCATATATTGAATCTGAAGTCCCAAGAATTATTTATAAAAAACAGTATCGTAACGAAGAATTTGGGTATTTTCATAATGGAAAACAATATGGGTGTATCAATAATATAATCTCGTTTAATATCTCAGATGAGTATTCAACAAGAAGTGAAGTAAAAGGAATACGAATCTTATAATTTACAGATATCACTGATCAGCACTGGTCAATCTCATTCGCTCTTCTCATAGAGCATTTTCACTTTGAAAATGCTCTGCTGACGCGAAAGCGGCACCTTTGACTTTCATAAAAAGTCAAAGGTAATCTGCTCTAATTTTGTATGGGTAATGATATTTCTGAACGCTCAGGCAGGGCGAAGCCATGGCCGCCGTGCGCGTCAGCCATTGGCGGTTGTGCCGCCTTGCGGATGACGACAGCAGAGACAGGCGCAGAAGAAATTTACTTTCGCCGTGAAGCGCCGGAGCGAGTGTTTCAAAAGCGATATGCTCGATCAGAGTAACTTTCAAACGCGGTGCGTTTCCATGTTTCGTTCCGCCCCACTGGCCGGAGGCAGTCCCTGAAGGGCCTGGCCTCCGGTCAGTGGGGCGGAACCCGCGCCGCAAGACGGCGTTAGAGTATTGTAAAACTGCCATCCTCTGACACTCACCGCCGCCTGGGCGCAAGGCCCAGGCGTTCGGCCAGGGCCCAGGCCTGAAGCCCCAAGGGCAGCAGGCCTGCCGCAGCAGCGCGGCAGCGCAGCGATCCCCAGGCCAGGCCCGCCAGAAAAGCCGTGCCCACAGTGCGCAACGGCCTTCTTTTGAGAAAGGCCAGAGGATCAAAGCGGGCCGAAGCAGAACGCAAACGTTCCTTGGCTTCCCCTACGCTGTAGTTTTTTTCTTTGGGAGCGACATCCATAACAAGCCTCCGGCGATGCCCGCGCAGATCAGCCCGATGATGCACAACACCCAGGCCGGATGCAGCACAAGCGAGAGGGCCTTGTACAAGGCCGCCACAAAAAAAGCCACAGCCGCGACGCCGAAGAGCAGCCCCAGCGCAAGCAGCAAAGCCATGCGCAAGGTGCGCAGGACATTGTGCCGCAGGAGCTGCCCTTCGGCCTCAAGCAGGTCGAAAAAACTGATGATGCATTCAGTCAGACCTTTCACGGGACTGCTTACTTGGATTGACGGAACAGCCAGGAAAGCACGCAACCCGCGCCGAAGGCCACGGCCACGCATGCCAGGGGGTGCTTGCGCACATGCTCGCCCATGTTTTCCACGCCCGCGCTGCCTGCTTCATACATTTGGTGCATTTTGTCGGTGGCCATTTTCCGGTAATGCTCCAGTTCGTTCGCCAGCTTGGCGATCAAATCCGACGATACGGCCGATCCGCTCTCGCCCAGCGATTTGACCAGTGTTTCCACCTGATCGCGCAGGTTGGTCAACTCATTGCGCAAGGCATCCATAGGTTCTTCATTGTTTTCAGCCATGATACTATCTCCTGTTCGGGCAGCGCCCTTGTCTTCGGAATAAGGGACAGATCATGTGATCCGTCCGGGTGAAATATAGATAATCAAATATTGTAAAAATGGCAATTCGCAGATCTCAGCCTTCATCCGCTCCCGATCCATGCGGATTTGGATTTTTACATGCCGTGCTCCCTCTTCGTGCCCGGTGTGGCCGTTCCGCAGCCCGGCGGTCGCGCAGCCGGGCCCTGCCCCTGGCGCGCAGGTAAAAGGGGATATAGCCGGGATTGCGTTTTTAGGGTATGTATGACCAAAAGATTGCCACGCGCAATCCTCTTCCCGCTCAAGCCATAAGGTTTTTTTTCAACCGCGCATGACTGCGGCAGGCGGCAAAGCCGGGCCGCGGCACGCCCGACGGCTTCAGCCTGGGGCCGGGTTCCGGCCTTTCGTCATGCCGTGAAGGAACAGCAAATGCCCGCTTATCAGACCTTCCCCTACCGTAGCGGCTCCTCCAACTCTCTGGAAAAGCTGGCCTGTCTGGCTCTGCCCCCGCTGGCGGGCAAAAGTTTTCTGGATGTGGGCTGCAACGAGGGCTTTTTCTGCGGCTACGCTTTTTTTGAGGGCGCGCGCAAGGTGCTGGGCATTGACCGGAACGCGTCCTTTCTTGCCGCTGCGCGGCGCTTCTTCCCGGAGTGCGTCTTTCTTGAGCAGGATTGGGAAGATCTGGACCCAACGCAAAAATTCGATGTCATTCTCTGCGCCTCGGCCCTGCATTACGCCGTGGATCAGGAGAAGCTGCTTCATTCTCTGGCGGGCATGCTCGCGCCGGACGGCCTGCTGGTTCTGGAGCTCGGCATTGCGCCCGGCGACGAGGCGCAATGGGTTGAGGTGCGGCGCAGCATAGACGTGCGCCGCTTTCCCACCCGGCGCCTGCTGGAATCCCTCCTCAACGGCTATGCCTGGAAAGACATGGGGCAGAGTCCGCGGCAGATCGGCGATCCTCTGCCTCGTTTTGTCTACCATATCCGCCGCAAAAAACCCTATATCTTTCTGCTCCTGCAGGAATCCGGCTCCGGCAAGACTTCCATCCGCCGGGAAATTTTCGGCGCGCACGCCGCCATTGCCGGGGACATGCTGATCGCGCAGATCGCCGCCGGGCAGATTGCCTGCGCCGAGCCCCTGCGCGCCTGCGCGGCGCAGAACTTCAATCCCGCGCGGATCAGCCATGCCGTGCGGCGGATCTGCGCCGCGGGACTGCTGCCGGAGTATCTTGCTCTGGCGCTGAGCCGGGCCGAGGGCCGCACGGCGGTTTACGACGGCTATATCCCGCCGGAATATCATGGGATAGTGGAGGCGTATTGCGCCGCGCACGGCTATCTGCCCGTGCTGCTGCGCTGGCCCGCTCCGCACGCCCTGGGCAATTGCGGCGCGCACGCCAGACAGGAGGCGCGCAAATACCAGATGTACCTGGCGGCGGCCATGAAAAAAAACCTCTGATCCCGGCCTGACGCGGACGCGACGCAGAACGGGAGCAAAACGAAAAGCCACTGCGCAAGCCAGAGGCATTGACTGCGCGGTGTACCTGCCGCAAGCAGCCGAAACCGCGGCTGCCAAGGCCCCGGCAAAAAGGCGGCAATCCTTGCCCCAACGGCTCCCGGTCCGCTCAAAGGCTCCCTTCAAGCCTCAGCAGAGCTTTTTTGAGCGGCAGGCCCCCGCCGTAGCCCACCAGTCTGCCGTCCGCGCCGATGACCCGATGGCAGGGGATCACAATGCTGATGGGATTGCGATTGTTGGCCAGGCCCACGGCCCGGCAGCCCCGCGGGCAGCCCACGGCCTCGGCGATCTGTTTGTAACTGCGCGTCTCGCCGTAGGGGATGCGGGTCAGGGCCTCCCAGACCTTGCGCTGAAAATCCGTGCCCCTGGGGGCCAGTGGCAGCTCGAAGGATTTACGACGGCCGGCCAGATATTCCTCCAGTTGGACGCGGGCCCGACGCAGGATCGGGCTTTCCTGGCACAGCGCGTCCGCGGGAACGGCGGCCTTGTCCCTGGCGGACAGGCCCAGCATCACGATCCGGCCGTCCTCCTCCACAACGGTCGCTTCGCCCAGGGACAGAACATAGGTTTGAACGTGCTTCACGCCTGGGCCTCCTTTGCTTTGGCGGACGCGGACGCAACCAGCAGAAAAGCGAAAAATGCGCCCAGCACAGCCACCACGGTCAGGCTCTGCATGGCGCGGGGCAGGCCGTAGACGTCGGCTATGCGGCCCAGCACGGGCGCGGCGATGCCCCCCATGCTGCTGGCCAGGCCCAGGGTCACGCCTGAGGCCAGGCCGATGTTTTTGGCCAGATATTTCTGACCCAGCACCACCATGGAACTGAACGGCGCATACAGGGAAAAGCCCAGGGGCAGCAGCAGAGCATAGGCCGCGTAAAGATTGTCAGCAAAGCCGAAAAGAATCACGGTCGGAATCAGCAGCAGATACGAGAGCCGGATGATTTTCAGATAACCAAAGCGATCCGAAAGCATGCCGCCGGTGAAGTTGCTGAGCACGCCGAAGGTGCAAAAGCAGGTCAGGGCCAGGGCCCCGGCATCCTTGGACTGCCCGAAATGACCGACCCAGTAGAGCGGAATAAAGGTATTGCAGCCCACAAAGAGAATGGAGCGGGAAATAATGGCTCCGGTGAGTTTGGAAAATTCCTTCCAGTTGTTCTCGCCGACGCATTCCTCCTCTGCTTCCTCTGCCTGCCCGGCCGCTGCCTTTTTGCTTTCCGCGGCGTCCAGCGCAGGGCGTGAGCCGCTCGTTGCCAGGGGCTTTTTCAGGCTTGCCATGCGCGCGATCTGAGAGAGCAGAATGCACGCCATAAGCAGGGAAATGGCCCCGAACACGGCAGTGCCCCGCATGCCGAAGCCGTTGATCGCGGCCACGGCCAGAACCGGCCCCAGCACAAAGCCGCTGTTGCCGCCCACGGAGAAAATGCTCAGGCCGGTGCCCTTGGTCCTGCCGGAAACCCTGTTGGCAAAGCGCGCGCCTTCGGGATGAAAGAGCGCCGCGCCCACGCCGCTCACCGCGATCACCGCGAAGATGGCCCAATAACTGCTCATAAAGCCCACGGCCCCCAGGCCGCCCCCGGCCAGCAGCACGCCCAGGGGAATGAACCAGGGCTTGGAGATCTTGTCCGAGAGCCAGCCGAACAGCGGCTGGATGATCGAGGAGAGGCAGGAAAAGGCAAACATCAGCCCGGCCGCGGCCTGGTAGTTGAAACCGTAATTGGTGATCAGAAAGGGCAGCACCGCGGGCAGGGCCCCGCCGTTCACATCGCACGACAAATGGCCCAGAGAGACGAGCAGAAGTTTCTTTGTGTCCATGGCCGGACGCTACACCAAAGGCCGGGCAAATCCAAGCCGGGGCAAAGCGCCTCACCGCATGCGGGGCCTGGCCGCGCAGGCCGGGCGCGCCATTCCTGGCAGAAAAAGAAATATTATATTATTGCTTTTTATGTCAGGCCTGGACTATCGTGAGTCTATGGAAACAAAAGAAACGCTTAATTGGGCAATGGCCGCCGTCATCCGCCAGGCGCGGCAGAAAGCGGCCCTGACCCAGGTTGAGCTTGCCGACTTTTCCGGTCTTTCCAGGCCCTATGTCTCCAGCCTGGAGCGCGGCAACATCAACGCCTCGCTCTACGCCCTGATGAACATTGCCGAGGTCTTGAAGCTCGCGCCCTCGGAATTGCTGGCCCAGGTGGAAAAAGAACTGATAAAAGGCCCAATCAAACCCCGCAAAGATACGGGGCGACCGAGAAAGTAGCCTGCCTGTCCCTGACGGCGGCACAATGACCGCGGCCCCCGCGCAAGCGCGCCCTGCGCTCGGCTTTTTCCAATGCCTGAACAAGGCCGCCCTCTTTGCGCCGGGCTGCGGTCCTCTGCCATGCCTGGCGCGGGAAGTTGCTTCAAGCAGAACAGAAACTAAGCAGTTGTTGGTTCAATTTCACACTAGAGCATTTTAACTTTAATTTTTTACATAAAAAATCTAAACTTGTTCTATGAAGTTCGCTCCTGAAAATATTCGTACTATCGTCGTGAAGGCTTACCTGGCAAAACAGGCCACTAGACAGCAGTTGGCTGATATCTTTGGTTATACGCCTGCAAG
>NZ_JAAKEI010000023.1 GCF_011039085.1 Desulfovibrio sp. ZJ369 | reverse complement strand
TTGAAATTATTCAATTTCAAAAGCGGCGCCGCCATCATTTCGCGTCCAGAACGCGGTCTGGACGCTCATTCGGCGCGGGCGTCCGCTCCCGCGGCCGCCAGAGCAATTTCAAAGTGAAATTGCTCTAAAGTTCGCCTGCGCCTGTCTCTGCTGTCGTCATCCGCAAGGCGGCACAGCCGCCAACGGCTGACGCGCGCGGTGGGCACGCTTCTTACAGGGCAGGCTTGCGGCTGCGCACAATGGGCTCGCCCAAATGCATTTCCTGCATGATTTGCGGCACTTCAGCGGCCCTGGCCGTATCACCGCGCAACAGCACGAATACCAGATACAACTTTCCGTCGCGCTGCATACGGGTGCGGAATCCTCTGCCCTCCAGACGCTGACGCAGGGCGTCGACACTGTCCTCATCCTTGAAAGCCGCCACTTGAAAGACATAATCAAACATGGCGGCCGGATTTGCGGCCTGGGGCTGGGGCATTTCTCCGGCAGCGCCGGGGGCGGGAACAGCGGGTTGTACGGTTGCCGGGGGGATTGCGGGCCGGAAAGCAGGAGCTGCCGCCGCGGCCTGGTCAGCCCCGCCGCCCTGAGCAGCTTGCGCCCCGCCCGCTTCCCGCGCGGCAGCCTCGCCTGCTCTGCCACGCAAGGCGAGAGCAAAGCGCAGCTCCTCAGGAGCAAGTATCTGCGGGTCTTTTTCAGGAGTCTCCCGCGCCGCGGCCGCATCACCATCCCGCGAATCTCCGGCCGCTGCGTGGGCGGCGGGTTGCACGGCAGCGGAGCTCTGGCGTGACGAATATGCGCGCCCGCTCATGACTCCTGCCACATAGGCCAGGACAACGGCCGCCAGGACCAAAAAACACAGCGTCAGAAGCGACGAGAAACGCAGGGGCGTGCTGCGTTCCGGGTTCTGGTCTCCCGCGTTGGGCTTTTTTGTGACAAAAGCCATGTCTCTACTCTGCCTCCGATTGCCGTTTCCTGCCGCCGGAAGGGCGGAACTCCTGATTGCCGTAAGCTTTGCGCTGCGAAACATAGCAACAGAGCGCAGAAGCGTAAAGCGCGCAAAAGCCGCGGCTGTTTTGGGGCATGCACGCTGCGCCGGCAAGGGGCGCGGCTTGACAAGCGCCCCCCGGACATTGCTAAAGTGCAAGCCTCAACACTGCAACCGGAGCTCGCCATGAACCTCTTGCAACGCCGTTTCAGGCTGTTTTTGCTCTGCCTGTTTCTCTGTGCTCTGAGTTTGGCGCAAACTCCGGCCGCCGCGGAAGATGCCGCCCTGGCAATCAGCAACCAATCCAGCGGCGATTTGCTCAATATTCGTTTCACATCCAAGAGACGTGTTTTTTTTGTGCGTCTGGACATGCAGCCCGGCGGCCAGGATGAAATCGAAAATCCCGGCGGCACAGCGGATCTGCGTCTGGACACGGGCCTGGCGTTCTGCTCCTTCAAGGCCGTGCCCATCGGGCAGACGCGCCGCCTCACCTTTTGCGGCGATCATGCCGCCTGTCTGATTCTGGACATGCGCAACAAGATCAGCCGCCATTTCAACGGTACGGTGCAAAGTCTGCTGCCGGGACCGGACAGCAGGCCGGTTTGCGCGCTGGATCAGTTTCGTCCGGGCATGAGCATGCGCGAAGTGTGCGGCCTGCTGCCCCCCGACCCGCCGCGCGACGACAACGACGCCGTGCTGGCAGGCCTGGGTTTCGCCGGCCTGACCTGGGCTGCGCGCCTTTCGCCGGGGCAGCCGCCCGCTGCGGGCAAACCATCCGCGCAAGGGCCGGATCTTCTGGATCATCTGGAACTGCGGCGGCCTCTCACTGCCGAAAACCTTGCCGTGCTGCTGCGCAGCCTGTACGCCCAGGGATACAGGCCCTGGCAGGCGGAACTGCCCGGTCTGGATATGAACTTTACCGAAATGACAGCTCTGGATCCGATGAAGCAAAAGGATATTTTGCAAAAGGCCCTTGACTACTTTCTTGCATCCGGCCGTGGCGAAGCCACGATCATGCTGGCGCCCGCCGCCATGCTGCCCGCGCTGGCCAATGCCGACGCGCCGCAAAAGGATGTGCAGTTGTTTACGTTGACGTTGCGGCCGGCTTCCCGCACGCTGATTGTGGACGTGGCCGCGTATGCGGCGGGCGAAGGCGGCCGTTGAAACGGCGGAGCCTTGCAAAGGCAGCCTGCACCCGCGTTACGACGCTTTCTTTGCCGCGCGCATTTCGCGCAGCCAGGCATACCAGCTCTCAAGGCCTGCCCCGCTGCGGCAGGAAAGCTCAAATATGGCCAGATCCTTGTTCAGTCTGGTGGCAAAGGCGCGGGCGCGATCCAGATCAAAGTCCACATGGGGCAGCAGATCAATCTTGTTCAGCACCAACGCTTTGGCCAGATTGAAGAGCAGGGGATATTTTTCAGGTTTGTCGTCGCCTTCGGCCACGCTCAGCAGAGCGACCTTGGCATCCTCGCCGCAGTCGAACTCCACCGGGCATACCAGGTTGCCCACATTTTCAATGAACAGAATATCCAGCCCGGCCAGATCCAGATTGTCCAGGGCCGAGAGAACCATATTGCTGTCCAGATGGCAGCCGCCATCGGTATTGATCTGCACGGCCTGCGCGCCGGTGGCCGCCACCCGGCGGGCGTCGTTGTCCGTCTGCAAATCGCCCTCAATGACCGCCATGCGAAACTCGCCGGCCAGATCGCGCAGGGTGCGCTCCAGAAGAGCCGTCTTGCCCGCGCCGGGAGAGCTGATCAGATTCAGGGCCAGGATGCTGCGTTCACTGAGCCGCCGGCGCACCTGCGCGGCCATTTTTTCATTGGCTTCCAGAACATTGCGGACAACGGGAATCTGCATGCGCTTTCTCCTCACTGTAACGAAAAACAGCCGTCGCAAAGGGGGCTGTTCAACAGGCTTGCGTTTTCTCTCCCGGCAGGCGAGAAGCGAAATACCGGCTGAAAACCGCTTCTCCCGGCAACCTCTGGAGAGATAAAATCTTTTCCCCGCCTTCAGCGGGCTTCCAGATGACTCAGGATCAATTCCTTGCCCTGCTCCACGACATGCCCGAATTGCTCCCCGCAGCCCGGACACGGCTGCAAAAGGGCCTCCTGGCCTTCACCGCCGAAAACCTCGCCGCAGAACGGGCAGCGCAGACGCAGGGGCAGGCGGATCAGTTCAAGGCGCGCGCTTTCATGGGGCGTGCCTTTGATCAGCGCCTCAAAGCACAGCTCCAGAGATTCCGGCACCACGCCGGCGAGCGCGCCGTATTCCACGCGCACCACTTCCAAACGGCTGCAGTTTTTGGCGGCTATTTCTTCCTCCGCCATACGCAGAAGGCTTTGAGCAATGGCCATTTCGTGCATTCCTCACAGTACCCGAAAGGCCCTGCCGCGTAAAGGGTACGGGGCAATCTTGCCATTCGGCGCAAATGATGTACATTTTACCCATGCGTCCACCCAAATATTTAGGCGTGTACTCTTTTGCCTCCGGCAAGGCGGACGGTTCGCGCAAAACGCTTTTCTTCGTCTGGGAGCTTGCGTCGCAGGAGTACGCCGTACAACAGTTGGACACGGCCTTTCAGCCCATGTCCACGCCGGAACGCGTCAGCGCGGCAGACTTTGCCGCCCGCTTCAGGTCCGAGCCCTCCATCCTGGCCATGCCCGTGACCATGCTGGATATTAGCCATCTGACGGATGGGCCTCAACCCCAGATTTCCACGCCCGGCCCGCACGACCCGGACCCGGAAGATGCCCGCGTGCGCGCCCTGGAAGCCGCGCGCAGAGCCAAACAAATCGAGAGCGGCCTGCGCGAGAGCTTTCGCAAGGCTCTCTTGCGCCTGAAACGCCCGCGCGAACGTCAGGCCGCGATTCTCGCCCTGGAGCAGCTTGCGGCTTCCAGAGACAATATTATGCCGACCCACAAGCATATGTTCCGCGATTTCGGGGTCAAACTGCGCAAGAGCTCCCAGCCCGAATTGGCTTTGCTTTTCGGCAAACGCGTGCTTGAACTGGCTCCGGAGGACGACCACGCGCACTTTAATCTGGCCCGCATCCTGTGCGCGTTGAAATTCTATGATGAAGCCGCCGCCCACATCCACATGGCCATGCGACTGGACGCCGATGAAACTCTTTACCCCCGGATGCTGGCCCAGATCAGTAAGGAAAAACAGCTTCGGCCCGACAAGAGCCTCCCCTTGCGGGCTCATTGAACCGCCGAAGCGCAGCCACGCCATTTCGGCAGGAGCCTCACGGCATGAATAAAGTTATTCTCAGTCTTATTCTGGCGGTCTGTGTGCTGGGTATGGCGCTGATCATGCTTAACGAGCGCCTGGGCCGCAAATCCGAACCGGCATCGGCCCCTGTGGTGGAATCCGGCGCGCCCGCCTCTCCTGAGGGCAACGCAGGCCTGCCCACGCTGCCGTCTGAGCAGGCTCACAACGCTCTTACCTCTCCTGCGACTCCGAGCCGGGAGCAAGGCCGCCAGGAACTCGCGCTGCCGCCTCTGCCCGTTGACCCGCAGGGCGGACAGGATGCGCCCATAGTGGAGCGTGACGTCCCCCAGGCTTTGCCGCAGGAAAACACCATGCCCGAACCTCAGGCCGACGCGGCTCGCCGTGCCGAACCGCCTGCTGTTCCGGCCGCGGAAAAGACGCCTGCCGAAACTCCCGCTGCGCAGCAGAAGAAAGCCGACATGCCGGCCCAGGCGGAAAAAGGCAAAACCGGAAAAAGCAGAGCTGAAAAGCCCAAAACGGAAAAGACGGCAAACAACAATGCCCCCGCCGCTGCAAAAGCGGCAGGCGGAGAACGCAGCATCAGCCGTTTTGTGATCTTTGCGCGCGATAAAGGGGCCACTGTGCGCCTTGTGGGTTCCGTGCCCATCCGTTACAAAACCATGGCGCTGACCAATCCGGAAAGGCTTGTGGTGGATCTGGAAGGGCAATGGCAAATCAAGGCCCCGGGCGTGCCTAAAAATGCCTTGGTGAACAATGTGCGCATCGGCAAGATGACGGACAAAACCAGGGTAGTCATTGATTTGTCCGAAAAACCCGCGCGCACCCGCTTTGTGCTCTCCAAGGACAGGAATACCCTGGACGTGCGCGTGGATCAGTAAGGTCCGCCTGCTCCGCGGTCCTGCCAGGGCGGAAGGCTCGGCTTTTTGCCCGGGTAAAGGATCTTGCGCGTGCTCAAGGCTGCCTTTGTTCCCTTGCGTGCAGTACGCGGCATTTTGCCTGCGCCTGAGGCGCTTTCCGGCCAACGCCGCAAACCGTGCGCAAGCTCCCGCCTTCAAGGGATCGCAAGGCCTGTTTTCTTAGCGCATAGTGCTTTTGAAACGCTCGCTCCGGCGCGCAACGGCGCAAGTCAATTTCGCCGCGCCTGTCTCTACTGTCGCCATCCGTAAGGCTCGCAGACTCGCCAGCGGCTGGCGCAAGCAAAGCTTGCTACCGGCTAGCGCCGGCGCGGACGCCAGCTAACTCTGTCGCCAGAGCGTTTAGCTAATTTCATTAGCAGAACGCTCTAACAGGCGTATTGTTGGTGATTGTGGCAAAACAGGCGAAATGATAATTTCAATATATTGAAATTATTATGAAATTTTTCTTGAAAGGCGGAGGGATAGTTTTCTTTCTGAGCGATTATCTTGACAAACGGCCCTTTCCGGGTATTAAAAAATCAAGCGGTTACCAACAATACGCCTGTTGGCAAGAAATTGTATGGCTCAAGCCGGAACCTGCCAAAGGGCAGGTCTATGAGGCTGTGTTTCTCTTTTTCTCGACAACAGATGCAATGAGTGTACTCTATCTAGCAATGAATAATGACAATAAAATATATATTACAAAATCGCGAATGCCTGATGAAGATTTTTTCTTCAGGCAATGTAGAGATATTTTTAAATCTGCATGGATTACCAATAATGGGAATTATGTCCGAAAACTTGAATATTCATTAAGCGCATATCTTGGTATTTCTCATCTCCTTGCCTGCAATAACGGAACGACTGCTCTCATGCTGGCTTTGCAATGCGCAGGACTGGCAGGAAAAAAAGTTGCAGTTACTCCATATACCTATGTGGCTACGCTGTCAGCCCTGCTTTGGATTGGCTGTGAGCCTGTTTTCATAGATATTGATCCTGACAGCCTTTGCCTTTCGCCTGATTTACTTCGTGATCGTCTTAAAAAAGAACCAGATATTGCTGGCGTGCTTCCTGTTCATATTTATGGTCTTGCCTGTGATGTTGAAGCTCTGGAATCCATCTGTAAAGAATATGGTCAAACCATCATTTATGATGCCGCACAGGCATTTGGTTCAAAATATAAGGGAAAAAGCCTTCTGGATTACGGTGGCTACAGCATATGCAGCTTCCATGCGACAAAGATTTTCCATACCGCAGAAGGTGGTTGCGTAGTTTCACACAATGCTGAAGCGCATAATGCGTTGTCGCTTGCCCGTGCCTTTGGCCACATCAACGACAATCACTATAGTCTGGGGATCAACGCCAAGATGAGCGAGCTTCATGCCGCCCTTGGCTTATCCCTTTTGGCCGGAACGGATGAAGAGATAGCGCGGCGCAAAGAACTGCACGCCATGTATGATCAGGCTTTGGACGGCTTGCCCTTGAAGTATCCGTCCATTTGTGAAGGCTTGGAATGGAATAACGTATATTATCCGATTCTGCTACCGGATGAAGAAAGTCGTGTTCGCGTGGAAACGGCCTTGTCCGTACAAAATATTATTCCCCGCCGTTACTTTTACCCGGCGCTGAACACATTGCCATACCTGAAAGAGGAATGGCGGATATCCTGCCCTGTGGCTGAGGATGCGGCGCGGCGGGTACTCTGCCTGCCTGGATACAGCGACCTTTCGAACGAATATATTTATCGTATAGCGGAAAGCATTAAATCTGAACTTCATAGATTGTAGATAATACATACTTGTGCTCTATAGTCTGGATAATAAGGGTAATTGTATGGTAAATATTTATTCCGGGTGTCATGTCCGTATATCGCCGACATAAAAAAGCCTGCCTACGCTGATTCATTTATTTCGTCTCTTGAGCACCGTAGAAAGCATGGTATGGTGGAACTTGCCACCTATCAGGCTGTGAATGACCATTTCAATGGTCGATATTTCATAAGACTGGCTGCCCTTGCCAATGGCGTCTTTGCAGACTTTTTCAAACTAGAGCAGATTACCTTTGACTTTTTATGAAAGTCAAAGGTGGCATTCAGGCGAAAAACGCGGTTTTCGCCTGAATGTACGCCGCGTTGCGGCGGCTGCCGCTTTCGCGTCAGCAGAGCATTTTCAAAGAGAAAATGCTCTAAGTGCGGAAAAAGGAGATGACACACTTCTCAATGAGGCCTGCCAGAAGTTCCCTGATTTTGCCAGGCATTTTTTACAATCATTGAAAATTGTCAGAAAAAATCAGGCTGGAACAAATCAATGAAGCAGCAAACAATGCCTACAATACCTGATGTATGTATCCTCGGATTGGGATATATAGGCTTGCCGACAGCCAGCCTGCTGGCCACAAAAGGGTTTTGTGTGGCCGGAATGGATGCCAATGACAAGCTGATCCAGAGTCTGCGGCATGGAAAATGTCTTATTTATGAACCGGCACTGGATGTTATGGTAAAATCGGCTTTGAAGTCCGGTCATCTCACAGTGGATACAAAGCCCAGAGAAGCAGAGATATTTATTATCTGCGTCCCTACGCCTTTCAAAGACAAGCATAAGCCTGATCTCAGTTATGTAGAATCCGCCGCTGCCTGTATTGCCCCTTTTTTGCGCAGCGGCAATCTTGTTATTCTGGAATCAACAGTCCCCGTCGGCACAACAGAAAGAATGGCGGGATTATTGGCTGACATGAGACCGGATTTACGGATCGGGCAAGATTCTCCCGGCAATTCTGAACCGGTGTATGTGGCCCATTGCCCGGAACGGGTTTTACCTGGCCGCATTCTGCACGAGCTGGTGGAAAATGACCGCATTGTCGGCGGCATTGATCAGGAATCGACCCGTAAGGGAGTGGATTTTTACAAACGCTTTGTCAGCGGTTCGGTACAGGGCACAGACTCGCGCACGGCAGAGATGATCAAGCTGACCGAGAACTCTTTTCGGGATGTCAATATTGCCTTTGCCAATGAACTGTCCATGCTGTGTCAGGAACTTGATCTGAACGTCTGGGAAGTCATTGAGCTTGCCAACCGGCATCCCCGCGTGAACATTTTACAGCCCGGCGCGGGTGTGGGTGGGCACTGCATAGCGGTCGATCCCTGGTTTCTGGTGGATTCCGCGCCGCAAACAGCCCGGTTGCTTCGTCTGGCGCGGGAAGTGAACGACTCCAAGCCGAAGGCGATTATTGCCCGGACGTTGGAAGCTGTTGCGGAACAGAGCAATCCCACAGTGGTCTGCCTTGGCCTGAGCTTCAAGCCGGATATAGACGATCTGCGGGAAAGCCCGGCTCTGGCCATTGCCGAAGCCCTGGCTGAAGCAAACGTGAATCTGCTCATCTGTGAACCTTACATCCAGACTCTCCCCCCATCCCTGGGGAACAGGCCCAATGTCCGGAAGGCGGATCTGGAGGACTGCCTGCAAGACGGGGACATCATTGTGGCTCTGGTCAAACACACGCCATTCCTCAACATTGCTGCGGACAGACTTGTACAAAAAACCGTTATTGACGCCTGCGGCCTTTGGCGAGGCAAACAGGCGGCAAGCATGACGCCAGAGCGGGCAGGAAGTGATCCATGGCAGATAAGGGCACTCCAGATACTCCCCTTCTGAAATTTCTGGAAACATCAATGACCAGGCGGGGATGGCTTGGCCGGATATATGGCGCGCAACATTACTGTTCGGTGCAGGCGCAGCGCTTTCCCATGTGTGGCGATCTCAATGACGAGGTCTGAGGTTACGCCGTGTCTCCGGTTCACAAGGCGGCGTTCCAGCAATGTACACGCAACGTTCCGCTTGAGGCGCGTGACAAATGAACTATTCCTTGCTCCGAGCGCCTGAAACCAGTTGTGGTCCACAAGAGCATTTTTTTGATTGAACATATTCATTTTCAATCACTTCGCTGCCATCATTTCGCGTCCAGGCTTCAGCCGTTGCGACGAAGGAAGCTACGGATGAAGACAGCAACGGGTTACTGTGGCAGCCAGCCAACGCAACCGCTGTCGCTATCCGTGCTCCAGCCGTTGCGACGAAGGAAGCTACGGATGGAGACAGCAATTAGTTACCACAAAAAACATTCAACGAAACCGCTGTCGCCATCCGTAAGGCTCGCAGACTCGCCAACGGCTGGCGCAAGCAAGCAAAGCTTGCTAACGGCTACCGCCGGCTCTGGCGTCCGCGGAGCGGCCGCCAGAGCGGTTGCCGTTTTCAACAGCAAACCGCTCTAGAATAGCGTTGGCAATTAGCGCGTCCTGAGCCTAAACTGGCACAGAAAAGAGGGGGCTCCCCCTTCCTGGTTCAACCCACCCAAATGGAGCTGACGCCCATAGCGGCAGCAGTATGCCGCCAGACCGTGGCCTGTCGCTCCTCTTACCGATCAGGAGGCGCTCTATGGCATACCGTCCACTCTTTGCCGCTGCAAATACTCCATCACCATCCGCTCATAAGCGAAAAAAACGGACAGGACATGCAGCAGGCACACAGCGGCTGGAGGATATTATCCTGTCGCTTTATGTCCCTTATATCCGCATGCGCAAGCGCAGCTGGCAAGTCGATGAGCGCATACTGCGGCAGCATATCCTGCCGATCTTTGCCCGGCATCCGCTGCAGGATATCTCGCGCAATGACGTCGAGGCCTGGCTGGGCTCCCTGGCTGCCAAGGGGCTTGCTCCGGCCACCTGCAACCGCATCCTGAGCGTTTTCAAGAGCGTCTGTTCGCTGGCGGTCATCCGGGGAGTGCTGCCTGTTTCGCCGTGCATGGGCATCGCTCCGTTCCCGATCCGGCAACTGCGGGAGAGATACCTGGCGCGGCATGAGGCACGACGGCTCTTGCAGACCCTGCATCACTCCCCGCGCCTGGAGGCCAAGGCCCTGCAGCTCCTGCTGCTGACCGGCGCACGCAAGAGCGAGATCCTCAAGGCCCGCTGGGAGCATATCCACCTGGAGCAACATCTGCTGACAGTGCCCCTTTCCAAGTCGAACCGCCCACGCCATATTATCCTTTCCGACGAGGCCGTAGCGATTATCCGCCATTTACCACGCCGTCCTGGCTGCCCCTGGCTCTTTCCCGGGCGCACAGCGGGCAGGCCGCTCGCTGACATTTACCTGTTCTGGAACCAGTTGCGCCGACAGCTGCATTTTGCCGATGTGCGTATCCATGACCTGCGCCATACCTTTGCCAGCATCCTGGTCAATGCGGGTCACTCGCTCTATGAGGTACAACGCCTGCTGGGCCACCGTGATCCGCGCACGACCATGCGCTATGCCCACATGGGGCACGATTCCCTGCTGGCAGCCGCGGGCACCATAGGCATACTCCTCGGAAGTACGCCTGCCGTATCACCTTCGCGCCCCAGAAAAAAGTGGCCCCTGGGCACGAACCGCATCCCCGCCAGCCGCGACCTGCTGGAGCCATCTGGACCACCATTTTGCCAGTCTCCCCCACTCCCGCCGCCATCTTTTCTGTCAAGGCGAAAAAAAATTACCGCACTGGAAAAATGTTCCAGGCGGTCACATACGCGGCACTTCACCAAGAAATTATAACACCGCGAAAAATCATGCTATCATCAACAGACGCACTGTCGATAATTGCTTGGAAACAATATACCCTGGATAGCTTTTGGATGCAAGCTATTGGCAGAGTTGACACGTTAGGAGCGATAAAAATTCATCAATTCTGCCATTGACCCTGAACCTGGCAAGCAAAGCCAACCTCATGTCCACCATTTTCTGAGAGCGACTGGCAACACAAGTACGACGATGGAATCCCGCCAGTCAATGCCTTTGCAAAAAGTTATTCCGCTCCACCTGGCAGGTATTGGCTCTTCCCTGGCACAGTGATCGGGAACCTGTCACTTCAACATAGAGCATTTTGCTTTTGAAATTATTCAATTTCAAAAGCGGCGCTGCCATCATTTCGCCTGAAAAGCGTGGTTTTCAGGCTCATTCGGCGCGGGCGTCCGCTCCCGCGGCCGCCAGAGCAATTTCAAAGTGAAATTGCTCTGGCATGCGTATTTATCCGTAAAAATACGTTTTGTTTTCAGTATATTGATTTTTTACTGACTTTCAGCAGGGTTTGGGTACTGCGATCACCACATATCCCCCCGATAAAAACTTTGCTTGTATGGTCAATAACTTTCCATCTTCAAATTTGGTGTTTTTTTACTAATAACATGGTGCATTTCATCAATTTCTTCAAATTTAACTTTTTTTTAACAATTCTTCATTTTCTTTTGCGTACTTATAATAACCATTTTAACCCATCGCAGTATTGTTTGAGTGCTCACACAAATAATTTTACCCGTCATTTGCAGAGAAATGCCAGACAGATAAAATAACAATGCT
The DNA here is from genome assembly GCF_011039085.1 of Desulfovibrio sp. ZJ369. Classification (GTDB taxonomy): domain Bacteria; phylum Desulfobacterota; class Desulfovibrionia; order Desulfovibrionales; family Desulfovibrionaceae; genus Desulfovibrio. The sequence goes on along the minus strand of NZ_JAAKEI010000023.1, from coordinate 28,924 downwards.
AATATCTTATCTCGTTCTGATCTTCCCCTTTGGGTCATTTTTGTGAACTGATACCAGCATTCCTTACACTTATCGTGTTGTTTGCCATGAAGAAACCAATTTTTGACACATGCGATTGAACCATACTTTATGCATGTTGGCTCCATATTGCCTCCTTGCCATGCACGGATAACACTTTTTTTATCGCTTCTCGCTCTAAAAGTCATACACTCCAACCGATTTTTTAGAGCGTTTTGCTAATGAAAGTAGCTAAACTCTCTGGCAGGTCGAAGCCATGCCCGCCGCGCGCGTCAGCCGGTGGCGGCTGTGCCGCCTTACGAATGACGACAGCAGAGATAAACGCCTGAGCGAGCGTTTCAAAAGCAATATGCTCCAGGAGCCACCAACAGTGCGTCTGTCGGTAAACCCATGGGGCAACGACTTTCATGAACTCGCCGCAACATCCTACTGCGATTGCCATCACAGGCATGGCCTTTCGTTTTCCTGGCGGCGTGGACGACGAGAACAGCATGTGGCGCATGCTCAGCAGGGGCAAGCGCGGCATCTCTCGTATCCCGGCGGATCGCTGGCCTGTGGAGGAATTGCAGCACCCCAAGCGCAGCGAACCTGGGCGAAGCGTCACGTTCGCCGCAGGGATCCTGTCCGAGGCAGATCAGTTCGATGCCGGTTTTTTTGGTATTTCGCCCCGCGAAGCTGCCTGGCTTGATCCCCAGCAGCGGCTTTTACTGGAAATGGCCTATGAAGCTATGGAGGATGCCGGGCTAAGGTCGTCCGCCCTGGCCGGGAGCCAGTGCGGCGTCTATATCGGCATCTCCGGGATGGAGTACGGCCAGCATGCTCTGGCGGACCTGGCCAGTATGACGGCGCATTCCATGACAGGGAATACCCTCAGCATCGCAGCCAACCGTCTTTCCTATGTTTTTGATCTGCGTGGTCCCTCCATGGCGGTGGATACCGCCTGCTCCTCCTCGCTGGTCGCCCTGCACCAGGCCTGTCAGGCCTTGCGTCATGGCGAGATCCCCATAGCGCTGGCCGGTGGCGTGAGCCTGCTCATGCACCCCTATTCTTTTATTGGTTTCAGCCATGCGTCCATGCTGTCGGCCAGCGGACAGTGCCGTCCTTTTGATGCGGCGGCCGATGGCTATGTGCGCGGTGAGGGGGGCGCTGTTCTTCTGCTCAAGCCTCTCGCACAGGCGCAAAAGGATGGGGACCATATCCATGCGGTCATTCTGGCCAGTGGGGTCAATGCGGATGGCGCCCGCAAATCGGGCCTGACCATCCCCAGTGCCGAGGCACAGGCGGAGTTGATGCGTGACGTCCTTGACCGCAGCGGACTCACTCCGGAACACATTGATTTCATTGAGGCACACGGCACAGGGACGCCCGTGGGGGACCCTGTTGAAGCGGCCTCCATCGGTACTGTCTACGGCACGGGACGGCAGCAGCCCATTCCCGTCAGCTCTGTCAAAGCGAACTTCGGGCATCTGGAACCGGCGTCCGGCATGGCGGGCCTGGTCAAGGCCATCCTTGCCCTGAAGCGGGCCGAGCTGCCTCCGATGCCGCTGGAGTTCACTCCCAACCCGCATATTGACTTCCAGAAACTGCATGTCGTCTGCGCGGCATCGGGCATGCCCCTGCAAGGCAGGGCAGTGCATGCCGCCGCTATCAACTCCTTCGGCTTTGGCGGGGTGAATGCCCACCTCATCGTGCAGAGCATGGAGCGCCCCGTCAGGGAGGACAGACAGGATGCCTCCGCGCTTCCTCCCTTATTCCTGAGTGCGCGCACGGATGAAGCCCTGCGGGATCTTGCGGCGCGCTATGCCGGATACTGGGAGAAGGCGGCCCCGGCCTTTTACGATATGGCCTATACGGCGGCCTTCCACCGGGAACGCTGGGAAAAACGCCTTGCCCTTTCCGTCAGCAGTCCTGAAGAGGTCGCCCCTGCCCTGCGCGCCTTCGCGGAAGGCGGGAATCCTCCGTCCATCGTCACGGAAGGGGTCCCGGACAGCGGGAATGGCATTGTCTTCGTCTATACAGGCAACGGCTCCCAGTGGGCTGGCATGGGGCGCAACCTCTATGCCGAATCCCCTGTGTTCCGTCAGATGCTGGACGAGTTGGACCGGCGTCTGCTGCCGCTGGCAGGTTTTTCGCCTGTCCGCATGCTCCTGCATGGCGAGGAAGGATGTCTGGACGACACGACAATCAGCCAGCCGCTCCTTTTTGCCATACAGTTGGGCATCACCAGTCTGCTGCAGGAACAGGGGATCAGACCCCAGGCCGTCGCAGGGCACAGCGTCGGGGAGATCGCGGCGGCCTGGGCTGCCGGAGCCCTTTCCCTTGAGCAGGCAGTACGGATCATTCATGCGCGCAGCTGTACCCAGGGGAAGACCCGGGGCATGGGGCGCATGGCCGCGGCCGCCGTCTCCGTGCAGGCTGCCGGGAAAATCATGGCGCAATATGGTCTGGAAAACGATCTGGAGATCGCGGGGATCAACGCCCCGGACGACATAACCCTTTCCGGAAGCCCTGAGGCCCTGTCCCGCTTCGGGGAACAGATGCGGCAGCACGGCATTTTCTTCCGCCATCTTGCGCTCGATTATGCCTTCCACAGCCGCCGGATGGAGTCTGTCCGGGACGAACTCGCCCTGAAACTCCAGGCACTCGCGCCGTCCAGGGATACGGATGTCCTTTTTGTCTCCACCGTGACGGGAAGGCCCCGGCCGGGCAGTACCCTCAACCGGGAGTACTGGTGGCAGAACGTCCGCCAGCCGGTCGATTTCGCCGCTGCTGTCCAGGAACTGGGCCGGCGCGGTTTCCGTATCTTTGTGGAGATCGGACCGCATCCCATCCTCCAGCACTATATCCGGGAAAACCTGACGGCCGTTGGCGTCAAGGGACGCATCCTTTCCAGCCTGTCCCGCGATGATGACCATCAGGCCCGTCTCGCGCATCTGGCCGCGCGTCTCCACCTCCTGAGCGAACAGACCGAACTGCAGGCCCTGTTTCCCCGCAAGGCAGATACGGTCAGCCTGCCCCGCTATCCCTGGCAGAAACAGCGCTGTTGGTATCCGCGCACCAGCGAATGTCGCCCTGCCCGGAAACGCCGGCATCCCCTGCTCGGCTGGCCGCTGGACGCGGCCTGCCCCACCTGGGAAAATATCCTCGATCCCGCCAGGGATGGATGGCTGGCAGATCACAAAGTAGGCGGGGCCATTGTCTTCCCTGGCGCCGGATATGTGGAGATCGCTCTTGCCGCGGCACGTTTCGGGCTGGGCAAGGAGCAGATCACGCTCGAATTTCTTGATATCACGACACCCCTTGTGTTTGAGAACGGCCATGCCCAGTGTGTCCGGTGCAGTCTGGATCCTGAAGACGGCTCTATCCGCATATGCAGCCGTCCCCGCCTCGGAACCGGCGACTGGACCCGGCATGCGCGTGCGCGTGCCATCGTCCTGCCTGAAAGTACGCCGGCCGACATAACGCCGCCGGGCGGCACGCCACAGGTCATGAGCCATGAGGCCCTGTATGCCCTGACCGCAAAGCTGGGGCTGGACTATGGCGTCACGTTCCGTGTCGTGGACGAACTGCGCATGACGGAAGGCTGTTTTGAAGCCGACCTCATCCCCTCACGGGAGCATGAGCAGAACTCTGTCCTGCCCCCGGCGGTACTGGATGCCTGCTTCCATTCACTGGCAGGGGTCCATGCGGTCCGGGATGCCGGGGCCGCCCTCGCCTTCCTCCCTATCGGCACAGGCAGCATCACTGTCTGCAGCGCCAGGCCCGTATGCCGGATCATCGGCCGTTCACGCCGGTGCGGCCGCCGTTCCCTGACAGCGGAATTCCTGTTGCTGGACGATGCGGCCCGACCGGTTGCGAGAGTCCGCAACTGCCGTTTCCGTGCCGCGCCGCTGGCCCGTGCGGGGCTGGAGCGCGTGGATGCCTGGACCATACGCCCCTGGCTGTCCCCCCTGGCCACGCGCATCCCCGCCCCCCTGCCGCCCCTGGAAGAACTGTGCGCTGTTGCCGCAAAGGCCCTTGCCGGCTGCGCTCCACAACGCGAGGTCTGGTTCAAACAGATCCTGCCGCTCATGGAAGCCATGACGCTCTCGGCGGCGGCCCACTGCCTGAAGGAACCGCCGGACAACGGACTGCAATCCGCCGCCTGTGAAGGCTGGCTGCGTGACCTCCTTGACCGGGAAGGCCTGCTCCCCAAAACTGATGCGGACGGAGCCGCTGTTCCCGCGCCCGGGGCCGGGCTCCCGACGTTCCCTGAGCTGTGGTCCGAAGCCTTCCGTCTTGCGCCGCAGTTCTTGCCAGCTCTCCTGCCCCTGGGACGTGTCTGCCGACGCCTGGGCGATGTGCTGCGAGGGGAACTGGACGGAAAATCTCTCCTCAAGCACATCCGGGAGGCTGTCGTCACCCGTGAAAGCCGGCATCTGGATCCCGCGGTCCAGGGCACGGATACGGCGATCACCGCCATTATCCGCCATCTGGCCACTCTCTGGCCGGCACACAGGCCCCTGCGCATCCTTGAAGTGGCCGCTGCCCCCGGCGCCCTGCCGGAGACCCTGGACATGCTGCTCCAGAAGGACGCCTTCAGCTATCTGCTGGCCCTGCCGGATGATGCCGCGCTGGCGCAGGCCAAAGGCCGTTATGGCCAGCATCCGGCCATCAGGCTCATTACGACGGACGGCCTGCAAGGGGAGCCCGCTCCCCGGAGTTTCGACATCGTCCTGTTCCGCCATACCCTGCACAGCTTCCCGGATTATGACGCCATGCTGCGCCATATCCGCACCCTGCTGGCTGACGGAGGCCTCCTGCTGGTCGCGGAGCGTTATCCCGACTGGAGCACGGATCTTGTGGAAGGTCTGGATCCTGCCTGGTGGCGCACGGATCCGCACAGCGGCCGGGTTCTCTCTTCGCTGTCAGGTCCACAAGCCTGGCAGGGCATCCTTGAAACTCACGGCTTCGACGCCTGCCGCATCTTCCGGGAGCCCGCGGCAGAGGACCTGGCTGAAGGAGCCTTCCTGCTTCTTGCCGCTGCCCCTGCCCACAGGGATGCGGCGGCGGACACAGAAGAACAACAGCCCGCTGTCTGGCTTCTTCTGACAGATGCCATCTCGGCTCCCCTGGCCGAAAACGTGAGCCGCTATCTTCTGGCACATGGCCAGCAGGCCGTCTGCTCCTGTGATGCGGCAGACATTGCCGCTGCCCCGGCCGATCATGTCGTCTTCATGCTCGGTCATGGCGACAGCACGGACAAGGTGACGGATACCCTCGACCGTCTGCGTCATTGCGCTCACCTCTGCATGCAGCAGGAAGCCTGCCCGCCCAGATTGTGGATCCTGACGCGGGGCGGCTCCCTGGCGGCCGTCCTGCCGGACGATCACACTGCCTGCCCCGCCCAGTGCGCCGTCACCGGCCTCGGCCGCGTCATCATGCAGGAGTACGGCGGCTTGCGCTGCACGCTCGTGGATATCCCCGCGACAGGGACTTGCCCCGATCTGGCCGCACGTCTTGGCAGGGAATTCCTCACCAGCACGGAGAGCGACGAGATCCTGCTGACGCAGCAGGCGCGCTATGTGCTCAGGGTGGACAGCATGCCCCAAAAGGCTGTCCGGGCCGTCACGGAACAACGTTGCCGTCTGGACTTTACCGTGCCGGGCAGACTGAACAACCTCCGCTGGCAGCCGGATACGGTCCGGACTCCTGAAGCGGGACAGGTTGAAGTCCGTGTCATGGCCGTGGGGCTCAACTTTCGTGATGTCATGCTCACCATGGGCCTGCTGACCGATGATGCCGTGGAAAACGGCTTTGCCGGTCCCTGCCTCGGACTTGAATTCTCCGGCATAATCACGCGTGTGGGCGAAGGCGTCCAGGATCTCCGCACCGGCGACCATGTGGCGGGCTTTGCCTCCAACTGCTTTGCAAGCCATGTCACTCCCCCCGCGCATGCCGTGACGCGCATCCCCGATGACTGGCCCTTTGAAACGGCTGCCGCGATCCCGACCGTCTTCTTCACCGCATGGTATGCTCTCAGGCATCTGGCCCGCCTCCAGCCCGGCGAGAGCGTCCTCATTCATGGCGCGGCCGGCGGCGTGGGGATCGCGGCCATCCAGATCGCGCGTTTTCTGGGGGCAACGGTCTTTGCCACGGCGGGAAGCGATGAAAAGCGCGATTTTCTGCGGCTCATGGGCGTTGCGCACATTTTTGACTCCCGCAGCCTTTCCTTCGCCGATGATGTTCTGTCCGCCACGGGCGGGCAGGGCGTGGATGCGGTGCTCAATTCACTGGCCGGTGAGGCCATGCGCAGGAGCATCAGCCTGCTCAAGCCCTTTGGGCGCTTTCTGGAGCTGGGAAAACGTGACTTTGTGGAAAATACCGGCATCGGTTTGCGCCCGTTCAGGGAAAACATCAGTTACTTTGCCATTGATGTTGACCAGCTGCTCACAGCCCGGCCGGAGATCGCGGCCCGGCTCTTCCAGGAAGTCATGCAGCTGCTGCGCTCGAAAGACCTCGTCCCGCCGCCCTGCCGCTCTTTCCCGGCAGATCAGACCATAGCTGCCTTCCGGGCCATGCAGCAGGCACAGCATATCGGCAAGATCGTCGTCGATATGAGCGCCCTGCCGCCGGTCCATGCCGGACAGACCGCCCCGGAAGCCCCGGACAGCGCGCGCACCTGGCTGGTAAGCGGCGGCCTTGGCGGCTTCGGTCTGGCAACGGCGCGGCATCTGGCCAGGCGCGGCATCAGGAATCTGGTGCTGGTGGGACGCCGCGGCATGTCGACGCCGGGTGTGGAAGAACTTCTGGAAGAATTCCGGACCCGGGACGTCAACGTGCGCGCCGAAGCCTGTGACGTGACGGATCCCGCTGCCGTGCGCAGTCTGATCGGGCAGGTGACGGCGACCATGCCGCCCCTGGGAGGCGTCATCCATGCGGCTGCCGTCTTTGATGACAGATGGCTGACGCAGATGGACAGGGCAAGCCTGGACAAGGTGATCTCTCCCAAATTGCGCGGCGCCTGGAACCTGCATGAAGCCACACGCCATCTGCCCCTGACGCATTTCGTGCTGTACTCCTCCATAAGCGTGGCCCTGGGGAACCCCGGCCAGGCCAACTATGTCGCCGCCAATGCCGGCCTTGAAGGGCTGACGCGGCTGCGCCTTGCCCTGGGCCTGCCCGCGCTCTGCATCGCCTGGGGCCCTGTCGGCGATGCAGGCTATCTTGCGCGCCACGACACTGTGAAAAAAAGTCTGACGCAGCATCTCGGAAAGGCTCCGCTCACGACATCCGAAGCCATGAACGCACTGGACAGGGTCTTCGACGAGAGCGGCCTGCACATTCTGGCGAACATTAGCTGGCAGACAGTCATGCGGATGTTCCCGGAAAGCAGTCCCCGCTTTGGCCTGGTGACCCACAGCGAAGATCCGGCCGCGCTTCAGGACACGCCGGATATCCGGCAGCTCCTGGCCGAAAAATCCCCTGCGGACGTCCTGGACATCATACGTCGTCTCAGCATCGACGAAGTGGCGCAGGTTCTGGGCCTTGCCACGGAGCAGGTCGCCACGGACCGCGGGATGCAGTCCATGGGCCTGGACTCCCTCATGGCGGTCGAACTTGCCGCCGGCCTTGAGCAGCGGACCGGCGTCCGCCTGTCTGCCATGATGCTTCAGGATTCCCCCACAGTGGATCAGATCGCGGAACGCATCGTCGCCCGCCTGACCGGAACTGTGGACGAAAATGTCAGTGAAGACGCCCTGCTTGCCGATCTGGCCCGCAGGCACGCCGTCGATCTCAATGAAAATGAAACGGCCACTATCCTGAATGGCGCAGTTGCCGAGGGGACCAAGGCATGAGTTCTTCTTTCACACTCATCGACAGCATCCTGCAACGGAAGGCTCACAAGGCCGGCGATGCCGGACAGGCGCGTCCGCATGGTGCAACGCCCCCTGTGGTTGATCCTGATCTGACCGGCTTTGCCAGCCATCCTGCGCTGGCGAAGTTGCGCATGCTGACCGCTGCGGCCGAACGCCTCGGCATAGGCAATCCTTTTTTCAAGGTACACGAAGGCAGCGGGGGGGCTGTGACCAGGATCGGGGGGAAAGAATACCTGAACTTCTCCCACTACAACTATCTGGGGCTCAACGGCCACCCGCAAGTGAACAGGGCCGCCCTGGAGGCCATCGCCCGCTACGGGACCTCTGTGGGCGCCAGCCGCCTGGTCGCCGGGGAGCGCCCCATCCAGAGGGAACTGGAAAAGCAGCTTGCCGCCGTCTATGACGCGGAGGATTGCATCGTCTTTGTCAGCGGCCATGCCACCAATGTCAGCACCATCAGCACCCTGTTCAGCTCTGGCGATCTCATCCTGCATGACAGCCTGATCCATAACAGCGCGCTGGAGGGCATCCGCTTGTCCGGCGCCACACGCCGGGCCTTCCCCCACAACGATCTGGAAGCTCTTGAGGCGCTTTTGGCGTCCTCCCGTCTTCAGTACAAACGTGTCCTCATCGTGGTCGAAGGTCTGTACAGCATGGACGGGGACATGCCCGATCTGCCCGCCCTGGTGGCGATCAAGCGCCGTCACGGCGCCCTGCTCATGGTGGACGAGGCGCATGCGCTGGGCGTCCTTGGCGCCACAGGCCGCGGCAGCGCGGAACATCACGGTATCGCCGGGGCCGATATCGATATCTGGATGGGGACCTTGAGCAAGACCCTTGCCGGCTGCGGCGGTTATATCGCCGGCTCCCGGGATCTGGTGGACATTCTGAAATCGGCCGCGCCCGGTTTCGTTTACAGCGTCGGCATTGCCCCGCCTCTGGCCGCCGCGGCCCTGACGGCCCTGCGCATCATGCGGGGGGAGCCTGAACGCGTCCGCCGGTTGCAGGATCGCAGCGCCTTTTTTCTGAGTCTGGCCCGCAAAGCCGGTCTTAACGCGGGCACTGCCCAGGGTTACGCCGTCATCCCCGTCATCCTGGGCAGCTCACGCAAGGCCATTGCGTTGTCCAATCAGCTTTTTGCGGAGGGCATCAATGTACAGCCCGTCATCCACCCCGCGGTAGAGGAAAAAGCGGCACGTTTGCGCTTTTTCGTGTCTGCCCTGCACAGTGAACGCGATATCGAACAGGTCTGCCGCTCGCTGGCGCGGATGGTCCACTAAAAGGAACCCACTGATGTCCCCGAAACATCCCATGATCCCCGGACTGATTTGCTGCCTGCTGGCTATCCTGCTCAGCGGCTGCGGGATCATGCCCAACTCCGGCGCCAGCCGCATGCAGGTGCAGCGGGCGGCATCGTCCAAAAATCTTGCCGGGGTCCTGGTAAAAGAGGTTGATGCTGCCCTGGCGCGCAAGCTGAGCGCCGAAAAGCGCTCCAAGGCCTTCGCGGATGTTTTCGGTGATGCCAGGCCCCGGGAATATCTGATCGGCGCGGGTGACAGCATCGTCATCAGCATCTGGGAAACGCCGCCCAGCATCCTGTTCGGCAGCAATGCCCTGGCAGCTTCCCCGGCAGGCACGCTGAGCGCCAGTGCCGAGGCCCTGCCGCCCCAGATGGTCATGGACGACGGCACAGTGAACATTCCTTTTGCCGGGCGCATCAAGGTCGCCGGCCGTTCCGTGCGGGCCGTGGAAAAAGAGATCACAGGCCGCCTGCAAGGCAAGGCCAACAACCCGCAGGTCATGGTGCGCGTGTCCGGCAGCCCCACGTCGCAGATGACCATCATCGGCGATGTGGCCAGGAGCGCCAACATGCCCCTGACTCCCAAGGGAGAGCGCCTGCTGGATGCGCTGGCCAGCGTGGGCGGAGTGACCCAGCCGGTGACCAGGGTCTCCCTGCAGCTGACGCGCGCGGGCGTCTCGGCCACCATGCCGCTGGATACCATCGTCCACGAGCCCAAACAGAACATCCCTCTGCAACCGGGTGACGTTCTCACGGCCCTGTATCAGCCCTGGACCATCTCTGTGCTGGGGGCCACAGGACGCAACCAGGAGCTCCCCTTTGAGGCCCGGGGCATCTCCCTGGCCCAGGCGCTGGCCCGGTCCGGCGGCCTGAACGACAATCGCGCCGATCCCGGCGGGGTTTTCGTTTTCCGCTTTGAAGACGCGTCCCTGGTGGATGCGCCTTCTGCCGCCAACGGCAAGATCCCTGTGGTCTATCAGGTCAATTTCAACGATCCCGGAGCGTTTTTCGTCACGCAAAATTTCCCCATGCAGGACAAGGATGTGCTGTATGTCGCCAACATGCCTTCTGCGGAGCTCGAAAAACTCCTGCGCATGGTGGGCATGGTGCTGACGCCTACCCTCAATCTGGGACGCTATCAGCTACAGGTTTCGGAATAGCATGAACGGCCCTTTCACCAATACCATCACAGTCTGGCAGGCGCTCTTCCTGCGTGAGGCCTTGGATCGCTTTTTCGGCAGCCGGGCGGCCTGGAGCTGGCTCATCATAGAACCGGCCATGCATATCGGCTTCATGAGTGCTGTCTGGGGAATGATGCGCAGAAACAGCATGGGAGGGATTGACGTTTCCATGTGGATCATCCTGGGGATGCTGTCCTTCTTCCTTTTCCGGCGCACAGGAGTGCAAACCCTGCACGCCCTGGACTGCAACAGGGCCTTTTTCGCCTTCCGTCAGGTGCGTCCCTTTGATGTGGCTCTGGTGCGGGCCGGAGTGGAAGCCTTTTCCATGTTCTTCATCTCCCTGTGCATCCTTGGGGCGGCGGCCCTGCTGGGGCTGGATGCCCTGCCGGACGATCCGCTCACGGCGCTGGCGGCTCTGGCCGGTCTGTGGCTGTTCGGCCTGGGCTACGGGCTGGTGACCTCGGTCAGCATGCGGCTTGTCCCGGATTCCGGGCATATTTTCCAGATAGTGATGATGCCCCTGTACCTGATCTCCGGTGTCATTGTGCCAATCATGTATATACCGCTTCCCTATCGCGAGTGGCTGCTCTGGAATCCGCTGCTGCATGGACTGGAACTTGTGCGCATGGGCTTTTTCAGCAACTACCATACGCTGGATGTCAGTTTCGGCTATCTGTACGCCTGGGTCCTGGGCAGTATTGCGCTGGGGCTGCCCCTGTATCGCGGGCTTGAGACCCGACTGGTGACGCAATGATCTCCATTGAAAACGTGCATAAACGCTATACGACGCGACGTGGCGCCGGTGACTGGGTTCTGCGCGGGGTGAATATGATCATCCCCACAGGGCGCAGCGTCGGGCTGGTGGGCGTCAATGGCGCGGGCAAGTCAACATTGCTGCGCATCATCGGCGGCGCCGACTACCCTACCCGGGGTCGGGTGCGCCGTTACTGCCGTGTCTCCTGGCCCATGGCCAACGGCGGCCTGGAAGGCACGCTCACCGGCCGCCAGAATGCCAGGTTCGTCTGTCGCATCCACGGCTTTCAAAAGGAATTGCCTGAACGCATCGCGCGCATTGAGGACTTTGCCGAACTGGGGAAGGCCTTTGACGATCCCATCCAGACCTATTCCTCCGGCATGCGGTCCCGCCTGCAGTTCGCGCTTTCCCTGGCTTTTGATTTCGACGTGTACATCTCTGACGAAGTCACGGCCGCCGGTGACGCGGCCTTTCGCAAAAAAGCCCAGCAGGCCTTTCAAAACCTGGCGCATAAGGCCAGCATCATCATGGTGGCCCACAATGACGCTACCCTGAGAGCCTTCTGTGAATCAGGCATCCTGCTCAAGGACGGCAAGGCGACCTGGTTCGACAAGCTGGATGATGCCCTTCTTGCCTATACAGAAAGTTATGAAGATGACAGATAATGCCAATATAACGTCGCTCCCCCAGGCAGTGGAACAGGAGGGGCAAAGTGCGCTGCGTGTGCATGTGATCTTCCGCTGGCTGGCGCGCTCTATCCTGCTCCTGAGCCTGCTGAGCACATGCTTCTGGCTGTTTTCGTCTGACCGCTATGTGTCGGAAGGCATCGTTATCGTCCAGAATACGGAGCAGATTTCCGCCCCCGGTTTTGACCTGACGACCATGCTGGGCGGTATCGGCAAGGCCAACAGCTCGGACCAGCTGCTGCTGCGCGAGCATCTGCTCTCTGTCGACATGCTCAACAAGCTGGACGCGGCCCTGGATCTGCGCTCCCACTACAGCGACTCGCGCCGGGATTTCGCCTCACGCCTCTGGTTCAGGGACGCCTCCATCGAATGGTTTCATCGGCACTACCTCTCGCGCGTTTCCGTGGGATACGATGACTATGCGGGAGTTCTGCGCATCAGCGCCCAGGCCTATGATGCCGGGACGGCCAAGGCCATTGCCGACATGCTGGTCAACGAGGGCGAGCGCTTCATGAATGAGATGAGCCACGCCCTGGCCAGGACGCAAGTGGCGTTTCTGGAAAAACAGGTAGCGCTGGCGCACGCCCAGGTGTTGCAGGCCAGCAGGGCCCTGCTGGATTTCCAGAACCAGAAGGGCCTTGTTTCTCCCAGGGCCACAGTGGAGAGCATCCACACCATCATCGGCAAGCTGGAAGGACAACGTACCGATCTTCAGACCCAGCTGGCTTCCCTGCCCCGCACTCTGGATCGCAACCATCCGACCCGGAGATCCCTGCAACAATCCCTTGCCGCCGTGGAGCGGCAGATCGCGCAAGAACAGGCCAAGCTGGCCTCCACGAGCGGCAGACCGCTCAACTCGCTCATGGAAGAGGAGCAGTTGCTACAGCTGGATCTGAACTTCAAGCAGGATCTTTACAAGACATCGCTCGTGGCGCTGGAAAAAGGCAGGATGGACGCCGCCCGCGCCCTGAAACAGGTCTCCGTGTTGCAGGTTCCAGTCCTGGCGGAATACGCCTGGCAGCCGCGGCGTATTTATGGCGTGGTCGCGACCCTGTGCATCACGCTGCTTGTGATCGGCATCGTGAATCTTTTGAAAGCCGTCATTCTGGATCATGTGGACTAAAGGAGGATAGTCATGGCCGTACAGGAAACAACGCAAAGCACTGACGCCAAAGACGCCCGCATCAAGGAACTGACGGAAGAAAACGAACTTTTGTTCGAGCAGCTGCATGTGGTCCAGGAAGAGCTGGAAAAATACTATCACAAACTCAAGGACTGCGAGCAGCGCAAAGGCAGCGGCGCGGACGCCGGCGGCTCTGTTGTGGTCATCCCGCCCCAGGCCGGCGAAGCCCTGGCGGAAAACCTGAAATTGCGCGCCCTGGTGGCGCAACAGCAGGCGGCTTTACAGGTGGAAAGCACAAACAGCCTTGCCGCCCGTCTGGGCAGGATGCTCATCACGGGGGTCAGCTCCGCAGGCTCGTTTATCGCCCTGCCGGTCAGGCTGCGCAGAATGTGGAAGGCCCTGGACCAGACCGTGCCCCCGGCCGCGCTGGGGGGCAGGAGCTTCCAGAAGGTGCTGGACGCCCATGCCGCCGGCGGTGCCGAAGCTGTGGAAAAACTGCTGGACTCCGTCTTTCTTTCCCCTGTGATGCGGGCCAATGCCTACACGGCACTGGCCCGGCAAATAATGCTGACCGATGCCCGCCAGGCCGCCGAGCTTGCGCGCCTGGCCTGGGAGACGGACCCGCAGCCCTACCGGCTCAAATGGCTGGCCTTCCGGCTGTATGATGCCGGCGATGCCCTCAACGCCGAAGCCCTGCTGGACATGCTGCCTGCCGGTAGCAGCCTGAGTGATTCGGAAGAGCGACAGGCTGCGCGCCTCCGGCAGGAAGCAGAACGGGAGCGCGCCCGGCAGGCCGGGGAAACGATGAAAGCCTCGCAGAATGAGGCCGGGCAACTGCGGGCGACCATGACAAAGCTCAAACAAGCCGCCGAGGAGAGCAAAAAGCAGCAGGAAGCCGCCACAGCGCAGCTGAACAAAGAGCGTAGCGAACGCAAACAGGAGCTGGCGCAACGGGATAAGCGGATAGCCGAGCTGCAAAAAGCGGCTGACCAGGCCCGGCAGGAGGCAGCCCGGACGCGTGAAGCGCAGGCCGCGCTGCAAGGCCGGATGGATGCGCAAAAAAAGGAATCCGACGCCCTTGCCCTGCGGACAGCCCTGATGCTGAAAAACATGCTGACGCAGTTTGAACCTGATACGGCAGTGCTGTCACGGGTGATGCGTATTGTCATGGGCACAGCGGCCGGCAAGTAGCGCGACCCGACTACCTGCGAGAAAAGGCAATGAAGATTCTGAGCGTATTCGGTACCCGGCCAGAGGCCATCAAGATGGCGCCCGTGGTTCGCGCGCTTGCCCGCGATCCCTCTTTTGACGCCAGGGTCTGCGTCACCGCCCAGCACAGGCAAATGCTGGATCAGGTACTGGATCTGTTCGCCATCCGGCCGGATTTTGACCTTGACCTGATGCGGGCAGATCAGAGCCTTGAGGGGCTGACGGAAAAGGTGCTGCACGGCATGGCGAGCGTCCTGGCACTCTGGCGGCCGGATATGGTGCTGGTGCACGGAGATACCACCACTACCCTGGGCACGGCTCTGGCCGCCTATTATGCGCGCCTGCCCGTAGGTCATGTGGAAGCCGGACTGCGCACAGGAAACAAATACGCCCCCTGGCCGGAGGAAATGAACCGTCGCCTCACAGGGGCACTGGCGGATGTGCATTTTGCCCCTACGCCACAGGCGCGCGAAAACCTGCTGCATGAAGGCATCAGGCCGGAACGCGTCCACGTTACGGGCAATACGGTGATCGATGCGCTTCTATCCATGGAGCGACGCCTTCAACAGAGTGATGCGCTGCGGACACAAATGGAAGAACGCTTCTTTTTCCTTGATAGAGACAAAGCACTGGTGCTGGTCACCGGACACCGGCGGGAAAATTTCGGCGACGGCATCGAGTCCATTTGCCAAGCAATAGCGGCCATCGCGCGCCGGGAGGATGTGCAACTTGTCTACCCCGTGCACTGCAATCCCCATGTGCAGGAGCCGGTACGGCGGCTACTGGCGCACCTGCCCCATGTCTTTTTGCTGGAGCCGCTGGATTACCCGGCCTTTGTCTATCTGCTCATGCGCTGCGCGCTGGTGCTGACCGACTCCGGCGGCATACAGGAAGAAGCCCCGACGCTGGGCAAACCTGTGCTGGTCATGCGCGACACCACGGAACGCCCCGAAGCCGTCGCGGCCGGCACAGCCCTGCTGGTGGGCCCGGACAGGGGGCATATTCTGCACGAGGTCAACCGGCTGCTGGACGACCATACGGCCTACGCCCGTATGGCCGCCGCGCAAAACCCCTATGGTGACGGCAAGGCCGCCCAGCGCATAACCAGCATTTTAAAAACGGTACACTGATCATGCAATGTTCAACGATTTCTCTTATCGGCCCTGGCTATATCGGCCTGCCTGCCGCAATTGTGGGCAGCCTGACGCGCACGGCTTCGGATATGGCTGTCGCCCTCGATCGGCTTTTTGTGGAAGGGGAAATACACATCACCAGCGTGCGCGCCGCCGAACTCTGCAAACTGGCGGAAAACAGCTTTCGGGATGTGAATATCGCCTATGTCAACGAACTTTCCATGATTTGCGACAAACTGGATATTGACGTGCAGGAGCTGATTCGCCTTGCCAACTATCACCCCCGCGTGAACATCCTGCAACCGGGCTGCGGCGTGGGCGGACACTGCATTCCTGTGGCCCCGTGGTTCATCGTGGACAGCGCGCCGGAGGAAGCGCGACGTATCAGAACAGCGCGCGAAGTTAATGACAGCAAGCCGCTGTGGGTGGTGGAAAGAATCAAACAGACTATTGATGAATATCTTAAAGAGCATCCGGAAAAATGTATTGAGGATGTGCTCGTGGGAATCGTTGGTGGACTCGGCTACAAATCAGGGACATATTATTTGCATAATAGTCCTATATAACAATTATAAAGGAGTTGAAAAAATTCATATAAAGTAAATATCACATCCAATACAAAGCATCAAATCACACAAAAAAATATTTATACCATAATCTAGAAATTGGGTGAATACGATGAATAATGAAATATATAAGCAAAAAGCAACTAACCAACAACAAACTACTTCAATGTCGGATACCAGTCGTGATTCCTCTCTCGTTCGACAGGCCTATAGTTATTTTAAAAATAGAAATTATAATCAATCGCTATCTATATATAATAATCTATCAAAAACATTAGGCGCTCAGTATTTTAATGCAAACATGGTTATTTGCAAAAAAAAATTAGGGGAATATTTAAATACAAAAAATTTGATAGATATTACTATAATTATTCCAGCTTATAACGCTGACAAATATATCAAAAGAGCTATTGATAGCGTCATTAATCAAACTATATCTAATATTGAAATTATCATATTTGATGATTGCTCGACAGATAATACTGTAAATATCATCAGAGAATACCAACTTAACAATACCGATATTAAACTCTTACAAAGTAAGAAAAAAGTTGGACAAGGCATAGGCAGAAATGAAGCATTACAATATGCAAGTGGAAAGTTTATTACTTTTTTGGATGCAGACGACTATTATATAGATAATTTTTATCTTGAATCATTATTAAAAGTTGCAATTAAAGAAAAAGCAGATATTGTAGTAACACCATACGCAAGGGTCAAAAATGGGGTATTTCGCTATGATTCATTAGAAGAAAACATCTTAAATGGGAGTCAAGCTGCGCAAAAATTTTTATCACGTCAGTTTGGCACTCATGGACCTGGAGGTAAGCTCTTTCACAGGAATATTTCCATAGATAATAAATTTGTGAAATATGGTTATAGTCAAGACGTTTTGTACATGTTTACAACTCTGCTAAGTGCCCAGCGAGTATATATAACTAAACACTATGGCTATGCCTATGTGCAAGATAATCCTTCGAGTTGGCGACCAGATCATCTGACTGACTTACATTTTTTTTCTTCACTTCGATTATTATCTGAAATATGGGCAGAATGCCTACAACTTACTAGAGGAGGTCAACATTTTTCCATTGCTGACTTTAACCGGCTATGGTGTAAAGATCACGGACCCCGAATAGCTTCCTATCTATTACAACATAGTGATGATCCATGGACACGTACTCTAACTTCAGCATTTGATGGTATTCGTGCTTTTTTACTCCAACTACTTAATCCAAATAGAACATACAAAGTATTTTATAGTTCACCATACTACTTTATTAATAATAAATCAAAAGTCACAGAAGAAGCTCTTCATTATGCACGCAAAAAATCTGATATTATATGTCATGCGCTAGATGAATGCTTCCATCAGCAATGTAAAAATGAAAGTAGAGAACTAATTGTTATATATATTTCTCATTTATCTTCTGGTGGGTTAGAACGTGTTGCTGCCCAGTTGGGAATGGTACTTTCATCAAAATATGACATTATATATATTTTAGACAACCCAAAACGTGTAGAGTTTTCTCATCCAGGAAAAATCTTAAAAGCCGATTTATTTGATGATGCTGTACGAACATGCCTAGATAGAGCTTCATTTATTTTTGATTTCAAATATAAATCAATTAATGGTGAATATCCAATTTGCCTATACTGTATAGACAGATATTCATATAAATATATTGTCACAGTTCACAATACAAAAACTTGTAATGCTTATATTGAAAAAATTAGAGACTACCTTGGTAAAAAAACATTCAAATCATTATACGGTATTATTTGTGTGTCGAGTGCCGTCAAATCTGAACTTACGAAGCTATATGGAGCTGATGGAAGAATTGAAGTAATTCATAATCCAGTTAACCTCAGAGAAATAGATACTACAGCAGAATGTAATGACATGATAAATCCCTTTATATTATTTGCGGGGCGACTAAATGCTAGCCAGCATAAAGGAATTGATATACTATTGCGGGCATGGTTAGATTTTCAGAATAAATATAACTATCGACTTGCATTGGCAGGAGCTGGAGAGCTCGAACCTTCTATGAAAAATCTTCTAAATTCATATGAATTTGATCCACAAGTAGATATCCTAGGATTTCGAAATGATATTTATGCACTAATGAAAAAAGCTTTATTTGTAGTAGCTCCATCTCGATGGGAGGGGTTTAGTATGACTCTTATAGAAAGTTTAGCCTGTGGTACGCCGGTATTATCAACAAAATCCGGTGGAGCTAGTGAAATTTTACGTAATGGAGTTAATGGATATTTTATTAATATCAATGATGTAAAAGATACAATAAAAGGTCTTCAGTATATGTTTAAACATGCAGATGAGATGAAAGAGAACTGTCGATCATCAATCATAAGTCTTGATTTAGGAATATACAAATCGAAAATATTACACTTTCTTAATAAATATGAAAAAAATTACGAATAGCAGGACAATTTTACTTTTCGGCGCGAAAAAGAATACCTGCATGAGTATAGATACTAAAAATACTATATAAGAAGAGTCATGCCTACACTTCTCTTCTTCCCCGTCAACGGATCGGGCATGGGCCATCTGACGCGTTGTCTGGCCTATGCCCGCCGTTTGCGGGAGAGGGCGGACTGTGTCTTTTTTTCCCTGTCGTCAGCTATGGAAGTGGTGGAAGAGATGGGTTTTGCAGGGGACTATTTTGTTTCGCCCCTTTGGTCTGTCAATGCCACATACGACTGGAACTGCGAGCTGGCCGCGCGTTTCGGCATGATGCTGGAGCGCACCCGGCCGGATGTGGTGGTCTTTGACGGCACATGGCCCTTTCAGGGCTTTCTGGCGGCCTGTCGGGCCTATGGACATCCGCTCAGGCTGGTCTGGTCAAACCGGGGTTTGCTGAAAAAAGACGCCAAAACCGTCCCGGTGGACAAAAGTCTCTTTGACCTGCTGATCCGGCCCGGCGAACTGGGCGGCACGCCCGGAGAGAAACGCACGCCGGAGGGCGTCCGCCAGCTGCATGTGCCTCCGGTGCTGCTGCTGGATAATGACGACATTCTGCCGCGGACGGCGGCCCGGGAACAGCTGGGTCTGCGGCTGGAAGGACGTTATGCCCTGTTCTCCCTCGGACCGGGCAACCTCAAGGACGTGAGCGGGCCGGGCCTGCGCCTTGTGCGGGAAGTTCAGGATGCCGGTTTTACCGTGGTCTGGGCCTGTGCGCCCATTTCCGTGCGGGATGTGGAACTGCCCGCCACGGTGCAGCCGCTGGCCGTCTGTCCGTTGGCGCGCTATCTGCGGGCGTTTGATATTTTTGTGGGGGCAGCGGGCTACAATACCTGCTGCGAAGTGGCGCAGGCGCAAATCCCCAGCCTGATCGTCCCCAACACCTTGCTGGCGGATGATCAGACGGCGCGGGCGCGCATGCTGGCGGCACATGCGCCGGTGGTGGTCAGCCCGTGCGAGACGGACGCGGATGCCCAAGCGGCGGTCCGGCAACTGCTGGCGCGCGCGGAACAGAGAGATAAGGCTTCCTGCGCTCTTGCCCTCAACGGGGCCGATCTTGCCGCCGAAGCTATCTGGCAACTGGCGCAGCAGTGAGGCGGCCATGACACTGCCGCAGGCAACAGAAGAACTGCGCCGCCGTCTGCGGCAGTGGGCAGTCGCCCCGGAATGGGCCCTGCTGGTGCGCTATGAGCTGCTGCCGCAAAAGCCCGCGCCAGAGCTTCGCAAACGCTGTTTGCAAAAGCTGGGGCGTCTTTTGCGGGTCCTGGGCCTGAGCCGCGCCCGCTATCAAAAGCAGGTCTGGCAGGCAGGCCTCACGCATGCGCCGACCTCCGGGAACAAAATTCTGCTCATTTGGTCGGATGTGCCGGATAAAGTCGCCTCCCGCGCGGCCTGCCGCGGCCTGCAAGGTCTGCTGGCCGCACGCCCGGCATATACGCCCGTGCTGGTGACGCCGCTGGCGGATTTCGCCTTCTATTCCCGTTTGGGCTGGCTGGTGGAATACCTGCCGGAGATTTCCGGTACGGGCCCGGAGTATGCCGGGCGGAAACGGCGCTATCTTGCCTGGCGCTACCGTGACGCTGTGGCCGTCCCGCTGTCGGCCGGTTTGTGCGCTGCGGAAGACTTTGCGCGGCTTGTCCCGTCATAACGGGTTGATCTTGCCTTGATGTATAAGCTAAAAATACAATCAAAAAAAGGGGGGGGGCAGGA
Organism: Desulfovibrio sp. ZJ369; assembly: GCF_011039085.1. Taxonomy (GTDB): domain Bacteria; phylum Desulfobacterota; class Desulfovibrionia; order Desulfovibrionales; family Desulfovibrionaceae; genus Desulfovibrio. The sequence goes on along the minus strand of NZ_JAAKEI010000023.1, from coordinate 8,900 downwards.
ATGCATATCTATGATAGATTTTCAAAGATAAATACATATAACTATGATTCTTTTTACAATATCATGCAATCCCAAAGGGCAAAAGTCATACGCAACGAATTAAAACAGCACTATGTATCTTTGAGCCTGGATGTTTTTGAAAAAACAGCCGATATCCCCAGTAATTGCTCTATACTGATAGAAGACTGGCAATTTGACATTTTTTTTAATTTTATCAATACGAAAAAATTATATATCGTCTTATCCGGGTCACGAAATATTGGAGATCCGCTTCCACTGTTCAAACGCTGGAGTTGGAATTCTGCTTTTGATGGCAGTGTACTATATATTTCAGACCCAATGTTTTATAAATTTAAAGACTGCACATTGGGATGGTATTATGGATCGTATGAGTTCAATATTTATAAATATATTAAGAAAATTGTAGAAATAATACATAATAAATATAACTTTCAGCATATTATTTTTTATGGGTCAAGCGGAGGAGGATTTGCTGCTCTCCAGGCTGCCACATACCATAGTAATTCTTTTGCAATCGCAATCAATCCGCAAATATATATAAATCGTTATGATTATGCTGATAAATTCAAACAACATACGGGGATAGATTTAAATTTGCCTGACAAATACAACAGAAACAGATTAGATATATTGCTAAAAAAAAGCTCATCAAAATTTTTTATACTTCAAAATGCCTCAGATAAACATCACTGTACAGATCACTTATTTCCCTTATTAAAAGAATACCATCTCAAGCCAAGATATGGTTTACAGAACAGTAATAACTTATACCTATGGATGTATCATGCATTTGGAGGGCATAACTCTCAAGAGGATATGGATATTCTGCAATTTATACTCATCATATCAAACATAATTTTAGAGAATAATGTATTTTCTGATACGGAATGTAAGCTTGCTATTGCTGTAAATGAACTCTGGTCACAACTGCATTGGTTTAAATATGTCATAAATACATTTCAAAAGTGAAACACTATGGATAAATCTACGCATAACAAATACGCTCTCATCACAGTCGATACAGAAGCCCTGCCCAACCGGGCGGAAACGGACCATGTGCGCCGTCTGATCTGGGGCGAACATGCCAACGGTACGGCCGGTATGCGTGAGATGTGCGCCGTGGGCAACGAGTTCGGCGTCAAGCATGTCTTTTTTGTGGACATGTGCGGGGCGTATGCGCGTCGGGATGAAGTGGAGGACGTGGTGCGCTGGCTTGATCATGACGGCCAGGATGTGGAAATGCACGCGCATCCTGAGTATCTGCCGGAAGACTTCTGGCCCGCGTTCCAGTTCAACTATCGTCCGCGCTTCATGAACCAGTATGCGGACGACAAGGATGACTTTGTCATAGACTATTTCGGCGGCATGCTTGCCGGTATCCTCGGCAGGCCCCTGCGGGCGTTCCGCGCCGGTTCCTTCCGCTGGAACGCCGGGACCCTCCGCGCGCTGGCAAAGCACAAGATCCCCCTGTCCTTCAACAACTCCATGTGCGCGGTCTCCAATGCGCAATGTCCGCACAGTCTGCCCACCAATGCCCCCTTCCGCTGGGAAAACGGCGTGATAGAAATCCCCATGTCGGAAAAATACATCCTGCCCCGCCTGCAAAAGAACTGGTGGGCAAGGCTCCAGTATCCGCAGTCGAAATTCTTCCGCTACCGGCCGTGGTGGGCGTCTTTTCTGCCGGGCAGCGTCAGCCGGCGGACGCCGTTCATGGTCTTTCTGCTGCACTCCTGGTCACTGATGTACTGGGACGAGAACGGCCACGGCGTCTACAAGGATGACGCGCGTATCGAAGGCTATCGCAGTTTTTTGAAGCGCCTGACAAAGGACTGTGACGTCATCACCACGGCGGAACTGCTGGATCTGATCCATAGCGGCAAAATTGCCCTCACGCATACCGAGTCCATGGCCAAAGCCGAACTCCCGGCAGGCAACAAGGCCTGATATCATGCAAAACCCCTTCTCATGGCTGCACAGTTGCCTGACAGAGCGCTTGCTCCAGCTGCTGCTGCACAGGGCAAAGCCAAGGCGTCCTGTGACAGCTGTGCCCGGGCGCATCCTCTATGTGGCGGCCAGTTGTCTGCCCTATCATGTGAGCGGCTACACGTCGCGCACCCAGGAACTTTTGCGTGCCCTGAAAAACAGTGGCGCGGATCTGCGGGTCGCCACCCGTACAGGCTATCCCTGGGACAGACGCGACAGTCTCTGCCTGCCCGAAGGGGAATGCACCCTGCTGGACGGGGTGACATACGTCCATGCCCCCGCCCCGCGCAACAACCGCTTCACGGCCATCTATACGGCGCAGGCGGCCACCGTCCTGGAGCGTTATGCCCGGCAGGAGGGCGTGGCCCGCATCCATGCCGCATCCAACCATGTCAACGCCCTGCCCGCCCTTCTGGCCGCCCGGCGTCTGGGTATCCCCTTCCAGTACGAAATGCGCGGCCTGTGGGAGCTGACCCGTATTGCCCGGCAACCGGCTTTTGCGCAGTCGCACAACTTCAGGCTCGGCCTCGCGCTGGAAGGCTTTGTGGCGGCCCATGCCGACAGGGTTTTTGTCATTTCCGCCCAGCTCGGCCGCTATGCCCGGCAACATTGGGGCATTCCCGAAGACCGCCTGCATCTGCTGCCCAACTGCGTGGATGCCGGGCGCATCCATCCCGCGCATCTGCCCGCACAGCCGCTCATCATCGGCTATGCCGGTTCGCTTATCAACTATGAGGGGCTGGATACCCTGCTCCATGCCCTGCGACAGCTGCGGCAGTCCGGCATGGCGGCGCGTCTGGAGATCGCGGGACACGGGGAAGCCCGCGAAGAGCTGCAACGCCTAGCAACGGAACTTGGCCTTGAGGACGCCGTGCGTTTTTGCGGCAGGCTCTCGCCGGAAGAGGCCCGCGCCCGCCTGGCCCGTTGCAGTCTGATCTGCATCCCGCGCAAGCCGTTCACTGTCTGCGAAATCGTCCCGCCGCTCAAGCTGGCGGAAGCCCTGGCTCTGGAAAAACCTGTTGTCGTGCCGGATCTGCCGGTCTTTCGTGACGAGGCCGGATCTGCCGGCTGGTTCTTCCGCTCCGGGGACGCGGCCCATCTGGCCCAGGTGCTGGCCGCCGCATTGGCGGATCCCGCCCGCTGCGCAGCTATGGCGCATATGGGAAGGGAGCGGATCGTCTCATGCCGCCAGTGGCAACACTTTGTCCCGTCCATCCTCGGAGAAGAGACATGCTTGGCGCGTTGATCCGTACCATAGGGCATTTTGTCTATCAGCCCCCTGCCGTCCCGCAGGACACCCCCCGCACAGGTCCCTTCGGCCGCCTCAAAATCGCGCTTGTGACGGATTTCTTTACGGCCGTCAGCCTGTCTGCCGATGCCCGTGTCCGCTGCATGACACCGCGGAACTACAGGGATATCCTCCGCAACTGGCGTCCTGACCTTGTCTTCGTGGAGTCCGCCTTTCATGGCGTCGGGGGGGAATGGCGCTACATGCTCGCCAAACAGCCCCGCTCTATCAACTGGTACAGGCCCGGCGCCATCTTCGCCCTGGTCAGGTATGCCCGTGATCGGGGGATCCCCACGCTCTTCTGGAACAAGGATGACGGCGCTTTTTTTGATGCCTTTATCGATGTGGCGCGCAATTTTCAGTATGTCTTTACAACCGACAGCAGATGTTTGCCACGCTACCGGCAGGAAGTTCCCGCCGATACGACGGTCGGCCTCCTGTCCATGCCCTATCAACCGGCATTCCACCATTTCACAGGCTTTTCCTTTGTCAGGAACGAAGCCTGTTTCGTCGGCAGCTATTACCGGCACATCCTCAATGAAAGGCGTCAGTTCCTGGGCATGATCTTCGAGGCATGCAAAAGCATCACTCTGCCCTTGCATGTGTATGACAGAAACAGCAACAGGCTGTCCCATTTTCTTGAGTTCCGCTTTCCCGCCGATGCCGGTCTGCATCTGCATCCGCAAGTGCCCTATACGGAAACAGGAGCGGTGTACAAGCGCTACGCGATCTCGCTCAATGTCAATTCCATCACGGATTCCGAGACCATGTACTCACGACGCCTGCTGGAGATCCTTGCCTGCGGCGGCATCCTTGTCACCAACAGCAGCCCGGTCGTGGAGCGATCTTTTCGGGATTTTTGCCATATCGTCCACGATGCCCCCCAGGCACGGGAGCTTCTTGCCCGCCTGGCCGCGGGCCCTGCCCATGAAGACAAAGAACGGGCAGCGGCTGGCGCGGCCTACGTCCGCAGCCGCCATACCTGGCAGCACAGACTTGAACAGCTGGCAGACACAGTCAACTTTTAAAATTTTTCAGGTACAGACATGTTTTTTCTGATCGTGCAGGCAGTCCTCGCTCTTCTGGCAGTCCTGTTCCTCCTCCATGCGCTTCTTGAGGCCCGCTCCGTGCGCAATGCCGGCAAGGATCAGGCAGTGCGCTTTATCACCATGTTTTCCTCCTCCGCTCCAGACACCACAGAGTGGCCTATGGTCAGCGTGCTTTTGCCTGTCTACAACGAGAAACGGATCGTCCATAAGATCATCGACGCCGCCTGCGCCCTGCAATACCCCCGGGAACGTCTGGATATCCTGCTGCTGGACGACTCCACAGACGAGACCTGCGCGCTGGCTGACCGTCATCTCGCCCGGTACAAAGCGCAGGGCGTCCCCGTCAGACATGCCCGGCGGAGGAAGCGTATCGGCTACAAGGCCGGTAACCTTGCCTTCGGCCTGACATTGGCCAGGGGAGATTTCATCGCCATTTTCGATGCCGACTGCCTGCCGCCTGCCGACTTTCTGCTCAAAGTCATGCCCTGTTTTGAGGATGACAAGGTGGGCTTTCTGCAGACAGGCATCGAACATGTCAACCGGGATGCGAGCTTCCTGACGCGTTTTCAGGCCATGGAAGCCGGCCACAAGGAAGATGTGACGTCCGGCCTTTCCCGGGAGGGCCTCATGGCCTCGCTGACCGGGTCGTCCTGTGTCTGGCGCAGGAGCTGTATCGACGCCATTGGAGGCATCAGCACCGCCACCATTACGGAAGATGTGGATATGGGCTACTCGGCCCAACTGAAAAACTGGAAATATATCTGGCTGGGCGATGTGACCTCCAGGGCCGAATTCCCGGAGTCCATGGCAGCGTTCCGCGTACAGCGGCAGCGCTGGGCCCGGGGCCTGATCCAGAATGCCGCAAGGCATATCCGGCGCATGTTCGCGACGCCCATGCCCCTGCTGGCACGGCTGTACGCGTGCTCGCTCATGTTTTCCGCGCTGCTCCTGGCCGCATTCTTTTGCATTCTGCTGCTGTGTCTGCCGGTGGGCCTGCTGTTCGAGCCTGGTCCGTTCTTTCACATCTGCTGCAGTCTCTTCCTGGGGGCGGCCCTTGTCTGGGCCTGGTATAATACTGCCAGAGGCAGCCAGGGGGCATCCTTGATCCGGCGTCTTGGCAGCGCCTTCGGCTATGTCATTATGCACTTCCCCCTTTCCCTTTACTACTTCAGTGCCGCCGTCCAGGTAGCCGCGGGGATCGACGGCTCGTTCCACCGGACCCCCAAGGGCTGCGGCCGCCAAAAGATACGTCACCCCGCCATCAACAGACGGCTCGTCTGGCTGGAAGTATTTTCTTTGTGCTATGCGCTTGCCTCGTTCAGTGCCGGACTGTGGCATGAAAACTACTGGATCTCCCTCTACAGCGGTCTTGCCTTCTCCGGCTTTTCCCTCACGCTCTTCTTTTCATGGAGTGACCAGCGGAAGCGCTTTCAGCCCGGAAGCGTGCTCATCACCGGGGCGACCGGGGCACTGGGCACGGCGCTGGCCCTGGAGTATGCGTCTCCCGGCATGGGGCTTGTGCTGCTCGGACGGCGACAGGATGCTCTGGAAGACCTTGCCGCGCGCTGCCGGGCCAGGGGGAGCGATGTCCAGACCTGTTGCATGGATCTGCGCAAGACCGACGACGTGCGGCAGTGGATGGCCGCCTGCTGTACGGAGCAGACCCCGGATCTCATCATCGCCAATGCGGGCCTGAACGCCAATATCGGCCCCCGTGGCGAGGGAGAACCTTTTGAGGATGTCCGAAGCCTGGTAGAAGTCAACCTGCTCTCTGTCATGGCCCTGGTGGACAGCGCCCTGCCTGCCTTCCGCAAAAAAGGCGGCGGCCAGCTGGCCATCGTAAGCTCCCTTGCCGCCTACTATGGTCTGCCCGCAACGCCCACCTATTGCGCTACCAAGGCTGGCCTGAAAGCCTATGGCAACTCCCTGCGCGGCTGGCTCCGTTCTGAGAACATCCACGTCAATGTCATTCTGCCGGGATATGTGGCCTCACCCATGTGTTCCGCCATGCCGGGTCCCAAACCCTTCCTCTGGCAACCGAAACGCGCTGCCCGGCATATCAGGCGTGGTCTGGCCCGCGATCGCGCGCGAATCTCTTTTCCCTTCCCACTCAACATCGGGATATGGGGGCTTGCCCTCCTGCCTGCCTGCCTGGCCATGCCCCTGGCGAGGATCCTTGGTTATGATCGTTGATCGTGCCTTCCTGCAGGTGTGGGCGACAGGCCTTGCGGGACTTCTTCTTTCTGTTGCAATAGAGCGATTTTTACATCCCAGGCCCCGGCTCTTTCGTCCTGTCAAGGCATGGTTGCTGCATATCTGCCTGTGGAGTCTCTGCTATGCGATTTTTGTCATACTTCTTGGCCGGCCCTGGTGCGCCTTTGTCGCGGTATCGGCCATCCTGATAACGCTGACAATCGTCAGTAACGCCAAATACAAAAATCTGCGAGAACCTTTTATCGCTCAGGACTATGACTATTTTCTTGATGCATTGCGCTTTCCCCGACTTTTTCTGCCCTTTCTCGGGCTAAAAAAGTTCTGTCTGGCGGCCTTGTTTTTCGCTCTGGCGCTGTTGGGCTTCTGGAGTGAAGAACCTCCCGCATCCCGTTTTTCTCTTCAGAGCCAGCTCGGCGGGGCCCTTCTCCTGCTGCTGAGTGCAGCGACTCTGCTCTGGCGTCAGCGCAATCAGATTTCACTTGTGGCCTTTGACCCAAAAGAGAATCTACAGGCCCTGGGGCTCCTGCCATCGCTTTGGCTCTATGCCCTGGCCTCGCGCACATTGCCGCACGCACGATCGCCCTTTACCGCCGCGACCGCGGCGGCGACGCGTCCGCTTCCTCACCTGATCGCCATACAGAGCGAATCCTTTTTCGACGCCCGCAACCTGTTTGCGGGAATCCGGTCTGACGTCTTGCAGAATTTTGACGCCTTACGCATGGAAGCTGTCTGTCAGGGGCCCCTGGATGTACCTGCCTGGGGCGCCAACACCATACGCACGGAATTTTCCTTTCTGACCGGGATTGCCCCACAATCTCTGGGCGTCCACCGCTTCAATCCCTACCGGGCCGTACTGCGCGGATGGCCAGTGGACGCTCTGCCTCTGTTCTTAAAAAGCCTGGGATACCGTACTATCTGTATCCATCCCTATTGGGGGAATTTTTATGGGCGGACATGTGTTCTGCCACGTCTGGGCTTTGACGCCTTTCTTGATATCGGAACATTTCAGAAAGCATTACGGACAAGCGCCTACATCAGTGACATAGAAGTAGCCAGGAAGCTGCTTGCTCTCCTGAAAGAATCTGCAGATCCTCTTTTCATATTTGCGATTACTATGGAAAATCATGGCCCATTGCAACTTGATCATATACCAGACATGGAAATTGAAAAACTTTATTCAACCCTCCCCGATAAAATATATAGAGAGCTCGACACATATCTTTATCATCTCAAAAATGTAGACACGATGTTATCCATGCTGCATACGACATTGAATAAATTATCGCTCCCTGTTTCCCTCTGTTTTTACGGAGATCACGTTCCTATCATGCCAGATGTATATAAAGATCTCCGTGATCCAGACGACGTACCATATATATTATGGAAAAACCAATGCGCTCACGATATTACACAACAAGCATCTTACGATTCAACGATACTGAGCACTGCACAATATCTTTCTGTTCATGATCTTGCACTAACGTGGTTACTAAAAAACAATATATTTATTCACTATTAACTGTGGATTTTTTGGGCCGCAAGTCTCCCTGGTACGCTGGAACCATTCTTTTTTAACTAACTCTGGATATCAATAAGCCCAGATGAATGTTATTATGATGATTTCTCTGGCAGATAGCCAGCTTATGGAACTGCTGGCCGCTCATTTTTCACAGCAAGTGACAATGAGCCGAATTTTCTATTCCCGCGAAGACAGTAAGGATACTGTGGGCGCATCCCTGCGACGCATGAGAATTACCCCCAATACAGGAAAATGATATGGCGACTCTTGGGAAACGTATTCGCGCTGTTCGTGGCAGCCGCTCTCAAAACGTTTTTGCTCATTTTTTGGGTATCAGCAAAGGGGCCCTGGTCAGCTACGAACATGACAAAAGCTCGCCCAATGCAAAAATTCTGATGACGATCTGCGTATTGGAGCGTATTGAAATCAAATGGCTCCTTACGGGAGAAGGCGCCAGATATCAGGGGGATGTGGAAGAAAGAGTCGACGACGTTCCTCCCCGTGACAGTGATGGACCGCCCATCCAGTTATCGGGATGCCCACACTGCATGTGGATGGAAAAGCTGATTGACAAAATGGAAGAAGACAGACGGCATCTTTTGCTTGAAAACAAAAAACTGCTTATGGATAATGCTGTCCTGCACAACAAGGTGCATCCAAACGGATTTTGACAGAAATCCTCTCTCTATAAGCAGTATCTTAGAGCAGATTACCTTTGACTTTTTATGAAAGTCAAAGGTGGCATTCAGGCGAAAAACGCGGTTTTCGCCTGAATGTACGCCGCGTTGCGGCGGCTGCCGCTTTCGCGTCAGCAGAGCATTTTCAA
>NZ_JAAKEI010000022.1 GCF_011039085.1 Desulfovibrio sp. ZJ369 | reverse complement strand
CTAGAGCATTTTGCTTTTGAAATTATTCAATTTCAAAAGCGGCGCTGCCATCATTTCGCGTCCAGAACGCGGTCTGGACGCTCATTCGGCGCGGGCGTCCGCTCCCGCGGCCGCCAGAGCGGTTGCCGTTTTCAACAGCAAACCGCTCTATCCCTGACATTTCCGCTTCAGGGTTTCGGCCACGGTTCTGCCGAGCTCATGGCAGGCCTTGAGCACGTCACGATCCGGCTGCCAGGCGCATTTCACGGGCTCCGCGGGCATTGTCATACCCATGGAGGCCAACTGCTCCTGAAGATATTTGGGGGCCTCGCCCGACCAGCCATACGAGCCGAAAGCGCCGCCCACGCGGTTTTGCGGGCGCAAGCCTTTCATATACGCCAACTGGGCGGCCACCAGGGGCAGCACGCCGTTGTTGTGGGTGGGGGAGCCGGCCAGCACCGCGCCGCAATCCGCGAGCTCGGTCATCACGGCGCTGTGGTGGTTGTGTTTTACGGACATGAGCCGCGTGGGCACGCCGTTTTCCTCCAGGCCGCTGCAGACTGCATAGGCCATGCTTTCCGTGGACTGCCACATGGTATCGTAAAATATCAGGGCGCGCTGCTGCGGCTTCTGCTCGGCCATGCGGCGATAGAAGTCCACAATGAAGCGCACGGCCTTGGCGCCTCTGTGGATCAGGCCGTGATCCGGGGCGATCATGTCGATGTCGAGCTTTTCCAGGATGGGCAGGGCTTTCAGCACCATGGGCGAATACGGCAGAACAATGTTGTAGTAGTATTCTTTGATACGCTTCTCAAATTCGGCGTCATCGCCGAAGTCGTCGGTAAAGCGGGCGCTGCTTGCAATGTTCTGCCCGAAAATATCGTTGCTGATCAGGAGCTTGTCTTCCGGGATATAGCTTACCATGCTGTCGGGCCAGTGCAGCATGCGGGTCTCCTGGAAGACGATATTGCGGCTGCCGATATTCAGGGTTTCACCGCTTTTTACGGCCTGCACGGGCCAGTTTTTGCCTGCGAAATATCCGGCAAAGGACTTGAGGCCCGCCTGAGAAACGAAGATTTTTTCGGGTTTGACGCGCTCCACAACCTCAGCCAGAGCACCGGAGTGATCCAGCTCCATGTGGTTGCACACAATGTAATCCACTTTTTCAGGCTCAAGGGTCTTGGCCAGACGGCAGAGCAGCGTGCCCGCGCAGCCGGGAGCCACGGTATCCACGAGGACATTTTTTTGATCCTTGATCAGATAGGCGTTGTATGTGCTCCCGTCCGGCGAGCGGGAGTAGCCGTGGAAATCGCGGTGATCATAGTCAACGAAGCCAACCCAGTAGATATTTTTTTTGATTTCAACAGGTTGCATGTGCAGTCTCCCTGGAACAGATTACTGTCGAGAAGGTATGCCTCAACTGTAACGTTACTCCGCTCGAAAGTTACATTGCGCTCAAAGGCACAGGTGGCGCGTCGCTACGCTTTTTCACAAAAAGCCCCGCCTTCCCGGAATACCGGCAGGGCGGGGAAGGAAAAAAGGTCGGAAAATCAGGGGTTGCCTCTCAATTGCTTCTTGCTTTCGCCGTAGCTTGGCGAGCTTTACGGATAAAGACAACAATGGGCCTGCACAGAGCTTTGTCAAAGAAATCGCTGTCGTTATCCGTAGCATTCCCGCTCTTTCAGCCGGGACAAGCCTTTGTCGCAACGGCTGAAGCGAGTGCCATAGCTCTGCTCAGAGACAGCCCCTAGGCCGGACTGAATTGATCCTTGCTCACGCCGCAGACAGGGCAGACCCAATCGTCGGGCAGTTGATCGAAAGGCACATTGTCATGTTCAGCCGGATCATATTCATAACCACAGACACTGCAGACATACTTTTCCATGGGGTTCTCCTTGGGGCATGGCGCGGAAGGCCCGCGCCTCATTCTTTTCAGGCGAATATACGCCGCAGGCCGCCGGCGCGCATGCCGCGCCCGGGGCCCTCCACAGCGCAGGCGCTAGTTTTCGGCCTTCCACAAGCCGTGCAGGTTACAGTATTCGCGGGCTGTCACCCTGTTGGCGTCAAGTTTGAAGAAGGCCTCAGGCTCCTCGCCGGGGCGCAGGAACCTGGTATAGCTGCGATCGTCGGCCAGAAGCTCGATCCATTCAATGTAGTGTTTTTCTTCCATGGGATGCGGGGCGCTGCCGATTTTGACCCTGTAGCCGCCGTCCACCCGCTCAATCACCGGCACATGCTTTTCCAGCGCGCCGTCGGTGGCGCCTTCCTTCATCAGTTTCATGGGTTCGCCACAGCAGGACATCTCTGCGCCGCCGCCATGCAGGACTTCCACAATATTGCCGCAATGGGTGCATTTATAAATTTCAAGATGTTTAGGCATGGTCTTCCTCACTTGTCCCGGCCCGTTGGGGGGGGCAAATATTTTAAGCTATGTGGGCGGGCACATGCCCGCTGAGCGTGTTTTTCCGAAAAGCGGCTCCCGGCAGGCGCGGGAACTTTTTCGCCCTTTTCGGAATCGACTCTCAGTGTGTAAAAAATCCCTTGCGTTGTAAAGCTTTTTTTATGCCTGGAGCGTTTTGCTACTTTCATGAGCAAAATGCTCTAGGGCTGGTCTGCCGGAGACGGCAGAGCCGGAGCCGCGGGGCTCATGGGCGGCGCGTTCAGCCCAAGGGGCTCTCCACTGCGCTTTTCAGGGGCATCTTGTTGCGCGGCGGGCGGTTCGGCGGCAATGGCCGCTGCGTGCGGCCGCTGTTTGCGGCGCACGCCCAGGACATTGGGCAGCAGGGCCTTGATGTTGCCCGTGACCAGAAAATCCGCGGCGCTGCGTCCGGCCAATTCGCGCCTGAGCGAGGCGGAGCGCACCAGCAGCCCGGCCTGGGCTCCGCCTTCCACATACATGACGGTGCGCACGTTGAGCGGCAGATGCAGCAACTGCTGCGCAAAAGTGTAGGCTTCCACCGGCTCCCGGCAGTGCAGAAAAAGGATCTGGCCGTCGCCGTCCTGGGCCACGGCCGAAATGGAATAGAGCGGGCCGCCGGGCGACCACAGGATGCGGCGCTCGGCATTGATCATCCGGTAGTTCTGGATCACCAGGCTGTACTGATCAATACGTTGCCGCCAGAGAGGATCGTCCCGATCCAGAATGGCGGCGGCAGGCAGGCGCGCGTCATCGGGACCGGCCACGAAAAAGGCCCCGAAGCGCCGCACCAGACGCTTGTTGTTGACGTGCTCCCCGTGGCGCATATAGCCTGTGCTGGTGCTGCCGTCAGGCAGATACATGCTGGCGTTGATGGCCGCTGTGAGATCGTACTGCTCGCCCCAGTCATGCAGGGCGCGGGCCGGGCGGCCGTCCCGGGACGCGGCGCAGAGCAGGAAGTCAAAGCGGGCCGGATCAATGCGCAGGGCGCTCAGGCGGGTCTCGTTTTCATTAAGCTGGAATTCCCCGAAGCTCAGGCCCGGCTCAAGCTCGATCCAGGCGGCCCGCCCTTTGGGGTCAATGCCTTTCTGGCCCGGCTCCTGAGCCGCGTCCGACATGGTCTTGAAAGCGGGCTTTGCCGGGGGCGGCGCGTACTCCTGCACGGCAAGGTTTTGTGCCTGACCGGGGGATGCGTCCGCCGGGACCGCGCCGGGATTCCCGGCAGGCAAAGCGGCGGTCTGCGGCGAAGGTTGAGGCTCGGCCGCCGCAATCGTAAAGAAGCAGCACAACAGGAGCAGGGCAGCGTCCCGGCATGCGGCGGCGAATCGGCGCAAGACTCCGCGGCCTTGCGCGGGGCTCGGCGGCTTTACGGCGGAAAGGCTGGCATCCCCGTATCTTGAGGATGGTATGCGACGCGCTTGCATGTCCTTCACTTACGACTAGGACTGGCGTTTGGCAAGAACTCCGGCACAAAGCAGCTTGACATATCAGGTTATCTTGATATATTGGAACCCTCACAGCAGACGGGGCTTTCCGCGCCTGCGGCCCGTTGCAGCGAGCTCATGGTCACAGCGGACGACGGCCGGTTCAAGGCGCGTGCGGGGTGGCCTTGCAGCAGGGCGCTTCACGCCGGAAACGGCTTGAGCGCCCGGCAAGGCGTGCAGGCAAATCAGTGCCGTAAACTACGGGCAGGCGGGCATACAAGCGTTGCATCCTGCAAGGGGGAACCATGCATATAGGCAAGCAGATCCAGGCGGCCAAAGCGCCTTTTTTTTCTTTGGAATTTTTTCCCCCTTCCGATGCGGCGCAGATGCCGGGCTTTTACAGGACGGTGGAGCAACTGCGCGCGCTGGAGCCGCTTTTTGTGTCCGTGACCTACGGCGCGGGCGGGGCGCGTCAACAGAATACCCTGGCCGTTACGGCGGAGCTTGCCCGGCGCGGTTTTACGGCTATGGCCCACTTGACCTGCGTGGGGGCCGAGCCCGAAGGCATTGCCGGATTTTTGCGGGATCTGCGCGCCGCGGGCGTCGACAACGTGCTGGCGCTGCGCGGCGATCCGCCTGTGGGCGCGACCTGGGACTGGAAGGCCGGGCATTTCCGCCATGCCGCGGATCTGGTGGCCTTTGCGCGCGAGCAGGAGCCGGATATGGGCATCGGCGTGGCCGCCTACCCCGCGCCACATCCCGAATCCCCGTCGTTTTCCGCGGATCGTGAGTATACCGCTGAAAAAGTGCGCGCCGGGGCCGATTTCGCCGTGACCCAGCTTTTCTTTGACGTGCGCGAATATGAAGCCCTGGTGGAAAATCTGCACGCGCACGGCCTGGATGTGCCGGTGCTGCCGGGCATTTTGCCTATTCAGAGTTTTGACTCGCTGCGCCGCGTGCTTTCACTCTGCGGGGCCAATATTCCCGGCAGGCTCTATCTGGATCTGGAGGAGGCAAACCGCAAGGGCGGGGCCGCTGCTGTGCGCGACGCGGGGCTGGATTTCGCCGTGCGTCAGATCTGCCGCCTACTGGACTGCGGCGCTCCGGGCATTCATCTCTATACCTTGAACAAGGGCGATCTCTGCCTGCAGATTGCTGAGGAAGTGGGACTGTAGAGCGTTTAGAGCATTTTCTCTTTGAAAATGCTCTGCTGACGCGAAAGCGGCAGCCGCCGCAACGCGGCGTACATTCAGGCGAAAACCGCGTTTTTCGCCTGAATGCCACCTTTGACTTTCATAAAAAGTCAAAGGTAATCTGCTCCAGGGCCTGCCTCTCTTGTCATTTGGTAAAAAAACAAAAAAAAGTCTAAAGTTTTTACGTTGAGGGACGAAAATACCAACAGGGACGGAAAAAGCCATGACCGACGCCAGCACCTCACAGAAACGCATGATGCTGCACTGTTACGAGCAGCAGTTGCTGGCGGCGCGTCGTCTGGCCCGCTTCCGGGTACAGCGGCGTCTGGCGGAGGGCAGAGACCCCCGAGAGCCGGATCCGGCGATCAAGCGCCGCGTCTATGTGGAAAAAGTGGCGCAGGAGCTCTTTGACACCCTGATTTTTACCGGCAGCGACAACCCCGTGGTGGAGGAAATCCGCCGGGAGCTGGGCAAAACCGTAGGCCAGGACGTGCAGTTTGCCTACCCGCCGGGCGGAAAACTCTGCATCGTGGGCAAAGGTCCCGAAGGCCCGCGCCCTTTGTCGGAAGAGGAGCAACGCCGCACGCGCCACGCCCTTTGGCGGATTACGCGCCAGAAGGTCGACCAGAGCATGCTGGATGAGCCCGCCAGGGACTGAGCCGGCGGGGAGCGGCCGTGACGGCGCACAGTCCGAAAGCGGCACTGCGGAAAAAGCGCAAGGTCCGGGCCTGCGGATGCATGGCAGATATTGCGGAGAAAATCGTATGGAAATCAAATGCAACAGCAGTCCGCTGCTTGATCCGTATGCCGGCACGGAAAAAACCGGCCAGGCCCGCTCGCGCCCTGCGACGGAAAATGCCGCCGACGCCGCCAGGGGCGATACGGTCAGTGTCTCGCAGGACGCGCTTTTGCTCACGGAGGCCCGCCGCGCGGCCCAGAATGCGCCGGACGTGCGGGCCGACAAGGTCGAAGCCCTGCGCATTCAGGTGGCCGACGGCGCCTACAAGCCTGACAGCAGGCTGATTGCGGCCGGACTGATCCGCGAGGAGCCCGGCCTGTTCCGGCTGTAAGCCGTTTTTGCCGCCTGACCGGTGGGAACGGGCAGAGCAACATCCCCTTGCCGGACGATATTTCTTGTGTCGCAAACCGCGCCGCGCCCGAATCACATGGGACGGAGCGGTTTTTTGTATGAAAAAAGTCGTGAAGGTCATCCCCGGCCGGAACAGGCTCTGTGCGCAGTCGGCTGCTGAGCGCCATATCCGGCGGAAGCATGGGGCGCACCCGGTCAGGGCCGCGCATCAGCTTGGAGCGCTTGCGCCTTTGCCTGGGCAAGAGGCTCCTGCCCCCCTTTGTTTTTTCGGCAAGCCCGTGTACCATGACCTTGCCGCGGCGTGTTGCGCCGCGGAGGAGAGCGCATGTCTTTTCTGGCGTATGTGACTGTGCCGCATGAGGCCGAGGCCCGCGCCCTGGCCCGCCTGCTGGTGGAAAGCCGCCTGGCCGCGGGCGTGAATCTGCTGCCCGGAGTCATCTCCGTCTACCGCTGGCAGGGCAAGGTATGCGAGGCCGGGGAATGGCTTTTGCTGGCCCAGGTCAGCCGCGCGGCCTTTCCGGAGTTCTGCGCGGTCGTGCGGCGCGCGCACAGCTATGAAGTGCCCTGTATTGCGGCCCTGCCCCTGGAGGCCGGGCACCAGCCCTTTTTGCGCTGGATTGAGGAAAACAGCCTGCCGCCCGCGGAATAGCGCGCCGCGCGGATCTACAGCGAGGAATCCATGGCCATTTATATTTCAGGCTCCCTGGCTTTTGACCGCATCATGACCTTTCCCGGCAATTTTCAGGATCATATCCTGATGGACAAGCTGCACATGCTCAACGTCAGCTTCATGGTGGACGGCATGGACGAGCGCCGCGGCGGCTGCGCGGGCAATATCGCCTATTCCCTGGCCCTGCTGGGGGAAAAGCCGGTCATCGTGGCCGCGGCCGGGCGCGACTTCGTGGCCTATGCCGAAGCCCTGAGCAAACTGGGCCTGCCTCTGGACGGCATCCGCCGCGACGCGGACGTGTTCACGGCCCTCTGCTACATCACCACGGACATGAACAGCAACCAGATTACGGGTTTTTATCCGGGCGCCATGAGCCTGCCTGCGGACTACAAGTTTCCCGGCCTTGACCCGGATCGGGATCTGGCCATCGTCTCGCCCGGCAATGTGGAGGACATGCGCCGCCTGCCCGCGTTCTACCGCGAGAAGGGCGTGCCCTACATCTATGATCCGGGCCAGCAACTGCCCGTGCTTTCCGGCCGGGATTTGCTGGCCGCCGTGGAAGGCTCGCTGGCCTGCATCACCAATGATTACGAGCTGAACATGATCTGCAAGGCCACGGGCAAAACCGAGGATGAACTGCTGGGCCGCACGCTCTGGCTGGTCACCACCCTGGGCGCGGAAGGCGCGCTGGTGCGCGGGGCCGACGGCACTGAGCTGCGCATCCCCCCGGTGCCGCCCCAGCGGGTCGTTGACCCCACAGGCGCGGGCGACGCCCACCGCGCGGGCCTGCTTCTGGGCCTGGCGCGTGGTCTGTCCATGCCCGATGCGGCCAGGCTCGGCTCGGTGAGCGCCAGCTTTGCCCTGGAAAAAATGGGCACCCAGGAACACAACTTCACCCCGGCCCAATTCCGGGAGCGCTACGAGAGCGTGTTCGGGCCGTTCCCCCAGAGTCTGCCGGCTTAGAGCGTTTTGCTCATGAAATGAGCTAAACGCTCTGGCGACAGCGTTCGCTGGCGCCCGCGCATACGGGATACGACCATGCTGTATATATTTTTGATGGTTCTGGCAGGCGGAATGATCGCCGCGCAGTCGCCGATTAACGCGGCGCTCAGCCGTACTGTGGGCGTGCTGGAAAGCAGTCTGCTGTCTTTTGCGGGCGGCACGCTTTTTCTGGCTCTGGCGGTACTCTGCTTTGGCCGCGGCCATCTGCTGCGCGTGGCCGAGACGCCGCCCTGGCAGTGGATCGGCGGCATTCTGGGCGCAATCATGGTCTTGTGCACGATCCTCGCCGTGCCGCGCATCGGCGTGCTGGCCACAGTGCTGGCCATGATTTTTGGCAATCTCGTGGTGGCTGCCGTGATCGACAATTTCGGCTGGTTCGGCCTTGCGGTGACGCCTTTCGGCTGGCGACGCCTGCTCGGCTTTGCGCTGGTGCTGGCCGGGCTGCTGCTGACGCTCCGGCGCTGACAGAAGCCTAAAGCATTTTTTGATTGAACATATTCATTTTCAATCAAAAAACGCTCTAAAGGGCAGGCAGCAGCAAGGTCTCCAGCTCGCAGTCCACAGGCACTTCGCGCGAGCTGAATACCTTGTCCACCCGCACCGTGCCCGCGGGCGCGTTGCGCAAGGGCTTCACATGGCGCGCTTCCGCGTACAGGATGCGCGCCCTGGCCGCGTCGCGCTGCCAGCTTTTGCAGGCGGCCAGAGCTCCGGCCTGATCCAGAGTGCGTTCGGGCACGTCCTGGCCGCCGTGGGCCCGGCGGATGATCACATGCGCGCCGGGTCCGTTCTCGGCATGCAGCCAGATGTCATGAGGCGCGGCCAGCCTGAGCGCCGCCAGATTGCCCTTTGCGTCGCGGCCGCGCAACAAGGCGAAGCCGTCGGCGCTCACAAAGAGCTGCACATTTTTAGGCAGAGTCCTGCCCGGCGTCGGGGCGGGCGTTTTGCCCGCGCTTTGCGTCTTGGCGCCCGGCATTGCAGCGTCGTGACTTCCCGGCAGGAGTTCGCGGCGCGCGCGGCGCAGGGCCGCGGCTTCTTCTTCCAGAGCCGCTCG
This sequence comes from Desulfovibrio sp. ZJ369, assembly GCF_011039085.1. GTDB lineage: Bacteria > Desulfobacterota > Desulfovibrionia > Desulfovibrionales > Desulfovibrionaceae > Desulfovibrio. The sequence goes on along the minus strand of NZ_JAAKEI010000022.1, from coordinate 31,936 downwards.
CCGGGCCGCCAGATGTTCCAGGCCCCGCTGCCCTCGCCGGGCGCGATGAAAAAGCGCTTCCATTTCCTCGCGTACCGTGCGGCGAGGGTCCAGGCGGATTTGCCGCATGGCGGCCTGCCCCGCCTCGCGGGTCGCTTCTTCCGGGCCTGCGCTTGCCGCGCCCACCGGAACGTTGAGGCTCGCAGCGCGCAGATCCGCGGGCCAGCGCCAGAGATTTTCACGCAGGGCCAGCGCGTCTGCCCTGGCCGCCAGCATGGCCCCAAGGCGCTTCTCTTCCTCATCCAATTTGCACAGCAAACGCGCGAGCTTGCGGCTGCGGCGGTCCAGAGGCAGGGCCGCTGCGGCTGCGTTTTCCTGCGCCAGACGTTCCAGCACAAGGCTTTGCCCGGCCCGTTCCAGCAAGTCCAGAATCCGGCAGCCCTGGACCGCGCTCGGAGGCATGTGCGGCGGGAAGGCTGTGCCCTGCGCATTTTCAGGCGCTCCGCTTTCCGCGCAGAGCGGCTCCAGACCTTCCCGCAACGCCGGGGGCAAAGGCCAGGCGCTTACGGCGCGAACGCTCATTGCTGCCGGGCCTGGGCCGCTCTCGCCGCCTTTCTTGTGGAAGGGCGCGCCATAAAGAAAAATATCGCCGCCGCCCGCGCGCAGATCCTCCAGCAGGGCCCATTGTTCAAGCTTTTCAAGATGCGTCAGCGTGCGGCGCAGGGCAGGCGTGAGTACCGGCCATTGCCGCCAGTTCGCGCAGGCTTCGTCCAGATTTTCCGGCGCGGGCCAGGCGGGGCGATCTTCTGCCGGGCTTTCCTGCGCTTCGAGGAAATGCAAGGACGGCCCCTCGCGCAGATCCAAAAGCAGCCAGAGAGATGTGCCGGACGCAGCGCCCTCGCCGTGTCTGCCGCCAGAGGCGTCGCCCAGGAGCAGCCAGAGCCGGCGCGCGCAGAATTGCGTCACGCAGGCCGCTATGCGGCGCTCCGCCGCGTATTTGCGCAGGCGCATGATCCGGGCTGTGGGCGCGTGCCCGGCGCTGATCCGTTTTTCGGTCAGGAAGCAGAAGGGTTCCTTGCGGCCGAAGCGCAGGCAGAGCTGGCATTTGCGGCCCGCCTTGAAAAGGGTCAGGGTCAGCAGGCCCGGCGCGGGCTCCTGAAGTTTTTCCAGGCGCGCGCCGGTGAGCCGGGGCACAAGATCTTCGCAGAAGCGGCGGAAAAGATGGGCGTCCATGCGGCGACACTACAGGGGAAGAGGCCGGGCGGCAACAGCGGCATGATCTGTTTTTGCCGCGGCATTGATCATGAAAAATTCCGCCTGAACAGCAGGGTGAGCATCGAGGGATAAGAATTGCAGGCTTACGGAACGGCGCAGCTCAAGGATAGCGCAAAACAGCACGGATCCGGGCTGCGCCGTTTTGCTGATACGATCCGGATGGCAAAAGGCGCGTGTGGCGAGCTCGCTCTAGAGCATTTTGCTTTTGAAATTATTCAATTTCAAAGCGGCGAAAGCGGCGCTGCCATCATTTCGCGTCCAGAACGCGGTCTGGACGCTCATTGCTTCAGCCGTTGCGACGAAGGAAGCTACGGATGAAGACAGCAACTGGTTACTGCGACAGCCAGCCAACGCAACCGCTGTCGCTATCCGTAGGCAAGCAAAGCTTGCTAACGGCTACCGCCGGCTCTGGCGCCAGCGAACGCTGCCGCCAGAGCGTTTAGCTCATTTCATGAGCAAAACGCTCTAATCGCCGCGAAGGTGTTCGTCCTCTTCCTGCTTGGCCTTGCAATTGATGCACAAACGCGTCACGGGCCGGGCTTTGAGGCGCGGGATGCTTATTTCTTCGCCGCACTCCTCGCAGATGCCGTATGTGCCATCGTCAATGCGCTGCAAGGCGGCCTGAATTTTGCGGATCAGGCGGCGTTCGCGGTCGCGGATGCGCAGGGTGAAGGCGCGATCGGACTCGGCCGTGGCCCGATCCGCCGGGTCGGCGAAGACCTCATTGCTGTCGGTAAGCTCCTCCAGCGTGGAGTCGCCCTTTTGTTGGGCTTCCTCCAGCATCTCGGAAAGGAGCTTGCGAAAAAATTCAAGGTCGTTATGATCCATATATAAGCCCTCCAGCCGGTACGATAGCAGTTGAAACATGCCGTTCAGACTGTATCCTTATTTCTGAGCTGTAATAGTCCCATATAGCTTCAAGCCTTGCCTTTGTAAAGATCCTGGCCGTTCTGAAGGATGCGCTTTCAGAGTGAAATTTCTTTTACAACCATGTAAAATTACAATGAATTTTTTAAGAAAAGCATCGCAAAGGCGAAGCCCTCGCCGTTCTGACACGGGCAGTCCGTCACAACCGGCGGCCGCAATCAGCCTTGACACAACGCTGCGCGCTCCGGGCGCCTGTTTCCCGCGCCTGTAGAGCCGCCCGCATTTCGGCCCGGATTTCCGAACGCACCTCTTCCCAGGCGGGCTCGCGCCAGAGATCGGCGTGGCCTTGAGGGCGTCGGGGCATGACTGCCAACTCCCGGCCGTCGTCGCGCCAGCGCGCGCGCAGCATGACAGGCGCGGCCACAGCCACGGCCTTGGGCGCATAGGAAGCCGTCAGGGCGGCAGCCTCTTCCAGCACGGGCGGCGGCCAGGTTGCGCCGTCGCGGGCCAGGGCCAGAGGGCCGGGCAGATTCGTGAGCGTGATCAGCGCGTCCCCAGGCCTTGCGGCTGCGGCCAGGCGCTGATTGTCCGCACTGTTGCGGCCCACGCTGAGCCAATACTCGCCTTGGGGCGCGCTACGCCAGAACTGCCGCCCCAGATTGGCCAGGGCGAAATCCGCCGCTTCGGGCTGCGCGCGGCGAGTGAGCACGGGCCAGTAACGCCGGGCGTTTTCCCTTTCCGTAAGACGGCAGCCGCCGCCGGGCGTGGGGATTGTTTTCAGGCCGTACTGCGCGGCCAGGGCCAGTTGTTCGCTGCGTCCCCGCCCGGAAATACCCAGCAGGCGCGAGCGATCCACCAGGCCCTCCACCTCGGCCGGAATAGGAGGCAAATGCTGCGCGCAGAGCGGGCGCAGCAGCACATCACTTACGCCCGCGTCGCGCATGATCACATGCAACGTATCGCGCCGCTGCGACATGGGGCGCTGCCCGAGCACCTCGCCCGTGGCCAGCACGCGCCCGCCCACAGCCTGCATGTACAGGCGGGCCCGCCGCAGGAGCAGAATTTTGCAGTCCACGCAAGGGTTCATGACCTTGCCGAAACCGTAAACGGGCCTGCGGCGCAGCAGGGCCGCGAAATCCTCGCTCACATCCAGGCTGCAAATGTCCAGGCCGTAGAGTTCCTGCCAGTTTGCCACGGCCGCCGCGTCGCCGAAAAAGGGCGAGGTACAGTGCAGGCAGCGCACCGCAAGCCCCTGGCTTTGCAGGAGCCTGGCGGCCAGGATGCTGTCCAGGCCGCCGGAAAAGAGCACAATGGCGTCAGGGGTGTCAGTCATGCAGGGCGTTGTACGCGAAGGGAGAGGCAAAGGGCAAGACCCTGACGGCAGTCTGCCCTTACGCCGGACGCGTCCGTAAAAATCCATTCACGGGCCGGGAGACGTTGATTTTCTGCTCTTGATACTTATCTCTGACAGATTAGCCCGCAAAGACGGGCGGCCCGCGGGCCGCCAGGGAATTGCACGCAACAAGGCCGGCGCGCGCGAAAAGCCCGGAAAAGCCGGAGAGCCGGCAAAAGCCGCTTCGCTGCGAGGGATTCACCTTTAGGATGATTTTCTAAAAAATTCGTTTTGAATTTCAGATGGTTGCAATATCATTTTTAGAGCGGTTTGCTGTTGAAAACGGCAACCGCTCTGGCGGCCGCGGAGCGGACGCCCGCGCCGAATGAGCCTGAAAACCACGCTTTTCAGGCGCTTGTCCCGCTTGCGGGGAAATGATGGCAGCGCCGCTTTTGAATATTGAATAATTTCAAAAGCAAAATGCTCTAGTGAAGGCGTGAAAGTCTCCCCGCTGCGGCCTTGTTGCCTTGCGTCGCAGCCTTTGCTAGTATGGTGCGCTTGAATATCTCTTACCCGGAGCAACACGAACATGGCCAAAAAGCCTGCCCTGACCCCTGAAGACGCCCGTGCCGAAGCGTTGGGCACCGCCTTGTCCACCATTGAGCGCAAATACGGCAAGGGCGCGGTGATGAAACTCTCCGACGAGGCTCATGTCAGCGTGCCCGTGATTCCCACGGGTTCCATCGGCCTGGACCTGGCCCTTGGCGTGGGCGGGATTCCGCGCGGACGCATCTCCGAAATTTTCGGGCCCGAGTCCTCGGGCAAAACCACCCTGACCCTGCATATTATTGCCGAATGTCAGAAAATGGGCGGCACCTGCGCGTTTGTGGACGCCGAGCACGCCCTGGACGTGGGCTACGCCAGGCGCCTGGGCGTGAATACCGACGAGCTGCTCATTTCCCAGCCGGATTACGGCGAGCAGGCTCTGGACATCGCGGACATGCTGGTGCGATCGGGCGCCGTGGATCTGGTGGTTGTGGATTCGGTGGCCGCCCTGATCCCCCAGGCCGAGCTGGAGGGCGACATGGGCGAAACCCAGGTCGGCGGTCACGCCCGGCTCATGTCCCATGCCATGCGTCGCCTGACCGGCACCATTCACAAGTCCCGCACCTCGGTGATCTTCATCAACCAGATCCGCATGAAGATCGGCGTGCAGGGCTACGGCAGCCCGGAAACCACCACCGGCGGCAACGCGCTCAAGTTCTATTCCTCGGTGCGTTTGGACATCCGCCGCATTCAGACCCTGAAGGACAAAGAGGAATCTTTCGGCTCGCGCACCAAGGTCAAAGTGGTCAAGAACAAGATGGCTCCGCCGTTCCGCAGCGCTGTTTTCGACATTCTCTACGGCCAGGGCATCTCGCGTTCAGGCGAGTTGCTGGATCTGGGCATTGAGGCCAAGATCATCGAGCAGAGCGGCTCCTGGTTCGCCTTCGGGGCCGAAAAGCTGGGCCAGGGCCGGGAAAAGGTGCGCGCCCTGCTGGACGAAAATGCAGATCTGCGCAATCAGATCGAAGCAAAGGTCATTGATTTTCTGGGCATGCACCCCAAGGAATTCGTGCCCACCTCCGAGGATCTGAAAGAAAGCGCGGCTGCCGCTGACGCGGCCTTGCCGGGCACGCCTGAGTACGAGTAATTGCCCGGGCCGGAAAGCGCGCTTTCCGGCCCATGCTCCTTCCTGAAATCCTGACGGGTTTCGGGACAATCCCCTTCCGGCGGAGCAGCCGGCGCGGGCCGCGGGCCCGGGTGACCGCTCCGGCCGGACCCAGCTTTGCCAAGGAGCCCCTTATGCTCACCGCCACGGAAATCCGCCGCCGCTACCTGGACTTTTTTCACCGCCACCAGCACGAAATCGTGCCTTCCGGCCCGCTGATCCCGCCCGATGATCCCAGCCTGCTGTTTACCAACGCGGGCATGGTGCAGTTCAAAAAGCTCTTTCTGGGAGAGGAAAAACGCGCCTACAGCCGGGCGGCAAGCTGCCAGAAATGCCTGCGCGTGTCCGGCAAGCACAATGACCTGGAAAATGTGGGCCGCACCGCGCGCCACCATACCTTTTTTGAAATGCTGGGCAATTTTTCCTTTGGCGATTACTTCAAGCGCGAGGCCATTGCCTGGGCCTGGGAATTTGTCACTGAAGAACTGCAATTGCCCAGGGAAAAGCTTTGGGTCACGGTCTTTCGCGAGGATGACGAGGCTGCCGCCCTCTGGCGGGAGATCGCGCAGCTCCCGCCGGAGCGCATCGTGCGCATGGGCGAAAAGGACAATTTCTGGACCATGGGCGATACAGGCCCCTGCGGCCCCTGCTCGGAAATCTACATCGATCAGGGCGAGGACATGGCCTGCGGGCCGGACTGCGGCATCGGCAAGTGCGACTGCGACCGTTTTCTGGAAATCTGGAATCTGGTCTTCACCCAGTTCGACCAGGCGGCCGACGGCAGCCGCGCGCTGCTGGCCGCGCCCAATATCGACACGGGCATGGGGCTGGAGCGCATCGCCGCCGTCTGTCAGGGCAAACGCTCCAATTTCGACTGTGATCTGTTTCAGGAAATCATTCAGTATGCGGCCGGGCTCGCGGGCGTGACCTACAGCTTCAGCGCGCCGGACGCCAACGACGTGGACACGGCCTTGCGCGTGATTGCCGATCACAGCCGGGCCGCGGCTTTTCTGATTGCCGACGGCGTGCTGCCCTCCAACGAGAGCCGGGGCTATGTGCTGCGCCGCCTGATCCGGCGGGCCCTGCGCTTTGCCACGCTCATGGGCGTGCACGAGCCCTTTCTGCACAAAGTGGCCCGCAAGGTCACGGAAGTCATGGCGGATGCCTATCCCGAACTGTCGGCCAACGCGGCCTTCATTGAGCGCGCGGTTTTCGAGGAAGAGCAGCGCTTCTCCCTGACGCTGGAAAAGGGCCTGCATCTGCTGGACGAGGAATTGCAGCGGCTCGCGGCCGCGGGGCTGACGCAGATCCCCGGCGATTTCTGTTTCAGGCTGTATGATACCTACGGTTTCCCCCTGGATATCGTCACGGACGTGGCGGGCCGGCGCGGCTTCACTGCCGACGCGTCCGGCTTTGAGGATTATATGCGCGAGCAGCGCCAGCGGGCCCGCGATCATCAGAAAAAAGGCGGTCTGCTGGGGCAGGGCGCGGGCGAGGGCGGCGAAGCGGCCAAAGCTCTGGCGCGTTTGGCTGCCGATGGCCTGCAAAGCCGTTTTGTGGGGTATGAAAGCCTTACGGCCGAGAGCCGGATCATTGCGCTTTTGGATCTCCACGGCCAACCCGCAACCATGCTGGGCGAAGGGCAGAAGGGTTTCGTGGTGACCGCCCAAACTCCCTTTTACGGCGAGGGCGGCGGCCAGGCCGGAGATCTTGGCCTGCTCTCCTCCGCGTCGGGCCAGGCCAGGGTGCTGACGGCCCGCAAACCCGCGCCGGAGCTCATTGTGCTTGAAGTTGAAACCTTCCGGGGCGAACTGCACGCGGATCAGGAAGCGCGCCTTGCCGTGGATGAAGACAGCCGCCAGGCCACGGCCCGCAACCATACCTGCACGCATCTGCTGCACGCGGCCCTGCGCCGGGTGCTGGGCAGTCACGTCAGGCAGGCCGGTTCTCTGGTGGACAGCCACCGCCTGCGCTTTGACTTTTCGCACATCGCGGCTCTGAAGCCCGAGGAACTGGCCGCGGTGGAGCGCGACGTAAACCGCGCCATTCTGGCGGATCTGCCGGTGACGGCGCGGGAAATGCCGCGCGAGCAGGCCCTGGCCGCGGGGGCTATGGCCCTGTTCGGCGAAAAATACGGCGAGACCGTGCGCGTGCTCAGCGTGGGCGCGGAGGATGCCCCGGAATCCGTGGAACTTTGCGGCGGCACGCATTTGAGCCGCACCGGCCAGGCCGGTTCCTTCCTGATCCTGGCGGAAAGCGGCGTGGCCGCCGGAACCCGCCGCATTGAGGCCGTCACCGGCTGGAACGCCTATGGGCTGGCCGTGGAGCAGCGCGCGGAGCTGAGCGATCTTGCCGCCCTGCTCAAAGCCCGTCCCGGTCAGTTGCGTGAGCGCCTGCAAAGCCTGCAAACGGATCTCAAAAAATTGCGCAAAGCCTCGGAAAAAGCCGCGGCCGCTCCGGCCACGGGCGCGGATCTGCTGCGGCAGATCGAGGAAATCAACGGCGTGCGCGTGCTGGCCGCGCGTCTGGAAAATGTGCCGATCAAAGCCCTGCGCGAGATCATGGACGACGTGCGCTCGCGGCTGACGTCGGGGGTGGCCTGCCTTGCCAGCGTCGAAGACGGCAAAGTGGGTTTGTTGCTCCATGTTTCCAGGGATCTGCACGGGCGTTTCACGGCCCCCGCTCTGATCAGGGAAGTGGCCGCGCCAGTGGGCGGCGCGGGCGGCGGACGCCCGGATCTGGCCCAGGCCGGAGGCAACAGGGTCGAGGGCCTGGATCAGGCCTTTGCCGCGTTGAAGGCCTTGATCGGCAACTAGCAGCAAGCAAAATATATATTGTTTCACCGGAGCCGGCGCGTGTGTCGCGCGCTGCGCTTCGCAACCCCAGGATACCCTCAGGATACCCTTATGATAGGCATTTCCAAATTGTACTGCGGGCAGGTAGAGCCTTCGGACGCGCTGCGCTACGGCCGCGAATCCGGCAAACTGCCTTCGCATCTGCTGCAGTTTTCCAGGGACAAAAAGCCGGTCATTGTCTGGAACATGACGCAGCGCTGCAATCTGAAGTGCGTGCATTGCTATGCGCATGCCGTGGAAGTGGACGGCACGGACGACATCAACACCGGGCAGGCCAGGGCCATGATCGACGATCTGGCGGCCTTCGGCGCGCCGGTGATGCTTTTTTCCGGCGGCGAACCTCTGGTGCGCAACGATCTGGTGGAGCTGGCCAGCCACGCCACAGCCAGGGGCATGCGCGCGGTGATCTCCACCAACGGCACGCTGATCACCCCGCAGAAGGCGCGCGAGCTCAAGGCGGTGGGCCTCTCCTATGTGGGCATTTCGCTGGACGGCATGGAAGAAGTGCACGATCATTTCCGCTGCGTGCCCGGCGCGTTCAAAAAGGCCTTGCAGGGCATTGCCAATTGTCAGGCCGAAGGCCTGAAAGTGGGCCTGCGTTTTACCATCAACAAGCGCAATGTGGCGGAAATCCCCGGCATCTTCCGTCTGCTCAGGGAATTGGAAGTGCCGCGGGCCTGCTTCTATCATCTGGTGTATTCGGGCCGGGGCTCGGCATTGATCAAGGAAGATCTGGATCATGCCGAAACCCGCGCCGTGCTGGATCTGATCATGGATGAAACCCGCGCGCTTTTTGAGGCGGGGCATCCCAAGGAAATATTGACCGTGGACAATCACGCCGACGGCCCCTACGTCTGGATGCGCCTGAAGCGCGAGGATCCCAAACGGGCCGAGGAAGTTTTTGAGTTGTTGCAGTACAACGAGGGCAATAATTCGGGCCGGGGCATCGGCTGTATTTCCTGGGACGGCAAGGTACACGCGGATCAGTTCTGGCGCGGGCATGTCTTCGGCAACGTGCTGGAGCGGCCTTTCTCGCAGATCTGGGATGACCCGTCCATTGAGCTGCTGCACAAACTCAAGAACAAGAAGGCCCATGTGAAGGGCCGCTGCGCCAAATGCCGCTACCTCAACATCTGCGGCGGCAACTTCCGGGCCCGGGCCGAAGCCTTTTACGGGGACGAATGGGCGCAGGATCCGGCCTGCTATCTTACCGATGAAGAGATCGGCCTGTAGGCATCCGGCCATCAGCTCCCTCAAGGAAGTGTGGATTATGACGACTCCATTCCATCGCGGCCGCCGCCTGCGCCGGACCCCGGAACTCCGCAATCTGGTGCGCCAGACCGGGCCTTTGCCGGCGGAAGACCTGATCATGCCCTACTTTGTGGTGGAAAGCGAAGACAAATCCTTCCGCAAAGAAGTCCCTTCCATGCCCGGCCAGTTCCAGCTCTCTCTGGGCGAGCTGGAAAAACAGGTGGAAAAGGCCGTGGACACAGGCCTTGCGGCCGTTCTGCTTTTCGGCATTCCGGCCAAAAAGGACGAAAAGGCCAGCGGCGCCTATGCCGAGCAGGGCATTGTGCAGCAGGCCGTGCGGCGTCTCAAGAAACGCTGGCCCAGGCTTCTGGTGATCACCGATGTCTGCCTGTGCGAGTACATGAGCCACGGCCACTGCGGCGTGCTGATGCCGGACGGCGCGGTGCTCAATGATCCCACCCTGCCCCTGCTGGCCAGAACCGCGCTCAGCCATGCGGCCGCCGGGGCGGACATGGTGGCCCCCTCCGACATGATGGACGGGCGCGTGGCGGCCATCCGTCAGGCTCTGGACGAAGGCGGTTTCAGCATGACGCCCATCATGTCCTATGCCGTGAAGTACGCTTCCGCCTATTACGGGCCCTTCCGCGACGCGGCGGAGTCGGCTCCGGCCGCCGGGGATCGCAAATCCTATCAGATGGATCCGGGCAACGCCCGCGAGGCCCTGATTGAAGCGCGCGCGGATCTCGCCGAAGGCGCGGATGCGCTGATCGTCAAGCCCGCCGGGCCGTATTCCGACATCATCCGCCTGGTGCGCGAGCATGTGGACGTGCCGCTCTGCGCGTATCAGGTCAGCGGCGAGTACGCCATGATCCGCGCGGCCGGGCTCAATGGCTGGATCGACGAGCGCGCGGTCATGCTGGAATCCTTGCTCGGCCTCAGGCGCGCGGGCGCGGATATGCTGATTACCTATTTCGCCGAGGAAATACTTCGGCAAAGGCTGGCGCGCTGATGCACGAACATGATCGCCTCGGCGGGCATCCGGGCACAGGGCCGCGCGTTCTGGAGGACGGCAGCCCGGCCTGCCGTCTGGTGGCTTGGGAAGTGACGCGCTCCTGCAATCTGGCCTGCAAACACTGCCGGGCCGAGGCCCATCCCGATCCCTATCCCGGCGAGCTGTCCACACGCGAGGCAAAGGCGCTGATCGATACGTTCCCGCAGGTGGGCAATCCGATCATCATCTTCACCGGCGGGGATCCCATGATCCGGCCGGACGTTTACGAGCTGGTGGCCTATACCCATGCCAGGGGCCTGATCTGCGCCTTTTCGCCCAACGGCACGCTGATCACTCCTGAAAACGCCAAAAAACTCAAGGCCGCCGGTGTTGATCGCTGCTCCATTTCCATTGACGGGGCCGACGCCGCAAGTCATGACGCCTTCCGGGGCGTGCCCGGCGCGTTTGACGCCAGCCTGCGCGGCATCGGCTATCTCAAGGATGCGGGCCTGCCCTTTCAGATCAACACCACCGTGACCCGCAACAATCTCGCCAGTTTCAGGAAGATTTTCGATCTCTGCGAGCGCATTGGGGCCGCGGCCTGGCATATCTTTCTGCTGGTCCCCATGGGTCGGGCCTCAGGCCTTGCGGATCAGGTGATCACGGCCCAGGAATATGAAGACGTGCTGCACTGGCTCTATGATTTCCGCAAGGGCACAAGCATGCACCTGAAGGCCACCTGCGCGCCGCATTACTACCGGATCATGCGCCAGCGCGCGCATGAGGAGGGCATTGCCGTCACGCCGGAAACATTCGGCATGGACGCCATGACCCGCGGCTGCCTGGGAGGCACGGGCTTTTGCTTCATCAGCCATACGGGTCAGGTGCAGCCCTGCGGCTATCTGGAACTTGATTGCGGCAATGTGCGCGAAACGCCTTTTCCGCAAATCTGGCGCGAGAGCGCGTATTTCCGGCAATTCCGCGATCAGTCCTGTTACAAGGGCAAGTGCGGCGTGTGCGAGTTTCACAAGGTCTGCGGCGGCTGCCGCGCCAGGGCGCAGAGCATGGACGGGGATCACATGGGGCAGGAGCCCTTGTGCACATACATACCCGCCAGATTGCGCTGAAGAGCCGCAGGCCGGCCAGAAATACGGCACTCTCGCCGGCCCTGCCGACCGGCGCAGGCATGCGGGCCTGGTTGAGAGCATTTTCAAAGAGAAAATGCTCTAGGATCGGCAAGAACGCAACAACAGCAACGCAGGACCGCAGAATGCAAGAGCACCCTCCCGCCGCGCAGGGCCAGTTGGACAGCCTGGACAGGCAATTGCTGGACATTATTCAGACGGACTTTCCTCTTGATCCGCGCCCGTACGCGGTACTGGGGCAGCGCTTGGGCATTTCCGAGGAGCAGGCCCTGGAACGCGTGCGGGCCTTGCGCGTCAAAAAAATCATCCGCCGCCTGGGGGCCAATTTCCAGTCTGCCAAACTGGGCTTCGTGTCCACGCTCTGCGCCGCCAAAGTGCCTGATGCAAAGCTGGAAACATTCATCAGCGAGGTCAATGCCCAGCCGGGTGTGACGCACAATTATTTGCGCGATCACAGCTACAATGTCTGGTTTACGCTGATCAGCCCCTCGCGCGAGCAGGCGCGGAAAATTCTGGACCAGATCAGCGCGCGCACCGGCATCGTCATTCTTGACCTGCCCGCCACAAAATTCTTTAAAATCCGCGTGGACTTCCGTATGCAGGAAGAAGAGTAGAGCAGTTTCACTGTGAAACTGCCCTGCCGACGCCAGCGCGCCGGCAACGCTCCCGGCGGCAACGGGCAGAGCGAAGCCGTGCCCGCAGCGGGCGCATGTGCCGACAGCTTCGCCAGGCCCTTTTGCGCGCCCTGCGTTTACTTTTCGGAAAAGAGAACCAGGGCAATCAGCTCCAGATCGTCTGGCCCGTCATTGAGCAGGGCATGTTCTTCGCCGTCACGGCACACGGTCACGTCGCCGGCCCTGACCGTGGTTTGAGTGCCGTTGTCGTCGTACAGGCCCTGGCCTTTGAGGATGAAAAAAACCTCAAAGTCGCCGTTGTGGCGGTGCCTGCCCACCGCGTCGCCGGGCCGCAGCAGCACATGATTGTACAAGCGCCCGTGATTCTCAAGCTCATCCGCGTTCAGGAGCTTGGTGAAATGGGCCATACCCGGCCCGCCGAACATGATTTTATCCAGTTTTTCCCGTTGATCTGCGCGACGGATCATCTCTTTCTCCTTTGTTGTGTCAGGGTTTGGACGCGCTCCAGGCCGGATCCGCTTTGCCGCAAAAAATGCCCTACGCGGTCTGCGACATCTCCTTTTCTGCCGCCTCCCCGGCCGTGCTTTGTCTGTCCGGATCAGCGCTTTTTCCGGCGGGGGCGTCCGCGGTTTTGCGGCGCATGGGCCTGCGCGGCGGGCGTCTGCCCCCGGCGCGGCGATCGGGCGCGACCCTGGCAGGGCGGCCAGACCGGGGCATCTCCCTGACATGCACGTCCAGTTGCGGGAAAGCCACTTCAATCTTGTGCTCTCTGAACTGCCTGTCGATTTCCAGGCGGATTTCCGAGGTCGTGGAGAGGCCCACGTCATAATCACGCACCCAGAAGCGCAAGGTGAAGTTCAGGCTGCTGGCCGCGAAATCGTCAAACGTCACTGACGGCGTGGGGTATTTGAGCACATTCTCGTGCGCGTTGGCAATGGCAAGCATCAGCTTCATGACCAGGGCCGTGTTGGAGCCATAAGCCACGCCCACCACAATGTCGCGCCGCACCGTGCGGCTGTTGCGCGTCCAGTTGATCAGGCGGTTGGACACAAATTCGGAATTGGGCACATAAATGAGGGCGTTGTCAAAGGTTTCGACCGTGGTGGCGCGCACGCTGATTTTGCGCACCTTGCCGGTGATCGGGCCCACTTCCACCACGTCTCCGGCCTGTAGCGTGCGGCTGAAAATCAGGATCAGGCCGGAAAGAAAGTTGTTGACGATGGTCTGCATGCCGAAGCCGATGCCCACGGAAAGGCCGCCGGCCACAATGGCCAGATTGCTCAGTTCCATGCCCAGGGCCCGCAGCGCGAACAGGCCGAAAATGGCCCACACCGCATAGGTGAAGGCCGTTTGCATGGGCGGTATCAGCGTGGCGTCGATTTGCAGGCCCTGCCTGGGCAGCCCGGCCAGAAAGCGCGTGCCCATGGCCACGGCCGTGCGCGCAAGGTAAAAAACGCTGATGATCAGCAGCACCTGAATGATATTGAAGCGGGTAGCGCCCACATTGACGCCTTCAAGCACATAATGGCCCAGCAGATACATGCCGCCGGGCAGGGTTCCCACCCAAAGGGAGACGCCCACCACGGCCACCACCAGCACCACAGGCGCGGCCAGGGCCACCAGCAGATGCGAGACTGCCGCGCGCGCTCCTTCCCTGGGCAGATGCTCGTTGATGTTGCCGATCAGGGCCATGCCGCCCAGACAGAGCTCAAGGGCCAGGGAGCAGGAGACAAAGAGCAGATAAAGAATCATGCTGTAGATATGCAGGCCCAGCAGCGCCAGCACCAGACAGATCCAGAGGATGATCGTGTCGCTGTCCAGGACGGCGGACTCCAGTTGCAGAGGGCCGAAACTCTCCTTTGTGCGGCGGCGCGCGCGCAGCAGGGCGACAATGACCAGGCCCAGCCAGATCAGCAGCACCAGAGGTTTGATCAGGGGCAGGTAGAGCAGGGCATAGGCGCAGAAGGTGAGCGGCATGAGCCGCCAGAACGGCGCGCGGACGCGGCCCACTTCGGGATACTTGAGCAGGCGCAGATCCCAGGCCAGAAAAACCTGACCCGCGATAATGCTCAAATTGCCCAGCGCCAGAAAAAGACGGTAAAACTCGCCCGTGGCGGACACGGAGCTGCCCAGCAGGGCCAGGCCCAGGCAGAGCCAGGGCAGGCTGACGCGGAAAATATGGCGTTTTATGGGGCTGGAATTCTTGCTGATCCAACGCCGGTAGAGCATAAGGACGAGCAGGCCGACAAAGAAGAGTCCGAGCAGAAAACGCAGCACGGCCGTGCCCCACTGCTCCGCGCTCGCCGGCATTTCCACGGGCAGGCGCAAGGTCATGCCCTGTAGCGAATAGCTCATCTGCTGGCCGAAATCCGACCAGACCGTGGCGCTCAGCCAGGGCACCGGACTTTGCAGGTAATAGTCTTTCCAGAGCAGCGGCAACCTGGCGCCGATCTCCTTCTGGACCTGCTCCAGCTTTGCGAGCAGGGCCAGAGAAGGCGCCAGCGCCGAATTATATTGGGCCAGCACGGCTGTGAGCCGCAGGCGGGCCTGGGCAATGTCCCTGGCATAGCTCTGCATCTCCTTGCTCACCCGCCCGTCGTGCAGATCGCCCGGCAGGCTGTCGCCCAGATAGCTTACGCGCTCCAGCAGAGCCTGGGCTTCGGAACGGGCCAACAGGACCGGCTCCAGCATCTGCCGCACCTTCAGGGTGGCGACCGTGATCCGGCGGCTCACGGCCTCCATGGGGTTGGGCCAGTTTTTGAAGGTATTGGCCAGCACCAGCAGGCGGCGGGCTTCTTCCTCATACGGCTGAACTTTTTTTGTGAGCTGGGTCGCCTGGTTGTTGAAGTTCTCGCTCATTTTCGCGGCGGTCTCATCGATTTCGGTGAGCATGCTGCGTTGCCCGGCCCAGACTTGCTCCCAGGGATCATGCTCCGGCGCGGCGGGTTGTGCCGCAGCCTGGGTTTCGGCCTGCGCCGCGTCGGCTGTTTTTTCCCCGCCCTGTTCCGCGGCGGCCGCGGCAGGGGGATCGGCAGCAGCGGCCGCCGGGTCGGAAGCGCGGCTGGCGGCCTGGGAAAGAAGCGGCAGGCCCGTCAGGCCCCATACCAAAAGCAAGATCAAAGTAAACTGGCGCATAGTATCCTCAAAGACCGCACAAGACGCGCGGATGAAAGAATTTTGGAGCGCGGTCGCGCAACGGGATCCGGCACAGCATGCCGCAAGCTCATTGCCGCGCCCGGCAAAACACTTGTGTGCAACAGCGCAAGAACCGTGGACCGCGAAGGCGCAGGCGCAATGTATTTTCGCCGTTACGCGCCGGAGCGAGCGTTTCAAAAGTAATATGCACCAGAGATGCGCGCCGCGATATGTCGCAGTGCAACCTCTGTGCAACGGCCCCGGCCTTTATAGATACGCCAAGAGGCGGATATTGAAAAGCCGTGGCGCGCGGCGATCTTTACAAGGCAGACGCATGGCGTCATACTTCCGGCATGGAAGCCGTCAATTCCCTCACCGGCCCGGCCGGGCTCAAAGCCGGCCAGGCAGTGATTCCCGTGGCGCTGCTGCATTGCCCGGACTATGCTGCGCCCGATCTGGCCCGCATTGCGGCCCAGGCTCTGGAAGCCGGGGAGGTGCGCGTCAGTGCGGGCGCGCGGGTGCTGGTCAAGCCCAATCTGGTCACGGCCCAGGCCCTGGCCTGCACTGATCCGCGCGTGGTCGCGGCGGCCTGCGCCTGGCTGCTGGATCAGGGCGCGCGCGTGCAGGTGGCCGATTCCCCCGGCTTCGGATCGGCGGCCTCCGTGGCCCGTGCCGTGGGCCTGGCGCAGGAGCTCAAGGCCCTGGGGCTTGCGGTCAGCTCTCTGGACAGGCCTGTGCCCTTGCGGCTTGACACGGGAGCCTGCTTCAAGGTTGCGCGGCAGGCCCTGGAGTGCGATCTGAT
Organism: Desulfovibrio sp. ZJ369; assembly: GCF_011039085.1. Lineage (GTDB taxonomy): Bacteria > Desulfobacterota > Desulfovibrionia > Desulfovibrionales > Desulfovibrionaceae > Desulfovibrio. The sequence goes on along the minus strand of NZ_JAAKEI010000022.1, from coordinate 15,957 downwards.
TTTGTCCGTGCCCCGGGTCAAGGCTCACGGCCAGATGCTTGTCACCCTGGCCGTGAAGAATCTCTTCGGCTGCGTCAGTGGTCTGCGCAAAGCCCTGATCCACGCGCGCGAGGGGCGGCAGCCGCGTTATTTTGCGGATTGTCTGGCGGCGCTCTGGGCGGCTCTGCCGCCTGTGGCCGGGCTGGCCGACGGCGTGAGGGCCATGCACGTCACAGGGCCCAGCCGGGGCAGGCCATTCGCGTTGCGGCTGATGGGCGCGAGCGCCTCGGCCGTGGCTCTGGACAGGGCCCTGTGCGCCGTGCTGGGCCTGGATTTCGGCGCCACGCCGCTGGGCGCGGCCCTGGAGCGGCGCGCAGCCGCGGGAAGCTCCCTGTTTTATCCTCTGCTCCAGCCTGGGGGCTTTGACGCGCGGGGCTTTGAGCTGCCCGGCGAGCTCGCGCATACCTCCTTTCACCCGGCGCGCTGCGTCAAAAGTTGCGCGCGCCGCATCTGGGCCCGGCTTGCCGGAGCGCGCTCCAAAGGGTGAAGCCCGGACGGGCGCAGCGCGCCTTTGCAACGCCGCGCCCGGCGGGACCGGCCACAGCGCGGCCTGCCGCTTTTTCAGGAAGATCCCGATCTTGTTTTGTAAAAGGAGATTGCCATGCCCGTGATTCTGCCCGGCCAGACAGATCTGTACGCCCTCACCGACGCGCGCCTTTCCCTGGGCCGACCGCTGGCAGATGTGGCCCAGGCCCTGCTGGACGCCGGAGTGCGCATCCTGCAATATCGCGAGAAAAAGCTCAAAGCCGGGCAAATGCTTGAGGAGTGCCGCCTGCTCCGCCGCCTGACCCGTGAGGCCGGAGCCTGCTTCATCGTCAATGATCACATCGACATCGCCATGCTGGTGGAGGCCGACGGCGTGCATATCGGCCAGGAGGATCTGCCCCTGCCCGAAGTGCGGCGGCTGGTGGGGCCGAAAATGATCATCGGCCTGTCCACGCATACGCCGGATCAGGCCCGGGCCGCAGTGGCCGCGGGCGCGGATTACATCGGTGTGGGGCCGATCTTCGCCACGCAGACCAAGGAAGACGTGGTGGACCCCGTGGGCTTCGGCTATCTGGATTGGGTGGCGGCGAATATCAGCGTGCCTTTTGTGGCCATCGGCGGGATCAAGGCGCAGAACATCGGCGAGGTTGTGCGCCACGGCGCGCAATGCTGCGCTCTGGTCTCGGAGCTGGTGGGCGCGCCGGATATTCGGGAAAGAGTGGCGGCCGTGCGCCGGGCCATGCGCGCCTGAGCGCGCCCGACGCGGCAGGCGAAAAACACGCCGCGTTTTTAGAGCATTTTGCTCATGAAATGAGCTAAACGCTCTGACAGGGCGAAGCCATGCCCGCCAACGGCTGACGCGCGTGGCGGGCATGGCTTCGCCCTGTCAGGCCGCGATCATTGCAGCGCCTGCCCCACTGCCTGATGGTAACCCCGCAGCCTCTGCTTTTCCTGGCGCGAGCGTTGCAGGCTTGCGCGGACAACCTCCCGCGCTTTGGCGGCTGTGGCCGTCAGATGTTCTTGCAGTTGCGTGAGTTCAATAAGGCGGTTGCGGTATTGGTCGGCGCAGCCGGATTCCAGCACATGCCACGCCATGCTGGTGACTTCGTTGCGCTGTTCCGCCAACGCGACGGCCCTCTCGTACGCTCCGTCTTCCAAGGCCGCCATTTCCTGACGGGCAAGATCCAGAGCCTGATCCAACAAGCATACTCCCTGGCCCATGAGCACTCCTTTCTTTCGTCCTGCCAGAGCGTTTCGCTCATGAAATGAGCAAAACGCTCTATTGGGCGACTCTCTTTGCTATCTGCCGGTGCAGATCCTCGCTGACGACCCGCCATGTCTCGCAAAGCGGCAGGAATTCATATTCCAGCAGATCGGCAAGCAAAATCCAGTCTTCGTTTCCCAGTACCTCGCTCATTTCGGAAAGCAGCGCGGAAAGATTCTCCACTTTCTGAGCAAAGGCCTGATCGTCGCCGCTGAAATAACGCTCGCGCAGCACGCCGAGCATGCTCATGAAATCACGGGTCACGTCCAGCAGATCCTGGAACAGTTCCAGGGCGTCCGTGTCCGAAGCTTCACGGAACAGGCGCGCCACATGCCGCGCGCCGTGCCCCATCATCCGGGCAACTTTATTCATTTCGGCGGCGATATCCACAGCCAGCTCGCTGGCAGGCCGCGAACGCACTTCCACCGAGGTGATCGAATCGCAGGCAATGTCTTCGGCCTGGTGCGGGTAGATTTCCGAAAAGCTTTCATTATTCACGAAAACATCGGTCACCACCCGGTTTTCCATCTTTTCATCGTCCATCAGGTTGGTCAGCATTTCTTCCAGATTGGCGAAGTTGGAAATCTCTTTGCCGCTTTTGCAACCGTCAACAATAATCATACAACCCTCCTTGCTCCCCACGGGGAATTATTTGCCGATACGTTGCGTGACAATGGTTATGCAAGTCATGTGCCAAGAAAGAGAATCTGCCGCCATCAGGCATGGATGCTGGAGATCCGCCGCTCCCGCGGTGGAAAGGGCATGGTGGGACGGCAGAGAAAAGAGAAGGCAGGGCGCAACGTTTTTTTGTTCAGCCGCTTTGCCGTTTCCGGCAGGACAAGAGGGGGCGCAGCGCGGGGCCGGGCCTGTCACAGCCGTATGCCCGGCGGGCAAAAGAAGTTAACGGGCCTCAATCACAAGACCGGCGACTTGAAGGCGTCTTGCGGCTCAGGCCGCCACAGCCGCGGCCCAGCGTCGCACATGGCCGGAAAGGCGCGTCACCAGCGTCAGCAGCTCGTCCAGACGCCCGCCGCGCTCCATGCACAGCACGCGCCAGAAATGCCCCAGGGAGGACAGCGGCGGGCAGGCGTCCAGAAGGCTCTGGAGACGCTCGCAATTGCGCAGAAAAAGCTGCCCGGCCCGGGCGCTTTTGCCGGTGAGTCGCCCCTGCTCGGCCAGCAGATCAAGCAGTTGCGCGGCCTGGGACAATACAGGCGCCACTGTTTCCCTGAATGCCGCGGAATAGGGCAAAGCGTCGGAGGCAACAGGCATGCGGGCGTTGAGGGGCTCGGACGTTTCTCCGGGTCGCGCTTGTGCGCTTTCCAGACTGTCAAGGATCTGACGCCAGAACAGGCGTTGCTGGCCGAGCCAGAGGCTGCGGTCTTCCTGCTCATGGCCGGAAAGACTGCGCACGCGGGCAAAGCAGTGCGCATCCGTCTCCGTCACCCAGACGCGGACTTCCCGGCAGATCGCGGGGGTCAGGCCGGCCTGCCAGTTCCCTTGGGTCAGATAGCCCAGGGCCAGATCCCCGGCGCTTTGCGGGCTGATCCGTTCCAGACAGCGTTGCCCGTGCGGGCAGGCGCTGTTGTACGGGCAGGGATGGCAGGGCAGGGCCGGTTCCAGGCAGCAGCAGCCGGGCAGATAGGGGCCGGTGTCCCAGGGTTGGGCCGTGGCCAGAAAAAAGGCCAGGCAGGGCAGCCCCAGACCCGCGGCCAGATGCATGGTGCCGGTGTCATTGGTGACCAGCAGGCGCAGGCGGCTGAGCAGGGCCGCCAACTGCGGGATATCGGTCTTGCCCACGGCGTCCACAAAGGGGCCTTGAGCCCGGGCCGCGTAAGCCCTGGCCAGCGGGCTCTCGGCGGTCGCGCCCAGCAGTACCGGGCAGAGGGCCTGCTCTTGCCAGAGCCGGTCGCCCAGGGCGGCAAAAGAACTTGTGGGCCATTGCCGCCGGGATTCGCTGGCCCCCAGTTGCAGGCCCACAAAGCCCGCGATGCGGACGCCGGGACTTGCGGGCAGCCTGAGCGGCCGCGCCAGAAGGGTATCGGCAAAGGCCAGGGACGCGCCTGCGGGACGCTGGAGCGCACATGTGCCCGCGCCGGCCCTGGATCCGGGAGCGGGTGCGCCCACCATGCGGAACATGTCCGCCAGATTGAAGGGCGCGTTCAGGCGCTGCAATGTGGCGCCGTTCAGAAAAGCGGCCCAGATGCCGCCGCTGAAGCCGAAACCGTGCGCATCCATGCCGAAACCCAGCACAGCGTCCGGCGACGGAGCCAAAAGCCTGGTCAGCAGCCTGCCCGGCAGGGTCGGCGTCAGATTGACCACGCGCCGGGGCGCGGCCTGCTCGCGGATGCTTCGGGCAAAGTCGAGCAGCCGGGCCGCGGCCTTTTGCCAGCATTTGTCCAAATCCGCCATAAGCCCGGCTCCGGGCAGGGGCCAGGCCGCGTCCAGATGGCGCAGCAGGGGCAGGGCGGCGGCAAAATTGTCCAGGCAGACCAGACCCACCGTATGGCCGCTGCCGTGCAGATCGTGGATCAGGGGCTGGCATTGCAGCAAATCGCCGAAGCGGGTCAGGTTGACGATCAGGGTGTCCACGCTCATGCGGGATGCCTCGCGCCGCTCAGGCCAGAGCTGTGCGGCTGCCGCCGTCCAGCATGTTCAGGGCCAGCATCTTCTCCTGTTTGAAGCGATTGCTCACCGCGGCCTGCACCTCCCTGCTGGACGAGCCGAATTGCCCGGCGCGCAGCGCATACACATGACTGATCAGTTTGCGCTCATAGGCCGGATCCGTGGGCTTGCCGCTCATCCTGTCGGCCCTGTCGAAAATCCGGGCAGCGCCTGCCGGGCCGTGCTGCACGGCCGTGCTCCAGATCACTTCGCGCATGGCGGGCGAGAGTTTGTCGGCCTCAAGGCCCGTGCGCTCCACGATGGCTTCCAGCGCGGGTTTATAATGGCTCTCACGGATAAAGGCTTCCTGCAGGGCCTCAAAACGATCGGGCTGCTCGCGGGCAATGGCCCGCCAGGTGTCGGGCATACCGCCCCGGCGGCTGCCCGTATTGGCCGGGCCGCTCCTGCGCAGGCGCTGCGAAAGATCGGGGGCCGCGCCGTCCAGAAATTCCAGAAAGTTTTTCATGCTGCCCACGCGCGAGGCGATTTGATACTTGCCGTAGGATGTGCCGCCGTTGCGATCATAGCCCACGGCCGCGACCCCGTCCCCGCCGGACTCAAAGCGGGCGGAAAGCTGCCCCAGACCGGGACTGTCCGCCTGTCCGCCGCGTGTGGAGCGCGCCCTGTTCGTCGCTGCGGTTTTGCGGGGCCGGGTATGAATGAAATCGCCCACGCTCAGCCCGCCCAGGCGCGCGTCAAGATTGCGCGTCAAGGAACGCAAATGCCGGGCCGTGCCCAGGTTGCGGGCCAGATCCAGGGGGGAATCGCCGCCGGAAAGATTTTGCATCAGGCCGTCCAGAGCCTGCGTGCGGCGCAGATCCGACTGGGCTTTGGAAAAGACCTGGGCGCGCGCCAGATCGCTGGGCGAACGCCCGGCCAGCACGGGATTGCGCAATTGCAGGGTATTGACGGCCTCCTGCGGCCGCTGGGCCGTGGCAGGGAGCTTTTGCCCCGCCGCGCTTTCCTCCTGCCCGGCCATCAGCGCGGCAAAGGGCGAAGACGCATTGGCGGCCCCGGCAGCGCGGCGCGGCGCGGCCGCGGCCGGATTAACATGCTGGTCGGCCGGGGGCCTGATCAACAAGGTGGAATGTGACATGCGTTCCTCCTGTGGCGGATTGCGGGAGCGGAACGTGCGGGCCCATTGCCGCCCGGATGCCCAAAAGATCCGGGATCCAATGCGCGCCTGTCTGTGAAGCGCAAGGCCTTCCAGCCCGTGGCAGCCGGGCGAGGCGTTGCTGCGGGCCTCCGCTTAAATCCTGCCGCACGGCCCAAGAGTAGCAAGGACAGTGCCAATGCGCGTCCACAGCAGCATTGCGGGCCTGGTGAGGCAGGCCGCGCCGTTTTTTCGACGGGCCGGGGGCTGGGGCAGGCCGCTTGTGAGAAGGCTCGCGCCGGCTTGGGCTTTCTGCCTGGTTTCTGAGGACGCGGCTGAAGCTGAACCCGCGCCGCGATCCGACTGCGCACTCTGCGAGAAGCAGGGCCATAAAAAGCGGCTGCCCTTTTGCGCAGCAGGACAGCCGAAAAAAGGATTTTGGCGGAGGCGGGTCAGCGCGCCGGGGCGGGGCCGGGCGAGGGCACGGCGTCGCGGCCCGCGATTTTGAGCGCCGCGCCCAGCTCGCGGGCCAGAACTTCCGTAAAATATTCAGGCAGTTCGCCGTTGAGCTTGATCTCGTGGCGTACCAGCAAGGCCAGCCGCATGTGGCTGCTGGCCACGGCATTGCGGCGGGAGATATTTTTCAGGTTGGCCTTGTGCGCCCGGCGGGCATTGGGCACGCGCCGCTGCACAAGCAAAACGTCGGTCAGCAGGGCCGTGCCGCCTGTGCCGGAAAGCCGCGAGGGCGCGTCATATCCGGCATCCACCACGCCGCGCAGGCTGTCCGGGTCCACCGGGCCAGCGTCCAGCACGGTGATCTGGATGATATGGCCCGCCTGGCTGGGGTTGCCGGTAACGGTAAAGCCCTTGCCGCTCACACAGGCTTCGACCCGGGATCGCAGGCCCAAGACCCGGTTGCTTTTGTCGCGCACGTTTATATATACAACATCGGCAATATCCTCGTCGCCGCCTGCGCTGCTCAGTTCGCCGCAACGCAGTACCTCCACCTGGGAGGCGTCTCCCTCGCCCCGGCGGACGCAGGCGCAGAGCAGACACAGGCTCAGAAGCAGGAAGAGAAAAAATCGCAGTTTGGGCATACGCCTCCTTCTTTTTCCAGACGCCGCGCCGCGTTTGGCGGCAGTGCATCGTATCGCAACGGCCGGGGGCAGTCAAAATGCGTCTTAGAGCGCTTAGCTCCTTTCATGAGCAAAACGCTCTAAGGATGCAGCGCATTGAGAATTTCGAGGCTCAGCTTGTCCTCCAGGGCAGGCAGGCTGTCTTCCCGCTCCATGTCCGCGCCTTCGGCGCTGACCGTCACCCGGCGCAGCTCGGCGTCAGTGGGCTCGCGGCCGTCGCGGCTGATGCCCACCCGGGCCCGCAGGCCCCAGACCTTGCTTTTGCCGTAGCTGTCCAAAAGGCTTACGCCCAGGCCGAGCAACGCGCCGCCGCCCGCGCCCCAGCCCGCGCCGCTGCGGCCGTTGACGTCCACGGCGCTGCCCAGCAGCATGCCGAGCATGGCGCCGGTGGCCGCGCCGCCCAGAGCCTTGCCCGCGCTGATCGGTGCGTTTTTGGAACCCAGGGGGTAAATGTCTTCAATGCGTACCCGCACCAGGATGTCGGCCTGCCTGGCCTCCTCGGTGGGGCTCAGGCCTCGCTCGCTCTGCAGATAGGCCGTGAGCATGGATTGCAGATCGTCATTCAGATTCGCGTCCCCGCCGCTGACCGAGACGTGCAGGCTCTGGCCCGGCCTGGCAGGCGTTTGCGGCAAAGGCTCCGAGGGGGCCTGAGGCAAAGGCTGCGACCCGGCCCCCTGGCCGGAAGCCGGAACCGCGTCCCGGTGGCCGGCGCACGCGCCCGCCAGGACGCAGAAGAGCAACAGGCAGAGCAAGGTCGGAAAAGGAAAGGACATCTGACGCACGCGCATTTTTTCTCCGCGGCCGCGGGAAAGTCTGGAGTCCAACACGACCGTATTGTTTCCGTAGCGCAGAAGAGCGGAGCTGTCCAGACGCCCTGCGGCTGCGCTGCGGCGGCCACGCTGCCCGGCGCACTTGACGCGGGCATGTTTTGTCGTATCTTGCCCCTACACTGTCTGCGCCTGGCGCGGCCACACGGGCCGCGCCGCGTCAGCCATTACCGTTGAGGACAATGCATGGGCAAGCAGTTGATTATCGTGGAATCCCCGGCCAAGGTAAAGACCATTAAAAAGTTTCTGGGGCCGCAGTATGTGGTGCAGGCCAGTGTGGGCCATGTGCGCGATCTGCCCTCCAGCACCCTGGGCGTGGACGAGGCCAACGACTTCGCTCCCCATTATGAAGTCATTGAAAACAAAAAGCATGTGGTCAACGAGTTGCGAGCGGCAGCGGCCAGGGCCGATACGGTCTTTCTCGCGCCGGACCCGGATCGCGAGGGGGAAGCCATTGCCTGGCATGTGGCCGAGCTGATTCGCGACAAAGCCAAAAACATCAAGCGCATCCAATTCAACGAGATCACCTCCAGAGCCGTCAAGGAGGCTCTGGAACATCCGCGCGAACTGAACGCCGCTCTTTTTGACGCCCAACAGGCCCGGCGCGTGCTGGATCGGCTGGTGGGCTACAAGATTTCGCCCCTGCTCTGGAAAACCATCAAACGCGGCATTTCCGCCGGGCGGGTGCAGTCCGTGGCCTTGCGCCTGATCGTGGATCGCGAGGCCGAGCGCGAGGCTTTTAAACCTGAGGAATACTGGCTGTTCAAAGTCCTGCTTGCCGCCGCAGCGCCGCCGCCCTTTAAGGCGGATCTGGCCAGAATCAACGGCAAAAAGGCGGCCATTGCCAACCGCGAAGCTGCGGACGCGCTGGAAGCCGCCATCAGGGGCAAGCCGTTCGTGGTGGAAAGCGTTGAGGAAAAAGAGCGCGAACGGGCTCCCCAGCCGCCGTTCATCACCTCCACCTTGCAGCAGGCGGCCAATCAGCGCCTTTCCTACACGGCCAAGCGCACCATGAACATCGCGCAGCGTCTTTACGAGGGCGTGGAACTGGGCGACAAGGGGCTGACCGCGCTGATCACCTATATGCGTACCGACTCCACGCGTATTGCCGATGAGGCGCGCAAGGCGGCCCGGGACTTTATCAGTGACACGTTCGGTCAGGAGTATCTGCCCAAAAAGGCCCGGATCTACAAGGCCAAGGGCGGAGCCCAGGACGCGCATGAAGCCGTGCGACCCGTGGATGTGAGCATCACGCCGGAGATGGTCAAGCCGCATCTGCCGCCGGATCAGTACAATCTTTACCGGCTGATCTGGTCGCGCTTCGTGGCTTCGCAGATGGCCGGGGCGCGCTTCCACGACACTGTGGCGACCATCGCCTGCGCCCATACCCAGTGGCGGGCCAAGGGCGAGCGCCTGCTCTTTCCCGGTTTTCTCGCGGCCTGGCCGCGCGGCAAGGAGGAGGCCGACGCCGAGCTGCCGCCCCTCCAGGCCGGGCAGACCCTGACCCTGAACAAGCTGGAAAAGGAGCAGAAATTCACCCAGCCCCCGGCCCGCTACAGCGAGGCAAGCCTGGTGCGCGAGCTGGAGGAGCTTGGGATCGGGCGGCCGTCCACCTACGCGGCGATCATCTCCACCTTGCAGGATCGCGATTATGTGCATCTGGCGGAACGCCATTTCGTGCCCACGGATCTGGGCCGGGTGGTCTGCCGCCAGCTCACCGAGCATTTTGCCAGGCTCATGGACGTGGGCTTTACGGCCCAGATGGAGGAGGGCCTGGACAAGGTGGCCGAGGGCAGCGAAAACTGGGTAAACCTGCTGCGGGCCTTTGCCGCGGATTTTAATCCCACTCTGGACGCGGCGGCCAAAAACATGCAGAGCCTGAAGGGCGGCATGCCCACGGATCTGCCCTGCCCGGACTGCGGCAAGCCGCTGCTGATCAAGTTCGGCAAGGCAGGGGCCTTTCTGGCCTGTTCCGGCTATCCGGAATGCCGCTACACCAGCAATTTCGCGCGCACCGAGGACGGCCGGGTGCAAGCCGTGGCCTCCGAAAAGCCGCAGTATGAAAAAGTGGGCCAATGCCCGCGCTGCGGCAAAGATCTGGTGATCAAAAAATCCCGCACCGGCAGCCGCTTTATCGCCTGCACGGGCTATCCGGCCTGCGATTACGCCGCGCCTTTTTCCACCGGCGTGCCCTGCCCGCGCTGCGGCAAGGGCACTCTGGTGGAAAAGAGCAGCAAGCGCGGCAAGCTTTTCTATTCCTGCGATCAATACCCGCAGTGCGATTTCGCCCTCTGGGACAAGCCCGTGCCCGGCCCCTGCCCGCGTTGCGATTCGCCCTATCTGGTGGAGAAAAAGAGCCGGGACGGGCTCAGGATTCTTTGCCCGGTCAAGGGCTGCGGCTATGTGAAGGAGGACGGCGATGCCTGAGATCCATCAAGAAGAGTCGCCGCTGGCGGGCCCGGAAAGCCCGCAAGCCCGGGATGCGCGGGTTGATCCGTCCGCTGCCGTGGGCGGGGATTTTTTTGAGGCGCGCGTGGCGGCATTGCTCGAAGCCGGGCGCAAGGCCGTGCTGCTGACTGTGATTTCGCGCCAGGGCTCGGCTCCGCGCGCCGCCGGAACCCGCGCCCTGCTTACGGAAGACGGTTTTGAAGGCACCATCGGGGGCGGGGCTCTGGAGGGCCGGGCCCTGGAAGCGGCCCGGCAAAGCCTGGCGGCCGGCATTTCCGCCCGCGTTTCCTGCGATCTCACCGGCCTGTCGCCGGAAAGCGACATGATCTGCGGCGGCAGCATGGAAGTGCTTTGCGAGGCGCTCATGCCGCAACAGGCTGCGGTCTTCGCCCTGGCCGCGCATGTTTTGCGCGCAGGCGGCAGCGGCGTCTGGACTGTGGATGTCAGCCGCGAAAGCCTGCCCCGGCGCTGCCTGCATCTGGAGAACCTGCCCGCGGAATTTGCGGGTTTGGCTGATTCCCCGGCTGTGCGTCAGGGATTGGAGGCCGCGGCGCCGCTGCTGGAAAAGCTCGGCAATAAGCCCGGATTGCTCGCAGGCGGGGATCGGGCCATGTATGTGGAGCCCCTGAGCGCCCCGCCCGTGCTCCTGCTCTGCGGCGGCGGCCATGTCTCGCTGGAGGTGGCGGCTTTGGCCCGGACCTGCGGTTTTGTGGTGGACGTGGTGGACGACAGGCCGGAATTTTCCGATCCCGCGCGTTTTCCCATGGCCCGCCGCTGTGTGACCCTGCCGGGCTTTGAAGGGCTGGTGGAGGCCTGCGGCATTGGCCGCAGGCATTATGTGGCCATTGTCACGCGCGGCCACAGCTTTGACCGCGAGGTGCTCTCGCAGGCCCTGGCAAGCCACGCCGCCTATATCGGCATGATCGGCAGCCGCGCCAAGCGTGAGCAGGTCTATGCGGCCCTGCGGGAGCAGGGCGTGCCCGACGCGGAGCTGGCAGCCGTGCGCTGCCCCATCGGCCTGCCCGTGGGCGCGGAAAGCCCGCAGCAGATCGCGGTGGCCGTGGTGGCCGAATTGCTGGCCGCTCGGGCCGGAACCTTGCATCGCCTGCGTTTTGAAGACTAGAGCATTTTCACTTTGAAAATGCTCTGCTGACGCGAAAGCGGCAGCCGCCGCAACGCGGCGTACATTCAGGCAAAAACCGCGTTTTTCGCCTGAATGCCACCTTTGACTTTCATAAAAAGTCAAAGGTAATCTGCTCCAGGGTCAGCCCTGGTACTGCCTTGAGCCCCCCGACACTGCCGAACGGCCGGTTTGCCTGGCCGCGAGGCGCAAAAAACCGCGCCGGAATGAAATTCAGGCGCGGGGAACTCTCTGGGGCGAAAGATGGGACTTGAACCCACGGCCACCTGGGCCACAACCAGGTGCTCTACCAACTGAGCTACTTCCGCCACGGGAAGGCTGTTATACGCAGAGGCGCTTTTTTTGGCAAGCGATTTTTGCCGCTTGCGACTCTGGATTTTATCTAAAAAAAAAGCTACAAAGTTTCGTATCCCGGATTCTGGGCAGGTTATCTTTGAAAACCTTGCCCTTATGCGCGGTTTTTGCGGATATGCCGCGCAATGAGCCTGCCGCAAGCCGCAGTGACTTGGCGGCAGGCGCGCGGGCGTATTCCGCTCCCCGTCATTCTCACGGCCGTGCACGGCCCGGCAACCGGCGTTCCCGGCCGCGCGTCGGCAACCATGCCCCGAGGACATATGGATAAACTGGTCATTGACGGCGGCATACCGCTTACCGGCAGCATTGAGGTCAGCGGCTCCAAAAACGCGGCCCTGCCCATATTGTTTGCCGCCATTCTGGCGTCGGATTCCGTCACATTCAGCAACGTGCCGGATCTGCGCGACATCCATACCACGCTGAAGCTTTTGCAGATGCTGGGCTGCGCCTGCGAATACGCGGACGGAAAGGCCTGCATCACGCCCGGCACGCTTTTGCCCGAGGCTCCCTATGAGCTGGTCAGCACCATGCGGGCTTCGGTGCTCTGCCTGGGGCCGCTGTTGGCGCGCATCGGCCGGGCCCGCGTGGCGCTGCCCGGCGGCTGCGCCATCGGCGCGCGCCCCGTGGATCAGCATCTCAAGGGCCTGGAGCAGATGGGCGCGCGCTTCGATCTGGAGGAAGGCTATATTCTGGGCCGCTGCCGCAAGCTCAAAGGCGCGCATGTCACCTTTGACATGCCCACTGTGGGCGGCACGGAAAATCTGCTCATGGCCGCGGTTCTGGCGGAGGGCGAAACCATTCTGGAAAATGCGGCCCGCGAGCCTGAAGTGGTGGACCTGGCGAATTTTCTCCTGGCCTGCGGGGCGCGCATCCAGGGCCAGGGCAGCAGTTGCATCCGCATCCAGGGCGTCAGCGAGCTGCGCGGCGCGCCCTACGCGATCATGCCGGATCGCATTGAGGCGGGTACCTTTCTGGTGGCCGCGGGCATCACGGGCGGCGAGCTTCTGGTGCGCAACTGCCCCTTTAAAGAGCTGGAAGCCGTGATCCTCAAGCTGCGGGATATGGGCATGGAGATCACGGCCACGCCCGAAGGCGTGCTGGCCAGATGCGCCTGCCCCCTGCGCGGCACAGATCTGAAAACGCAGCCTTATCCCGGCTTTCCCACGGACATGCAGGCCCAGGTCATGGCCCTGATGTGTTCCGCCCAGGGGGCCAGCGTGGTGGAAGAAAGCATTTTTGAAAACCGCTTCATGCATGTGCAGGAATTAGTGCGCATGGGCGCGCAGATCAAGATTTCCGGGCATACGGCCATGGTCCGGGGCGTCAGCCAGCTTGCCGGGGCTCCGGTCATGGCTTCGGATCTGCGGGCCAGCGCCTCCCTGGTGCTGGCCGGGCTGGCCGCGCGCGGCACAACCCATGTGCGGCGCATCTATCATCTGGATCGCGGCTATGAACGCATTGAAAACAAGCTCAACGCCGTGGGCGCGCGCATCCGCCGCGAAAAAGAATAATTCCACGCATTGCCGGGAGGACAGCATGCCACGCTTGGCCCTGCTTCTGCTTCTTGCGGTTCTGACCGTTCTGAACGGCTGCGCCTATGGCGCCTATGGCCTGTATGACGATCAACGCCTTATGGACACGATCACGGACGACAAGGCCCTGGCTTCCAGCATCAAGACCGCGCTGTTGGAGGCCAGTTTCAGCGACGGCTGGTCCATTGCCGTGTATTGCTATTACGGCAACGTCTTTCTGGTGGGCGAGGTGCCGCAAAACATGCAGGCCAAAGCCCTGGCCATCGCCCGGCGCTATAAGCCGCGCTCGATCACGCCGCACTGGTTTGCCCCGGCCAGGAGCGAGGCAAGCGATTTCGCCCTGGCCACGTCCCTGCGCACGGCTCTGATCGGGGCCAAAGGCCTTTCTTCCACGCGCATTGACACGGAAGTCAATGCCGGGCGGGTGGTCTTGCTGGGCGTCGTCAAGGATAAGGCGGAAAAGCAGATCGCCATCCGTACGGCGCGGGCCGTCAAGGGCGTCACCTCTGTGACCAGCTATTTGATGCTGCCCCAGCGCTCCGGGGCTGTGCCGGACATGCCCGGGCCCAAGGCCGCCGGCAGCGGCAGGGAAGGCGTACAGGCCACCGGGCTGCCGCCGAGCCCGTCCGGGACAAAGGGGAACAAGGCCACTCAGCCCGCGCAGCAGCCCGCAGCCCCTGCCCACGCAACGCAAGCGCAGAAAAGCTAGGATCAGCCCTCATTAGAGCATATTTATTGCTTTTGAAACGCTTGATCCGGCGCTTCACGGCGCAAGTACATTTCGCCTGCGCCTGTCTCTGCTGTCGCCATCCGTAAGGCGGCACAGCCGCCAACGGCTGACGCTCGCGGCGGGCATGGCTTCGCCCTGCCAGAGCGTTGAGCTGATTTCATTAGCAAAATGCTCTAAAAAATTCGTTTTGAGTTTCAGATAGTTATAATATCATTTTCATTGAAAGCGTGAATGTCTCATTATTGGCCCGGCTTGCCAAGAGCCGGAGTTTTGCGTAAGAGCAAAACCCACGGAGCGTGGCGCAGCTTGGTAGCGCACCTGCTTTGGGAGCAGGGGGCCGAAGGTTCGAATCCTTTCGCTCCGACCACGGTTTCATAACGGAGTATCCGCCCATCGGCGACACATCCGTTTTTGTTTGCCGCCGGGACGCGCGCCGCCTCTCTGTGATTCTGCGGGTCCGGTTCGAACTTCTTCCCTGGCGCGTTGCGCCCGCCTCTCTCACGGGCCGGGCGCGCGCAAAAGACTTTACCTCTGACCCGTCCGCAGCTAGCATCTGTGCATGATCGCCACCGCACGCCGCGCGATTTTTCTGGATCGCGACGGCACCCTCAATCACGACTCAGGCTATGTGCATCGCTGGGAGGACTGGCGCTGGCTCCCGGGCGTGCCCGATGCCCTGGCCCGCTTCAAGGCGGCGGGCTGGTTGCTGGTGGTGGTCAGCAATCAGTCCGGCATCGCGCGGGGTCTGTTCGGCGAGCGGGAGATGCAGGCTCTGCATGCGCGGATCAATGCGCAATTGCACCCCTTGGGCGCGGCCGTGGACGCCTGGTACCATTGCCCGCATCTGCCAGAAATCAGCGGGCCGTGCGCCTGCCGCAAGCCTGCGCCGGGCCTTTTGCTGCGGGCCGTGCGCGAATGGGATATTGATCCGGCAGCGTCCTGGATGATCGGCGACCGCCTGCGCGATGTCCAGGCCGGGCGCGCGGCCGGATGCCGCCCGATTCTGCTCCGCACGGGCTGGGGAGAAAAAGAGGCTGCCGGGCTGGCGCGGCAAGTCGGGCCGCCCATACCGGTTTTGCCGGATTTGGCCGCGGCCTGCGCGTACATTCTCGGGCAAAAGCCGTAAACCGGGCCGGCCTGCAGCAGCGCGCCCCTTGCGGGTCGTCTGGCAAGAGCCGGCCGCTCCGCGCAAAAAGGCGGGATACGCTTCTGCGCTGCGGAGGGAACGCGCCAGAGCGTTTTGCTCATGAAAGTAGCGAAACGCTCTGGCAGGGCGAAGCCATGCCCGCCGCGAGCGTCAGCCGTTGGCGGCTGTGCCGCCTTACGGATGGCGACAGCAGAGACAGGCGCAGAGGAAATTGACTTGCGCCGTTACATTACGCGCCGGAGCGGGCGTTTCAAAAGCAATATGTTCTAGAGCATTTTGCTTTTAACTTTTTACATAGCCACAGGATTTAAACCATCCTTCAGCGTCTTTTTGTGTGATACAACTTAATGCTTTTCCAATGGATTTGTACAGTTCATCACATGTTTTTGCTTTCATACCCCGAAGTAATTGTTTCACTTTGCTCCACATCTTTTCAATGGGATTTAAATCCGGGCTGTATTCTGGAAGGAAAATATACTTGCAGCCTTTTTCCGTTATCAAGTTTTTGGCTGTTTTTGACTTATGGACATTCAAATTGTCCATTATAACAATATCGTTAGCTTTAAGCGTTGGAAGAAGAAATTTTTCAATATAAGCATTGTACATCTTTCCATCCAGTGCCCCATCAAAAACAACACTGCAAGTTTCTCCCGTTACCCGGATTGCTGAAAGTATGCTTATCCTTTCCCAACGTCCGTCTGACGCATGATCATGGCAACGTTGGCCATTTCTGGCTCTGCCGTATAATCTCGTCATATTGGTTTTGGCACCGGTTTCATCAATAAATATCAATCTATTACATGAAGCTTTTTGCTGGAACAGTTTCCATTCCTCACGTTTCCTTCTTACATCTTCGCGTTCTTGTTCGCTGGCCTTGAGAGTTTTTTTATATTTGTAGCCAAGTTTAACAAGCAGACGGTGGATGGCAGCCAGGCAACAGGATTTATTAAAATGTTCTTTAATTTCCTGGAGAGTATTAACTAAATAATGTTTTAATGTCATCCAGAGTTCCATTCACATGAAACCTGGCAAAAAGAGCCATCGTCAAGTCAACCATGTGCAGACTTCGTGAAACAACGACCGACTTTCGGCGGAA
>NZ_JAAKEI010000021.1 GCF_011039085.1 Desulfovibrio sp. ZJ369 | reverse complement strand
TTTTGCTTGCCCGCGAAGCGGTACGCCAAGCGCCACGATTTTTTGCCCGTGGGCGTGACGTAGAGGAACAGGCCCCCGCCGTCCGAGTGCTTCTGAATCTTGCCGTTGGCTATGACATGCCGTATGAATGTGTCGGTCAGTTTCATCCGGCCACCTCCAGAGTGGTGTTTCTTGGTACGGCTGGACTGACTGCTACCAACATATTTCTGAAAAAACCTTTTGATACAAGGTAGTACAAAAAATATGCCGGTAGCTGAGAGGGGAACCCCGCTCAGTTTCCCAAGGTCGGGGGCAGCACTGCCCGACCTTGGGAAACGCCGTCATTGACAGCCCAGACCTACCAAAAGACTACCAACACGTCTACCAACGGTTTTTGTGGATTCTGGAGGATTTGGGTGGATGGCATGAAGCAAAGAGAGATATTTAACATAATGAAATAGCATGTTAAATAGATATTTTTGGACTTCTTGGGATTTATTGGGTAACTTCAAAAGCAAAACGCTCTAATCCGCCACCGCCTTTTGCCGGGACTCCTTTTGAATATGGCGGCGCAGGGCCTCCTCAGCCAAAGCGTCGCTGGCGCGAGTGCTCCGGCAGCGCCGCATGGCCGCCGGGCTTTCAAAAGCCAGGGTATAGCTCTCAAAATTTTTGATCTTGTAATAGGAGACGGTCACGTTGGGGTAGACCTTGCGGTAGGCCCGTTCCGGACGCATAAAACCGCCGGGTCCGCCGTCGGCAGGGGGAACGGCGAGATCCGTGCCTTTGATCCCGTAGCGTTCGCGGGCCCGGGCCAGGATGGTCGCGCCGTCTTCCCCGCTGGCGTAAATGCCCACGGTTTCCCCGGTTTCCGGGCAGGAGGCCAGATAGACATGGGTGAACAGGCGGTGACGCTTGCCCGCGGTAAAGGCCTCCACCAGATACGCATCCGCCCCTGTCCTCTCGGTCCTGGTGAGCAGATAGCCCTTGCGTTTCAGGGTTCGTCGAATCTCGCGCGGCGGCGTTTCCAGTGTGACGCCGAACACCTGGTATTCAAGAGGCTTGAGCTTGCTGAAGGACGCCGTTCCGGCCGGGAGCGCAACAAAGGTCAGCAGCAACGCCAGGAGCAGCGCCGGGAGAGCGCCTGCGGGAAGGCGGCGGCCCTTCATCGCAGCACCGTCACAAAGGTCTGGCTGGGCGCAATGCAGGTGGACGTGCCGTTGGGCGTCATGCCCATGGCGTTGCAGCCGCCCGCGCTGGTCAGGCGCATAACCGGCGTGCCGCCCACAATGAGCGAGGTGCTGCCGGAAATCCACATGTTCTGGCCCTTGATCATGTGTGAAACCACGCCGGTGCCCGCGCCGGGCTCGTCGCCGGAGCTCGTGGCGATGCTGGCCATCTGATTGACCGCAGGAGTGCCGCCCATGAGCACTGTGGCTACGGCCGAGGGGCACATGGAAGTCATGCCGGTATTGGGATAGGGCGTGGGCACCGGGCCCGCGGGCGTGGGCGTGAGGCAGGTGTCGGGCATGCCCATAGTCTGGCCCGTGCCCATCGTCAGGGCGAACATGGCGCACTCCTTATGAAATATGGACCTGCGGCGCGTCAATGCGCACGATTTCCGCGGCCGTCTGCTCAATGCCGCCCGCCTGCACGGCGGCCTGCCCGCTGACCGACAGGCGGCTGCTGGCGGCCTGGGTTTCATCGTGCCCGCGCACCAGACGGACGGACGAGCCCAGACGGGCCGTAAGGCGCTCAAAGGTCTGTTCCAGACGCTGGCCCGCCGCGCGCAGCGTGCGCGCCAGCAGGCCGCACTCGCCCAGAACGGCCTGGGCTTTGGCGGCGCGCACCTCAAGCCGGGCGGCGTCCAGACCGGTCTCGGGCGCGGTCAGGCGCAAGGCTGTGGCGCTGTTGAGCCGCAGAGGCAGCGGCGAGTTCAGCGTTGCGCCGTGGGGAAAATGCAGGACGGCCTCGCTTTCCCCGCGCGTGAGCACGGCCAGCACAAAAGCCCGGCCGTCGGGCAGAGGAGCAAAGAGCACTTCGTCGCCCTTTTGCGGAGCCAGCAGGCAGGAGGCGGCCGGTTGCGCGTGCCAGCGGCAGCCCCGGCCGAGCAGGATCAGGCTTGCGCGGCCGGCCTCCAGCACGCAGCCCGTTTCCAGTGTGGGCGCGCCGGGGGAGGCGGCGCGGATATGGAGATCAACGGCGGTTGTATTCATGGCTTTTTCTCCGTGAAAGAGGGGGGAAAGATCAGATGCCAGTCTTCGCTGCGGGCGCGTTCGGGATCCTCGCCGTGCGCCAGGGCGGTTTTGGCTCCGTCAAGAAGCGCGTTCTGGATCAGGCAGCGGTGCATGCGGGCCGCCGTGAAGTCCGCGCGGACACAACAGGCCCGCCGCAGGTCGGCGTGCGAAAGGTCGGCGCGAAAGAACACTGCCTCGTCGGCGCGCGCGCCGTCCAGTACGGTCCCGGTCAGAATCGCATCGGAAAAGTCGGCCCGGCGGCAGTCGGCGCCGCTGAGATCCGCCTGCATGAACATGGCCTCGAAAAAGCGGCCGTCCGCCAGCAGCGCGCCGGGCAGGGCGGCCTCGCGGAACAGGCATTGGGCCGTTTGCGCGTGGGAGAAATCCGCGCCGTCCAGCCTGGCCTTCAGAAAATTCACGCCCGTGAGCGCGGCGCGGCTGAAACTGGCCCCGCGCAGATCGGAAAAGGTGAACTGCGTGTGGCTGAGTTCCATGCCTGAAAAATTATATCCCGGCAAGGCAGAGGAAATGAGGCAGGTTTTTTCCAGACGCGCGCCCCGCAGCAGGGCCTGGGCCAGATCCGTTTCCAGAAAGGAGCTGGTGCTGAGATCCGTGCGGCTGAAATCCGCGCCCGCGCAGCGGCACTTCCGTATCATGGTGCGCACGCAGCGGGCCTGCGCGAAATCCGCGTGCGAGAAATCGCAGTTCTGAAACGAGCAGGTGTGGAAGCTGCTCCCGCCGAAGTCCGCGCCGCTGAAGTCGCCGTCCTCGACCGAGACCCGCTCCAGACGCATGTCCCGCAGCCTGCCGCCGGGCAGGCGCATAGAGTTGAAGAAAACCCCTTCCAGAACAATGCCGGAAAAGTCCGCTCCCGTGCAGTCGCAATCCCTGAAGGCCGTCCGGCTGATGTTCGCCCCGGCCAGATTGGCTCCGCGCAGGTTCACGCGTTCGAACCAGCCGCCGGCAAGATCCGCGCCGGAAAGGTCAATGCCCGACAGATCAAGGTCTTCCAGAAACTGTTCCTCAGCAATGGCGTCCAGCACGTCCTGACGGGTCATCGGCTCATCTCCGTTTTGCGGAGCAGATGTTCGGCCCCGTCCAGCAGGGTGCGGGCGAGATTGGCCCCTTGCAGCGCGGTTTCGCCCATGACGGTTTTATAGAGTTCCGCGCCGTAGAGATTGGCTTCGCGCAGATCCGCCCGCACCAGGCGCGTGCGGCGCAGGGAAGCGCCGGGCAGGCTGGCGCGGCGCAGATCGGCTTGCTCAAGATCGCTGTGCCGGATTTGCAGCTCCGGCCCGGTGCAGCCCGCCAGCACGGCGCGCGGCATTTCGCAGTGATCCACGCAGGCAGCCGCCAGGGAGCAGGCCTCAAAATGCGCGGCGGGCAGCCGCGACTGGCGGAAGGAGGCTCTGTCCAGCCGGCACTGGCGGCAGGCAAAGCCCGTCAACGCGCTGTCCAGGAGCACGCGCAGATTTTCGCAGTCGCTGCGGACAAAGCGCAGGCCGTCGCCCGTGCAGGAAGTGAAGGCCGTTTCCAGAAAAGCCCCGTCCTCGAAAGTGAAGTTGCTGATTTCCGACTTGATCAGAGCGCATTTGCGCAGACGGCAGCCGCGGAAAAACACCTCGCGCAACACGCTTTGCGTCATGGTGAACAATTCAAGGCTCAAACCCGCGAAATGCCCGCGCAGCATACAGTCCTGCATGCCGCCCAGTTTGAAGGCCGCGTCTTGCCAGTCCACGTCTTCAAAAACGCAGTCCCGCCACTGGACCAGCTCGGCACGCATACCCCGGGCGCGCGAGGCTGTGAAGCCGCATTCCGCAACGCTGCAGAGTTTGAGGCTTGCCCCGTCCAGAGCGGCCTCGCGGCAGTTGACCCTGGTGAGGGCGGCTTTTTCAAACACGGCCCCGGTAAGGTCGGCCCGGCTCAGATTCACATCCTCAAGAAACATGTCCCGGAAGGCGCAGTTGCTGAGGTCGCAGCCGGAAAGATCCAGCCCCTTGAGCGTCAGGCCCTGCGTGTCGCCCCCGCGCAGCCGCGCCAGGGCGAGATCCGGCGTCATGGCCTGGGGATTGAGCACAGCCTCGGCGCCGGGCACATCCTTCACCCAGGCCGGGGCGCGTTGGGCCGGGCTTTTGCTCCACAGGGCCCGGACTTCGGCCAGTTGGGCGCGGCCCTGGATCTGGGCGGCGCGGCCTTTTTCCAGAGTGGCCATGTAGTCTGCTTTGAGTTCCTGCATGGCCTGGGCGTCGGCCGGGCGGTTCAGGCGGCGCAGCAGCGCGCTTTTTTCGTCGAAAATCTTCAAGGCCTGCGGGTCGGGCGGCGGCACGTCCGGCATGGTTGCGGCTTCCGGCATGGAAGGCAGGGGCGGCAGGCCCCGTGCCGCCAGCAGCGCGTTGGCCTCACGTTCGCCTTGGGCCATGCTTTTTTCAAAGTCGCTCCTCACGGCCCCGGCCGCGGCGCGCAGTCTGTCCGACTGCCGCCGCACGATGCCCGTCGCGTCCGGGACGGGCAGTTTCAGGCTGAAGGCGGGTCTGCCGTGTTTGTCTTTGCCCAGGCTCAGGCCGCCCTCGCTTTCAGCCGGGGGCAGGGCCACGCCGCGTTTTTCCAGTTCAGCGCGCAGCCAGGCCCGGATGTCGAGCCCCAGCGCGCGGGCCGCCCCCAGGTGCGGCGCGGCGTATTTTTCCGGCCAGGCAAGGGCTTCCAGACCGGGCACAAGGGCGGTCCAGGGCGCGGCCAGTTGCGCGGCGCGGGCCGCATGCGCGCTTTCGCCGAAAGCGGGCGACACAGGGGGCAGCCCATCCTCCGCTTCTTCCACGGGCAGCGGCGGCACGGGCCAGAGCGCGCAGGGCGCGTTTGCGAGGGCCTCGCGCACCGCGTCCGGCGGTTTTGCGGCGGGCGAGGTGGCGATCAGCACGGCGCACAGATCGCCGGCCTGGCCGTACAGAAGCCAGGCGGCCAGCGGATCCGGAGCCAGCAGCACGGGCTTGGGCCGCGTGCCGCCCAGCAGTTGCGCGCCCTCGCGCGAGCCCGGAAACACGGTTTCCACGCAGGGCAGAAAGGCGGCGCAGGGGTTTTCAGCCGTGGGCAGGGGGCGCACCGCCAGGCGCACGCAACGCGCGCCCTGAAAATGCCCCAGCAACAGTCCGGCGGGCAGGGGGGGCGCATCGGCGGGCAGGACGTCGGCCTCCAGTCCCCATTGCGCGGGCTCCAGGCGGCAGGGCGAGGGCAAGAGCGCGGGCATGGCCTTGCCGATGTCCGCCGGACGCAGGCCCGCCCGCTCCAGGAGAGCCGCTGTCTCGTCCCCGTCCGCCGGATGTCGCGCCAGCAGGGCCAGGGCGGCCTCGCTCCAGAGTTCTTCGGGCGGCAGGGCCTCGTCCTGGGGAATATCCGTATGGCCCGCCTCTGCCAGAGCCTGGCGCGAGGCGGCGGGCAGCGCGGCGAATTTTTCGCGCAGGTCGTGCATGGCCGCGGCGCTCTGCGCCTCGCTCCCGGCTATCAGGGCGTCCATTTCCCGCATGTCCGCCTCGGCTCTGTCCAGTCCGGCCAGCATGGAAAGGACGGAGTCGCGCAAGGCGTCCATCTGGCGCGGGTCGATTTTGACCATGTGCCCGAAACGCCCGCGCATCCGCTGCATGCACTGGCGGGCGTCCTCAATACGCTCCAGAGCCGCGGCGGCCTGCTTTCTGGCCCGGGCGATGCGGCCCGCGCCGTGCGCGGGCAGAACGGGCGCGCTGCCCAGGGCGCGATCCACGGCCAGGGCCACATCCTCCTCGGCGGTGCGCACCGCGGCTTTGGCCTTTTCCACGGCCGCCAGGGCCGCGTCGGGGATTTGGGGCGCGGCGGGCCGGACACGACGCAGACGACGCTTCTGCTCCTCATACCAGTGCGCCGCGTCCGTGGGGGCGGCGTCCGCTTCCTCCACCACCGGGAAAAGGCGGATGATGTCGCTGTGCTCGTCGTCGGCTGTGGGCAGCACCGCGCGGTAGAGGACCAGACCGCGCTCAATGCCGGGGAAAAGCCAGACGGTTTCCAGGCGCGCGGCGCACTCCTCGAAAACATCGCCCGGCAGTGCGGCAAAAGGATCCGCGGCAAGGCAGGGCCTGCCCTCCCGCAGCCGGGCTGCGCGCGCCTCACGGCGCGTGGCGAAAACGCGTACCCTTTTGCGGGGCAGGCGGCTTTGCAGCACGGCTTTGCCCGGGTGCATGTGGCGGATTTCCACTTCTTCCCCGCCCGTGAAATAGCCGGCGGGCAGACGTTGCGCCGGAGCGGCGAGGTTGAAAAACATTTCGTCCACGTCTGCCGGAAAGCCGGGCCAGTGCTCTGCCAGCCAGGCCGCGCCGTAGGCGCCTGCCAGGGCCAGGCGCGAGGGCGCGTCCGGCGGAATGGGCAGAAAGCAGGCTGGAACGGGCCGGGCGTCCGGCGCAAGCATCAGGCCCGTGGCCGGATCTTCCACATTGGGCAGGGGGCGCGCGTTTTCGCCCCAGGGCGTCTCAGCCCTGGCCGCGCCTTTGCCCAGGGGATTTTCCGCGCAGCCCTCGCCGCCAAAGGCCTGGGCCCAGGTCAGGGGCATGCGTTCCGCCGGGCGTGGTTCAGAAGGGGCCCCGGCGCGCCAGAAGCGATCGCCGAAAACCGCCAGTTCGCGCCGCACCGGCCCCACCCGGATGGAAACCGCGCCGCCGGGCGCGGGCCTGCCGCCGGGCGCGCACCACTCCCCGGCGGCCAGCACTTCGCCGCGCGCCTTGGGAAAGCCCGGATCCAGGACAGCGTCCTTGCCGAGAACCGCCATGATTTCCGGCCAGAGACGCTGCTCGGAAAGCGGCACGTCCGGCGCGTCCAGGGCAAAATAGAGCAGCACGGCCGCTTGCAGTTGCCAGCGTCCGCCCACGGCAAAGGAGGAGAAAAGCAGGCCGGTCTCGGCGTCTTTCAGGATATGCATGGCTCAGTTCAGCAGGGTTGCGACGGCGTCGGCGCTGCTCTGCGCAGCAAGCGTGCTGCTGCTGACATGGGATTGAGTGCAGGAGGCCGCGGTGCGTGTGCTCTCGACGCTTGCGCTTTGGATGCTCCCCGCCAGGGTATTGGCCACGCCCACGGTTGTGTCGTTCTTTTCGGCGAGATTCGTGCTCTGCGCAGCCACGGTGTTGAGCTCCGCCACAGCCGTTGTGCACTGCTCGTTAAGCCGCTCCACGGTTGCCGTTATCTCGTTGTTCATCGCCTCCACCTCTGCCTTTGTGGCGCAGGTTTGCAGGCTGTTTTTTATGCGCTTCATATCTTCACCCGCTACTTTGATCCGCTGGCAGAGGCTTTTGTACACTTTGTTTTTTCGGCCTATGCAGGTTACTGCGTTAATCGTCTGATTTTCGTTCCTGACCCGCTTGAGCAGCCTGCTGCGGTCGGAAATGATGCTGATGCCGTAATTCACCTTGAATTCCACCGGTGCGGCCGTATAGAGAAATTTGGCTCCTGCGACCATGTCGATTTTGCTGCCTATGACCACGCTGGTGCTTTCACCCACAATGAGCTCATTGCTGGCCGAAGCCTGGAGTTTGAGAACCGGCATGACCAGGGCGATGCTGTTGGGGCCTCGTGCGGTATGCTCGTCCACATACGAAGGAGACTCGCCCGGCGGCGGTTCAACCGGAGAGGGTTCCACGGGCGGCGGTTCCACGGGCGGCGGTTCTACCGGCGGCGGTTCCACGGGCGGCGGTTCAACTGGAGACGGTTCCACGGGCGGCGGTTCCACTGGAGACGGTTCCACTGGAGACGGTTCCACTGGAGACGGTTCTACCGGGGGCTCGGCCGGAGCGCCGCCGTCTTCCGGAGCATCGGTTTCACCCGGCCTGGGATCTTCCTGAGCCGGATCTGCGTTACTCTGCCCGTCCTGATCCGGGGCATTTTGATCCGGATTGTCCGCGGCATCCGGCGCGTGATCCTGGTCAGGTTCGGCTTGGGAAGAAAAAGCCTCAGGCCGGGCGGGCGTTGCGAAATCGGAAGGCATGGGTGTTTCCTCACTTGATGACTATCTCAGCGAGAGTGGTCATTATTTCTCCGCTTTCATGCCCCTCAGCCATGATGCTGCTGGCAGTCTCCACCACTTCGTTCAGAGTGCCGAGATATTCCTCGCTTTTGCCCTGGGCGCGGATCATTTGCCCGAAGTTTTGGTTGACCGTCCCTTGCGCCCGGTTGAGATTCACCAGCGTGCTCTGCGCCTGCGTTACAGTTTGAGCGGCGGTGGCGCATACCTCTGTGAAGCGCGTGTCTATCTGCGTGGCGGCATCGGCGATCTTTTGCCCCGCGGCGCAAAGCTCGACCCACTCCCTGATGTTTTCCATCTTCTGCCCTATCGCTTCGCAAGATTCCGCCACGGTGCTTAATTTTCTCCTGCTTCTCTCCACGGATTTGTTGGTGGTGGTGATCCTGGCGCTCTGCCAGACGCACTTCTTCTTCACGTTTTCCAGCACGGCATGGGCTGACAGACGGCAGGTGACGCTTGCCCCGGTTGTGGACAGCACATTGCAGGCAAGAAAGGAGGTGCTGTACTGAGCGCCCACGATGTCTTTGTTCACCACGAGGAAGGCAACTGTGTTCCAGGCCTTGACCGTGGCGTTGAACCAGCCGGTGGTGCAGAATTCCATGCCCGTGGCAGTGGGAATGTCTTGCGGGTCGGTATTGCTCATTCCTTTTCTCCCCGGCCTTGCCCGTGTTCATTCCTGGATGTGGCTGCCTGCGGTTTCGTTGCAGGTGACGGCTGTTTGCACGGTGTTTGCGCAAGTTCTCCGGCGGACGGTCTCGGCCC
Source organism: Desulfovibrio sp. ZJ369 (assembly GCF_011039085.1). Taxonomy (GTDB): domain Bacteria; phylum Desulfobacterota; class Desulfovibrionia; order Desulfovibrionales; family Desulfovibrionaceae; genus Desulfovibrio. Next base: position 32,238 of record NZ_JAAKEI010000021.1, on the reverse strand, counting down.
GCCTGCTTTGGCTTGCCACCTCGGAAACCGTGCATGCGTTGGTTGTGCCTGTTCCGTTGATTTCCTCCCGCGCGGCGCCGGCAGTGTTGTGCAGGCCGGCGAGTTCATCCCGCAGGGCGGTCACCTCGCGGACGGAGCCGTCTACCCTGCCCTGCGAACTTTGAAGGCTCTGGCGCGTCGCAGCGACGCTGGCTTTCTGGTTCACATTGCGCAAAGAGTTGGCCGCAGTGTTTATACTGTTTTCTATCTCAGTTAAAAGAGTATCAATGCGTTCCATCTCCATGCCGATGATGTCGATCTCCGCGCCGTTCAGGACAACCAGGCGTCCGCAATTTTCCACATGCATGAAATCCTTGATCAGATCCGCGGCAAAGGCCGTGCCCTCGCACATGGCCCCCATATCCGCCAGCCAGCGCAGGCCGTTAACCGAGTCGGCCTTGAAGCCTATGGTCACGCTGCCGCTTTCGCCCCCAATCAGGGTATTGTAAAACTGCGCGGAGATTTTGAAGGCCTCTGTGGCGCACAATTCAAAGCCGTTGCCGGAAATCAGGTTTTGCGCGTCGTCGTCCATCAGATCTTCCCTATTTTGATGTAGGTGCCCCCGTCAGCCGAGGAGAGCAGGATATGCTCCTGCCCCTGGGCGTCCTCCAGTCGGATTTTCTGGCCCGTGGCGCTGTGCAGGGCGATCTGTGTGGCATTGGCGTCCGTCACCGGGCTGGGCGTCACGGGATTGGGCACTGCGCCCATAATCACGGGCCTGTCCGGGTCGCCGTCCACAAAGCCGACCATGACTTCCGTGCCCTTGTGCAGGGGCGCGTGAAAGCCCATGCCCTCGCCGGCAAAGGGCTGCATCATGCGCAGCCAGCAGGAGGCCTTGCCGCTGCCGCGCCCCGAAGCGTCAAAGGGCAGAATGACCTTGTAGCGGCCCGCTGCGTCCAGTTCGGCATAGCGGCCCGATCCCTGGCCGTCCACCCTGGCCGGCACGCAGCCGGCCACGCGCGGCCAGGGCGTCACGCGCGCGGGGCGGAATTGCGCGGAGGCCGGGATGCACTCGAAACTGTTGCGGTAGTGCAGCCTGTCCGCGTCGTCCAGGCCCTGAAGGCCGTAGGCCCTGACCAGCAGGCGGGCCTGGCTGCCCTCATGGCGCACGGCCGTGGTCAGGTAGGCGCGGTTCCAGGCGGAACGGAAGTGCCGCTGCAGGCTGAAGGTGTAGCCGGGTCGCAGGGCCGGATTGTGGGAAATTCCGGCATAGATCTCAGCCTGGCAGAGCAGGGCCTGGGCTTCGCTGCGGGCCAGGGCCGCGCCTTCGTCCGGGTCGGCGTAATTGTCGCCGTAACGGTAAAAGACGCCGCGCCCGTCGTTGCGCACCGGGGCCGTGCAGGTCAGATCCAGATCCGGCTTTTGGGGATTGTAGCTTTTGTAGCGCACCTCCCTGGGCAGAGGGCGGCAACGGCAGACAAAGTCCGCGATGACCTGCCCGGGATTGTCCGGCGCAAGCCCCGTAGGATCGGCGAAACGGCAGCTTTCATGGCCGGGCAGAGGGGTATGGGCCAGGGAGGCGTCCGTGAAGTTGCAGCAGGCCCCGGCAGGGCCGTGCGCAAACCAGTAGCAGATGCCCAGGCGTTCCAGCCAGCGGCTGATGAAGGCCAGATCCGTTTCGTCATATTGGCAGATGAATTCGCGTTTGGCGTACTTTTCACGGCATTGCCAGGCAAAGTCCGCGCCCTGGCTCAGGCCCGCCTCGGCCAGGATCTGGTTGACGGCCTCCACGGGCGAGAGATCCAGAAAAACGCGGTTCTGCCGGATAAGGGAAAGCCACCAGAGCTTGTGCCGCAGCCGGGCGCGGTACAGATAATGTTGGCCCAGGCGCTGCAACTGCTCGAATCCGCTCAGGATGCCCTTGTATTCCAGGTCGCCTTCGGGCGCGAAAGGCGCTTTGATGCTGAAGGAGGCCGCGCCCTGAAGCACGGCGGCGGGATCGATATTCTGTTCGGCAGAGAGGAGCAGCACGTCGAACTCGTACAGGCTCGAAATGCCTTCGGTGCCGGAAAAGCGCAGCACGTCAAAAGCGTCCGCAGCCAGGGCGTCGCTGGCAAAGGTAAAGACGGCCTGGTGCAGGCGGCTCACGCTTTGTCCTCCTCCGGCGCGGCGGGCCGGACCAGACCGGCTTCACGCAGTTTTGCCACCACGCCGTCCAGCATCTGCCAGGTCTGGAGCACGGAGGCCAGCGGCATGACCAGGCGGCGCGACATTTCATACTGCGGCGGCCCTTCTTTGGCCGCGTCCTGCGGGGCTTCGGGAACCTCATCGTAGAAGTCGAAGCGCACCATGCCGTTGGCAAGGGAAATGTGGCCCACAATGTCATGATATATCTGACGGTGCATCTTTTTTCCTTTTTTGGGGTTTATGCCGCCGGCTCAGCGCCTGAAGGTCACGCTCAGCCTGTCCGGCCGCAGATCCGCCTCGGGCTGCGGGCCACGCTTGTGCCTTTTGTCCGCATAATAAAAGATGAAGCGCAGATAGTCCTTGCGGGGTATAATGCGCACCTTGCGGATAAGGGGATGCTCAAAGCGGTATTCTTCCCGGCCCCGGCGTTGCCAGGCCCCGTCCAGATCCACCATCCAGGCCGCCGGCGACTGCTGAAAGGCCGTGCGGCGCAAAACGCCCGGCACGCTCAGACGAAAGACCGCGCTGAAGGACGTTTTGTCCATCTCGAACTGCGGATCGGAAACCTCTGGTCTGGCGGCGGGCGGCACACTGACCGCGGGCGCGTGCGAGGCCGGCAGAACCGGCGGCGGATTCTGCGTTGCAGTGAGGAGGTCGCGCACGTTCTGCTGCCCGGCGGCGGGCGTGGGGGCCGCCTGGCGCGGCAGGGCAGGGGACGCGCTGAGGAAGAGAAAGCGCCACTCGCCGTAGCCGCTGGCCGCGAGCATGGCCGTCACCAGCAGGAACCACAGGGCCAGCAGGCCGTAGGGGCCGCGGTAGTCGAAGCTGCTCACGGGCGCCCTCCTTGTGGCCCGGCGGAAGCCGGAGGCGGAACCGTGCCGGAGCCGCGGAGAGCGGGCGCGCCGGCCAGCGAGGGCAGCCGTACGCCGGTGAGGCCGGCGTCCTCCCCCAGCGCGGCGGAAGCCCCGGCGCGGCAGACGGCCGCCGAGCGCGGCAGGCCCACGGGCGTGTAGCGTTGCGCGGCGAGCACTTCGTCCGCGCCCTTGAAGCCGTATCGGACATGGATTTCCTCCACGTCCAGGGCCTCAAGCGCCTGCTTCTGGGCGGGAAAATCCTCGGGCCGCAGCAGCAGATCGCCGCCCGCGGCTTCCCGCAGGAATTGCTGAAAAGCCCATTCGCCCTCCCATTTCCGGGTCACGTTCACCCCCTCAAAGGCCACTTCCAGGCTCACCGCGCCGCAGGTTGCGGGTTGCCAGACGAATTCCCTGCTTACCGGGTAATTGTAGTTGTCCAGGGTCTGGGTGGCGTCGCCGCATTCCAGGCGCAGGCTCACGCGGTGCGGCTTCTGGGCCATGTCGTTGACGTTGACCGGCCTGGCCGTAATATGCACCGCATACTTCTCCTTGACCTTGTTGTTCTCATTGATGCCCAGGTCCAGGAAGCGCAGCAGCTCCGGACTCACGGGATAGCTGACGCCCAGCCAGCGCGCCGGGCTCCAGCCGTCAGGCCGGGCGCGCAGAAAGGGCTTGGCCGGGCCGGTGACAAAGGCCCGCAGGGTGCTCTGATCCCCGAAAAGCTGATCCCAAAGGGCTTCGGGCGGCAGTTGGGCGGTATTGGCCAGCACCGTCGCGTCCCACAGGCTGTTGAGCGCGCAGGCCGAACGGTAGATCGCCAGGATCGTCTGAAAGGCCAGCGGCCCTTCCACCAGAGACCAGAACAGGCTGTGGTGGCTGTAGCCCTCATCCATGCGCGCCTTGAGTTCGGCCAGGGCGGTAAGGCCCGCGCTGACCGGCGTGCCCGCCGCGGCGCTGCCGCCCGTGTAGCCCGCCGCAGCCAGGGCCAGCGCGTTGCTGTCCGTGCGGGTGCTTGTGCGCAGCTCAGTCAGGGCCTTGGCATAGGCGGCGTACAGTTTGACGCTGTCGGCGCGGCGATCCGTCTCCCGGGCTTTGCCGCTGTCCACGGCGGTTTGCAGATTTTCCCTGGTTTCCGTGATCTTCTCGCCCAGGGTCTGTGGCGTGCCCTGCGCCGCATAGCCGTCGAGCACCGCCGTGAACTCGGCCGGCAGCGTGTCCCGCGCGGCCACGTCGCCCAGGGCGGCCACCGGCTCGAAGGCATCGGCCATGGCCCGGATGAAGCGGAAGAAGGGATTGTCCGCCTGGGCCATCTGCCCGGCCAGGACGCGCCATTGTTCCGGCTGCGTGTTGTCTTCGAGGCAGGCGCCAAAGGCGGCGGCCATGCGCCACCAGGCCGCGCGGTAGGCATTGGCGTAGCGGCGCTTGTAGTCGGCGGCCGACGCGGCGAAGGAGGCTTTGTCCAGAGCCGCGTTTTCCAGCGCTTGCAGCATGCTTTCCAGGCGCTTGAAGCCTTGCGGCGTGTAGGCCGGGGGCACATGAGGATCGGCCCTGGCGCGGGGCCAGAAGGCGTTCAGCCTGACCGGCGCTATGCTGGAGCGGGCGTTGAGCCATTCGGTGAGCCAGTTCAGGTCTGTGCCCAGCAGATCGAGGTAGGAGGCCAGGCGCAGCGACTGCTGGTCGATCTGAATGTCGCGCGAGCCGGGCGTTTCCCAGCGGGCATAGGCCGAAAAGACGTTGCTCAGGTATGCGCTGCCCGCGGGCAGCAGAGAGCCCAGGGTCTCGGCGAAACTGTCCACGCTGTCCTTGGCTGCCGGGGGCGTGGCGCCGTTTTTCACCGCCGTGAGCACGCTGTGCGCCCAGGCCTGGTAGTCGCAGAGGGCCACCAGGGCGCTGCGGCGGCGCTGTGGCGGCAGTTGGGCCAGCGTCGCGCTGACCACGGCCTCGTCCAGAGTCAGCAGACCGGGCCGGACCCAGTCCGCATAGGAATGTTTGAGGGCGCTCAGGGCCAGCCTGTTCTGGCTTTTGCCGGGCAGCATCCAGGCGTGGCTCTCCACCCGGCTTTCAAAATGTTTGATTTTTTCCGCCACGTCGCTGAGCAGGGCCACGCGCCTGGCTATGTCGGCGCTCAGCACCGGAGCTTGGGGCAATTGCAGGCTGATATCCTTGAGCGCGCGCATGTTGGAAACATAACTGGCGCTGAAATAGGCGCAGAGGGTCAGCAGAAAAAGCAGCCAGACCGCGCAGCGCAGATTGCGCCTGAATCCCAGGAGGTTGAGCCAGGTGTCCACGATCCGGCCGAGCCCCCGCTCTCTGGGCAGGATCGCCGTGAAAAAGTCGTGGAGAAATAAGGCGTTGTCCGTGCCTGGCAGGGCCCGGCCAACATCTTTGAAGGTGTTCAGTTCTGCCAGCAGATTGGAGCGCACCTGGCCCTCCTGCCTGCCGCTGGAAAAGAAGAGGCCGCGCAGGCGGGGCGCTTCCGCGTAGACGCTGGGCGCGAACGCCCCGCGCACAAAGGCCCGGATGCCGGGGTAGAGGCGCTCCAGTTCCTCGGGCAGCAGCACGGCCTCGGCATTGCCCGCGCGGGCGTGGGCAATGAAAAGCAGGCTGAGATCGCTCAGGCGGCGGCGCACATGGCTCAGGGCGCGCTCCAGAAATTCCTCGGCTCCGTCTCCGGCGCTGCGGTCGAGCAGGCCCAGGGCCTGCCGCAGCTCGGCTTCGTCCATGAGGCCCGCCAGGGCGTCCAGGCCCAGCACCTTGTCCATCTTGGTTATCAGCACATAGACCGGAAAACGCGCCCCCAGAGCGCGTACCATGCTGTCCATGCGCTTGCGCAGGGCCCGCCCATAGTCGCCCAGGGCGTCGGGGCTTTCGTTTTGCAGGCGTTCGGCCGAAAGTGTGAGGATAAGGCCGTTGAGCGGTTCGCGGCGGCGGTGGGCGGCCAGCAGGGAGAGAAATTCTTCCCATTCCCGGCGGTCGGCCTCTTCGCGGATGGGCACGGCGTAGCGCCCGGCCGTGTCCAGGATGACGGCCTCGTCAAAGAACCACCAGTCGCAGTTGCGGGTGTTGGCCACATGCGCCAGCGGGCCCGCTTCGCTGGCCGAGGCCGAGAGGCGCGCGTGCGAAATGGCGGTGGACTTGCCCGATCCCGATTCTCCGAAGATCATGAACCAGGGCAGGCTGTACAGAGGGTCTCCGCCCAGCCGCGCCGTGGAAGCGCGCAGCATGGCCACGCCGCGCGTCCAGCGTTGGCGCAGTTCCGCAATACGGCGATCCTCGTCGTCGTCCGTGAGGCTGGGGCGGTCGTGCTCCACCATCTTGCGGATGAAGCGCTCCTCCCGGCGCCGGCAGTACAGGCGGCGGCCCGCCAGAACGGCGATGACCGCGGCCAGCGCGCCCAGATAGAGAGCTCCCACCTCCAGCAGGCTCCAGCCCAGGCGCGTATGCAGCATGTAGCCGCCCAGGGCCAGCAGGTTGAGGATCAGCAGCAGAAGGAGCACGCGCAGGACGATGCCGAGCAATTTGTTCATGGCCGGCTCCCCAGCGCGGACAGCCATTGGACGACAAAAGCCGAAAGCATGTGCGCGTAAATCAGATAGACCAGAAGGGTCAGGGCGGCGGGGAACGCGCCGAAGAGCAGGACGCGCCGCCAGAAATCTTTTTTGTGCGGCCTGGAGGCCTTGGGCATGTAATAGGCTTCGGGCGTGATCACGCGCTGCCCGAGCGTGGCGCGGCCCCCCACGGCCCGCTCCAGGCTTTGCGCGGCCAGGGCGTAAAGCTTGTCCCGCTCGCTTTGGTCGTAATACTGCCCGCTGAAGCCCATGCACAGGCAGGCCCCGTACAGGCGCAGCAAATCCTCTGTGACGCTCCCGTCACGGGCCGAAGCCGCGGCCTCAGCCGTGCTTGCGGCAGCCACGGCCTGGTGGGGTTCGCAAGGCACGTTGCCGGGCGGCGTCTTTTCCCGGGCCTTCCGGCGTCCCTGCGCGGACTGGCGCCGCAGGTAGGCGGAAAAGCTTTCATGCTGCGTTGCCTGCGCCTCGCCGTTCTGTGGCGGCTGCGCCCGCGGGGCGGATTCGGGCATACGCAGCGGCGCGCCCTCGTGCCGGGTCAGGAGCGCGCGGCAATGCTCGTAAAACTCCGTACCCGCGTTCACCGTGCCGCAATAAAGCCGTTGCAGGGTTTGCCGCGCCCAGGCCGCGCGGCCCTGCCAGGACGTGGTCAGCAGGGCTTCGTCCACAAAGGCGCAGGCCGCGAAGAGCGCCTCATTCCGGGCTTCTTCGCTTTCGCCCGCGGACGCCGCCTCTGCTTCGGCCAGCAGGCGCTGCACATCGCCGCGCACAATTTCATAGGGCGTCTCGGCGAGGTCGGGCCGGTCGCGGAACAGCGCCGCAAAAGCCAGCAGGGGCAGATAGTTGCGAAAAAGGCCCATTTTAGTTCTCCAGCACCACGAAGTAAGCTTCCAGATCGGCCGGCGCTTCTTCCCAGCACAAAGCCAGGCCGCCCTGTTCGGTCACGGGCAGCCAGAGGGGGGAATCCGTATGCAGGCGCAGATAGAGCGTATTTTTTTTGCGGGCCAGGCCCAGGGGCGGATGTTCCTCCACGCTGAAAGGCAGGCCGGGCAGAGCGCGGGAAAGCAGGGTGGGCATTTCACCGGCCGAGGAAAATTTGGCCCGCCGCACGGCGTCGCCGTGTGCGTCCAGCCCTGCGGTTGCGGAGTGCAGCGTCACCCAGTATTCGTTCCGCCCCGCCGGATCCTCGAAAATATGCGCGGCAAGGCGCGCCTCGAAAACGGGCGGTTTCGGCTCGAAGCGGACCATATAGCGCGGCCCGGTGGAAAGGCTGTCCAGCAGGCGGATGAGAAGATCGCGCAGGCAGCGGAAGGCCGGGGCGGGATCCGTATGTTCGTAAGGCGGGACAAGGCTCGCGCCCTGGGCGTCCTCTCCCAGAGGGTTGATGCCTGAGGAAAACACCGAGAGTTCGGCCACCAGTTCGCGCAGCAGGATGTACGCGTCCCACGGGGCCACGCGCGGCAGGGCGCTGACCGCATCCAGCCGGGCCGCGAAACGCGAAAGGGAACGCAGGATCAGGAACAGGGAGGTCATATCCCCCATGTTGCCGCGCCGCGCGAGGTTTTTGTACGAATCCAGTTCGCGGGCCTTGCCCAGCACGCGGTCGCGCACTTCGCGAACGATGGCGGCCAGCGGCGGCGAGTCTTCCAGGCAGAAGCAGGGCGGGGCATAGTCCTGATCCACGCGCCAGGCCTCGGCCGCGCGTGTCAGACGCGCCACGGGCATGAGCAGCATGTCGCTGCGTTTTTCGGCTTCCGGCCCGAAAACCAGTTGCAGCACATAGGTCAGACGGCGCGTGTGGGCCGCCGGGCCCTCCTGATAGAGGTCGTCAACCGGGGGCTGGCCCGTGAGCGCCGCGAGCCGGGTGGAGGCTTTGCTCAGTTCGTCCGCGCCGTCGCAGACGCTCACATTGGCCTGCCCCGGCTTCAGGAGGCGCAGGCCCAGCAGCACGTCCACGCTTTCGCCCATGCCCGCCAGCTCTTCCGGCGGCACGCGGCCTGCGCACACGGCGTTGCCCGGGCATTCCAGCAGAATGCCCATGCCCGGAAAAAGCACCCGGCAGGAGGTCAGGGCCACTGTGCCCGCGGCCAGAGCGCCCGGATCCAGGCTCAGTTCGCGCACGCCCCAGAACCAGGGGCGGGCCATTGAGGCCAGCGAGCCCAGAAGTTCCTCCAGCCTGGCGTCGGCCACCTGAAAATGTTGCGGCTGCAAAAACAGCCCCTGATGCCAGAAAACCGGACCTTTGGTCATTATTTTTCCCCCACGGGCTCGGTATAGCGTTGCAGCGAGGACGGGCCCAGCAAAATGATCATTTCCAGCGGGCCGGGGTAATAGTACGTGGTTTTCCAGAAAAGGGATCCGTCCACATATTGCGCCGCGGGCACGGACCAGACCCGCGAGACAAGGCCCGGCTCCAGGCGGCTGTATCCGGCCACAACGGCCACATGCTTCGCGCCTTCGGCGCGGTCGAAGGTCTGACTTTCCACCTGGCCGGGCGTGACGATCTGGCTGTTCATGTCCCTGACCGCGGGATCGAATCGCGTGCATTCCATGAGCCTGGCCAGACCGTCCGGGCTCTGGGCCAGGTTGTTGAAGGCATCCAGCTTTTCGAGCTGGTACATGCACAATTTGAGGGTATGGGCCTGGCCGTTGTCAAAGTTCATGTCCGGGGCGGCCTTGAGATGCAGCACCAGGGCCTTGGCCGCGAAATTCCAGAGCATACTGTCCGGGCTGGCGCCGGGCGTGAGCGTGGAATTGGCCGGAATCACGGGCGACTTGTCGGAGCAGCCGCCCGTTGCGGCCAGCAGGCAGAACAGCAGGATCGCCGGAAGGCGGAACCCATGCGGCGCGACCGGAATGCGTGTGCGTGTCATGGCTGCCTCAGCACAGATTGAGCGTGTAGAGTTCCGCCTCGTCGTCCGACGGATACGGGCCGAAGACCAGGGCTTCGGGGAGGCCGGCCAGGCGCGTGAAATAGCTCTGGGCCGGGCTGAGATCGTTCTGCACGCCCCAGGCCGTGTATTCCGCGCCGCTGTGAGTCAGGCGCAGGCCCTGTACGGGGTGTCGCAAGGTGCAACGGCTGGGGATCATCCCGGCCTGGCCCACGCCGTGGGCGTCGGGCCGCGCGTTTACGCCGCGCACGCCCGTGAGCGCGCCCTGCCAGGGCTCGTCAGCCGGCCCTGTTTCCAGCCAGAGCCCCAGTCCCGGCAGGGCATGAACCGTACAGCGATAGGGGAAGGCCTGTACGCTGCCCGGCGCGTAGAGGCGCGCCGTCACTTTGGCCCCCAGCCCACTGTCCACCGGTTCCGCGTCGGCCAGGGGCGCGGGCGGGCGGATCTCGCCTTGCCCGGACAGACTCAGGACAACGGGCAGGTTACGCCCTTCCCGGGCATGGGCGTGGCGGGCCGCCAGAGCCGTAAGCGCAAGGCCGATGCGGATGCTTGTACGCGCGAACGACGAGGCGTTTCCGGCAATGACCCAGACCCCGCAGGCGGGTTTGCACAGTTCGGCGATGACCGGCGCAAAAGCCTGTTTTTCGGGCGCATCTTCCCAGAAATGGGCCTGGCAGTCAGCGCCCATGCGGGAGATTTCCTGGCCCAGGGCGCGGGCGAGCGGGTCGTTGGCTTCCAGCAGGGTCAGCAGAACGCTTTTTTTCATGCCCTGTCCTCCCCCCCGGCGTCCGGGGCCGGGCCGTCCTCGAAAGCCATGTCCAGTTCGTTGTCACGCACGTCCAGAACAACGCCGCGCGGCTGTTTGCCGCCGGCCATGTGTTCCAGGATATTGCGGGCCAGGCGCGGCAGCACGGAACCGGCCAGCACATGATCGATGTTGCGCGCGCCGGTTTCCGTTTCCGTGCAGCGCAGGGCCAGATATTCCGGCACGGCCTCTGTCCAGCGGCAGGCCATGCCGTTGTTGGCCCTGAGCCGTGCGGCAAGGGCGCCGAGCTTAAGGGCCGCAATGTTGCGCAGGGCTTCCGCGCCAAGGCTCACATAGGGCACAATGCGCATCCGGGCCAGCAGGGCAGGCTGAAAATGCCGGGAGAGCAGGGGCCGCAGGGCCGCCGCGAAGGCCTCGGGCGAGGGCGCCTCCCCGCTTTCGCACATGGCCTGGATGACTTCGGAACCCAGATTGGAGGTCAGCAGGATGACCGTGTTACGGAAGCTCACTTCCGTGCCCTCGCCGTCGGTGAGCACGCCCTTGTCGAAAACCTGGTAAAAGAGCTGCATGACGTCCGGGTGGGCTTTCTCCACCTCGTCCAGCAGCACCACGGCATAGGGGCGGCGGCGCACGGCCTCGGTGAGCATGCCTCCTTCGCCGTAGCCCACATAGCCCGGAGGCGAGCCGATCAGGCGCGAGACGGAATGCTTTTCCTGGAATTCGCTCATGTTCACGGTGATCACCGACGTTTCGTCGCCGAAGAGCGCGTCGGCCAGAGCCAGACCTGTTTCTGTCTTGCCCACGCCGGAAGGGCCGGCCAGCAGAAAAACCCCCAGGGGCTGCTCGGGCGCGCGCAGGCCGGCCTTGCCGGCCTGGATGCCTTCGACCACGGCGGCCAGGGCCGCGTCCTGCCCTCTGATCCGGGCGTTGAGCGTGGCCGGCAGCCCGGCAATCTGCGCGGCCTGCTCCCGCGCCACCTTGCCCACGGGAATGCCCGTCCAGTCGGACACCACCTGAGCCACCACGTCGGGGGTCACTTCCACGGCCAGCAGCGGCGCGTCGCCCTGACGGGCGGCCAGAGCCTCGCGCGCGTCCAGCACGGCGGCCAGGGCCGCGTCGCGGTCCGGGGTGTCGCGGGCGGCGCGCAGGCGGGCCCGGGCGTCCAGCACGGCGCGGGCCAGCTCCAGTTCTTCGCGCCAGACGCTTTCCAGCTCGGCGGCCTCGGCAGCGGCCGCCGCGATCTCCGCCCGCAGGGCCTTGAGGCGCGCCGGGTCCGTCTGCACGCCTTCGGCTGCATCCCGCTCCAGAGCCGTCAATTCCCGCTGGGCGGACTGGGCGCGGTGTTGCGCGTCTTCCAGCGCGGCGGGTTTGGCCGCCAGGGACACCCTGACCCGCGCGCAGGCCGTATCCAGCAGATCCACAGCCTTGTCCGGCAGAAAACGCCCGCTGATGTAGCGGTCGGCAAAGTCGGCCGCTGCCTGCAGGGCCTCGTCCCGCACCAGCACATTGTGCGCTTTTTCATAATTGGCTTTCAGGCCGCGCAGAATAAGGGCCGTGGTCCTTGCCGAGGGCTCGTCCAGTTTGACGATCTGGAAGCGGCGGGCCAGGGCGGCGTCTTTTTCAAAATATTTCTTGTATTCTTTCCAGGTGGTGGCCGCGCAGGTGCGGATTTCACCGCGGGCCAGGGCGGGCTTCATGAGATTGGCCGCGTCCGAACCGCCGGCCCCGTTGCCGCCGCCCACCAGCAGATGGGCCTCGTCGATGAACAGGATGATCGAGGCTGTGGCGGCCTTGATTTCGTCCAGCACGCCCTTGAGGCGGCGCTCGAATTCGCCCTTGACCGAGGCCCCGGCCTCCAGCAGACCCATGTCCAGGCTCAGCAGCGTCACGCCGCGCAGGGTTTCGGGCACGTCGCCCTGACTGATGCGCAGGGCCAGACCCTCCATGACCGCGGTTTTGCCCACGCCCGGCTCGCCCACCAGAATGGGATTGTTTTTGCGGCGGCGGGCCAGGATGTCCACCATCTGACGGATTTCCCGGTCGCGTCCGAAGACCGGATCCAGTTTGCCCGCCTGGGCCTTGGCCGTGATGTCCTCGCAGAAACGGGCGATGAAGCTTTCGGCGCCGCTTTGGCCCTGGGCGTCCGCGCCCTCCCGGCCCGCAGTCGCGGCGTCGGCAGGCGCGCCCGCCTCGCAGGAGGCGCCGGTCAAACGGGCGAAGGAGCGCAGCAGCTCATCGGCGCTCACCTCCCGCAGCAGGCGGGTGTAGTCGCCCTGGGCGTAGAAGTTGGGGCGGCGCAGAAAAGCCAGCAGCACCCCGCCGGAGCACAGTTGCGCGCGCCTGAGATCCACGGACGAGACCAGCCAGCCTGCTTCCAGCGCGTCCTGAAGGGTGGGTGAAAATACGGGCCGTCCGGTATTCCCGGCGCGGAAGGAGGCCAGCGCGCGCTTGATTTCCGCCTTGAGGGCCGCCATGTCCGCGCCTGCGCCGGCCAGGAGCAGCGAGGCGTCGGAGGCGGGCTCTTCCAGGCAGGCCAGCAGAAAATGTTCGAAGGTCACTTCATAGTGCTCGCGGCTGACGGTCATGCCTGCGGCGGCGTGCAGCGCCTGCGTGCAGAATCCGTTGCATTTGTCGATGAGGCCCTTCATATCCACGCCGATCATGACGCCTCCTTGGATCTCTGGTGAGAACAATTTCCTCGTGAAGCTGCTCCGGCGGCTGCTCTAGCTCATTTCATGAGCAAAACGCCCTACTGCCCGGCATTTTTCCGCCAGCGGCAGCCCGGAATCAGGGCCTTGCCGAAGCCCTGGGCATAGGCGTGCGGCCCCTGGCCGTCCAGCCGGGGCGCACGGCCTTTTTCCGGATCGCCCAGCCATGTGTCGCAGCCCAGCCGCCGCCAGGCCGGGGATGTGTCCGGTCCCGCGCCGAGGCGTGCTCCGCGGCAGAGCCCGGGCGCCATCTCCAGATGGATATCGGCGTCCAGGGGCTCGGTGCAGTAGAAATCCATGAAAGCGCGCAGTTGCGCGCAGCCTTCGCCGTCGTGCGCAAAGCGCGGAAGATCTTCTCGCGTCAGCCCTTCCAGCAGAATGCCGATCTTGCCGTTGGCGTCGTCCACCCGGCTGCCCAGGATGGCGTCCTGTCCCAGCGCCTTGCCGCCGTCAAGGCGACATCGCTGCTCCTCGGGCAGAGCCGCCTGACGCCATACGCACTGGCGGATGCGCACGCGCACCTTGAGCCGGCTGGACAGAAAAGCGCCCAGCCCGGCGGCCGAACGCGGAAACTGGCTCAGAATCCCCGCCAGGGGCAGGAGGCCGCGCGGCTGCGCCACGCTTTGCCGCAGATCGGGATCGCCCAGGCCCGCGAGAGAGAACATCCGCTCAAGCAGCGCCGTATCCCTCTGCTCTTCCAGAGCGCGGAGAGGGTGGTAACGGAACCAGCCCCCCCAGAGGAACAGGCCGAACAGGCCCGCATTGAGCACATCCAGAAAATCGCGCCCGGCCGCGCCGTCTTCGCGGGCTTCGGCCAGCAGATCCTCGGTGTAGAAGGTGGGCAGCGGCGAGGCCGCGCCGTACAGGCCCATGACGCTGACCGTGATCCGGAAGGTATCCCCCAGGCTTTGCCCGGCCGCGCCGTCCGGCGCGGGTGTTCCGCCTGGGGAAATCCTTTCCAGGCTCACCACGTCGCGCGGGGGAAAGGCCAGGGAGAGGTGCGGACGCACACGCACGCGGGCGCGCAGAAAATCCATGACGCTTTCTCCCGCGCCGTAAGCGGCGTGCAGCACGCGCACGGCCTGCACAAAGCTGAAGGAGGAGGGATCGGCGAAGAGACATTCCAGGACGCCGCCGGGCGTCGCGCCGGTCCGTTCGGCGGGGGAGCGCGGCCGGGCGTTCACAGCAGCGTCCTTTCCCCGAGGCGGGCGGGCCAGGCGAATTCGCAGCGGCCGTAGCTGTCTGCGGCGGTGAGCTGCGTATAGGTATTGACGGCCGCATAATTGCTCAAAAAAACGTCCAGCACGCAGCAGAAGAGATACATGTCCCCGTCGCTGGCGAAATTTTCCGGCGTCAGGGTCAGGGAAATATTCTGCCCGCGCATGAGCCGATCCCGCACAAAGCGTTCCGCCGGGACCACGCACAGATCCGCAATGCCGTCCACGCGGTTGATGTTGGCCAGCAGAGCCGCGCGATCCGTGGTTTTGTTGAAGATGTAGAGCTTGAGCAGCGCGCGCAGGTTGTCGGCTCTGGCCACGGAAAGATAATTGAGGAAAAGATGCGAGAGCAGACGCCAGAGGGTATCGCCGCCCAGAGGCGGCCGCACCGTGGCTGTGGGCGCGCGCAGATTGGTGAATTCCGCCAGTTGCGGCGAGGAGGCCGTGGGTTGGGTCACGTCGCCGGCGTTCAGCTTTTCCGGCAGGGAACCGTTGGTGCAGCGCAGTTCCAGAGAAAGCACCTCGGCGGCCGGAGCGCCCTCCCCGGCATGCCCCACGGAAAGTTCCACATCCACGCTCTCGCCGCTGACGGAAAGGCGCGAGGACAGGGCATACACGCCTCCTGTTCCTGCGCCGGGATTGGCGACCATGAAGGGCGCGTATTCCCGCTCCCGCAGCGAGCCCTGCGCAAAGCCCGTGACTTTGTCCACGGCATAGACTTCATACTCTCCGGCCTTGTGCCCGGCGGGGCGCACGGCATAGCTTTCCCGGCGATGATCAAGGGTGATGGGTTCGCCGGACATGGGAAAGATATTGACCGCAGGCGTGACGAAAAGGCGCACATGCTCGTCGCGGAATGGCGGAACCTCATCCGGCAGATCGTCCAGATCCAGCTCCAGCCGGAAGGCCGCGGCGCTTGTGCGCCGGGCCCAGGCGTCGAAGCCGCTCAGGGCCAGGGTGCAGAAGCGCTCGGGCAGAAGAAAATATTCCTGGATATGCCGGAAGCCCGCGAAGGATTCCGGCGGATAGGGGATGAGCGCCTCGTCGGCCCCGAAGCCCGTGAGCCGCAGCGCCGAAGGCGGCAGGCGCAGGGGCGTGCCGCGGCCGCCTTCGGGAATGAGGCGCACTTCCCGGACGCGGGTGAGGCAGAGCATGATCCGCCGCGCCGCGTCCGCATAGCTGCCGACGAAGGAGAGGCGCAGCTCCGGCAGGGCCACGGCTTCAAGGGGCAGGCCGTTGGCGCTGAAACGCAGGCCGAGTTCGCCCTTGCGCGGCCCGGTACGGGCAAAGCTTACGCCCGCAAGGCTCAGGGGGGCCAGCCGGACATCGGCGCAGGTGGTGAAGATGCAGTGCGCGCCCTCCACTTCCACGGATTTCAGCTCCGTGCCGCGCGGGATGGTCAGGCATTCCCGCAGGGCCTTGCGGGGCGTGAAGGCAATGAGCGTGGCCGAGGGCAGGGGGCGCAGATAGTGCGGGGCCACCATGCCCAACAGGGCATGGATGACCTCGGGCAGCTCGTCTTCCAGCTTTTCGCGGATCAGCGCGGAGAGAAAGGCCGTGCCTTCGAGCAGGCGCTCCACGTCCGGGTCGGTGGCCTCGGCGGAAAGCATGGGGGCCAGCGCCGGATGCGCCCTGGAAAAAGCCGCGCCCAGTTCGCGCAGGCGATCCAGTTCCTGTCGGTAATAGCCTGAAATCATGCGTAGCCTTTGACTTCAATGCGCCCGTCGGGCCTGAGCAGGGTTTCAAAAACCACAGGCAGGAGGGTGTCGTTGCGCCGCACCTTGCCGGAAAGCGTGAAAGCCAGCGTGAACGGAGCCCCGGCCTCGGGGCAGTGGCGCACCTCCACGTCGCGCAAACGCGGCTCATAGCGGCTGATCACGGCGGCCATCATCTCTTCCAGGTCGCGCATGCGCTCGCCCCCGGCGGCCTGCACAAAATGGGTGATGTCCGGCAGGCCCAGTTCCGGGGCGGCCGGAGTGCTGCCCTGCCGGGTGTTGAGCAGGCGGCTCAGATAGACGCCCACGGACGTCAGCAGCGTCTCCGGCCCGTCGGCTTCCGGAGAAAGCCGCCTGCCCCGCTCCGCGGCCATGATGCGCTCAAGCAGCCTTGATCCGTCCATGCCCTTTCCTCATGGTCGCTGGGCGCGGCGCTTATTTTTTCCAGTCGTCCACATATTCGATGTTGCCGTCGTTGTACGTCCAGGTGATCTTGGAATAGGTGAAGGAAACCGTTTCCATGTCATGATACGGCTTGTTGTCCGGCAGGAAGGTCAGCGGAGTGTATTTGTTCATGGAGACCACAATGGCGTCTTCCATTTTGATGGTGTAGTATTTTTCTTCCAGGCCGGTGGGCGCAATACGGTAATGATCGATAGTGACCGTACATTGTTCGCCGGTGCAGCAGGCCTTGTAGAGTTTGGGGCTGGCCTGATCCAGATGCTTGGTAATGCTCAGAGGATGGTGGATGCGCTGGCCCGTGGGCAGGCCGGTATGCGTGTCTTTGGGGATCTCCACCAGATGTTCCAGGGCGTAAACCGTGATTTTGTCTTTCTTGTCTCCGCCCTGGGGGCAATCGCCCTTGATTTCGCCCTGGGTCTTGCCTTCCACCTTCATGTACGCGGTCAGTGCCATGTTTTCTTCTCCTTTGCGCGGGGGTTAGAGCATTTTCACTTTGAAAATGCTCTGCTGACGCGAAAGCGGCAGCCGCCGCAACGCGGCGTACATTCAGGCGAAAACCGCGCTTTTCGCCTGAATGCCACCTTTGACTTTCATAAAAAGTCAAAGGTAATCTGCTCTAGAGATCAGTTCTTATCCAGCTTGCCCACCAGAGAAAGGGTGAAGCTCGCACCCATGTACTTGAAGTGCGGCCTGGCCAGCAGGCTCACGGTATACCAGCCCGGCTCCCCGGTCACGTCCCTGACCTCAATCCGGGCCATGCGCAGCGGGCGTTTGCTGCGGGTAACCGGGTCGGGATCGTCCATTTCGGTCACATACTGGCTGATCCAGGTGTTCAGTTCACGCTCAAGGTCTGCGCGCTCCTTCCAGGTGCCGATGTTCTCGCGCTGGATGACCTTGATGTAGTGCGCCAGGCGGTTCATAATCATCATGTACGGCAACTGGGTGGAGAGCTTGAAGTTGAGTTCGGCCTCCTTGCCCTCGGGCGTGTTGGCGAAGATCTTGGGACGCTGGCAGGAATTGGCCGAGAAGAAGGCCGCGTTGTCGGCCCCCTTGCGCATGGTCAGGGCAATAAAGCCTTCTTCGGCCAGCTCGTATTCGCGACGTTCGGAAATGAGCACCTGGGTGGGGATTTTGGTCTGGATCTGCCCCAGGGACTCGAAGTTGTACACCGGGAGGTTTTCCACCGCGCCGCCTCCCTGCGGCCCGATGATATTGGCGCACCAGCGGTACTTGGCGAAGCTGTCGGTAAGCCGGCCCGCAAAGGCGAAGGCCGTGTTGCCCCAGCAGAAGTCGTCGGTTTTTTCCGCCTCTTCGCTGAAGACGAAGCTTTTGGCGGGCACGGTTTCAGCCCCGTAGGGCACGCGCAGCAGGAACCTGGGCAGGGTCAGGCCCACATAGCGGGAGTCTTCCGTATCACGAAAAGCGCGCCATTTGGTGTATTGCGGCATTTCGAAAATCGACTTCAGATCTTTGAGATTGGGCAGCTCCTCCCAGGAATCAATGCCGAAGAAGCTCTTGCCGGCCGCCGCCACAAAGGGGGCGTGCGACATGGCCGCCACGCCGGACATATATTGCAGCAACTGCATGTCCTGGGCGCCGGGGCCGAATTCGTAATTGCCCACCATGACGCCTACGGGCTGGCCGCCGAATTGGCCGTATTCGGCGGTGTAGACGTGTTTATACAGGCCCGAGCGCATGATTTCGGGCGAATCCTCAAAGTCGGTGAGCAGATCTTCCTTGGAAACGCTGAGGAATTCGATCTTGATGTTCTGCCGGAAGTCGGTCCGGTCCACCAGAAACTTCAGGCCGCGCCAGGCGCTCTCCAGGCTCTGAAATTCCTCATGGTGCATGATGGCGTTGACCTGAGCGGAAAGACGCGCGTCCACATCGGCCAGCATCTTATCCACCAGCGCCGGGGAAACTTTGGTTTCTGTGCTCTGCCTCACCAGTTGCTTCAGAAAGGCCTGGAGGCCCGTGCGCGTGGCGTCGAAACCCTCATCGCCCGGTTTGAGCTTGGTGGCCTCCACAATTTCGTCAAGCAGACTGGCCGTGGCCGTCTGCGCCTGCGCTGCTGTCGTATCCGTCTGACTCATGGCGCTTCCTTAGCGGTCTTCGAGGTTGAGTTCCTTGAGCAGGGCGGCCCTGATGTTTTCATCCGTCACCATTTCCTGCACTTTGCGACGAAATTCCGGCACATTGGCCAGCGGCCCCTTAAGCGCCTTGAGCGATTCGCGCAGCTCCAGCAGCCTGGCCAGTTCCGGCACCTGGCGCACAATGGCGTCGGGCGAGAAATCATTGATGTTTTCGAACTTCAGGCGTACTCCCAGCCGCGCATCGGGCTCGTTCGCCAGTTTGTCGGGCACAGTGAGGGAAAGTGAAAGATCCTGCCCCCGCATCACGTCGTTGAAGTTCATTTTGTCCACGGAAACCGGGTCGCGGTCTTCCACGGCGCGATCGTCTTCGCGCTGCGTGAAGTCGCCGAGCACCATGAGCTTGAGGGGCAGCTCCACATCTTCCTGGGCGTCGCCCGTGGCGGGCCTGTACACAATGTTGACGCGCTCCTTAGGCGCCACGGAACCTTCTTTGGGCATTGTTTCCTCCTCTGTCGGGTCAGAGCCTTTCACCGTTGCAAGGCTCTAGGGCCGCACATTCTGCGGTGCGCCGCGACGCGGCGCGGATTCCGGCAAAAACCGCGTTTTTTGCCGGGATGATCGCTTTGAAACGTATGGCGTTGCAAAGGCAATCTGCTCCGGCTCGCGCGCCGCTCAGCCGCCGGTCAGGGCCAGAGCCTGGGCGGGACGCAGGCGGGCGATCTTCACCAGCAGCGATCTGGCGCGGCGTTGCGCCTCTTCCCCGCCCAGACCGGACCAGGCCGCGTGCGCAACGGCCAGGCCGTCCAGGGCGCTTTGCGCGTCCCAGACGGGCAAATTATGGCGCGCGATTGTTTCTTCAATGCACTGGGCCACGGCCGTGGCTGCGGCCCAGTGCTGCCGCCGCATGAGAATCTCCGCTTCCTTAAGCAAAAGCGGAAAGGTTTCGGCACATTCAGCCCCGGCCGCTCCCGTGGAGCGGCGGGCCGCGTGCAGCAGTTCGAGAGCTTGCGCTGTTTGGGTCTGAGCGGCCAATCTTTCGGCTTCGCGCAGGGCTTCCTGGATGGGGCTTTCCTGCGGCGGCGCATCCACGGCCGCAGCGGTTTCGCCCTCGGCAAGGATGCTGCCCAGCCACAGGGCGGTGGCCGGATCGGCAAAGGGCGTGCCGTCATTGAAGCGCAGTTCTTCCACGCCGGGCAGGCGGTTCAGAAAGGCCCTGACCTCTTGCCGCAGGAGAACGCGCGCCGTGACCCAGGGCGGGCCGCATTCGGTGAGGGCCACATCCAGGATGCGCTGCGCATCCAGGCAAAAGGGACTTTGCGGCAGAAAGCGCACGGCCGCGAGGGCCGCATCTTCCGCCTTGCCGGCGGCAATAAGAGCCGTACAGCTTTGCAGGGCCTCGCTTGAGGGCGGGGCAATGCGGGTCAGGCCGTTTTCAGACGGCGGCACGCTGTGCAGACCGCCCCACAAGGCGAGATAGAGCGCGCGCCAGGCAGCCGCATCCTGCGCGCAGCCTTGCGCGAAACTGGAAACGCAAAAAGCGTCCGCCGCGGCGAGAAAGCACTGGCGGGCTTCGTGCGGATCGGAGGGAAGCGGTACGGAAGACAGGGGGGCCGCGGTTGTGGCCGCAAGGGCTGCGGAGGAAGACGCCGGATGAGCGTCATCAGGGAGATCGTCAGGCCGCATATCGGGCGGCGCAACGGATTTTTGGCAGCCGGGCAGGCTGCGGACGGCATCCAGCAGATCGCGCAAGGGCGGCATGTCCGGCAACTTTTCAGCCAGCGCCGCGTCCAGCTCGCTCAGGGCGTCCAGCAGATCCCGGCTCGCCTCAGGCTCGCTCGCGCTCTCTCTGCTTATGAAGTCTTTGGTTCTGTCCCGCCACCATTGCAGCATATTGCTGCGGGCGCGCAGACGTTTGAGAGGAGGAAAGCAGGAGTCCCACCAGAGCGTGACCACATCGGCCAGAATGCGGGTACCGTCGGCCAGCCCCGCAATGCCTTTGAGCTCGGCCAGGGCCGCGCACAGCCAGACCGAGGCGGAAATGTCTTTGGCCTGCGTGGAGAGAACCGCGGCGGCATTGTGAGCCACCTCTTCCCAGCGCACGGCTCCGGCTCCCTGAAGGGAGCTGAGCTTGGCCATTTCCGCCTGAAGAGCTTCATAATGGGGATTTTCTCGCGGATCGCTTCCTGCGGGATACCCTTCGCTGATAGGTGTGCGCCCCAAACTTCGCAGCTCTCCCACGGCATGATCCTCATGGGAAAAAGTCAATACCCACCCTGCGGCAGGATTCCTGATATTGATAGATTACAGTAGTCCTGCTTCTGCGGCAATGTCAACGCTTCTGCCCGCATGGCCCGGGGCTGACGCATCTAAATATTAAATGCAATAATTTTGCTATGTTATCATAAACTCTGGGAAGAGCTGCCTCGGCGGCGGAGCGTCCTATTGTCTGCCGGTCTGCTTTTGGCGCACCGGACAACATCGTCCAGCAGCTCCGGTTTGTGGTTCAGCAGTTGCAGCAACACCACCAGAGACTGTGGCGGGTTCATCTTACCTCGCTCATAGCGACTGAATGCGTTCACCCCGCCACCGAACAGCTCTCCGGCCTGCTTCTGATTCAGGCCGAGCTTTTTACGGACGGATTGGATGAACTCGGGGTCTACTGCCTGGCTGTTGACCAATCGCTTAAAATCGGCCATCTGCTTTTCCATGGCCGCTGCCTCTTCGTCGGAAAAAATCATTTCGTCGCAATCAGGGCACCAGTCGCCATGCACGTTCAGCACAGTCTCCTGGCCCTTATAGGTATAGGAAATCTTTCTGTCGCAGTCCCGGCGCAGACTGGAACCGCCGCAAACAGGGCATTTCATCTTCACAGCTCCTTGAAAGAGACAACCAGCACGTCATCCAGCACAGTCAGCTTACTATACAGCATGCCCACTGTGGAGTCATGGCGGTACACGTCCTGCCAGATTGTGGAATCCCGATAGTAGTCATGCTCTTGTAAAATTCCGCCCTTTCCAGCCGCAGGATTTCCAGTTTGATGCCCTGGCGGTCAAAGCCAAGGGCATCGGCCGCCAGCAACGCGGACGTGGTGTACCTGAGCTTCCCGGCTTCCACGAGAGCCTTCACTTGCGCGAGGGGCAGGAAGGTTTGCTCTTTTCCATGAAGACAAAATAACCATTTTGGTTAATTTGGGCAAGTCTTCTCTTCTGGGTCAACCTTACGGCTGGCCAGGTAGGCCTCAATACTGCTCACCGTCACCTGCAGGCCCTTGCGGTTGCCGATACGGAAGGCCACCAGCCTGCCGGACGCCACCAGCTTGTACGCCCAGGAATCGGTGCAGCCCAGGCGGGTGGCCGCTGTCTGCACATTGAGCCGCGGCCCTTTGGCCCGGTCATGGGGAAGATTGGCGTTCCGAGCCATGGCGATCTCCTATAGACTGCGCATGTTAGGTATAAAAATTCTCTACATTTTGTGCTATAGCCCTTTCATGAAAAAGAATAGCAGTGCCAGAAAAAATTTAAGCGAATTCAAGCGGTTGCGTGCGGTCGAGCTTCATGAGGATGGCAGGAAAGCCATCAGAATTTCCGAAGTCCTGGGAGTTACTCGTGGGGCTGTCAGTCAATGGCTAAAACGCTACCATGAACAGGGAATAGAGTCACTATTGCAAACGAATATCCAGAAAACCTTGCAGGCTTTCTCAAGAACAGATTGATAAGCTGTTGGAAATGCTTACTGAAGGGGCTGAAAATTTTGGATATACGGGTAATGTATGGACTGGTCCTCGTGTTCGGGACTTGATCGAGGTTAAATTTGGTATCAAATACTGTCTCAGGAGTGTGGAAAAGCTTCTTAAAAGTGGGGTTGGACGCCACAAAAACCAGCAACGCGTGCCAGTCAGTGTAAAGACGAAGAAGTCAAAAAATGGTGTGAACAACTCTGGCCAGAAATAAAAAAAAGCTGAAAATAGAACAATACTGTTTGCTGATGAATCGGGATTCTACCTCTTGCCATTTGTTGGAAAAACATATACGCCAAAATCTATGACGCCAATATTACGCAATCCATTGAGCCGAGCGAATCTTTATGTAATGAGCGCAATAACCTGTGATGGAAGATTGTATATACAAATTCAGGACAAATCATTTAACGGAGTAAACGTTGTTGATTTTCTACGTCATTTGCTTTGTCATGTAAAAAATAAAATTTTAGTTGTTTGGGATGGATGTTCAATACATAAAAGTAAAGAAGTAAAGAAATTTTTATCAGAAGAAAATGAGGGACGTATTCAAGTAGAGGCACTTCCAGCATATTCACCGGAACTTAATCCAGATGAAGGAGTATGGCAATATCTTAAATGCGTATTGTTAAAAAATGTATGTTGTAGTGATTTGAAAAGCCTGGGTAAAAAGCTACGAAAAGCGATTTCTTTCTTGAGAAGAAGAAAGCAGGTAATCAAAAGTTCCTTTGACAGGGTTAAATATGTTTAAATCAAAAGTTCGTAGTCTATAATTCGTTCATCACGGTTTTGGCCGTGGGGGCGGGGGTGTGATGGGATAGATCCTCCCCCCACGAGGGTTTCACTTTTGAGATGATTTTTCTTAAAAAAATTCGTTTTATTTTACATGGTTGTGAAAGAAATTTCACTCTAAAAGTCATACCCTGTGTTCAGAAATGTCTTGACAACAAGGGCGGGTCTATACATGTCTATATAATTCGTTGGCAACCTCCTGCATTGTGTATCCGGCACAGCGCATGTACAGGACGATGGCCGCGTCCAGCCGTGATTCATCCATCTTTTCAGGGAACCGTTGTTTGACCATATTCCGGTAAGCGGCATACGGGAAGGCGAGTGTGCCGACCTTGGGGAACTCGCGTTTCCTGACTTCCACGCCGGGTGTAATCCGTCTGCGGAAACGCCAGAGATTGCCAAGGTAGGGGCTGCGCTCGCCGAGCCAGTGCTTGAACCGCCTGAGCCGCTCCGCTTGTTCCGGCTGAAAGGATCTGTCCCGTAACGCCGCTTTTTCCGTCAGCTCCTGTTCTTTCAGAAAATGCCGGACAATGTTCAGTACGGAAAGCCCGTGCCGGGCAAGACGGGCTGTGACCGCCTCCCGGCGCTCCCGCTGCCGCTGTCCCAGATCTTCCCATTTTTCCTCCTTCCTCTTTTCAGCGAGGAGCCTTTCCTCGGCCAGTCTCTGCCGCTTCTTCTGATACTCCTGCCATTCCTCCCGGCAGACATGACTGACCGGCTCCGGGGCGGGCTTTTTGAATGTCCGCTGGGAGTAGTAGCCTGGCTCGAACGCTCCGAGCCATTTGCACAGCGTGGACAGACTGAAATTTCTGTCCACGCTGGACGCCTTGACTGCCATATCCCCCACAAAAATCACCGCGCCCGAACCCTTGCGGGCGAAACGCAGCCCCACGGCGTCCAGTCCGGCGTGAAGCTCTTCCCAGCATGTGGCTTTCTGGATGACGGCGCGGCCTTTTTCCTGCGCTATCCGCTGTGCGGACTTTTCTCCTGTGGCGTTTTCAAAGTCCTCGGCCTTGGACTTGGGTTTTACCTGTTCCCGCCGCAGGAGATTCCTGATCACATATCCCTGTTCATTGACGCGATAGCGGGCATTTATCTGCGGTGCCCAGCCCTGTTTGTGTTCGATCTCGGCAACAATCTTGTGTGCAGCCTCAATATCAAAACCCCGGTGCGGCTGAATTACCTTTTCAGTATATGGATGCGTTCGGTTCACAACGATGTGCAGGTGATAATTCCCCGTGTTCTTGTGCAGGGCGTAAATTGTCTGGTGTTCGGCAAGCCCCATTCCCCGAAGAAAAAGACTGACCGCCTCGTCCATCTGTTCGCGGGTGGGCTGTTCGTTTTCCTGCCATGACAGAATCCAGTGCGTGACCGGCATCCTGCTCTGGATGGACTCTTCGGCCAGAGAAATCATCTCCTGTTAGATTATTTCAAGCAATATATTGATATTATTGATATTTTTTATCTGTCACAAAATTTTATCCCCATCCCAGTACCCCATTGATTGTGGATGTCCCAGAACAACAAAAGAAGGTAAAACACGGTATGCGACAAGATACAGAGCATTGGCTGTCAATGCTTGAAGTGGGACTTGTTAGGACTATGGTCAGACTGCTATCCACAAGTTCACTGAAAGCTGCTGTCTCTGCCATCCGCCTTCCCTCTCGTCCATCACGCCCGCCACAGTGCCGAAACCGGCGGTACGGTCAAGGCCAAGCCCTTTCGGGCGGCTTCGCCGGCCTTGACCGTACCGCCTTGGTTTCGGCTTTTCAGTGTCGCGGCTGATGGACGCGAACGTCTCCGACGGGGCTTCCGAACACGAACATATCAGAGAAAGTCAAAAGGCAGAAAGGCATTTGCCCACAGCACAAAGCCCTTGCCTTCATACCACAAACCAAAGCTACTTCGGGTATCCCTCCGGCCAGCAGCTCCAGTGTTTCCGCGTGGGCTTGCTGACCTTTTCACTTCCCTGACTTTCAGACTGCCCATGCGCGCAGGGGATGGTTCAGCAGTTTACCACCACCAGCTTTTCTGTCGGCCCTCACAAATACCGAAAGCCTAAAACTCTGGCCGGATGCTCCGCTTCCCATTTTCAGCACAGACCGAGGCCAGATTCCGCAAAGGGGCAAAAACAGGAGCTTTCAGCGGCGTAGGCAGTTGAAATTTACAAGATGGTAGCTGGCTGCCGCCAGCCACGATCTTGCCAAAGGCTCGCGCCTCTGGACTCCCGGCGTGTTCGGCGCGTTGCTTCTCACACGCTGAAAGGCAGAAAGGCACGAAGAGAAAAGACAGCAGTCGTTGTACTCTGGGACGACAGGTAGCGCGTTTGGGGCAATGCCATACCCCTGCACCAACGGCGTATCTGATGCAAAAGGAACAGCCTTGATGGAGGGGGGGGCAGACACGCCCCGCCCTCTGCTACTTTCTGTCGGGTGTAAAGGGAGCTATCTGCTGATAAGCCCGACCAGCATTTCCGGCAGGGAATTGGCCTGGGCAAGCATGGCCGTCGCCGATTGGGTGCGAATTTGGTTGCGAATAAATTCGGTCATTTCTGTGGCAACATCCATATCAGGAATACGATATTCAAGGGCTTGCAGGGTTTCGGCCTGAACAGAAAGGTTGGTTATGCTGTTTTTAAACCGGTTATGTAATGCGTCAAGGTAAGCGCGTACTTTGTCTTTTTGCACAATGGCCGCGTCTATGCGTTCTAGTGCCTTTTGCGCCAAGTCCTGCGTTTTGATAGAATGGGATCGCCCCAGTAGTAGTTATAGGTGATGCCGAGTGTACTGTTACCAAGAGAGGGAGCGTACTGGTCCAAGAGACTGTGATGCCAATGGAAGCATCACATGGAAAACATAGAATTAGATTTTTTGTAACTTTGGTGATGGTAATGTATTCATTTTTATTATCCTCAAGATAATGAATTCAACAAACTGTCAGACTTGAAATTGATTGGAATAAAGATATATTTCAGCCAGCCATATTCTGAATGGGAGCGTAGACAGAATGAAAATTATAGGAGATGCTGTGAAGCTACATCCTAAAGGGAGACAAAATATAAATCAGATACTACCACAAGAGCCGGTGGTTTAACCGATTTGTAATTATTAAAATTTATATATAATGAGATTGTATGTACCGGGGAGCATCTGAAAATATTGCCGAGGCGTAACCTAGGCTCCAAATATCTAAAAAATGTTTGAGACTGCCGTTTATCAGATCTACGCTACAAAATACAATCATCCTATAAAATATTTGGAAAATGATAATTTTCTCTTTCAAATAGTATTTTTGCCCACTGTGTATCCATAATATTTACAGATGGAATATCACTTCTTAAAATATTCAATGCTTTATCATACTCATTTTCTTTTAACAAGAATCTAACTAATTCTTTCAAAAATAAAGGATGTCCATATTTATCGATGGAAAATGGATATAATGTAAGTGCATCTGTTAAAATATTTAATGTATTTTCATTATATGGTATAGCTTTGTTTATCATATCAGCTTCAGTATAATTTTTATATTTAATTAAGCGTGGATCATTTACTAGTTTTTGTTTAAAATATTCTTTAATTGCAATATGTTTTATTTTGTGTTCAATGTTTATTTTGTTTTGTTTTTGTGCATCAATATCATATATATTAAAAAAATCTCTAAAATTGCCACCATTTATTTTAAACAATTTTTTTGATAAATCTTCTATAAATACGCAAAATAATCTATTAGATATTATATTTATATAAATTGGTTCACAATTGAACCAAGATAATAATTTATCTATATCAACAGGGTCATGTATATGACTTTTGCAAATACCTTTTTTCCATTTATATGGCACTGTCACAACTATTATTTTACCTAATTTTAATAGTTTCTGTGCAAATTTTTTTACATCATCAATATGTTCCAGTACCTGGAAACATGTAACAATATCAAATTTTTTTTGTTCTTTATAAATAAAAAAATCTTCTTTAATTGATTTTACTCCATATGCAACTAATGGATTTTTTATATCTAAAGAACTTTTTTCTTTGCACAACAAGTGTGAAATATTATCAATTCCATTGCTTCCGACATCTAAAATTGAGTTTGCATTAACGCTTAATATAGATAAAAAATTGTTAATAAATTTATAATAACTAAGACTCTTTCTTTTTTCTGCATAGGTCATTTTTTCTTTCCTTTTCAAATAAATTTATGTTTTGAATGGTTATTTATAATATAATTTTTAGATAAACTGTTTTAAATGGCGACTTTAGTATACCATTTTTTATTAAGGACTTATTTTTTTCTTTTATTGTTTTTCTATAGTCACTATTCATACATGTTTCAATAGAGTGTTCTAAAGAATTTGGTAAAACAATCCGTATAAAAAAATCTAATTCGTTGTCAGTGAT
Organism: Desulfovibrio sp. ZJ369; assembly: GCF_011039085.1. Taxonomy (GTDB): domain Bacteria; phylum Desulfobacterota; class Desulfovibrionia; order Desulfovibrionales; family Desulfovibrionaceae; genus Desulfovibrio. Next base: position 4,869 of record NZ_JAAKEI010000021.1, on the reverse strand, counting down.
AATATTACTATTTAATAATTCAGCTCTACTTAATAAATCAGCATCTTGAGCTATCTTATACTCATTAAAACCACCGATGCGATAAAATTCTTCAACAGACAATAATATTTGACATTTTGTATTTATTATTGAGTCTCTAAATGTATTGTATTTTTTATTATACCTTTGCATTAATGTTGTATGTCTTGATATCATAAGTAAAATATCTCCCCAATACGATCTACACCCTTCATATTCTATTTTTTCTAAAATATAGTCATTATAACTATATTTTATTAATTCATCTTTTTTTACATTAATACAGTTTGAACGAATTATTGTTTGTTTGTGCTTTTTGTACTCTAAAATAAATCTTCTGTAATAGCAATCTATAAAATATTGAGGCATTATGTCATCTGCGTCAAAAAATAATATCAAATCGTCACGCCTTGGTATTAATTTGACTAAACTATTTCTAATTAAATATGGCCCAACATTATTTTTAACATAGTAAAATTTAACATTGCTAGATACTTTTTTTTGTAATTTTTTACATTTCTCAATAGTTTTATTACATCCATCTACGCCTATATATACATTTCTGATATAATTTCTAAATTTTTTTTGATTAATAATAGATCGTATGCATGTTTCTATTGTATCTTCAGCTTGATAAGCTGAGATTATAATATTAATTTTAGGTCTATAATTAGTTTCTATGTTTTCTTTATCGTCTCTTGATCCATAACCATTTTCTATATTTCTTTGAATAGTGGAAAGAATTGCATTTGCCCATATAGTTTTTTTTGATTCTTTCCAAATATATTTAGCTACCCTAAAATCTCCACGCTTCCATGGCTCCCAATTTACTTTTATCTTCGAAGAATGTGAAAATCCTATAGTTGAAATATCTTTTACAATTGGAATTTTTTTTTCAAAGTTTATATCTGATGGAACTATTCGTGTTGGAAATTTAACTCTCCAAAAAATGGAATCACAATTATTTTTTACTAATTTATATATATACTCTAATGAGTCAGAAGAAAATAATTTGTCATCATCATCCAAATATATTATATATCCATGATACACAAATTTTAAAAGATCATTGAAATATATATTATATGGAAACCATATGCCGTATTCATCGCTACTAGGTTTTACTGGCTTTTCTCCACTCCATTTTTTTAATGGAATTTTAACACATGGAAACTTCTGAATATACTCAAGTGACTTATTGTCATCATACCCTACAATTATATTTATATTTGAATAACTCTGATCCAATACTGATTTAATACAATCATGAAAATAATTTGGTCGATTATTTGTTCTTATCAAAATATTAAATAATGGTTTTTTTTCGATAAATTTTATTTTTATTTTTTTTAATAATTCATCATCATCACTACAAACTGTAATAACTGATGATGAAAATCTACTATACCAGCTATAAAAAGAATTTACATCGGGATGTAGTTCATGACATTTTTTTGTATATATTATATTTTCACCTCCAAAGTATGATGATAATATCCCTAATCCTCCATTTGATGATATAAATTTATTACACCCACTATATAATAAGCATTGTAGTTCATTTATTGTGAAATTTTTATATTTTTTTAGTAAATCTGAGAACTTTATTACTCCATCATAATTAATATCATTTTCAAAATTACAATCTGAAAAAGGAATGTGATCTTCATAACTTTTTGGAAAATGTGATGTTGATATATAAATTATTTGATATTCATTTTTTAATAAGTTGAATATTTTGTTTAGTAGTTTAGAATCTATATAGTTTAAAGGCTGTCCATTCCACTCATTACATATTCTGTTTGAAATTATCAGAATTTCCTTATTAAAATTAAACAATTTATTTTTGTAATATTCTTTATATTTAGGAGGTGAAAAGTAAGCCCAGTCTAATTGATTTTTATGTATGTCTATATTTGGAAAATTTTTATTTTTCATACTTAATACATTATCATAAGATCTTGATCCTTTTATTTCTTCATGACATTTTGAAAAAAAATATAATGACTTAGTATCAATGGAGGATATTGTTTTTTTTAATAATTTTTTTTCATGTAAATAATGAGCAAATGGGATTACTGATATAAGCTCGTATCCAAATTCAGGTAGGCCGCTAAATATGATAAATTTTCCATCATTATCTCTTTTGATATATGGTTCGCATGAATTAAATTTACTGTGCATTTTTTTTCTCTCCTGAATAGTATTTTTCGAGATCATTTTGTAATATCTTAATATGTTCCTTCAGAACAGTATTTTGCTTCTTGAGATCATCTATTTCATGACTTACATTTGATACTTTAATAGTATTTTTATTGCAATTGCTATATGATTGTTTTTTTATATTCTTATTACATATATCTATATTTTGTTTAAAATTTTCAACTCCAATTTTTTTTCCAAGCTCTTCATATAATTTCAATGCTTTTTCATATTCACCATTCTTGAAAGCCTTGTACGCAAGATTTACCTTGTATCCTCCACAATCAGTATCCTGCATACAATTAAAATATCTATTTCCCTTTATGCCATGTCGAACAAAATGCAATACAGGATCAATATCTGTCTGCTCAACGTCAGGGTATCGCTTCAGGTAGTCCTGCACATCAAATTTACCACAGCGACATAAAGCCGATACCGCTGCCCATTCGGGTTTTTCATCCCACCATTCAACAGGCACAAATTGTTTCAAATATTCAAGAGTTATTTCTTTGGGAAGGGCAGATGAAAATGAATCCAGAAAGCTCATGGATACCCCCCGAGTAATTCGATTATGGACGAACGAAAAGAACTTGCCGGTTTCTGGGCCGAGCTGGAGGACTCATGGGAAAGCCTTCCGTTCGTTACCGACAGACCAACTGTCGATGAATATGGCTTTCAAAGGGAAATATTTGGATATATCTATATGAAATAATTAATAATATCACATATGAAGGAAGAAAAAAATTCCTCTACCTTTAAACGACTCTTGCCAAAAAGCGCACCTGCAGGTATTGAGTTTCAAAGATTCATCGACAGTTGGTCTGTCGATGAATTTTGTTATTTGAGTCTGAAGACGGCCTAGGAAGGCCAGTCAAGTCCATTGCCGTACAGGTGAGCCAATCCCTCCTTTTCGTTTTTTGGTTTGGTCAGGTCATTGCCTACACGACTGCTGTGACACTTGGCCTTGCACGCTTGCCGATAGAGTGGCTCAGGGATGATCTGCAACCTCTTGCAGCTTTCTTGTTCCGTCCTGCATGAAGACGCGCACTTACTGTCTGGGCAGCTGCCAGTAATGAAGCCTGACCAAGGTGGGCATACCGCATGGTTGTGCGTGGATCGCTGTGACCCAGCAGCTTCTGTACTTCGTAGAGAGAATGCCCGTCATTGACCAGGAGGCTGGCAAAGGTATGCCGCAGATCATGGATTCGCACACTGTTCAGCCCCAGCTTGATGCGCAGCCTGTTCCAGAAGTGATAGATATCGGATAAGGGCTTTTCCGGATTTCGTCCCGGAAATACCCAGGGACAGCCTGCCTTTCGTTCAATACCGCCAAAGACGGCCAGCGCATCATCCGACAAGGGGATATGACATGGTTTGCCCGACTTTGAATCAGGTACGGTCAGCAGCCGTTGTTCAAAGCTCACATTCACCCACTGGGCATTCAGTATCTCGCTCTTCCGAGCCCCAGTCAGCAAAAGCAGTTTGACAACTCTGGCTTCCTGTCGTTCCGATCGGTCAAGCTCATCCAGAAGCAACTGTATCTGCTCTTCAGTGAGATAACGCTCACGCACGGTACTGACTTTCATGGTAGAGACCCTGGAGCAGGGAGACTGCCCAGAGCTGAATGCATTGTACTCCAGAGCCAGGGAACAGATCCTTTTGAGTACCGCCAGAATACGGTTGCATGTGGTCGGAGCAAGGCCTTTGGCAGAGAGTCCCTGAAACCATATCTCCACATCGGCACGCTCCATGTCATCGAGCCTGTGATCTCCAAATGTGGGTGATACATGTTGTCGGGCAATTCGTTCGTCCACATCCCAGCTTTTCTTGTACTGCCGTGCGAAGGGCAGATAAACTGAGGATACAAAATTGTCGAATCTCGCTGGTATGCCTGTCACCAGCATGCAGGTGCGCCGATGCTTTGCCCTTGGCGGTACACATGGGGATGTTTCCACCGTACAACGAGATGCCATACGTTTTTCTCCTGAAGTTGAAATGATAGCCTGCTCGGCATGTCTTCAATCCGGCATTCATCCATAAGGCGGCTACTGGGCAGCTTCTGCCGGAGAGCCGATTCGAAAAGCGTATCACGGCTTTTTCAGGAGTATGAAAATCAGGGAGGTTGCCTTTGTCCAAGGGAGTCCAACGAAACCCCTATGAGAGGCACAAGAAGGGTGTTTTTCCCTTGACAGCTTTCTGTGCCAGTCCCTGATAGGATTGCATGCCTGCGAATCTGCCAAGTCTTTACATCTGTGGGGGGGTGTGTCTTCTTTCCTTTGATCGAAAGGATACACCTCACGTCAACAGGCTATGCACATCGGTTCAGTGTCTCTCACTGCCTTTCCTGCCTTTTTGCCTTTTGGGGTTCGAAGGGGCTTTGCCCCTCGCCAGCCGTGAGGCTATACGCGTAGCGCATAGACGAAATGATGGGATGGCCCAGCCCGCTGAAACTCGGTAAACGTGGGGTATCACAACCCCAGAAGCAGGAGGCCACCATGAGCACAGCGACAATCATCAGTATCGATTTGGCAAAGAACTCCTTTCATGTGTACGGCATGAATGAGCGTGGAGCGAAAGTGTTCAGTAAGACTCTCTCGCGGGGGAAGGTATCAGAGTTTTTCGCCTGTCATCCACGGTGTCTCGTGGGCA
>NZ_JAAKEI010000020.1 GCF_011039085.1 Desulfovibrio sp. ZJ369 | reverse complement strand
AATTGCCTGGCTGTTGCTTTTCCATCAAGATACGCATGAACAGCCTTGGTTCGGATTTCTTCAGATGCAAATTTCATCTCTGCAATCTAAACGATTTCTAAATAAAATAAAAGTCAAATTGCTCTAGTAACGACTTTAGGAGAGAGAAAAGTAATGGGTGTTTTGGGATGTGGCCGCAGACGAATATTTTCTAACGGCATGCGCCAGGGGTCTTCAATGGAAAAAGGCAACTTTCTTATCAAGTCAACGGTATCCTGGAACACTTCTTCTGTTTCATAGCAATTTCCACCAATAAGATGAATGCCAGTAAACAAGTTTGTTTCAAAACACAATTTAGCAAATTCAAGCAGGTGTGAATTTTTTAGTTGGCGATGATATTGCTCTCGCGCGAATTTTTCCGAGCCTGTTTGAAAACCTACCCCTGTACCAACAAGACCTGCATCTACAAGGCTATAAAAAACATCTTCATGTTCAAGCATATAGTCATAATTGATATAACAAAAAAATGTCTTTCCTATATGTTTTTTGTAAAGTTTGCAAAATTCAAGTGTTTTTTCACGAGAAAGGCCGAAATATTCATCCACAAACCATATGTGCTGCGGCTTTTCAGGCATTTTTTTTAGTTCTTCAACAACTTCATTAACGTCTCTATTCCGCCGTTTGTATACCTTAGCTCCGTCATCTTTATATAAAGATGACCATTGCCCACCAGAACAATAGGTGCAATGTCCTATACAACCACGTCCAAAATAGGTAAAATAGATGCCTCCATTGACTTCCGGATCATAATAGCGATACATGACCCCATTTTTGATAAAAGAAAAATGTCGATGCCCGTGCAAGGGTTCACCGTATTTGCTGAGATTTTTTTCTTGCGGGCTCATAGTATTTTTTATATACCCCCCCCTATAAAACCAGACAGTATTACATACCGAGTATTTTTGCTCATTGGGCCTCCGGGTGCGTTTTTCTTCTTCCACGCAATCCATCAGACCGGCAAGCGCTTCTTCCCCATCTCCCCGGATGACACAATGAAAACCTCCATCCAGATAAAGCTCCGGTTCAAGTGTGGGGCCAAACCCTCCGGCAACCAGCAGGGCTGAGGGGACGGCGGCCTTACATACAGGCACAAGGACAGGAATCAACCAATTATTCGTGCTGCGCGCGGAAAAGCCTATCACGTCTGGGGCCTCAGCCTGTAAAATCCTGGCAAGCAGATCCGTATCATCCTGCCCGATTTTATATTGAGTAGCTCTGTTCACCATCAAGACGCCACGGCTATATGACTGATAGCCCTCATGCCCTTCAAGCGGCTCTTCTATTGAGATGTACTCACCGGACTCCAAAAGAATCCCATGGACCTCATGACCTTTTGCAAGCATATACGAAGCCAAAATACGTGTACCCAGATAAGAAGTTTCATATGCATTGATAAAGCAAATTTTAGCCATTTGTATATATCCTATATAGTTACTTGGTGTAGGTTAACATATTTATACATTATACATCATGATAATATATTCCTATATATCACTTTTGTTGATATTATTTTTATCTTTCTGATATTTCAAATATATCTGTCAACATAAATATATCATTTACTATAATATTGTTTTCTTTAGAAAATTTTTTCTCATATTTTTTACTATTATCTATTTTAAAATATTTATTCCATCCATAATACTTACCATTAAATAAAATTTTTGGTAATCCTAAATTATAGAATGGACCATAATCCATTGCACGCAAAAAATTCCATATTTTTGAATTGGACCATCTTGATTCAAGGATACCATTTCCTGGAACATCTTTTTTATAATGTATTGATCCCTCTTTTTCCCATGTATTAGACTTGATATCTATATTACCATACAAAATATTGTATATATTTTTTCTTAAAACATTCACGGCTAAATCTGACTGCTTTTCTAAAAGTTGTATTGATGTTGTTGTATCAGTAATTGGTAAAGATTCTTGGAATATAATATTCCCTGTATCAATACCACTATCAACAAAATGCCAAGTTATGCCTGTTTTCAAATTATTGTCATATATAGCCCATGCTTCAGCATTCATTCCTCTATGATGTGGAAGCAAGGAATTATGATAATTAATAATATCTACATTAGTAGAAGATACTAAATCTTTTGGAAAAAGAAAATCATTATTAGCGCTTAAAACAAGAATTCTGCCTTTTTGTTCAAAAATGGCATATATGTCTTCAATATTCCAATTTTTATATGGAATTCCAAGTAAATGCGCCCTTCTTTCAGAAAAAGATTGATGCATTCGAGATTTTTCTAAAAAACAACAGGCAATACCAAGACCATGAATTAAAGCTGCACAGGCCAGGGGTGTCCTTCCATAACCAAGGATATATATTTTGTCATAGAGATAATGCATTGTATGAATGTAAATCCTATTATCCAATTTCCCGTGCCGGGTTGCCCATCACTTTGACGCCGTCCCCCACATCCTTCATCACCACACTTCCAAGGCAAAGATAGGCGTCATCCCCAATGCGCACATGGGGCGCTATAGCGACATTGCCGCCTACAAACACGCCACTTCCCAGGGTTACGTTACCCATAATATTACAGCAGGCCGACACAGTGCTGTAAGCGCCCACGCGCACGTCATGGCCAAGCCCTGTCCCCAACAGAGTGACAAAATCGCCAATTTCCACATTGACCGACATGCTGAAACCGCCATACACAATCACCCCTTCCCCTATTGTATTGTGCCGCCCCAGATAGGCGTAGGGGTGGATGACGGTTTCAAACGCAGCGCCCCGTGCCTTGAGCAGGGGAACAAGTTTGCGCTTGGCCGCAGGGCTGGCAATGCCGAACGCAAGCACGTCATTGGGCTTCGGCATATACTCCATAATTGTTCCCACAACGGAAAAGCCGCACGTCTTGCCGTACAGAGGATCTCCCGTATCGTCGAGAAACCCCATGATGTTCCAGCGCGGCCCGGAGATCGCGTGAATGTCGAGGATGAGGTTCAGCAGTTCGCGACCGAAGCCACCGGCGCCAACGATGTACAAATCCTTCATCCCGCAACCTCTATGCGTACTTTTGATTGAGCCTTTCCGGGGGCACGCAGTAGCAGGTATAGCTGAATTGTTCCTGATACGCACGCAGGAAAAAGCGATAATCGCCAACCATGTTCTTGACCATCAAGGGCAATTCCCAAAGATCAAAAGGATGGTGATACACACACAAAGCAAGCACAGGCCGCGCGCTCTGAATGAGCGCACGACCTCCTTGCAGGGCAAATGCCTCGTAACCTTCAATATCGAACTTAATCAGGGTGGGGTTGACGCCGCGCAGTGTTTCGTCCAGAGTGACGGACTCCACAGAAGTTGTTCCATCCGGGTTGACCATGGACCCCATCGTACCCCCGGCATCAAAAAAGATCGTCGCGCGTTCGTGCCCTACAGCATTTTGATGAAGATGAATCTTGCCATAAAAATTCGCGGGCAGTTTCTCCGTATAGGCGAGCAGTTGACTGAAATTGCCAGGATCAGGCTCAAACGCATGATATTCTTTCAGGCTTCCCCCTACATCCAGAAAATCCCGCAAGGTATCACCGGTATACGCGCCGCAATCCACAAACACTTCATCAGGAGACAGCGTATACACATCCTCAAAATACTCCCGTGAAACCGATACTGGCATCAATGTATCAGAACACAAAAGATAGCGTTTCAAAATTGCACAAAAAACGGCTTGGGAAAGCGAATCTTCAAACAGCCCAAAGGCGGCCTCCACTTTTTTTCGATTTCGAGGAGATGCCGCCAGAAATGTTTTGCGGTAAACATCAAAAGCCCGACTTTTTTTATCGCCTACAGGTAAAAATTCGCCAAGTTGGCGAAACGTGATCGTATTATTGATATGTGTTGCGGAAAGATGGGAAGCAACATGGGAAAAAAGCTGTGAAGCCAGCTCACCTGTCGCACAAATAACAAAAAGTGCATGCGGTAAAATTGATGTAGCTTCATCAATTGAATGTGATCGAAGATTACTCACCACTTCCATAGGTGATTTTACATCATTGCAAAGAATAAGAGGAATATTGGGAACCGTAATTTTAAGAAGCGTAATATAGTCACGAGCATTTCCATTGGGTGGATACAAAATAATGCCATCTTCAGGACGCCACAGAGAACCAAAACGGCTGCGACTGGAAGGCACAGGATTTACTCTGGCCGCTTCATGCGAATCAAGTATTGCTTTGATGGGAAGCATTTCTTTTCTCCTGTTTCATTCTACCTGACGCTGACGATGCGTTCCTTACCGGCGTTGTAGGTTGTATCTTTCCTGCCGGCATCAAAGGAGCCGTCCGTCAGGCACAGCGGATCTTCGGCCAAAAGCTGCGAGATGGTCGCATACGCGTCTTTTTCGCGGAAACAGCACATCTGCCCGTCCCCCACAGCTGTTGTCCGCAACTGGCCGCGCGCCCGCATGGCGTCATGGACAACCGGTTTGGGATTCAGCCGGCAATTGGCATAGGTGGAATACAGCCAGACGCGACTCGGAGCGACATTTCCGCCATCCACAATGGTCCCGGTAAATTCCCGATTGTAGCGGTAGGGAACGCCGATAACCGCTTCCATATAGTGCGTGTAGGTGAAGCAAGCGCGCATGTCCGCCCCAAAAAAGAGAAAGTTGACCTCTTTTCCGCACCGGTGCAGCCTGTCGTAATTGGAATCCGCGCCAATGGAATACGGGCCGAGGTTGTCAACAAGGTCAAGCGCGTCACCCAGGACATAGACGGACAGCAAGGGATCGCGGGAGCGCCGTCCCCGCCCTGTCTTGCGCGCGTATTCATTGAGCGCGCCCATGGGCGTACGGCTGTTGCGCACGTCAAAAGGCTCATTATTGCAAAAGCTGAACGTGAAGGTCGGGAATACCAGCGTGGCGACGCCCAGGTTTTCGACAAGCCCCAGAAGCTCGGCCAGCAACGCGCTCCGCTTGAGAGCAGGCAGGCCGAACGTCATGTCCGTATGGATATACAGCACATCGCACTCCGCCGCGCCGATATCCAGAAGGGCCGCACGCATTCGGCCCGCGTTCACTTCTTCTTTGTGGCTATGGAACAAAACGCTGTTCATCTTTTTCTCCAAAAACAGAAAGCCTTTTTGAAATGAAGTTCAGTCTGTCTGCCTGCGTTAAAAATGAGGAAAATGTTCCCCACCGTCCACATTAATAATCTGTCCTGTAAGATATGAAGCATCTTCAGAAATTAAAAAACGAACGATACGCGCTACATCATCCACAGTTCCTGGATGAAGAAGCGTAGAAGGGTTCCATGAACCATCTAAAGGAGCATCAACAAATGTTGTTTGGACAATACGAGTTGGAAATGACCCCGGAGCAATGACATTAACTCGAATATTTGGCGCTAATTCATTGGCCAAAGTAATACCAAGAGCATTGATTGCTCCTTTGCTGCCGCAATAATGCGGCTGGTATTTCTTTCCTGTAATTACAGCAATGCTTGATGTTAAGAGAATATTACGAAGCGATTGCCCATTGACTTTCTTTTTGAGAAGAGCACTGATGATTTCCGCAGCGGAAAAGTAGTTGACGTTCATCACCCGCAGGCCCACGGAATATTTTGTTTTTGCCATGGGCAACACTTCCGTCATACCTGCAAAGTGGACAAAGGCTTCAACCGGCAACGCTCGTGCTTTGAGCAGTTCCGTAAGGGCGGCCCCGACGGTGTCCGCCTTTTCCAGATCAAAGGGAAAAAGCGCCACATCCGCGCCATTGCGCGCGCAGGCTTCCCCCACAGCGGCCAGGCGCGCCTCGTCCCGCCCGTGCAAAACAAGATTGCGGGAAGTACTGAGCAGTTTGGCCGTGGCCTCGCCCATACCTGAGGATGCGCCGGTGATCAGCGTATAGTCGGTTGCGTGCATAGCTTCTCATTTACCTTACAGTTTCAACCTATTGATTTCGTTTTGCAAACAGGACAGGTTCGGCTTCACAGCGAAACCAGAATGTATAGTCTGGACAAAGACTTGCAAGAAATTCTGGTATCTGCCAAAAATCATCTTTTTTATGATAAAGCGCTATTGCGCAAACTGGAGACTGGTTTGCAATAGTTCGTTTTGCCCCATGAAGCATCTGCATTTCAGAACCTTCAATATCTGATTTGATAAAATCAATATCCAAACCTGTATTTGTACAAAAATCATCCAATGTTATTGATTCAACTGATATGAGAGAACTATCTGTTGAGCTTGCAGAGACAAGCGATGCTCCGGAATTACTGTGTGGATTGAGAGCAATGGAAAACGTGGATTTACGATCGGAAAGCGCCAGAGGCACTATTTCAACATTCTCGCAATGATTAAGCTCCATGTTCTTTCTGGCGAAGCACGCTGATTCGGGGACAGCCTCAAAAGCAAAAACCTTGCCGCTTTCTCCAACTTTTCTGCTGAAATAACAGGCCGTATCGCCGATAAAGGCTCCGGCATCGATCACCACGTCTCCGGGGCGAGCCTCCACGACTCCGGCAATGGCATACTGCTCATACACGAAAGTATCTCTGTAGAAAAACTGGCGCACATCTTCCCGGCATCCTGCAAGGATTGGAAAATCATACGTTGCGGCCTCTCGTTGCCTGCGCCATCCGGCTGTCCGCACCGGAGGCATGACGGGATAGCAGTTTTCAACGCCCCTGAAGACATGCGCCTTGATGCGCTGGCGCAGAAACGTGGCGAAAGAGTCGCGTGAGATATCGTCTCCCAGCGCGTTCATGAAGGTTTGTATCCAGGCCCCGTGCTCCTCCACATAATACTGACGCGCTTCGCCGATTCGTCTGTTCAACAGAGCCACATAGTCCGCGGGGGCCGGGGAACATGCCAGATCAACGTGAAATTCTCTGGCAAACAACTGTTGCAAACGGGCAATCCGGGCCTGGATCTCTCCCTCAATATCCTGAGGAACCGGCGCCGCCATCCTTCCGGAACCCAATGCAAAAGGTGAAAGATTCAGGCCGGAACACATTGCAAACAGCACTGCTTCCCGTGTCCGGTCTTCTCCGGATAACGCATATATGGGTATTGCGGAAAGAGCGGCTGCAAAAACGGCATCGGCAGGGTCTGATTCGTCATGTATGGCATAGGAAACATATTTATGGGGGGATCTCGCAAGCACAGTCTCTTCAGAATCAAGAGAAAGCATATACACATGTCTGTCATACGCCATATTGCGCACAAACTTTTCGATCTTCTTGAATGTGGATTCCAGAACGTTCATGCGGCGCTTCCTTTCGCAAACGAGAGCGTATCAATATGTTCCTTCAGGAACTGGCGATCGATTTTGCCGTTTCTGTTTCGCGGCATTTCCGGAAGATATGTGTAGACTGAAGGCACCATGTACCGGGGTAAAACCTCGCCGAGCCTGCGGCGCAGTTCTTTCTCCGGCAGTGGCGAGGCCGCCTCGCAAACCAGAACAATCCTTTTGCGTTCCGGATCGTAGAGCGCGCAGCAGTTGGGCGCGAGCTTGAGGGTGTTGACCGCCACATGTTCGATTTCCGCCAGTTCGATGCGATACCCCATGTGCTTGATCAGGGTGTCCTTTCTTCCCCTGAAGACCAGTTCTCCGTATTCGTTCCAAGCGACGATATCGCCTGTACGGTAGACGGGTTCGGGGTACGCGGTGTTGAGCGGGTTCTGGACAAAGGCGGCGGCCGTTTTTTCCGGATTGTTGTAATAGCCTGCCGCCAGGGAGGAGCCGCGCACGCAGAGTTCCCCTTCCACACCGGGTTGATCCGGACGCACAGGCTCATCATTGGCATTCAGGACCAGAATGGCGGTATTCCGGAAGGGTTTGCCGATGGGAATCGGCTCATCGTCGCGCAGATCACGCTGGACGACATGGTACAGGCAATCCAGTGTGATTTCTATCGGCCCGTAAAAATTGGCAAAGGTGGTTTGCGGCAACATTGCGCGCCAGTAATTGAACTTGGCTGTGGGAAAGACCTCGCCCGCAAACCAGGCCATCCTGAGATCCGGCAGGGAAACACGGGCGAGCAGATCCATGTTGGCGATGTTGACCATGATGGTCGGCACCCAGAAGAGAAACGTCACCCGCAACGCGGCCATAAGCTCCAGCAGACGGACAGGAAAGGCCGCGTGGCTTTCCGGCACAAGCACCAGCGTAGCACCCCTGGCCATGAGCATGCACAGCTCAAAACTGAAGATATCAAAAACCGCCGGCGAGAGACTGGCGACAACTTCCCCCTTGCCCACAAGCCCGGCTTCGCACACAACCTCGGTGAAATCGATGAAACCGCGGTGCGTGAGGGCTACGGCCTTGGGCGTGCCGGTGGACCCGGAGGTATTGATGACGCACAAAAGGTCAGTGTCGATGCACCGTTCCCGCACGGCAAGCACCGCCGCGCGTTCCTCCCCATCGAGATCCGGCCCAGCGGCGGGCAGCGCCCATATGCGGCCGACTCCCGGTGGCAGGGTTGACGGCCGCTCCGCCTCCGTCACAATCAGGGCGGGCCGGGTCTGTTCCAGAATGTTCAGCAGCCGTTGTTCCGGACTTTTGACATCCAGATTCATGTACGCGTTGCCGCTGTAGAGAATGGCCAGATCCGCGACTACGGCGTTCAGGCTCTTGGGCAGATGAACAGCCACAACAAGGCCGGTTCGTCCCTCGATCTGTTGACTGATGCGGGCGGCCACAGCAAGAACGCGCTCGTACAGACGCTGAAACGTGATGGCGGCGTCGCCGTCATGCACAGCGACGCGGTCGGGATGTTCCGCCACTGTGGTTTCAAAATACTGCGTAATATGCGTCAGATACATAAGGAATCCTCTTCTCCGGCATCGGCGGCATGAAAACACGCGCTCACGGCGGCCCGAAACGCGCCCCGCCAGTAAACCGGATCGTGCTCTCCCTCCGACAGGCGCAGCCGCACAGGGCAGCCGTGTCGGACGCACGCGTCCTCCAGCGCTCTGCTCTGCGGCAGACTCAGATAGTCTTGCTCCCCGCAATACAGGCTGATGCGTGGAAAAGGGGAAGCCCCCTCCTTCCGCCCCTTCCGCAGGAGCTGTTCCAGATCGGCGTCGGGCCGTACCCGGCCGCTCCCATCCAGCAAACAACGGCGCATGACACGTTCAAACGCCGCGTACAGGGCGCGTTGAGCACGGTTTTTCATCATCCGATCGTCCGGGGGCACCCGGCAGTCAAACACGCCCGAAATGGCCGCCGCCGCTCCGAACGCGCCGCTGTCCAGCGCCCAGCGGACAGCTCCGAAGCCTCCCATGGACACGCCGATAACGGCATTGTCCTCCGGCCGGCGCGAGAGGGGAAACGCCTCGCGCGCGGCGTCCAGCAGCTCATTGAGAAAATCCGCCTGATTTTCATGACTGGAATTGACAAAGTAGCCGTTCCCCATGCCGGGCGCTATGATCGCCACCTGCTCCCGCTCCACAATCCCGGCCGCATCCAGGCTGTCAAAGAAAAAATCCCCATTGCTCATGGCGCAGTGCAACGCCCACACGGCGCGATACGGCGGCTCCGTCGCCCCAAAGCCATACGGCAGGGCCGCCGCAAGCTCCACGGGCCGAAGCAGCGTTGTGGAAGGCAGGGTTATGCGCAGGCGCATCATGGGTGGTTGTCCTTCTCCACGTTTCGGTCGGACGCGGGCGTCCGGAGCATGTTGTAAATAACAATACCGTCAGATGACTGATTGCTTTTTTGGGCGTGCTTCACGAGCTTTTGACGCGTCGCATCCCTCCATCCAAGAGCACGCACATTCTTTGTGCCCTGTTTTGTGAAATATTCATTCACAAACGTCGAAAGAGCCATGAAAAAGCCTTCTCTGCGATATTCCTTGCGCGTCACATCATAAAGACTATGCAGTGTATTCTTTAACAAGGAAAAATAACGAAGAGAGGCAATTTTCCCGTCGCGCCGCAAAACCGCGACCTGGCCACGGAGAATGTTTTCCCGAATGGCGTCCAGCTCCGGCAGATTGTCCGCCACAAGATCAAATTCTTCCTTCAGAAGCGCCAGAATTTCCTCGGCGTCTTCAGGATTGGCAAAGGACATGCACTCCCGGTATTCGTCGGCATACGGGCGCATGGCGTTCAACATCTTTTCCGGAGCGCCCTTGAGCTGCATGCGCAACAGCTTTTTGGTCAGTACAAACCCCTGCCGGCGAAACAGTTCCGCCGCTTCGCCTGCCTGCGGTTCCCTGCCCACACACGATCCGCGCAACGCCAGCGGTTCATGGTATGCCTCCACAAGCCGCCCCAGCCCGTCCGCAAGGGCGCTCCCGTCCGCAGCCAGATACAGGCAGTCGTAATAGGTTTCATGATAGGGAATAAGCAGAAACAGCGCCCCTTCTTCCACATGCGTCAGGCACCTCTTCTCCGTCAGCAGGGCGCGAAGCGTGCGGCTATCCAGAAAAAGATTGGTGAGCGTGTACCGGGTCCGTGCCTTCAGGGCGTCATGCGCGGCGGAAAAATGTTCAAATGTGGCATGTTGCATGAAACCTCCCTAACAGGCCGCACCCGCATTGATTGAAAAGGTTGAACCGCTGATATGGGCGGCCCCCGGCCCCATGAGATACGCGGCCATGCAGGCTACTTCCTCCGGCTCTATCAGCCCCATGGGCTGATAGCCGCTCTCTTCAAGCCGCGCCGCGAAATCCCCCAGCGGATCCGCGG
Source organism: Desulfovibrio sp. ZJ369 (assembly GCF_011039085.1). Classification (GTDB taxonomy): domain Bacteria; phylum Desulfobacterota; class Desulfovibrionia; order Desulfovibrionales; family Desulfovibrionaceae; genus Desulfovibrio. The sequence continues at coordinate 31,213 of NZ_JAAKEI010000020.1, read as the reverse complement.
CGCCGGAAATCATGGGCGTATTCACAAAAGCCGGTCGGATAAGATTGACCGTGACATTTCGGGGAAGAAGCTCAACGGCCAGTGTTTTGGCCGCGGCTTCCAGGGCCGCCTTGGAAGCCGCGTAGGCGACAAAATATTTATCGCGCCCCAGGGCGGCAAAGGAAGACACGGCGGCCACCCGCAGGGGCCGCGCCCTCTCCTTGCGCTTCACCAAAAGGCGGATCAGCTCCACAAAGGCGAAACAGTTGACCAGCATACACTCGGCCATGAATGCCGGGTCTGTGTCACGCAAGCGGGCGCGCCCTCCCACCCCGGCGCAATACACGCAGCCGTCAATATGCCCCCGCCAGTTCCGGGCCTCTTCCAGCACGGCGGGCAGGCTTGCAAGATCGTGCAGATCGGCCGCCAGCGGCAGGCATTGGTCTTCCGGCATGGCGGACATGGTTTCCCGCATCCCCTGCTCATTACGAGCCAGAAGGATAACGGACGCCCCCTGATGAGCCAGCTCACGGCACACCGCGCGCCCGATGCCGGAAGAAGCGCCTGTGACAAGAACAACCTTTTGCGTCAGGGTGGCATCCATGCGTTACCTCTCTTCGTTCACGAATCAGACCGCCGGCTTGAGAAAGTCGTCCTCAAAGCGGTTGGAACAGGTCACCATGGGCACAACGACAGCGGGGTCCAGCGACAGACTGACCACTCCCCAGGAAAGCCCCACGCCGAACGCGCTGACCAGCAGATTCAGCGGCCCGGCGTCACGCCCGGCATAGGCGTCCACCATGGTCAGGGAGACGGATGCGCCGTTGGTATTGCCCAGCCGCTCCACCGTGGTCGGAGCCTTGGCCCTGTCCACTTTCAACCGTCTGATCATGGTCTTGACAATCTGCATGTTGGCCTGATGCAGCACTACCCCGTCATAGTCCCGCACATCCCTGCCCATGCGTGCGAGAAAGGCCCTGATGCTGTCCACAACCCGCATGGTGGAGAAGGAGGTGATTTCCATACCATCCATGTAGCCGCCGCCTTCATAGACTTCGCCATTGGGCATGAGGCCACTGCAACGTCTCCAGGCGTTACGGCATCCCTGCCAGGGATCATACAGAAAGTGATAGCCTGTCCCATCACTGTGCAAGGCCACGTCCACAGGAGAGGATTTTGCCTTTTCCAGCAGGATTGCGGTCGATCCTTCCCCGGAAAGAAAGACGGAGGCCGCCAGAAGCTCTTCCCGTGAACGGTACTGAGGCCACACTGTATCGCCGGACACCATGGCAATGCGGTTGATGTGCGCCTGCTGCAAAAGAGCGGCGCACACGGAAAGACCATGCGGAAAGCTGGAACACCCCAGCGTAATGTCAAACGCCAGGACGTGATCGCCCAGCTTCATATGATTGTGCAGCACATGCGCGTTGCTTGTGCTGGGATTGAAGTCCGGCGTTTGGGACATGAAGATGAGCGCGTCGAGGCTTTTCGCCTCCCACCCCGCTCTTTCCAGCGCCTTGCACAGGGCGGTATAGCCCAGATCCGTGGCGGTCTGCTCGGTAATGGAAATATGCCGCTGTCTGATGCCGGTCTGTTTGACGAAATTCGCAATGTAGGCGGCGCGCGGATGAGCGGGATCCATGTCTATTGTCTGCACATGCTCCGGCAGTGCCCCGGCCAGAGCTGCAATGCCCACATTGTCGAAATGCAGAAAGGCCACAGCTATGCCCCCGGCTCCATGACATCCAGCATATCCTGAACGGTCTGAAAGGCGCGGATTTCTTTTCCGCTGATCTTTCTGTTGAATTCGTCGCCCAGCAGCACGACAAAGGAGAGCGCGGCCAGGGAATCCCATTCCTCCACTTCATCAAGGCTCATTTCCGGTTTCAGCGCGCCTTCATCCAGCTCCATGATATCTTCCAGCGCAGCCAGTTTTTCCTGTGTATTCATATCTGTTCTCCTTTCCATGCCATGTGATTACACGGGGTAGGCAATGGTTCCGTTGCCGGGGTGCTCAATGAGTTCGCAAAAATCCATACGCCCCAGGCGGCACACCGCGGCGGCCAGCGAAAGCCCGGCCCCGAAGGCCGAGCAGCAGACCAGAGGCTGTTCGTCGAGCAGCCGCGCGCCCAGGTTGTAGGCAATGTTCACCGGGATGGTGACGCAGGAAGAGTTGCCGAAATGCTCCACAATATTGTTGAACAGGATCTCCCGCGGCACACGCATGAGATCGGCCAGTTTCTCAAGCATGAAACGGTTGGGCTGGTGCGTCAGATGGTATTGAACAGCGGTCTTTTCAATGCCGGCGTAGCGGCAGATTTCGTCAATCAGCGGCGGCACGCGCTCCATGACGAACTGGAAAACAGCCGTGCCGTCCATATACATGTTGTTCAGCGAGCGGTAATTGCCCATTTCGTCCCTGACCATTTTGGCCGTCTCCGCTGTGGCGGGCATCCGGCATCCGCCCGCGGGGGTCAGCAACGCTTCCCGCCGACTGCCGTCGGTGCGAAAGACGAAGTGAATCACATCCTCCGGGTTGTCACTGCGGCTGACAACCGTCACCGCCGCCGCGTCGCCGCACAGGGGGTAGGTGTTCCTGTCCAGCTTGTTGGCATAGCAGGCGCCACCATCCGTGGTGATCAGGATGACCTCGTCCACGGCGCCCGCCGCCACATGGCAGCAGGCCGTATACAGACCGGAGAGAAAACCGATGCAGTTTTCGTAAATATCCGTGCAGAACACATCCGTAGGCAGGTCAAGCTGGCCGTGAATCACCTTGCTGTTGCCCGGAACAGGATGATCCGCCATCTGCGCCACCACTATCATGGCCTGCATCTTCTCCTTGCGAAGTCGCCCCTGGTGAAACAGGCAATTCATGGTGTAGGACGCAAGATCGCAGGGCGTGGTTTTCGCGTCCGCAATGCGGTGCTCCCTGAAGCCCATCACCCGTCCCAGCCGCCGGGACGATTTTTCCGGAAAGGGAAAGCTCTTGAGTTCGTCCTCAAAGCGATACACCTGTTGCGGCACGGTGGCGCACACGCCCCGAATTCTGACGCCGTGAATGCTTGCCCGCATTGCTTGCCCCGCTCATGAGCGCTAAAAATCAACCTTGGTGCTCCGCCGCACCAAATCACAAATGCGTTGCACCGACGCGAAATTTTCAGGCACGATGTCCAGAGCGGAAATGGATACGGAAAAAGTCTGCTCCAACTCCGAAATCAGCGTCACCACATCAAAACTGTCCAGATACCCCTGTTCAATGAAATTCACACCTTCCTCAAAGTCGTAGGTCGGTTGCAGCTCCCTGAGCATATCCAGCACTTTTTTTTCCATCGCGTTTCTTCCAAGGATAATGAGAGTGTTTTCATATTTTTCTGGCAGCGGTATTTTTCACCTGTACCATTTTCAAATCCGCAAGAAAGTGTCGCGCAAAGTCGGGAAAGGCGTCACATGCCCGATCCAGAAGGCTCTGGTCTCCCTCTTCCATGCTGATCCGGAGAAAATCGGCGAACACACCGTTGGCGAGCGCCGCCAGATGCGGAAAATACCGGTTGGTGAAGTGCTCGTTCACCGCCTGATACGTTCTCAGTTCCGCCATGCCGTGGACGCGGCGATGCTCCGTGCTCGATCCGGACGCCGTGGCGTAGACCGCCTGGCTGTGCCGGCGATAGACGGACATCACTTCCCGCAGGAAGCCTATCTTCCCCAGCTCGGCATGCAGCAGGTGCCAGTACCAGTCGCCGGGGCACAAGCCGGGCCGGAACCAGTGCGGCATCCCGTCCCTGAAGCGCCAGCGGTAGACGGCGGAGTTGGTCTGGATCATGTTGCCTTGAAACAGGTCTTCCAGATCGTACTCCTCGCGCACGCCGTTGGGCAGCATGGACAGGGGCGGATAGAGATACGGCGGGCGGCTGCCGTCTTCATGCACCACCCGGACCGGGTGGAAGCACAGGGCGCAGTGCGGGCGGCTTTCCAGAAAATCCACCTGCTTTTGCAGCTTGAGCGGGTCGGTGAAATAGTCGTCCCCGTCGCACAGCGCCGCGTATCTGGTCCGGCAGCGCAGAAACAGCCCCATGACGTTTTCGGACGGGCGGCGCTGGGAGAGAAGCACCGCCCGGATGGACGGATGCCGCTCCGCGTAGGCGGTCACAATGGCCGGGGTCGCGTCCGTGGAGCGGTGATCAAGCACGATGTGCCGCACCGGAAAATCCGTCCGCTGGGCCAGCACGCTGTCCATGCAGTCGGCAATGTACCGTTCGTGATTGTAGGTCATGGTCAGCACGGTCAGTTCCACGGGCGGGACCGGCTCGCCGATGGTCACGCTGTCCCTCGCGGCAACGGCTGGCAAAGCGGACGGCGCGGCGGCTTCCGGAACGGCAAGGGCCTTGGCCAGCGCGCGCTGATCCGGCGTGAGCAGCGGCGCGTCATTGGCGTAGCGTTGGCGCAACGGCTCGCGCACGGCAGGGGGGAGCGCGGCGGCGAACGCGGCGACGCGCTCGGCGGGAAGCGGCTGCCCGTACACGGCTTCGGGCGAGGCTTCGGCCTGGGCAGCCAGCCAGTCCGGGCAGTCCAGAGCGCCTGATTCGAGTTCCAGAAGCGCTTCCAGGGCGCGCAGCCCGGCCGCGCCTTCCCGGATCAGCCGTTGCCGGAGGTCCAGCGGGCTGACCGGCTCCGTACCCCAGCTCCGCTCGCTTGCCCGCAGGCAATCCATGAACAGGCCGGCGTCCAGCGGCGGCCAGGCGTTTTCGCGCACTTCCAGCGTCCGGCTCAGGCGGCGGGCGACGTACGAGGCCAGAAAGAGCGGGTGGCGCGGCAGATGTTCCGGCAGGCGGAGCGGCGGGCAACCGGCCCCCAGGATGGCGAAAAGGCGCTCGGCCAGCGTCGTGCATGGCGTGGCAACAGGGCTGTCCGACGTATCGGCCAGGAGAGCGACGTTGGCCTCTCCCCATGCGCGGCGGGCGTCTTTCACCAGCAGGGGGAGCATCTTGCAGCGGCTCAGCAGGGTTTGTTCCACAGCGGAGGGGAGCGCCTTGCCGGCCCACCGATACCGCTGCTCCAGCACGCACGCGGGACGGCCGACAAGAAAAACGGCGCGCACCTCGTGCCTGGCCAAGCCAGGCTGCCGCCGCAGCAAACGGGCCAGGGAGCGATGAGCCGGGAGGGCAAGCACCCAGCTCATGAGCAGCACGTCGCGCCCCGCATCAAGCCGCGCCACCACGCCTTGCAGATCGGCGGCCAGAGGGGGCGGCGTGACGCCGCCTTCGGGCACGATTGTCCAGAACCTCGAATGCGCGGGGAGCAGCTTGCAGGCCCAGGGGTTGAACGGACCGAGGTCAACGCCGTGTTCCGCCAGCGCGTCGCGATTGGCGTGCACCGTTGCGAACAGCCACGGCCACGACGGGCCGAGATCGGTGTACAGCAGAAGCCGGGACATGGCTTATGCCGCCTTGCCGGCGGTGGCGCCCTTATTGCAGACAAGGGGGGAAGGGATGCCGAGATACCGCTTCAGCTCGCGCTCCAGTTGCCGGACAAGGGCGCCGTTGTTGGTGACCCACAAGCTTTCGAAACATTCGGCGCAGAGTCGGAAGAAGCGCTGCGGATCGGGCATTCTCGATTGGGTGATGTAGATAGCCTGTTGCATTCTTCAGTAGGCTCATCGCGCAGGAACGCCGATTTTCCGTGAGCATGCGGCCTTTTGACATGCCGAACCCGCTGTGCCGCCACGCCGGCCCCTGCCGCATTCCACAACGCGGCAGCGCCTCGCTCGTCCTCTTCGACAGACTCACTGTCGATGAATCGTTGAAAAACAATACATTAAAGCGCGTTCATTGGCAATATCAGCTTTTGGAGAAAAACTTTCCCTATCTCTTTTGTCTGAAAAATCATCAGTAAATTCATTATGTTACACATTTCTCTTCCTTTTTTTGCACGCAAAAAACCGACAGTGAGTCTGTCGATGAGGTTCTTATGGCTCCAGCCGGGAGCTGCTTGAAGGCAGGTCTTTGAGACTGCTTTTTCTCTTTTTTTGTATTCAGATATATTAACTTTGCTCACGAAATGAACATCAACAGTAAATATATATTACAAAATCGCGAATGCCCAATGAAGATTTCTTCTTTTAGCAATGCAGAGATATTTTCAAATCTGCATGGATTACAAACAATGGGAATTATGTCCAAAAATTCGAATATTCATTAAGCGCATATCTTGGCATTTCTCATATCATTGCTTGCAATAACGGAACGACTGCTTTCATGCTGGCTTTGCAATGTGCAGGACTGGCAGGAAAAAATGTAGCGGTTACTCCATACACCTAGCACAAAACATCATCACACGGCGTTATTTTTACCCTGCGTTTAATAATTTACCATATGTGAAAGCTGAGTGGCGTGTATCCTGTTCTGTTGCGGAATCTACGTCAAACCGAGTATTATGTTTACCTGTGTATGGTGATTTATCAACGCATTGTATTTATTTGACTTCAGAAATCATACATAAATTATTCTTTTAAAAAGGTAAAATTATATGTTTACTACGTTACAGAATGTTCGTATCGCAAGTCTGCGATCTGCTGTACCAACAAATGAAATCTCTCTGGAAGACGAAATAGAATATTATGGAGGCAGTCTCAAAAAAATTTCACGATTACGCACTCTACTTGGAATGGATCGGCGTCGGGTATGCCCACCGGATGTGACGGCTTCCGATCTGTGCGCTCATGCTGCCTTTGCCCTGCTGGAGGCCTTGCCTGACTCCCGTGATACTATTGACGCTCTGATTTTTGTCAGTCAAATGCCGGACTGGCATCAGCCCGCCACGGCCTGTGAACTGCAACACCGCCTTGGATTGGGCCAACACTGTGCCGCCTTTGATGTCAATCAGGGTTGTGCCGGATATGTTTACGGATTGTGGCTCGGAAGTTCTCTGGTGGCTTCCGGCGCTGCGCGGCAAGTGCTTGTGCTTGTCGGTGATGCTCACCCTTCAGGGCGGGATATTCGTAACCGTATCACAACACCAGTGTTTGGTGATGCCGGAAGTGCCACGCTGCTGGTCCGGGACGAAACCGCCTCACCGGTTCATTTTGGGATCGGTACTGATGGCAGCGGCTTTGAGACCATCATCGTCCCTGCCGGGAAAGCTAGAATTCCATTTCTTCGAGAGCATTGTGAAAACGAATCTCTTGTAAGAGATATTGCTGATCAGTACGGTAATATTTGGCAGATAGCAGATACCTACATGGATGGTGGTGCAGTTTATGACTTTACCATGAATGTTGTTCCTGATCATATTTGCAGGCTCATGCAGTATTCAAAAATAAATCATGATAACATTGACTGGCTGATACTCCATCAAGCAAATAAGCAGATTATTGAAAATATAGCTTTAAAATCAGGTTTTCCAAGTAACAAAGCTCCGTTTCAGTCTTTCAGTAAATACGGCAATACGGCATCTGCATCCATTCCGCTTGCTCTATGTGACACCTTTTATGAAAAACAATCTCCGGGCACGATTTTACTGTGTGGCTACGGCATAGGCTTATCCTGGGCTTCTTGTCTGTGCAAGATAGATTCCTGGAATTGCGCCAGGCCTCTTGAGTACGAGCCTGATCCTGATCGTCCTACACGATTGCAACGAATTGAACGGTGGGAACGGATTATCAAGGGAGAGCAAAACCGTTATGACTAAGAAAGAATTTCTCTGTTCACTGCAAGAAATGCTGCAATGCTCCGAAGCCATCGAAGAAACAACAGTACTCACTGATCTGGAAGAATGGGATTCATTGGCCTTTATGGTTTTGATTGCCTTTTTCGACAAATCATGGGGGCAGCGGATTATCTTTGACGATCTCAAATCCATCCGGACAGCTGCTGATCTGATTGCGATGACCAGGGGGGCAGTTGCCTGATGTTTTCTGCAGACCAAAGGATTCTGATCACCGGGGCAAGCTCAGGCATCGGCAAAGCCATTGCTCTTGAGTGTGTGGCCCAAGGGGCAACAGTGCTTGCCTGCGCCCGTGACGTACAGCGTTTGGAGGAAGCCCGGCAGGCTTCATCAGCTCCAGACAGATGGATAAGCCTCCAGCGAGACTTTTTGGAAGGCATGGAGGAAATTCCTGCCTGGGTTCGCGGGATTGCTCAAGCCCACGGCAAACTGTGGGGCCTGGCTCATGCGGCAGGTGAAGGAGTGATGGACAGCCTGCAAGGCTATGACCTTGCCTCTGCCAGAAGGCATTTTTCTCTCAACTTTCATACGCCGTGCCTGTTGGCTCAGGGATTCTGTGATCGCCGGGTGGGTCGTAAAGGCGGAGCTTTGCTTTTTATCGCTTCCGCAGCCGCAGTGTATCCTGAAAAGGGGCATTTGATTTACGGCGCTGCCAAGGCCGCCCTGGTTGCCGCTGCCAAAAGCATCAGTCAGGAGGTCGCCCCTCGCGGCCTGCGCGTTCATTGCCTGTCGCCGGGCATTGTTGACACGCCCATGGAAGGCAGGGCCGAAGCCCTGATGGGGCCGGAATATCGGCAGCATCAGCTCCAGAGCTATCCCCTTGGCTTCGGCAGGCCGGAAGACGTGGCCCATATGGCGGCCTTCCTTCTTTCTGAACAGGCGGCCTGGATCACAGGGCAAAATTTTGTTCTGGATGGAGGGCGCTACTGATGCCCAATGTGCTCATAATCGGAAATTCCGGGGCCGCGCGGGAGTGTTACTGGATTTTACGCGATGTGCTGGAAAGCGCACCAGGTCTTGCTGATTATTACACCTTTGGTGGATTTTTTGACTGGCAGGGCTATACAGGTGATCTGAAGGAGTTACAGCACCTCTACCTTGGGAGTGTGGATGCCTACACGATCCGGCCGGAGGATATGTTTGTCATCGGCATCGCAAAGCCTGAACTGCGCGGCAAAATATTTACAACGCTCAAGGGACGCGGTGCAAATTTTATGAATCTTATACATCCATGGACTTCCATCAGCAGGACAGCTCGTATAGGTGAAGGAAATATTTTTCAGCGTGGATGTACCATTTTTTGCAATGCCGTCATAGGTAACGCGAATTATATCAATGGAGCTGCGAATATCTCCCATGATGCGCAAATAGGTGATTTTAATTTCCTCGCCCCATATTCTATTGTTCTTGGAGGGGCAAGCATCGGCTCACTCAATCATCTTGGGCCGCACAGTGTTGTTCTTGAGCGTTCAGTAGTGGGAAACAGTAATATCCTTGCGCCCGGAAGCACCCTTTACAAAGGTTGCAGGGATAATTGCCGAATGGCCGGCAATCCGGCCCTGAGGGTTGGAGGCAGGAGAGATGCCTGCCAATAAATCGCTGCATATTCTGCTGGTCAATAACTACACAGCACGCGGGGGAATCCCGAAAGCTGTATCACTATTGGCCAACGCCATGACGGAACGCGGGCATAAGGTCACGATCTACAGCCAGCGTCCGGTTCCGCTCTGGTTTTATCCGCTCTACCGGCTGGGATATTTTTTGTATACGCGGAGCCTGCCTGAAGGCAAACGCCCGGACATTCCCAAGGGTACGGAAAAGCTTCAGGATATGTATCCGCTCCGCCCCGATGTGACGATTCTTCCTTACAACTTTACGGATAAAAACCTGAAAATTCAGCGCCTGAGGCAAGAAATCCGTAATCTTTCGCCGGATGTCTGCGTATGCCCCTTCCCTGACGGCACGCATCTCGTGTGGGCTGTAACGCTCCTGGGGAGTGGTATTCCGTATGTGTACTCCGAACGGCATTCACCAGGCGCCATAGAAAATATTTTTTGGAATCGGAGGGGCCGTCTGGCCGCCATGAGCGGCGCGGATGCCATCCATCTTTTGCTGCCTTCCTATGCTGGCAGCGTTCCTGAATTTTTGCGGGACAGGGTACGGATCATTCCCAATGCCGTGTCTCTCCCCGATGCCGCTGCAAAGCCGGGTGGCCGGGGGGCGGAACGCAAAATCCTGCTGTGGATGGGGCGACTGCAGGAAGAGCTTAAGCAATGTTGCCTGGCTATGGATGCTTTTGCCGCTGTTTCCCGTCAGTACTCTGACTGGGAAATGCAAATAGCCGGGGATGGCCAAGACAGGGCGAAGGTGGAAGCCCATGCGAAAGCTCTTGGCCTTGGAGAAAAGATCCGTTTTCTTGGTATGTCCACCAATCCTGAAGGCGTGTTATCAGGGGCGCAGGCTTTCTGTTTTTCCTCCCGCACGGAGGGGATGCCAAACGTGCTTTTGGAAGCAATGGCGGCAGGGCTGCCGTGCGTGGCATTCAGAGACTGCGATGGTGTGCCTGACATCATAACGGATGGAGAAACAGGGCTGCTGGCTGACGAAATGACTCCCCTGAGTCTGGCAAAGGAACTGGAGAAGCTGCTTGCAGATGATGCCTTGCGGACCAGGCTTGGCAGGAATGCCAGAACGTTCATGTCTGCATACAGCCATGCGGCGGTATTTGACGCATGGGAGAAGCTTCTCCGGAGCGCTGCCGGGAAAAAGGGCAACACTGTCATGGACAGCTTTCAAGAGGAGCCTTTTGCCAGCATGGCCAGAATGTCCGCAAGGGCCAGACAGGAATATGCCGGGCGTGATTTTGGCCAGCCTTTTCCTGATGCACTGACGGTGAGGTTGAGAGCAGCCGTGGTGCGCATGAAAAACGCCATCAGGGGAATCTGCTGCAAACTCCATAAAGGTTCCGGATCTCGCGTATGAATATTGCCATCGGTGCTGCCAGTCTGTGCCTCGGAAAAGGGGGAACGGAGAGAGTCGCGGTTAATTTGGCCCATGCTATGCTGGCTCGCGGGCATACTATCCATATTTTCGCCTATGAACATGGCCGGGATCCTGTTTTTCCGCTGGATGCACGCATTTCGCTTCTGCGTCTGCCGAAAGAATTCGGCCACGGCAAGCATTGCGAGATTGAGAAAGTGCGGGAGTATCTGAAGAGCAATGACATTGATGTCATGCTTTCGTTGCAGTCACAATGGGCCCATATGTTGTGGTGCCTCACATGCCTTGGAACGGGAGTGCCCATAATCTGTTCAGAAAGATCCGATCCTCGTTTTTCTGAAGCTGTAACCTGGAACAGGCCGGGCCGTATGGCTGTTCTCGCTTGTGCTGACGCCATCCATGAGTTGGTGGAGGCCCATATGGAGACGGTGCCGGAAATCCACAGACATAAATGTCGTGTGATTCCCAATGCGGCGCCGTTGACTTCCATCAGGGCAGATGTGGGGCTCAATTATGAAAGCGGAACCGTCCTTTTTCTGGCCCGCTTTATCCCCGGCAAACGGGCTGATTTGCTCCTGAAAGCCTTTGCCGGCATATCCGGCCGCTTCCCCGAATGGCGTTTGCGTATAGTGGGATATGGCCGGGAAGAAAAAAAACTGCGAGAACTTGCAGCGTCTCTTGGCATTGGCAGCGTGACGGAATTTGTGCTGCACCCTGAGAATGTGTTTCTGGAATACGAAAAGGCAAGCATCTATTGCCTGCCGACGCAAGTTGAAGGCTTTCCCAACAGTCTTATTGAAGCCATGGCTTGCGGCTTGCCCGTCGCAGGTATTGCCGATTGCCCGGCCATGCGCTCTATTATCAGGGATCACGACAATGGTATTCTGGTGGCTGCACCGGATGCGGATCTTCTGGGCAACGCCCTGGCGGAGTTGATGAGCTCTCCGGCCCTGCGGCAAAAGCTGGCGGAGAAAGGCCTTGAAGACTGCGCAGGAGTATACAACCAGGAAGCGATTTGGGACGAATGGGAAAGTTTCTTGCGCCAGGTCTCCGAAAAGAAGGGGGCTGCCGTCATGGATGGATTTCGTTCAGAGCCGTTTGCCAGCATGGCAACCCTTTCTTCGGCGGCAAGGCGGGAATACCTTTATCGTAATTTTGGGGAACCCATGCCCTGGTCCTGGCCGTTTTTCCGCCTTCGGGGAAAAAATCTCTCTGCAAACTTGAGGAATGGAACCATTCAAGGATGCAAGGATCTTGTGCGCAACACAGTCAATACGATGGTAAATATTTATGAATCCGTAAGGCTTGCACAAGCTGACTGGCGCAAGCTGCCGGGATATTACCGGCAGATAGCCAAGAGAAGACGGATGATTCCCCGCCGCTCACAGGCAAGAACAAGGGCTTTTTGCGATCATGCGGTACGGTTTATTTCGTTGAAAAATCGTGCGGTCTTGTGCGTGGGCTGCGGAAGCCCTGAGGAAGTGCTGCACATGAGGCGGATGGGCGCTGATGCCGTGGGAATCGATTTGAACGGCGCCGAGCCCCTGGTTCATTCCATGGACATGGAGAACCTGAATTTTTCAGATGCGGTTTTCGACGTTGTTTATTCATGCCATAGCCTTGAGCACTGCGAGGATCAGAGAGCGGCCGCCGCTGAGATGATACGCGTTTGCAAACCAGGTGGGCATGTATGCATTGAGGTGCCGGTCAATGCCGTGCCGGACAGCGTGGATTTGCATACCTGTCCGGAAGCAGATGCTGTCCGTGTTTTGTTTGCAGACCGGATAGAAAGGACTCTGGTTGAGGAGTTCATTTCCCTCAATGATCCCCGAAACGGCTCAGGAGAAGATGTTTTTCGTTTTATTTATCAAGTTCGGTAAAAGGGCTTATCATGAAGGTAAAACCTTATTTCAGAAATGATGATGTCTCTTATGATACACAAATGGAATACTTTCCACAGTTTTGCGGTATTTTCCATAAGCATGGATTGACGCAGGTTCATGCCGTAACCCTGCGGGGCCTATGCAATTATTCGCATTACCATAATGGCTCATACTGTGTTTACGAAGGTCATCCAACCCTGTTACGACTCGATAACGAACAGATTCGAAAACTTTCCATGCCTTACAGGCTGGAAGATAATGAGGAACTCGTCCGGTATCTTTCTGATATTCCTGATGAAGTAGCCTTGCATGGGCTGTATCATACTAATTATGCCAGCATGACAGACAATGAACAGTATGAGGAAATGAAGGAGGGGCTTGCCCTTTTACGGAAGATATTTCCGCAAAAACGCATTCGCTTTTTTGTACCCCCATTTAACAGCCGTAACCTTACTACCCACCGTGCGGCAGGCAGGCTGGGGCTGACAGTTGTCGGCGATGAAGGGGTGCATCTGGAAAAATCTCTCACCGCCTTACGCCTTTTCCCCGGGGTCTGGTACAGATATCACCACCATCGTTTTTATCCCGGCTCGACCTTCGGAAACCCCTCTCTTACTCTGGAAAACCTGGAGCAAGCGCTTGGTCAGGCAGTCCTGAATCCCTGTACGGGGCCTCTGCCTGTCCCATCCTTCAATTATGAGGGGGATCTTGGCCGTTTGAAAGAACTTGTCAAAGAATATAACGCGCAGGAATGGTTTGTGGGAACCGCCCAAAATCGCTTGCAGAGGCGTGAACTTATCCTTGCGATGGAGTGGATATATTCCCGTATTGGTTATGGCAAACATATTTTTGAGATAGGCTGCGGGAGCGGCAACAACCTTTTGTGGCTTGCCCAGCATGGTTATGCACATCTTGGGGGGAGCGATACAGACGCCGCGGCTCTGGCCGTAGCGGCCGGCATGGCTGATTTCCACGGCTTTACATGGAACCTTGGCCGGGGGAGCCTCTTTGATCCGGAACATATTCCGGAAGAAACGGATCTGCTGCTCGCCGTCAATTGTGTCATCTACCATACGGAATTTGATCTGCGGAAGTTTTTATCAGGTTGCAAAAACAGGCTTTCGCCCACAGGATGTATTCTTGTCGATCAGGTAGATGCCAGTTTTAACGGGCACCCCCTGAATGCAGTGTACAGTAAGCAATGGGGTCTTCCCCCTGAAGAGCGTTCTCTTCCATCGGAATATCGCGCTCCACGCATCACCATGGCAGAGGCTAGGGATGCCGCCCGGAGAAGCGGTATGCATCTTGTCGCCGCGCTGCCATCTCTTCAGAAAATCCCCCGTGTCATTTACATATTCAGTTGCCAGCCCGATCCGCCGGAACTGAGGGGGGCGCCTCCCGCCCTGCCTCTCCCCGAAGCAATGGTTCAGCCGACGATACAGGCCATTTTTCTGTCCGGCCTTTTTGATTGGGCCTGGTACAGAAAACAATATGTCAGAGGCCCGGAAGTTATGGATCCGCTGGAGCACTATGTGCGTTTCGGCGCGTCCAAAGGGTATTGGCCCAATCCTGATTTTGATTCGGAAAAATATCGGCGCACGCACATGAACATGATGGCTTCCCCCACAAATCCGCTCCTGCATTCTCTGCTTTACATGCCATGTTCCAGAAAAAGGAAAGAATCCTGATGCCAAGAATGCTCGTCTTTTTTGGAACACCCGGGTCGGGCTATGAGGAGCTAGCCTGGCTTTTGCATATCAATTCAGCCGCCCTGGAAAAGGCGGGTTGGATATATTTTGCTGAAGACTACTCCTGGAGCCCTGCTTATCCCCGGATACCTTCGAGCGCGCGGATGTTCGAAATTTTCAAAAACGCTTGCAAGGGTAGGCCCAACGCCCGCAAGGAGATGTTCGCCTATTTGAAAAAATTGAATGCTGTTCTGGAGTTGGGAAATGATGTCCTGCTCAGCGGCGGCTTTCCGAACTTTTCGGCTTTACAGAAGTTTTTGAATACAGGAAAAGGGTTTTCTGCGATTGCACATGCTGCCATTGAAGTAAAGCTACTGCTTGGGCGCCCTGACAGGAGTATCGACTTTCTTTATCGCCAATATTTATTTCGTGATGTTCCCAATCTGTTGGAATACATGAAAAATACTGTTGACTACGATGCTTTTCATAATCCGGAGCAGATAGCGGCGGATTTCAGTGGCGTACCTGAGGTGAATATATGGCTGCACCGTGACAGTGATCCCACCATTCTTGTAAAGGAACACAAAAAAGTACTTTGTGAACTGCTGCATATTGATCAATTCGACAATAATGCTGAAAAACTCATGCCCAAAAGTATTGCAGGTTTTGAAATTTTATACGCATTGCGAACTATACAGATATATACAAATAGTTGGCCTGAGGATATTCTTGCGGCAATACGCAAAATGGAAGAAAATCTTGGCCTTCCATGGCAGCCGCTCTGTCAGGCTTCAGGCAACAAATTCAAAGTTCCGGACTACGCTTCAATTACGCCACAAATTGCCGGAGAATTTGCGCGCCATCTTGACACAACAGAAAAGAAGGCTGTTATCCGTCATTTGTACCGTGAACAGCAGATACCCGCCGACGTGAAAAAAACATTGCTTGAGGCCCTTTCCCCGGGTGCGCCGGAGTATGTTTTTTGCAAGTCCGCTAGCAAGCCAAAAATTTCTGTCCTCACACTGAGTCATAACCATGTGCGCTATATAGCGCAGAATATTGAAAGCGTTATCGCCCAGAAAACGGACGCAACTTTGGAGCACATCATTCTGGATGATGCTTCAGACGATGGGACGCAGGCTGTCATAGAAAGCTATGCGTCAAGATACCCGCATATCCGTCCCATTTATCTGCGCAAGCGGGCCGGTCACGGAGAAAATGTACGAGAGCTTTTTGCTGCCTGCAACAGCGAATACGCTGCCCTTTGCGATGGGGATGATTACTTTTCCGATGCAAACAAGCTCCACAAGCAGATGGAGTTTCTGGATCAATACAAGGAATGCGCCCTGTGTTTTCATCGGGTGGATGTTCTCTATGAAGACGGCTCGCCTTCTCGCGCATATCCGCCTGAAGATATGCTGCCCCGTGGCTTGCGGCCGTTTTACCACATTCAGGATCTTTTGCAGGGCAATTTCATACAGACTAATTCGGTAATGTACCGCTGGCGCTTTCGGGAAGGATTGCCGGAGTGGTTTGACCCTACGCTTATTCCGGGTGACTGGTACTGGCATCTTTTGCATGCTGAAACCGGGTTGATCGGCTATATGCGTGATCATATGGCCGTCTACCGCAGGCATGAAACATCCATGTATGCCAGTGCCGATATAAATCATGTATTTCACCGCAAACTGTGGGGGCTTAACGAGCTGCGAACTTATGCCGCGCTGGATGAGCATTTCAACGGCAACTATCATGCTGATCTGCAAAAGCTGGCAAACGGCGTGTTTGCGGATTTTCTTCGTGTCTATCTGGAATCAGGTGATGATTCCCTTTTGCAACAAGGATGCCAGACTTTCCCCATGTTCGGGAGGGATTTTCTTGCTGCATTGAAAATAGGTAAAAATAGAGAGGTGCTTGTATGAATTACCCGTTGCCGAACTGTGGTTTTCATTCAATTTATCAACAATTTTCAGCAGTATACCTGCAGCAAACCACACGTTGCCCTAATAACTGCATTTTCTGTGCCTGCATAAAACAGCATCGAAAGCTTCCTTCCAGGAGAAACCATGGGGACATGGCGATGGCTGATCTTGAGCATATTCTCAAAACAATTCCAGGATTCAGAGGCTTTGTCAGCCTGGGCATGTCGGGAGAAGGGATGCTCCTTGATACCATGCCGGAAAGAATCCGCTTGATCAAACGCCATTGGCCGGAGTGTCGCTGCGGACTCACCACAACATTTAACGTGTATCGGGGGGGAGAATACCTTGAAGAGCTTTTCGAGAGTGGCCTGGATGGCGTGAGCATCTCCTGTTATGCCCATACAGATGATGATTATAAAAAAATACACGGTTCAAAGTCATTCGCAGGACTCATAAAAAATCTCGAAGCCCTGAAAAATAGAAAAAAGGGAAAGGAGTATTTGCAAAGAGTTAAACTTGTGTTTTTGAATGATATGGAAACGCTTTACGGCGTTGCCAATGCCGAAAGCAAACGCGTGGCGTTTGAGAATGTTGCGAGAGGGTGCGGCATTGAAAGATTCAGTTACAATGACTGTTTCCCGTGGGAACAGCCTGTTCAGCCTGACGGCCACGCGTTGTGGTCGCTGCCATCTCCCTGCTCGGTAGTGTGGGGCCAAAGAGCCGGCATACTGAACATCCACGCCAATCTTGATGTGGTTCCCTGCTGCATGTTTACAGGCGATGACTTTATTCTCGGGAATTTGCGGGAGTCATCTCTGGAAGAGATCTTCAACTCCCCCAACTGGCATTTTTTCAATGAATCCTGGTGGAAAATGCAACCGGGCAATATTCCGGTTTGTAATCTGTGCCAGATCTACCGTGATAACTCACGGCCGGAGGAAGCAGGACGCCTTGCCGCGTGGCAGGCGGATCAGATCGCAGGCCAGAAGGTTGTTTTTTACGGCTGCGGAGAATCCTATCGCATGTACAGGAGCTATTTTAACCGGAGTGAACCCGTTGCCATCATTCATGATGATGCCGGTTCCCTGCCCCCTGCGATTGACGGCATACCGGTCAAAAGTCCCCATATCCTGACAGGGCCGGAGGGCAAGCTCCCCCTGGTCATTTTTGCCGCCCCTGCCGCCAGTGCAACCATTCTGAAACGCCTGAAAAGCACATTCCCCGACTATAGTCCGGAAAAGCTGATCATTTGCCCGGCCAACGCATACATCAAGCCTGACTTTTCAAGGTTGGATTGATTCCATTTTCGCAGGATGGCTTCTGAAAATATTATCTTACTAGAGCAGATTACCTTTGACTTTTTATAAAAGTCAAAGGTGGCATTCAGGCGAAAAACGCGGTTTTCGCCTGAATGTACGCCGCATTGCGGCGGCTGCCGCTTTCGCGTCAGCAGAGCACTTTCAAAGTGAAAATGCTCTATGCCGTAAAGGGGACAATCATGGCGTCTGATCTCTGCTGGCTCAGATCTGATCTGGCCTCTTGCATCCTGTGGTTATTGGTCTGGATCGGTCCACTTCTTTTCTTTTGCGCCAATAATATAGATCGCTTTACCTCCCGCCAGGTCGTCGGATCCCTCCTGCTTTCCATCTGCCTGTCATGCCTGTGCGGCATTGGATCGATACACCTGCCGGACGTTGTCGCTGCGCTGATTGCTGGCCTTGTCTTTTGTATTCTCAGCGAAAAGCTGATCCATCTTTTTGTGCAGCAGAGCCTGATAAAAGCCATTGTTTTTCTGATAACAGGCGCTTTCTTTGCTCTTATCGCGCATTTTTTCGGCTTATGGCCGCTTTGTGCTCTCCTTTTTATTTGCATCTGCTTTTCTTTGGCTGATTTTGTTAAAAATTTGCACAAGCCAAAACATGCGATGCCCATGGTGCAACGGCCAGGAGAAAAGAGCATTGTTGTCATTGATGACAAAGGCAATCCTCTCCCCCGGATGGCAAGCACTCCAAATATTTATCTTTTATTTTTGGAATCTATCCATTCGGCAAAGGCTTTGAAAAAAATCTATGGCATTGATGATGCCGGGCTTGGCGAGTTTCTGCAAAATAAGGGCTTTACGATTTTTTCCCGCTCGCGCAGCAATGAATACGGAACCATCCCATCCTTACATACAGTTTTGAACATGAGCAGCGAAGGCTGGAAGCCCTTGCAGGATGCCCCGCCGGCTTTTCGGTGGCTGAAGGCTTCAGGATACACAATCAACCTTATTGACTGTGCTTTGTATACCTTCGCCCATTATGTGCCGTACTGCGATTCTTTCAATTTCTCCATGCCGCGATGGGTTGAAAAACTCTATATCTGGTTTTTACCGTTTTTTCTCCAGTCATCTTTGCTGACAAGGCTGACCTGTAATATTGATCCTTTTACAGATGAGAGCGATTTTTTCGAAGCACGACATAGCCTCCTGCGCATGATGCAAAGCGAAAGTCACTCTCCGGCGTTTTATATTGTCCGTTTCGGGGCAGAGCATGCGCCGAGACACTATACCTGGAAAGGAAAGAACGCATGGGATAAAGAATATATCACTCTATATTCAAAAGCTGTCCCTCAAATCAAAGAAATTATTGATACTATCCTGACGCGAGATCCTGATGGATGCATCATTGCCATGGGCGATCATGGAGCGGCTTCATGGCAAGGCGTCTGGCGGGGTAAGGAAGACTGCAACGCCAATATGCGTGCTAACGGCGTGGAGCCTTCAGTAGTGAGTGAAGATCTGACGGGGATTTTACTGGCAATGCGGATGCCGGGGAAGAATGCTGTTCCGGATCAGCCAATCACGCCTTCAAATCTCTTTCGATTAGTTTTTGAGTATACTGGCGTCTTGCCAGAGCATCTGCCAGCCATTCCAAGCAATTTCTCATATCTGCATGAACCATTAAACCCTGTAGCCTTTATCCTGGCAAAGAATGCCGAGCCCCTGGACGAATGGGAACTGGATACGCCGGCTGCCAGACTTGCCCGTAAAATAGGAACGGGGTCGGAGCTTTACCTTTCGTCCATTAATGAGCTTCTTGAGGTAGCTGATTATCTGGAGTCATCCGGAAAGTTCAAGGTGTGCCTGAAACTGCTGGAGAGGGGGATGGATTCCTTCCCCCCGTCCGCCAGACTGCATCTGGCGCTCTCCAGACTGTATGTCAGGATGGGAATGGCATCCAAAAGTTTGCCCCTGCTTGAAAAATATATCGATACAGATGAAGAAGCGCTCGGCATGTTCGCAAGATCCCTTGCCCTCACCGGGCATGCTGGACAGGCGTTAAAGATACTTGCCGCGCATCCCCTTTCAAAAAAAATGCCTCCCCGTCAGTTTTTATATTGTAAGGCCGACCTGCTCTGTCTGGATGGCCGGTACGAGGATGCCGCCCTATGCTTCAGGGAGTGTCTCTCATTACCTTCGGGCCGCATCAACGAGCTGATTGGCGATGCCAGGGCTTTGGCGCTTTGCCTTGATTGCCTGGGGCGCACAGATGAAGCCCTTGCTGAACTGGACAGGATTTGCTCAACGGCTGCGGAGCCGGCCGTCTTTTTTCACACTATCTTTTTGCTTGCCGCCGCTCTCGGTATGAGAACGGCAGGGTATCAAGATACAAAGGCTTGTATTCTGAAAGCAGTTGAAACATTGCGAGGATCCTATCCGCTAACTCTGTATCTATGGCAGGCAGGTCTGGAGGAGCAGTGCGGCAATCCGGATCAAGCCCTGAAATACCTGATAACGGCGCGTGATGCCAGACCTCCGGTTCCATTTCTTCTTGCTCAAATAGGTTTGTTTCTCATCCGGAATAAAATTGCTGCCAGTTCTTTGCATGAGGAAAAGAAAGCGGGATACGCCTATCTTCGGATGATGAAAAATGTATTTAGTATTGTTTTTGATAAAGAATTCTATAGTAATAGATATTCATATCTGATTTCCAAAACAGAAATGGATCCTTTAACCCATTATATCCATTATGGAAGACTTTTGGCACTTGATCCAAATCGATTATTTAATCAGGCATTTTACGTTGCTACGCAAAGAGATATATTTTTTTACGGTTATGACCCATTATATCATTTTCTTATATGTCCTTCTTTTGAAAACAGAAATCCATCGAGACAATTTGATATACAAGCGTATATGGCTCGTCATTCTCACATAAACTGGGAAAATACAAATACGATTGTCCATGCGATGCATACAACAACTTAGGGGGGAGTATGGCCGGAAACAAAAATTACCAGTTTCTTATCTTGAGCTTACTTTTTGTGGCTATTCTGATTTTGTCCCCCGACACCGCCCACGCAGGCTATCTTGATCCTGGTTCCGGCAGCACGCTGGTACAGGGCATCATTGCCGCCATAGCCGCAATCAAACGATTTTGGCGGAAGATTATCGGTATTTTCACCAGTAAGAAGGGTTGAGCCATGCTGCGCAATGCCGCTTCGTTCCGCGATCCCTCCGGCCGGGTATACGAAACTGAGACATGTGTCTATCGTACCATTACAGCTGCATATGCCGAAGAGTGGGCGTACCTGAAAAGCTGCGGCCTGCTGGAATCCGCCCTAAAAATCGGCTTGGGATCATTTGAGGAAATTCCTCCGGAAGAGCTCCCGAAGGGCCTGCCATCCGAGGCCGTCCATGTGCTGCGCAGCCCTCGGCTGCCCTTCATTTCCTGGCCGTATGAATGGTGTTTCAGCCAGCTGAAGGCAGCGGCCCTGCTTACCGTGGATTTGCACCTGCTGGCCCTGGAGCATGACTGTATCCTCAAGGATGCTTCAGCCTACAACGTGCAATTCTTTGAAGGCAAACCCCTTTTCATAGATCTGCTTTCCTTTGAGCGCTGGGCTGAGGGCCGGCCCTGGCAGGCCTACGGGCAGTTCTGCCGACATTTTCTGGCTCCGCTCGCGCTCATGTGCAAACTGGATTGCCGCTGCGGCCTTTTGAGCAGCCGATGGATCGATGGCATCCCTCTCGATCTGGCAAATAGCCTGCTTCCCGCAAGCTCGTGGCTTTCTCTGGGGCTTGCCATGCATATCCGCCTGCACGACTCCATGCAGCGCAAGCATGGGGACGGCAGACAGGCAGCCGCCAAAGTCAGGCAAATGCGGATGAGTCTGCAAAAGATGAAGGATGTCGCCCAATCCCTCAAGGATACCGTTCTCTCGCTCAAACTGCCCACACAGCACACGGAGTGGGGGGATTATTACAACGACACCAACTACACCCCGGCGGCGCGGGCTGCCAAGGAAGAAGCCGTCGCTCGCCTGGCTGCCGAACATCCGGGGCGTCTGGCTCTTGATCTGGGCGCCAATACCGGCGAATTCAGCCGCCTGCTTGCTCCGCATTTCGATCTGGTGCTGTCCACAGATTACGATCATACGGCAGTGGAAAAGCACTGGTTGTCGCCGCCCCTCAAAAATGTCTTGCCGCTGGTGCTTGATCTGGCCAACCCCTCACCATCCATAGGGTGGGCCTGTGGGGAGCGTCCTTCCATCATGGAACGCTGTAAGGCGGATATGGTCATGGCCTTGGCTCTGTGCCATCACCTGCGCTTCACCTTTGGTATTCCGTTCACCCAGATGGCGGAATGCTTCCGTTCTTTGCTCCAAAAAGGCGGCTATCTCATGGTGGAGTTCGTTCCAAGGGAAGACAGCCAGGTGCAGCGCCTGCTGGCCGGTCGCGACGATGTGTTTGATGATTACGAGGAAAGCGTATTGCTGGCTGTTTTTCAGGATTGCGGCTTGCAGCATGTGGAGAGTGTGCCCATCGCGGAAAGCGTCCGTACGCTCCATCTGTTTACCTGCAACACATTGTGATTACATGTCATTTACAGTTCAGAGCTGAACAGCTTCGCAGGAAATGCACGCCGTTTTTCATCCCTCCCAAGTGGCAAAACGCCATAGATGAGCTGCGGATACAGCATTTTTCGGCCTAAGCTCACCTATACAGGCTGAATGGATTCAATGGGTTACAGATTGACCCCATTGAATCCAGAAAATAGAGCATTTTTTGATTGAAAATATTCATTTTCAATCACTTCGCTGCCGCATTTTTCTTTGCGCATGCCCCGCTTGCCAGAAGAGAAAAAAACCATAACTATCAGGCAGACGCCGGTACATCCGGCACGGAGGACAAAGCATGGCCCGAATGCGTTTTGCCAAGCAAAAACTCAGACATGCGTTGCAAAGTCCGCAATGGCGGGAACATCTGGACGACATCGCCCAGCGCGGCCTTGAAAACGTGGGCCCGCTCTTTTCCTGCCTGCTTCTGGGGCCGTTAACCATGCATCGCGCCGCGGTGGCTCTGGGCCGGACAACGGCCCTGCTGGCAACGCGGCAGCCCGATGCGGCCCGCAATATCATCCGCCGCCTGATGTGGCATCTCAATGAGGACTCCGGCAACACCGGCTGGGGCATACCCGAAGCTTTCGGTGAAATTCTGGCCGCCAGCGAGCCTCTGGCCAAAGAATATCACCGGGTGCTGGCCTCCTACATCATTGATCTGGGTCGGGATGACAATTATTGCGACAATAATCTGCTGCGGCGCTCCGCATACTGGGCCATCGGCCGTCTGGCCCAGGCCAGGCCTGAGCTCTGCATGGCTGCGCGGCCCTGGCTGCGCAAAGGGCTGGAGGATGAGGATCTGATCTGCCGGGGCATGGCCGCCTGGGCCCTGGCCCAATTGCCGCCGGATCTGATGGACGCGCCGGGGCTGCGCCGTCTGGCAGCGGCCGGGCACGAGGAAACCTGCGAGCTTTTCGATGGAGAAAATCTTTATGAAAAAAGCGTGAGCCAGCTGGCCCTGGAGGCCCTGGAGCATACAGGATCATAGAACATTTTTTGATTGAAAATATCCATTTTCAATCACTTCGCTGCCATCATGCGGTCTGGACGCTCATTCGGCGCGGGCCGCAGGCGCAAGCCTGCCTCGGCTGCTCACGGCGCAGGCCCCGCCCGATGCGGCAGCCTGGGCATTTTGCGCGGAACACGCTTTACACCGCCGCATCCAGAAGCAAATTATCCCTGTGGATCACTTCCGGATAGTGCGCGTCGCCCAGAATGGCCGCCACTTCATGCCGCTTGAGGCCCATGATTTTCCTGAGATCCGCGGCGCTGTAATTGGAAAGGCCCACGCCAAGGCTTCGGCCCGCATGGCTGACCCGCACCAGCGCGCCTTTCTGGAACGTTCCCTCCACCTGCCGCACGCCGCCGGGCAAAAGGCTGCCGCCTTTGCGCAACAGGGCCTGGGCCGCGCCTTCGTCCACAATCACGCTGCCCGCGGGTTCGGACTGATAGGCCAGCCAGAATTTCCGGCGCGGGATGGCATGTTGCGCAGGGCGTACCCAGGTTCCGGGGAGATCCGACGAAGAGCTTTCTTCTGCCGCAACGGCAAAGGCGCGGGCCAGCACATCAGGGGCGCGGCCCGGCAGGATCAGGGTGGGCACGCCGATCTGCGCGGCGCGGCGCGCGGCCAGCAATTTGGAATACATGCCGCCCGTGCCCACGGAGGTCTTGCCCCCGCAAAGCTGATTCAGATCCAGAGCCGCCACGTCGTCAATATGATCCAGCACCGGGGCGTCCGGCTTCCGCTGGGGATCCGCGGCCAGCACACCGGGCGAGGAGGTCAGGTTGACGAAAAGTTCCGCGCCAATGAGATTGACCAGCAGGCTGGCCAGGCAGTCGTTGTCGCCGAACTTGAGCTCGCTCACCGAGACCGTGTCGTTTTCATTGACAATGGGCAGCACGCGCCATTGCAGCAGTTCCGCAAAGGTGTTCCGGGCGTTCAGAAAGCGGGCGCGCGCGCGCAGATCGTCGCGGGTCAGGAGCACCTGGGCCGTGGGCAGGCCGTGGGCGTAAAAAGCCTTGTCCCAGGCCCGCATTAATTGCCCCTGCCCCACGGCGGCCGCGGCCTGGCGGGCCGCCAGGCCCACCGTCTCCACACTTTGCCCGCGCGCGGCCAGAGCGGCGCGTCCGGCGGCCACGGCCCCGGACGAAACCAGCACCAGGCGACGGCCTGCGGGATCATCCCCGCGCCGCTGCAAATCCGCCACCTGCCGGGCAAGGCTGTCCAGCACCTGGGCATTGAGCCCCCTGGAGTCAGCCAGCACAGCACTGCCCACCTTGATGACCACAATCCGGGCCAGGGCAGTCACACGCGCCCGCTCCTGCCGCCAGTCTTCCCGGAATCCGGGTTGCCGCGCTTCCATGCCGCCTCCGCCGAATCCGCGCTTGCGCGCGGGCTGGGAGCCTACAATATTGTTAGAGCGTTTTCACTTTGAAAAGGCTCTGGCCGCCTCTCGCTTATTCGCGGGTATAGATCACTTCGATCTCCGGGAATTCTTCCACGGCTTCCGCTACTGCCTGTGCAGTCCTGATCAGCGGCTCGTGGCGCATACTCTCGTCGCGCAACTTCCAGAGCTCGGCCACCAGAGGTTCCAGGGCCTGCCCTTCGCGTGCCGAAATAAAATAAATCCGGCGTCCGTCAGCTTCCGCGCGGTCCTTCAAGGCCGCAAGCCTTGCCTCGTCCACCAGATCTATTTTATTGATCACTTCAATTTGCCGCCGCTCGGCCAGCTCAGGATCAAAATGCCGCAATTCCTCGTTAACCAGCGTGAAACCGGCCCAGGGGTCGGCGTCGCCCACATCTTCAATGCTCAGAACATGCACCAGAAAGCGCGTCCGTTCCACATGTTTCAGAAAACGGTGCCCCAATCCCTGCCCCTGGTGCGCCCCTTCAATGAGCCCGGGAATATCGGCAATGACCATGCGGCGATCCGGATCGCTTTCATCGATCATCACCCCCAGATTGGGCGTGAGCGTGGTGAAGGGATAGTCCGCAATCTTCGGGCGCGCCGCGGAAAGCTGCGCAATCAATGTTGACTTGCCCGCATTGGGCAGGCCGATCAGTCCGGCATCCGCCAGGATTTTCAGATCCAGGCGCAGGTTGAACTCCTCGCCAGGCTCGCCGGGTTGGGCAAAACGCGGCGCCCGCATGGTGGAGGACTTGAAATGCTCATTGCCTTTGCCGCCTCTGCCGCCGCGCGCCACGAGCACTTCAGCGTCCGGCTCGCTGAGATCCGCCAGCAGGCGTTCGCCTTCCGGCTCCTCCACAAAGACCAGCGTGCCCACAGGCAGATGCAGCACCAGATCGTCGCCTTTTTTGCCGCCGCACTGGCTGCCCTGGCCGGGTCGTCCGTTCTGCGCTTCATACTGGCGTTTCAAACGGAAATCGTAGAGCGAGAGCAGACGACTGTCGGCTTTGAGCAGCACCGAACCGCCGTCGCCGCCGTCGCCGCCGTCCGGGCCGCCGCGGGGCACGAACTTTTCCCGCCGGAAGGACACGCAGCCATGCCCGCCATTCCCGGCTTTGATCCGTATTTTTGCTTCATCCACAAATCTCATAGCAGAGCCTTTGGCCCAAAGGCCAATTCAGGTACATATATTTCGCAACCGGGACGGCGGCCCTGACGCTGTGAAACGGGGCAGTGCCTTCCGCGCCGGGATCCGGCGTTCCTGCCGCAAGCGGCTTGAACGCGACTTTTACAGGCGGAATTGATTCAATTTGCCTGTAAAAACGCAAAAAGGAAAGGGGCCGCGCAACCGCGTCGGCCCCTTCCCTTTTACAAATTCCTGCGGCCGCACTCTCAGGCGGCAGCCTCCACATGCACGCGCGTGAGCACGCGGCGCTTGCGCATATATTTTTCAAAGCGCACCACGCCATCGATCTTGGCGAACAGGGTGAAATCCCTGCCCATGCCGACGCCCGCGCCGGGGTACACGGTGGTGCCCAACTGACGAACCAGAATATTGCCGGCCAGCACGCGCTGACCGCCGAAACGCTTGACGCCGCGCCGCTGCCCTGCGCTGTCGCGGCCGTTGCGCGAAGAGCCGCCTGCTTTCTTGTGAGCCATGATAGCCTCCCTGGGCGCTGATTCTTCCGTTTCCGGGTTCAGCGCAGTGTCTGTAGCAAAAATTTCGCGCACACTGACGAACGAAATTTTTGCAGGATCGTTTGCGAAAAAACGTCCTTCCCGGCGCTGCGGCACTCGGTCGTTTTCGCTCACTCACGACGGCTGCGCCGCCGCAAAACCCTTGGCTTTTTGTCATGCCAGGATGCAAAAATTTGCCGCCTTTGGCGACGCGCCGGACTTCCGCCCGGCGAACGGCGCCCTGTACCTGTATGCCTTACAGGGCACTAACTATTGATGCTTTTGACACGAATGGTGGTACAGTCCTGGCGATGCCCGCGCAACTTGCGCGAGTCATTGCGCCGCCAGCGTTTGAACACCATGATCTTGGGGCCGCGCCCCTGATCCAGCACTTCCGCGGTCACGGCGGCTCCGGCGAGATACGGCGCGCCCACTTTGCAGTCAGCGCCGCCGATCATCAGCACCTTGTCCAGGGTAATCTCGCTGCCTGCCTGGGCCGCGAGTTTTTCCACAACAATTTTGGAACCTTCCTCGACGCGGTACTGTTTGCCGCCGGTCTCGATAATCGCGTACATGCTCAACCTCCAGAAAGAGAAAGGTACATTTGCCCCATGCCCTGAAAAAAGTCAAGCGTCGCGCCGCAAAAATTTTACCATCACGCAAGGGCCCGCCGCGGCCAAAGGTGCCGCGCCCAGGATGCGGCTGCCCCGGAATGGCTCTTGGCAAAGGGCAGCGGCGCTGCTATGCAGAAAAATCATGAATGAGATCCTTACCGTGGCCGTGCAGGCCCTGGCTCACGACGGGCGCGGCGTAGGCCGCCTCGGCAATGGCGACGCGGCCTGCCCGGGCGCACTCTCCGACCCGGCTGCCGGAACCGTTGTTTTCATATCCGGCGGGTTGCCGGGGCAAATCGTGCGCGCGCAAACCGTGCGTCGCAAACCGCGGCTCATTGAGGCGGTTGCGCTGGATATTTTGCGCCCGGCGCCTGACGCCGTGCCGCCGCTTTGCCCGCATCAGCGGATATGCGGGGGCTGCCCGCTGCAGATCATGCCCTACGCCCGGCAACTGGACTGGAAAAGGCAACTGGCGCTGGACGCCCTGACCCGCATCGGCCGGCTGGATCGAGCCATGCTGGAGTCCGTTCTGGAAGCCGTGCATCCTTCGCCCCGGCTGCGGGAATTTCGCAACAAAATGGAATTCGCCTTCGGATCGGATCGGGATGGGCGTCTGATCCTGGGGCTGCGCCGCCGGGGAAGCCTGGAGGCGATACCGGTGCCGGAATGCGTGCTGCTGCCGCCGCCGGCCTGTGAAATCGTCGACGCTGTCCGCGATCTGGCCGCCCGCAGCAATTTTGCGCCCTATGTCCCCCGCCCGGAGCGCGACGAGCGCACAGCAGGGCAGCGCGACCACGGTTTCTGGCGCTTTCTGATCCTGCGGCGCGGTCGCACGGCCGAGAATCCCGCGCCGCGCTGGTGGGCCCTGTGCGTCACCAGTCCGGGCGACAGGGCCCGGCGCGCCGCGGTGCGCGTTCTGGGCAAAAATCTGCTGGCAGCCTTTCCGGCCCTGGCCGCCTTCATTCATGAGGAACGCGGCAGCCGCGAGAACCTGGCGGCGGGCGAGCGGCGCGTGCTGACCCTGGACGATCAGGGCCGCGAGCGGCCGGAAGCGGCGCTGCTCCATCTGCCCCTGGCGGATCGCCTCTTCAGCCTGGACGCAGCTTCTTTCTTCCAGGTCAACACCGGGGCCGCGCAGACCCTGGCCCGGCTGGCCCGGGACATGCTCGCCCCGCACACCCCGCCGGGCGGCGGTCTGCTGGATCTCTACTGCGGCGTGGGCGCGCCGGGTCTTGTTCTGGCGCCGTCTTTCGAGCGCGTGCTGGGTCTGGAATGCGACGCGCGGGCCGTGGCTCTGGCCCGCAGCAACGCCGCAATCATGGGCCTTGCCCACTGTCGCTATCTGGCCGATGACGCCGCGGCTCTGGACCATCGTGCCGGCACGGGCAGCGACCCGATCAGCCGGACCTGGGACACGGCCCTTGTCGATCCGCCGCGAGCCGGGCTCTCGCCCAGGGCCCTGGGCAATTTGCTGCGGCTCGCCCCACGGCGGCTGCTCTATATTTCATGCAACCCCGCCACCCTGGCCAGGGACGCTGTGCGCATTTCCTCTCAATACAGCCTGAAGCGCTTGGCCATAGTGGATTTGTTCCCGCACACCCCGCATCTGGAATGCCTGAGCCTCTGGCAACGTGCCCCGTGAACAAGCGGCCCATGAAAAAGTGCGTGCAAGCCATATATTTCCCTGCAAAGCCGTTGACGCGCCAACGAGGCTGTGATAATTTACACTTGTTGGGGGTTCCGGGTCAGTTGGCCGGAAATGCGCGCCGCCTGACATCACGCGGGGGCGGCAATGTCTTTTAAAGATATCCTCAAACAACAGCAAAGCGGCATGGAAGCCCTGGCCACCACGGGCGTCATCGGCCTGCATCTGGTCAGCGGCCCGCTGGTCGGCTTTGCCATCGGGTACGGCTTGGATTACTGGCTGGGCACGGGCCCTTGGGGCAAGTTGATTTTTCTGGTGATCGGGATTGCCGCGGGCTTTTTGAATGTCTACCGGGATACCCGGCATCTTTTAAAAAAAATGGCTGCCGAGGACGCCCGCCGCAAAGGCCTTGCGGCAGCGGCCGACCCGGCCGCACAGCAGACCAGCGAGACGAGCAGCGATGCGCGCCCTGAAGAGCATGATGCACGGCCTTGATGCCTGGCTTTGGCGGCGGGGCATCGGCCACCCGGTTATCCGGCCTCTGGTGCGCAACGAGATCTTGCTGACAGGTTTTTTTCTGCTGGGCGGGGGCCTTGTCTTCACGCTGACGCCCTGGTTTTTCTGGTTCGGCGTGGGCCTGGGCATTATGACCCTGACGTTCTGGGGCTTGGCGCGCTTTTTTCTGCGCACGGGTCTGGGCGAGTACAGCGCCGCTTTTTTGCGCGTGGTCTTGTTTCACTGGGGCGGCAGGCTGCTGTTTGTGGCCGCGCTGCTCTATGTGGCCCTGATTGTCTGCAAGGCTCCGGCTTCCGCCATTCTGGGCGGCTTGACCGCGAGCGCGGCCACGGCCTTGCTGACGTTCGCCCTGGTTTCGCGCAACGCGCAAGCCACGAGAAACGGGCGAACCTGAAGCGGCAGGCGCCGCACGATTTTCCCACTGAGCATTTTCACTGTGAAAATGCTCCGAAACGACGCTTCGGCTTGTATCCAGACAGGAGGCATGGCTCATGGCAGGTGGTTTGCCGCATCCGGTATTGCTCTCCACATTTATGGACATGGACACAGTCACCATCGGCGGACAGGTGGTGGAATTCAAGCATGTCTTCTATTCCTGGGTCTGCATGGCCATACTCTTTGTGGTGGCTTTGCTGGTGCGTCGGCGTCTGACCCTGGTGCCCGGAGGTTTGCAGAACTTTTTCGAGGCGCTCATTGACACTATTGAACGCTTCGTCTGTTCGACCATGGGCGAAGTGGGGCGCAAGTATGTGCCTTTGCTGGCAGGGATGTTCATCTACATTTTCTGTATGAACCTCATGGGCCTGATTCCCGGCTTTGACGCGCCCACGGCCAATCTGAACACCACGGTCTGCATGGCGCTTTTCGTGCTGGTCTATTATAACGCCGTAGGCCTGATCCGCTGGAAAGCGCACTATATCAACCAGTTCACCGGGCCGTCCAAATTTCTGATACCGCTCATGTTTCCGCTGGAGATCGTCTCGCATCTCTCGCGGCCGGTTTCGCTTTCCCTGCGTCTTTTCGGCAATATCCGGGGCGAGGAAATCGTGATGATTCTCTTTTTCGTCATGGCGCCCCTGCTGGGCACCTTGCCCATCTACGCGCTCTTTCTTCTGGGCAAAACCATGCAGGCTTTTGTGTTCTTTATGCTGACCATGTTTTACATCAAGGGCGCTCTGGAAGGAGCCGAGCATTAATGCCTGCGGAATAGGGCCGGCCGCGCCGCAAATTTTTGCGCGGCTCATGCCGCCCGCTCTGTCGCTTTGTGGGGAATGGTCGCACGCGACCCAACAATAAACCAGTGTAAGGAGTGCTCTCATGCGTAAATTTCTGATGGTCGCCCTGAACACCGTGGCGCTGCTGGGTCTGGCCAGCATGGCTTTTGCCGCCAACCAGCTTGATTCGGCCGCTCTGGGCTATACCTGCCTGGCCGCGGCTCTGGGCATCGGCATTGCGGCTTTCGGCTGCGGCATCGGCATGGGCCTGGGCCTCAAGGGCGCTTGCGAGGGTGTTGCCCGCAACCCCGACGTGAGCGGCAAAATCACCGGCACCATGATCCTGGCCTTCGCCTTCATTGAATCCCTGGCCATTTACGCCCTGGTCATCAGCTTTATTCTGCTCTACGCCAACCCGTACGCGTAGTTTTTTCATTGCGATACAAGGAACCCCCCGGCATAGCCGGGGGGTCTTCATATGCGCCTGTAAGGCTCTCTTGCCAGCAGCGCCCTACCAGGCGCATGTGCGATCTGACATTTGCATTTCTGTTACCTGCGGCCCGTAAACGGGCTTCCCGGATAGGGTAAACTCAACTGATCCCCCTGTTTATCCTGGGCTATTTGACCACAGATATACTCCTGAATCTTCTTGGTATTCTTACCCACTGTGTCCACATAATAGCCGCGGCACCAAAATTCGCGATTGCGATATTTGAACTTGAGGTCGCCAAATTGCTCATAAATCATCAAGCTACTCTTCCCTTTCAGGTAGCCCACAAAACTTGATACACTCATTTTTGGCGGAATCTCAAGCAACATATGAATATTGTCAGGACAACATTCTGCTTCAACAATGTGCACTGCCTTCCACTCACAAAGTTTTCGCAGAATCTCTCCTATTGCCCGCTTCTTTTCTCCATAAAATACCTGACGGCGGTGAAATTTGCATCTGAAGAAATCCGAACCAAGGCTGTTCATGCGTATCTTGATGGAAAAGCAACAGCCAGGCAATTGGCAGATATTTTAGGTTATACCCCGGCTAGCATCTGCAATTGGGTCAGA
>NZ_JAAKEI010000001.1 GCF_011039085.1 Desulfovibrio sp. ZJ369 | reverse complement strand
TTGCTGTCACGCTGTATACCATGGGTCTGTCCCTGTCTGCCATTGCCCGAATTTTTCATGTTTCACCCCCCGCTGTTTTACGTTGGGTACGAAATTTTGCGGAACGTGTTTATGAAAAGTCTGAGCCTGGTGAGGCCATCATTATTGAACTTGATGAAATGTGGCATTTTCTAAAGTCAAAAAAACAAACTTTGGATCTGGAAAGCCTATTGTCGTGATACCGGTCAACTCATCGACTGGGAATGTGGCGGGCGTGATCAGGCTACCCTCCATAGATTGATGGAGCGCTTGAAAAAGTGGAAAGTCTGGTTTTACTGTACGGACAAGTGGAAGGTTTATCCTCTGGAGATAGGCGAAAACGATCTGCTTCAGGGGAAAAGTGGCACAGTCCGCATAGAAAGGAATAATTGTCGCCAGCGTCACTGGTTTGCCAGATTCCGCCGAAAGTCGGTCGTTGTTTCACGAAGTCTGCACATGGTTGACTTGCGATGGCTCTTTTTGCCAGGTTTCATGTGAATGGAACTCTGGATGACATTAAAACATTATTTAGTTAATACTCTCTGCTTTTGAAACGCTCGCTCCGGCGCTTAACGGCGCAAGTAAATTGCGCCTGCGCCTACGCGGCGGGCATGGCTTCGCCCTGCCAGAGCGTTTAGCTAATTCCATTAGCAAAACGCTCTACTTTCGCCGCCACGGTCTTGCGGAGAAGACGGTTTCCAGCATGGCCGCGTCCACCTTGAAGTTTTCGGCAGCCCTGGCCGCCTTTTCCAGCAGGAGCATCATGTTGCGCACCAGGCGGAAGTCTCCCTCGGCGCGTTCCGCGATGCGCTTGCAAAGCTCCGGAGGGATATCCAGACCTGCGGCTTTCATGGCGTATACGGCCACCTCGGCAGGCGAAATGGGGCCGAATTCAACCTCATGCGCGACGCGGCTCCACACTCTGCGCCGCTCGGAAAGCAGCCCGAAAATGGCCTCTTCGCCAATCAAAATGATGGGTGCGCCGGTCTTTTCGAGGATGTCACGCAGATCTTCTATGCGTCCGATGGCAAGCCGGTCAGCCTCATCAACGAATATTGGCGTGCGGTCGCGTTCAAGCAGCTCAACGATGGCCTGCTTGGCCCTGTCCGCCGAAATACGCGGCAGGTCGCCGTTTTTTCCGCGCACCTCGAAGAGGACGCGCTGAAGAAAGGCGGCTTGCGTCCAGCCCTCCCAGACGCGGACGTAAGCTCCGCCGCGCTGGTAGTGATACTGGTCTGCGGCCACGGACTTTCCGCGCCCGGCCTGGCCGTGGGCGAGGATAAAGCCGCTCGTGCCGCGCCCGCCCTCCACAACGGCGTCAACCGCCGTGTTGAAGCGCGCTGTGGCATCTGTTGGAATGATTACGTCTCGCATCTTTTTCACTCCCTGTTTGGGTTATCCTGCGGCTGCGCACTGGTTCCTGCGGAAGTTCCGCAGTTCCAGCTTCGTGTCGTAGAGGGATTTGTAATTGTTCTGGTATTGGGGTGTCTGTTCAAAGGCGTCCATGAATGCCGCGTCCTCTGGCACCAGTTCCACATTCTGCTCATAGCGGACGTCCCAGATGTAGGCGTAGCGGCTCGGCTCGTCGGGCCAGCGGCGCAGCATTGAGGGCTGGTAGACAGAGTCATCCTGCTCCAGAAGGGCTTGGGCTTTGGCAGCCTCGATTACTGCCTTGTCTTTGGGAGAAAGCGCGGCCACCTTCTTCTCTGCGGGGATGCTTTGTGGCGCTTTTGCTATCTGCTGGCTCTGGCGCACTTCCGGCACAATGATGCCTTCCACAAACCCCTTGATGCCCGACTTGGCTTCGCGTGCCTGGGATTTGGTAAGCGCGAGGGCTTCTGACAAATCCCGTCTTTGCTCTTCAGTTCCAAGAACACTGGCTGCCGGATGAATGCCGCAGGCGATCTTGTAATGCTCGCGGTCGCGTGCTTCGCAGATTTTGTTGCCTTCAAGGTCGTAGACAAGCACGGTGTATGGGGAAAGTTGCAAATCGTAGCGCACCAGAACGGGGTGGCGTCTGTTGGAAAGCTCCTCGCTCCAGTAAAGCCGCCCAAACATGCGGATGCCGTCCTTGCTGATGGTGCGAATCTCCTTCTGCAGCATCATCAGCGTCAGCCTGTCCACGTCCACGCCGGGGCCGCGTCCATCAAGGAAAACTTCGCCCGGCGTTTTGCCCTTCAAATGCGTGCGCGTTTGCGGGCGCGCGGCATACATCTCAAACCAGGCGGCAAGCCAGTAGTGGGTCTCTTCAAGCGTCAGCGGTCCGCGTCCGAGCTTTTCATGCAGCCGGCGATGCAGCTTCTCATTTCTTTGCAGTCTGGCAGGCTTATGGTCGATATTCCAGCCAGTATAGGACGGCGTCAGTTCCTCAAGCTCATGCATGGTTCCGAAAAACCGTTCAATGGGCTTGCTCTGGCCGTGGTAGGGCCATGCGTGGATGACCGCGCAGCCAAGATCACGATAGAGGCCAAGGAATCCGGCCTGCTCAAAATCGGGACAGCCCTTGAAAAAGCGGGAACGAAACGCCTTGCCGTTGTCGAGATAGACAACTCGCGGGAATTTCCCCAATCGGATGCACGCCCGGCGAAATGCGCTGGCTATGCACTGGGTGTTTTCAGTCGCCATGACCTCCCAGCCCAGCGGATAGCGGCTCGCGCCGTCAAAATAGAGCAGGAGCGTCATGCGGCAGGGTTTGCCGGTTTCCGGGTTGATGGTCTCGAAGTTCAGGGTGTGGCCGTCGGCGATCACGATGTCGCCCACATCCACCAGACTCCAGTCGCGCAGGATGGACAGGGCGCAGTCGTCGTTCCATGCCTTTTCGCCCTTGCGGAAAAGCGTCCAGTTCTGGAAGCTGACCCTGGAATAGTCGCTGACCCAGCGGCGGATCGTGTCTTCAGAGGGAATGGCGATGTTTTCCGCCTGGCACCGGGCCTGAATGATCCTGACGCAGGTGCTGATCTGGCGGTCTCCGTCCATAACCTGCCCCAGAATGATGGACCTGTGCTGCTCGGTGAGCATGGACTTGCCGCGATGGGCCAGCCCGCGAGCGTCGGCCAGGGCCAGAACGCTGCCGGCTTTTTTCTGCTCCAGCTTCCAGCGTTCAAGACTCTTCCAGCTGATGCGCGGGCCAAGCTCGGTCAGCAATTTAGACCAGGCACCGCCCTGGTAGGCGTGAATGAATGCCTCTTTTTGAGATACCGTCGCGCCATATTTGCGCTGCCAGTTCAGATAGAGGTCAAGAAGATCGGCCTTGGCGAGGGCTTTGTAGCGGCGCTTGTCGTCGAGAATGGCCTGCCGTGCCGGGGAAGGAAGCTGGGAAGCGACAACGGTTGGAAGGGCGGCATTGTGGGCAGATTCTTCCTCTATCGCCCGGCGTTCCTCCGCCATCTGGAGGGCGCGTTGTGTCGCGTCCGGCATGGAGGAAACAAGCCATTCATTACCGCCTCCACGTCCCGCCCTCTTGCGGTACTGCCAATTTTCATGTTTGGCTGTTCGGTTCGCTGACTGGACTGCACAGCCTAAAAGTATTGCAAGCTCTTGTGCTGTATATGCCTCTTTTAACGCCATGACGTTCACCTAGGGCGTGTTAGCACTATCCTGCGCATTCTCAACTATTTTAAAGAGTTCAACGAAAATCCTTTCCCGGCAGAATTACGAGGCAGTGTTCCGAAAAAACAAGACTTTTTCTGATAAGCGTGAACAGGCCCTAGGCTGCACTATTGGAATGCCGTGGGTCATGAAGGAGGTCTTCTGGTACTCCCAGAAGCCTTAACGTATCGAGGACTCTGGGGCTGTGCCGAAATCCATTCATGGTCGCAGAAACTGTCTGCTTGCTCACGCCTGCCAAGGCAGCCACATCTATAAAATTCTTTCCTTGGCCATCCAGAATCCTCTGGATTTCCCTTTTGGAGTCCGCCCTGCCTTGGCAATAGGGCTGGAGTCTGCTCACTTTTGCCTCCTTAGAAAGCCGGTTAACGCTCCATTGCTAAAAACTTGGCTGCCTGCTATGGCTGACTTGTCGCGTGACTTGTCAACCACCCGTTTCCCCTTTTCACCTGTTTGGGATTATTTGTCAACCAAAAAGGTGTTCAAGTTCAAAAAATATTGGGATATTCTTATCCCAATATTCCGCAAGCTTGGGAAAACAGGGTGTTCAACTTCCTGTTCAACTTCCGGGAGCCGAACTTGAACACACTCGATACCGTTGGAAAGCGCATAAGATTTGTCCGCAAAAAATATTTTGACACCCAAGAGCAGGCAGCCAGAGAGCTAGAGATTCACCAAAATTCCCTTAGTAGGTACGAAAACGGGAGAGTGCCAAAATCCGATTTTGTAAAAAAATTATGTGACGCAACTGGAATTTCCCCTCATTGGCTTCTTACTGGTCTTGGGCCAATGCTATTAGAGGAAGAAGAGCCTGGAGATAAAAAAGATATCCAACAATTTATATCTACTTCTGAGGCGTATGCTCTTGAGGGAATAGAAGATGGGAGCGGCATGCTTAACGTGCCGCTGGTGAAAGCCAGATTGTCGGCTGGGCAAGGAAGCTTTGAAGTGGAGGGGGAAGTCGAGGGCTACTGCGCGTTCTCGTCGGCTTTTTTGCGCCGAAAGGGCAACCCTGCTTCAATGGTAGTGATGAAAGTGCAAGGTGACAGTATGCAGCCAGAAATTATGGATGGGGATGCGGTTTTGATTGACCAGAGTAAAAAAGAGGTGAAGCTGGGGCGAATATACGCCGTCGGTTTTGAAGATGCTATTTATCTGAAGAGGATCGATAAGGAGCCAGGGAAGATTATATTGAAGAGTGTCAATCCTGAATATCGCCCGATAGTCATTGAATTGGGGGAGCAGACTTTTGATAGCTTCCGTGTGATTGGTCAGATTCTTTGGGTAGGCAGAGAGTACCAGGAGTAGCGTTTTTTCAGCGTCAGAGTCTCCCGATTGGTAGCCTTCACATTCTCATTTCTCGTGCGGATCAGCCCCCAAATTACCCTCCCATTCTCAAACCTTTTTTCACGCCGCCATCCTCCTCCGGTCAAGCACCAGACCGGCGTCAGTCAAAGGAAAGTCAGGCATCGGTCAACTATGGTTGGCTCCTGTAGCCATTCTCATCTTTCCTGCGGCCCCATAACCATCTTATATTTCCCCTGGATCAGCAACATGGTATAGCTGAAACCCGTGTCCTCCAATTTGGTATCCTTGATGCAATCAATACTTATGGCACACTCTCCTTTGGGTAAGTATCACACCTTGAAGTGCGTACTTGTCAATTTAGTAATTCACGCTACTATACTAGAACATTTTGCTTTTGAAATTATTCAATTTCAAAAGCGGCGCTGCCATCATTTCGCGTCCAGAACGCGGTCTGGACGCTCATTCGGCGCGGGCGTCCGCTCCCGCGGCCGCCAGAGCGGTTGCTGTTTTCAACAGCAAACCGCTCTAATACGAGCCGTGAAACGAGTCAAGTCGGCTTGAAAAAAAGGAGTGCTTTTCTCTTATGGGCAAGAAAATTGTAGTCATTACCGGCAGTCCCCGGAAGAACGGCAACAGCTTTGCCATGACCGATGCTTTCGTCCAGGCGGCCCGGACCAGGGGCCACACTGTCACCCGCTTTGACGCCGCTATGATGAAGATTGGAGGCTGTCACGCCTGCGAGACTTGCTATAAAACCGGCAAGGCTTGCTCTTTTGATGACGACTTCAATACCATCGCCCCCGCCGTCCTGGAATCGGACGCCGTGGTGTTCACCACCCCGGTCTACTGGTACTCTATCCCTGCTCAGATCAAGGGCGTCATTGACCGTCTGTACTCCCTGGTGGTGGGCGGCAAGGACTTTGCGGGCAAGGAGTGCGCCATGATCGTCTGCTGCGAGGAAGATGACATGTCCGTGATGGACGGCGTCCGCATCCCCATTGAGCGGTCTGCCGCCCTGATGAAGTGGAAGGTGGTGGGCGAGGTGCTGGTGCCCGGCGTTCTGGAGGCCGGGGCCATCGCCAGGACTGACGGCTGCGCTCAGGCGGCTGAACTGGCGGAGAAGTTCTGAGGGAGTGTGGGTATGGCCAAAAAAATTGTCATTCTCAATGGCAGTCCCCGAAAGAGCGGCAACACTTCCGCCTTGGTCAAAGCCTTTACGAGGGCGCGGAGAGTGCTGGACATAGCGTTAGCGAGTTTTTTCTGGACGGCATGGACATCCACGGCTGCAAGGGCTGCTTCGGCGGACATGGCAAGAAAGAGTGCCCCTGCGTCCAAAAGGACGATATGGCGCAGATTTACCCGGCGGTTCGGGACTGCGATGTGATTGTGCTGGCCTCGCCGCTCTATTACTGGACCATGAGCGGCCAGCTCAGGACGGCGCTTGACCGCCTGTTCGCTCTGGAGGAGGGGGACGGCAATCTCCTGAGAGGAAACGGAAAATCCTCCGCCCTGTTGATGGCGGCGGAGGGCCACGGCTTTGAGGACGCGGTTCTTTACTACGACCACCTGATGGAGCATCTGCGGTGGGAGAACCTCGGCCATGTGTTGGCCGGAGGAAATATGGATGTTGGCGATATCAAAGGAAAAAGCGAAATTCAGCAAGCCTTTGATCTGGGAAAATCCATTCAATAGAGCCAGAGCGTTTTGCTGATTTCATGAGCAAAACGCTCCAAAAGCCTTGTTCACCGCCGCTGTTTCAGAGAGGATCGGCATTTCCATGCCGCTCCTTTTCGCATGGCCGGGAATGCGCTGCGCCCGCACTTGTCCGATTGCCTTGCAAAAGACATGGGCATAGTATGTCGCCATGACGACACTCGCCTCTGAAAGAGACAGGAGCCGCAAAAGCGGGTCGTTGCGCGTTATTGTCAGTCTGGATGTGGAGGAAGAAGGACTCTTTTCAGGCCGCTATGCCGCTTCGGGTTGCGGCGTGCGCAATGTGGGCCTTTTGCCGCGTCTGGCGCCGTTGACGCACGAGCTGGGCTTTCCGTTGACGCTCTTCTGCGCGCACGCTGTTTTTGCCGATGCCCAAGGCCGTCGGGCGCTGGCCTGGATGCGCGACCATTGCGGCGCGGAGATCGCCGCGCATTTGCACCACTGGAGCACCCCGCCCCTGGACGCTCCCTCGGCTTTGCCGGAGGGATCGGGCAACAAAGGCGGGGCAGATGGCCCGCCCATGCGCACGGATCGTGTGCCGCGCGAGCTGTTGCGCCGACGTTTGCAAACCCTGCTGGACGCCGGGCGCGATTTCCAGTCCGCGCCGCTGACCAGCTTTCGCATGGGCCGCTGGGATCTGAAATCCGTGGTGCGGCCGCTGCTGGCCGAGGCGGGCATCCGGGTGGACAGCTCCATCTGCCCGTTGCGCGCTTTCAAGGACGGCGCGGATCATTTTCTGGCGCCCCCGGATCCCTATTGGGTCGAAGATGCGCCGGGCTGCCGCCTGCTGGAAGCGCCCATCACCCAGATCCCGCTCTGGCCCGTTGCGGCGCGGCTCTGGCACGGGCTTGCCGCCCGCCGCAACGCGCTGCTGGATTCATTTCATTTCTGGGGAGCCTTGAGCGCCAATCCCATCTGGCACAGTCTGCGAGTCATGCGGCTGGCCGCCCGCACCCATGTTACGCGCGGCGGCAAGGTGCTCAGCCTGTTCTGGCACTCCTCGGAAATGCTGCCCGGCGCTTCGCCCCATGTGCCGGATGAGGCCGCCGCCGCCGCTCTGCTGGAAAAAATCCGCGTCTATCTGCAATGGCTCAGGGAATCCTTTGACGTCCGGGGGGTGACGGCCGCCCAGCTTTATGCGCAGGCCCCGGCCCTGAATTTTCCCGACCGCCCGGCCGGAAAAGGAGACTGGTGATGCCCCGTCTGGTTTTCGTGCTGCTGGACGGGCTCGCCGCGAGCACGGCCCGACGTTGCCTGAGTTTCGCTCTGGCCCTGGAGGAAGCGGGCGAAGCCCGCTACTGCGAGCTTGAGGCCGAGCTGCCGTCGCTTTCCCGGCCCATTTACGCCACGCTGCTCAGCGGGCTTGCTCCGGTGCAGACAGGCATTCTGCATAACGACGACGCCCGGCTCTGCCCGGCACCCACCATCTTCCAGCGGGCGCGCAGCGCCGGATTGACCACTGCCGCGGCCGCGTATTACTGGATCAGCGAGCTCTGCAATCGCGCGCCCTTTGCGCCCGGCAGGGATCGCCTGATCGATGATCCGCGCCTGCCTGTCAGTCATGGCCTGTTTTACGGCAATGACGCCTATCCTGACGATGAGCTTTTTCATGATGCCGAATGTCTGCGCCTGCGCCATACGCCGGATCTGCTGCTGGTGCATCCCATGGGCATTGACTTTGCCGGCCACGGCTTTGGGGCGGACTCTCCGGCATACCGGCAGGCGGCGCGCCGGGCCGACAACCTGCTGGCCCGCCATGTGCCGCGCTGGCTGGCCGAAGACTATGCCGTCCTGGTGACCAGCGATCACGGCATGGACAATGAAGGCGGGCACAGCGACGCCGTGGCGCAAAACCGCCGCGTGCCGCTCTGGCTGATGGGCCGGGCCTGGGCGGATCTGCCCTTGCCCGGCGCGCAAACCCAGGTGGCGGGTCTGGTTCTGCGCCTGCTGGGCATTTGTGAGCAGCAGGGAGCAAAGACAGCGCACGCCTGACCGCCAAATCCACAACCTGGAAATCCGCATGCATCAGAGTGATCGCCTCGGCGGCTATGTCTGGATTTTGCTGGCGGCCTTTTTCTGGTCGCTGATCGGCGTTATTTCCAAAATCTGCATGAACGCCGGGCTCAGCCCGCTGGAAACGGCGTTCTGGCGGGCAGCGTTTGGGGGCGCGTTTTTTCTGGGGCATGCGGCCCTGAGCGGGCAGTTGCGCATCCGCCCGCGCGACGCCTGCATTTTTACCGTATTCGGCTTTTGGGGCGTAGGCGTCTTTTTCGGAGCCACGCAATACGCCATCAAACTGAGCGGCGCGGCCATGGCCGTGGTGCTGCTCTACACGGCGCCGGTCTGGGTGGCTTTTTTTTCCCGCCTTCTTTTTCAGGAAAGAATTTCCTCCCGTAAAATCAGCGCCATCGGCATTGCGCTCGCGGGCACCACGCTGGTTTGCTTTTCCGGCGGCAGCCTGCCGGGGCAGGCATCCATGTGGGGCATTGCCTGCGGCCTGTTGAGCGGTCTCTGCTATGCCTCGCATTATCCCTTTTACCGCTGGTGGCAGAGCCGCTATTCCACCGCCGCCATCTATGCCTTCATGCTCCTGGGCGGAACCCTGGCCCTTTGGCTCGGCGTGCCCGTAAGTCTGCGCCATGCGCCCCGCGTCTGGTTCTGGCTGCTGCTTCTGGGTCTGCTCACCGGCTATTTCGCCTATATCTGCTACGGCCAGGGCCTGAAGCGGCTCAGCCTGGTGCGCGCGGCCGTGACCTGCCATCTGGAACCCGTGCTGAGCACGTTTTGGGTCTGGCTGTTCTGGCAGGAAAATTTCAGCATCAGCGGCTGGATCGGCAGCGCTCTGGTGCTTTCGGCGGTCATCTTGCTGAGCACGGACAAAAGCCGCGAATAAAAATTTTCGCCTGCTCCCTCGCGCATCAGGCTGCGGGCCGCTCTCCGCAGCCTCCGGGCAGACGCAGCCTGCAGGCCCGGCCAGGGATATAAGCGCGCCTGGCCGCTTTTTCGGAGACTGCAAAAGAGCAGTGCAATCCACTTGCAGTGTTGTGGCGCATGGATCACGTTTTTGGGCCAAACCGGGCAGTGCCGGGCTCAAACGCAGGGCGTGATGCCTGCGCGCCATGAGGGATTCGCCTTTACACACATGAAGGGGACATTGAGCCGGAAGACGCGGCCTTGCAGCGGAAAACGCCATGCTCCCACTTGACGGAAGGCGGCGGACTGGGATAGTAAGCACACTTACGGCGGCGCAACGCGTTTGGCAAACAGGAAACAGCCGGGCCGCTCTGATATGCCGGGATGGTGGAATTGGTAGACGCAGCGGACTCAAAATCCGCCGAGGGCAACCTCTTGCGAGTTCAAGTCTCGCTCCCGGTACCAAGGAATATCAAGGGCTTGCACAAGAGCAGGCAGTATAACCCCCCCATGCGCCATTTCAGGTGGTTGCACGGGGGTTTTTACATTTCAAAGGGAACGAATGCGGTCATGTATCCGGCATCTTTTCAGGGGTATTCCCTAGGGCCTGTTAACACTTTTTAAGTCCTTCAACGATGAGGGCAAACAGGATGAAGCCAAGAAACAATGCGTCAAGCTTGTCATAGCGGGTTGCTATGCGCCTGTAGCCCTTCAAGCGTCGAAACAATCTCTCAACTTCATTGTGTTTTTTGTATAACTCCTTGTCATAATTCCAAGGCTTACGCCGCAAGGGATGGGGAGGGACTACTGGCGCATAGCCCAGACGACGACTCAATTGTTGTGTTTCATTGCCTTCGTAGGATCTGTCCATAAGGAGACTGCAAGGCGCAGGCGCAGGGCCGAGGGCTTCCAGAAGTTTTCTGCCTTGGGGCGCATCTCCCGCATTGCCGGGGGAAAGACTGAATATCAGGGCACATTCAGGGGACGCGGCAACCAAATGAAGTTTGGTTGTCCATCCGCCTCTGGATTTGCCGATGGAGTGGGGGCCTGTTTTTTTAAAGCCCCTGTTCCATCGGGGTGAACCTTGATGATAGTGCTATCAAGAGAAAGAACCTTGATTTTGACGGCAATAAGCCGCTCGCGCTGAAGCCGCTCAAAAATTTTGGCGAGGACGCCATTTTTACTCCACCGATTCATTCGGGTATAAATGGTATGCCAGTTGCCGAATTCTTTTGGGAGACGCCGCCACTTGCAGCCATTTTCCGCGACATAGAGGATAGCATTGAGAACCTGGCGATTATCCAGGGAAACATTTCCCCGCTGTCGGGGAAACAATCGGCAATGCGTTCATATTGTTCTTTGGTTATGTTCATGGGGGCAAGTATACCCCATGAATATAATTCGTCAAATAGCGTGAACAGGCCCTAGAGCATAGTGCTTTTGAAACGCTCGCTCCGGCGGCGGAGCCGCACTTCGCTTTCACGAAGCCTGCGGCTTGGGCGATACTGTCGCATCGCCGCCGGGGCTGCGAAATTACTCTTGCGCCCTGCTCCCGATACCCGTAGACTGGAATACTCCGATGCCGCTCTTTCTGAGCCGCATCCGACGCAGACGCGCTTCCCGGCCTTTGAGGCCTTGCTTCGGCGTCGGTCCGGCGGGCACGCGGGGCGCTTGCCCAGGTTTTGCCTTGCGCCCTATGGGCTGAAATTGCCGTTCTGCAGACGGACGCCACTGTTACGCGCAGGCAGAGCGGTTGCCGCAGCCGCGCCGCGTATCGCCCGGCGCTCGCCCGAACGCCGTCAACATACACCTCTTCCGGAGAATTGAGGCCTTCATGCCGTGCCTTGCCGACTTGCAAAGCCGGGCCAAGCGTTGGGACAAGCCCCTTGAACCGCCGCAGAAGCTTTTGAGCCGGGACTTTATCCTGCTCTTCTGCATGGCCATGTGCTCCAACAGTTACATCGCCGTGTTCTACTCTTTCGAGCAATGGCTGGAAGGCCTCGGCATCAGCCCCAACTGGCGCGGGGTGCTGCTTTCCTCCCTGTTCGCCATGGTTTTGCTCTTCCGCCCTCTGGCCAGCTTTCTTTTGCTCAGGCGCGGCACATTGC
This sequence comes from Desulfovibrio sp. ZJ369, assembly GCF_011039085.1. GTDB lineage: Bacteria > Desulfobacterota > Desulfovibrionia > Desulfovibrionales > Desulfovibrionaceae > Desulfovibrio. Next base: position 134,969 of record NZ_JAAKEI010000001.1, on the reverse strand, counting down.
TTGCCCTGCTGCTCTCGATCGTTGTCTCAAGCTGCGTCATGCTGGCGTACCCCTATGTCCGGGGCGAACACATTGTGGGCATCATCTGGCTGCTGCGCATTATTCAGGGCATTGCCCTGGCCGTGTTTTCCAGTTGTGTGGTGGCCGTGCTGGTGAGCTGCATTCCCAAAGGCCAGAGCGCCAGGGGCTTTGCCCTCTTTTCCCTGACCATGCTGCTGCCCTATTCGATCATCCCGGCCCTGTCCGAGCGCATTCTGCCGCTGCTCGGCGGCGAGGCGCAGCTCTTTGCCCTCACGGCCACCTTGGGGCTGCCCACTCTGGCCATGCTGATCCCTCTGGCCCCGCGCCTGAGAAGGCCGGAAATGCCCCCGGCAGGCGAAAACAGCATTTCCGGACGGGCTCTCTGGCAGGCCGTGAGTCACTCCGGCCTCTTTTTCGTCTATGCGGCCTGTCTGACCTTCAGCATCATGACCGTGCTGGCCATTTTCTTCATGAAAGGCCTGACCTCCGTCACCGGGGCGCATCCGGCCTGGTTTTTCTCCACCTACACGATCACCATCATTCTGGTCCGGCTGTTCGGCAGCAACCGGCTGGACACCTTGCCCCGCTACCGGGTGATCACCCTTTGCAGCGGCGTGCTGGCCTGCTGCATGCTCGTTCTGGCCTGGGGGCCGCTCTGGGCCTTTCTTCCCATCACCTGCGTGTACGGCCTGGGCCTGGGCCTGCTCTACCCTCTGCTGGCCGCCGCCGTGTATGACCGCTCCACGCCGCCCACCCGTTCGATCAACTCCAATGTGATGATGTCCACCTTTGACGCCAGCGGCATGCTCGGCCCCCTGCTGGGCGGGCTGGTGATCCAGAGCGGCTACGGCTACCGGGGGGTTTTCACCGCGGCGGCCGTCACTATTACGCTCAGCGGCTGCTGCATGCTGATCGACAGGATGCGCATGAGCCGGCGAGCGCGACGCGACGCGCTCTGACACAGAGTAAGATCACCTCTGGCCGCCTTCGGCCACATGGGCAGAACCCAAGCCACCGTTATACTCCCGCAGCACATCAGCCTTTGTGATCTTTCTTCCCGAAAGGGCTAGGGAACCACATTCCGGCTTTCCGCAGCCACACGGTCCAGAAGTTCCTCCAGATTTTCCACGGCCGTCAGACGGCAGCCGTCATCCACCGGGCTGACGCGGCCCAGCACGGCATACGTCTCGCCGTTGCCTGCGTCGTGCACCGTAAAAGGCACAAGCCAGCCCTGGCCGTCGCGACGGGCCTGGCCGATCTCGCGGATTTCCTTGCGTCCGGTGGAGGCATCGGCAAAAAGCGGAGCCAGAAGGCCTTGGGCAGCCTGCCCCGTGGGCTTGCGCCCGGCAAAAGCGCCGGAAGCCACGCCGTTGATCACAAAGGCCCTGATCTCACTGAAGAGCAGGCTGCGCACATTGACGCCCCCGCTGTCCTGGCCCGCTGCCTGGGAAAAGAGTATTGCCAGCAGCGGCGGCAATTGTCCGGCCACTTCCGGTTTTTGCGCCTCCCGTAAAAAAAGGTCCAGGGCCTCGTCCAGAATGGCGTCGAGATCCACAAGGCGCTCAAAGGCCGCCACGTCAGCCGCGTCCACGGCCTTGCCTGCCTGCGCGATGCAGAGACGCGCCTGCTCCGCGCCCGGATCGGCGGATGCAGCGGACGCGGGCGCGGCCGCAAGGCAGGGCATAAGCCAGGCCAGGCAGCAGATGAAGCGGAAAACCGCCCTCACAGGGCGGCAGAAAGATGCGTGCGCGCGTATCAGCATATCTCCTCCGGCAACGGCCCCTTGAGAGCCAGGGGCAGACCGCAGCTCACAAAAATCACACGGGGGCAGGCCCTGGCCAGCATCTGATTGGCACTGCCCAACACATCCCGGTACAAACGGCCCAAAGCAGTGCCGGGCACAATGCCCAAACCCGTTTCGGCACTGACCACAGCCGTGGGCAGCCCCGGCGTTTCAAGCCAGGCGGCCAGGGCCGCCACCCTTTCCAGCGCCGCATCCGGCGCGAAATCGGAGGCCAGCAGATTGGCAAGCCAGATGCTCACGCAATCCAGCAACAGCACGCCGGGCAGCGGCTCGGACGCAGCGGCGCGCTGCTCCAAAAAATCCCTCACTGCGGCCAGCGGGTCCAGGGGCTCCTCCAGGCACTGCCAGCCCACGCCCCGTTGCGCCTGATGCCGGGCCACGCGTTCGGCCATCTCGGCATCCTGCGCGCGACAGGTGGCCAGAAAAAGGCGGCGGCACGCCCGGGCCTCAGCCCAGCGCTGGGCCAGCCCGCTCTTGCCGCTGCGCGTGCCGCCCACAAAGAGCAAAGCAGACCGGCTCACCGGCCCTGGCCGCCTACCTGGACAGGAGCGGGCACGGCAGGCTGGGCCGCCGGGATGTTTGGCTGCGCAGCCGGGAGTCGCGCCCCGCTCTGCGGCGCGGCAGCGCCGCCGGGTACAGGCGCGGGAGGAGCGGCAGCGGGCCGGCCCGCAGGCAACGTGCCGGCAGACGCCGGTCGCGCGGCAGCGCCTGCTCCGGCCTGGGCGCAACGCCGGGCCAAATCCCGCAGAATGCCCGCGGCGCTTTGCACGGACGCCAGGGCCTGGGGATCATGGCGCAAACGCCGCTCAACCCAGTGGGCCAGAAAAAGGAGCGAATCCTCATCCAAGGCGTGGCCGCCGCCTTTGCGGATGGCTGCCACCAGGGCCCGCTGCGCGGTTGCTCTCTCTTCCAGGGCGCGGCGGTAGCGAGCGCTCAAGCCGTCTACCCGCAGTTGAACCGCGGAGATGCGGGACGCCGGGGCCTTGTCCTCGCGCAACTGATCCAGATCGAAAACAGCCACGGTCATTTGCGAGCTGATATCCACCGCGGCTTGCGCAAGCTGTTCCAGCTCCTTGAGCCGCCTGTTCAGATCCGGCATCGCGGCCACGCCTTCCAGACCCCCGGCCACCATCACGAAACGGCCTGCGAGGAGCATGAACATCTGCCGGGTCTGTTCCGGCGTCAAGCCCCTGGCAAAAGCCTCGCGGCCCAAGGCTGCCATGAAACGTTCGACATAGAGCGCGTACAGGTTCTGAAGCATGGTGGGATGAAAGGCATACCGCAGGATCGCCTCGCGGCCGCCCCCGGCCAGGCCGGTCATTTTCGTGCCGTAACGCTGGTTGACGCTTTGCACGCTTGCCGCAAGCGAGCCGCCGCCCGCTCCCGGTTTGTAGCGCGAGACCAGATACGCTGCCAGATCCTCCACAAAGCCGGGTCGGACCTTGCTGTCCTCCGTGACCTTGGGGAGCGCAGGCTGCGCCGAATCCAGACCCGGAAGACCGCCGGAAGCGCTGCCCGCAAGGCCTGCCTGCCCCGGCGGCAGGGAAGTATCCACCGGAGAACCCACTGTGCCCTGCACGTTCTGACCGGCAAAGGTGCCGGGCGCGGTGTTGGGACTGGTTACGGACGGCGGCAAAGGCGGCGGCGCGTCGCGCAGCAGATCGCTGACCCCGGCCAGAGGCGTGCCGCTGGTGGCGTTGTCAATGGCAGCGGCAGCCTGGTCCCGCCATTGCTCGCGGGTTTCCTTGTCGCGGGTGAGCCAGAATGCGGCGCCGCCCACCGCCAGAACCGCCAGCAGGGCCAGCACAAGGAGTTTACGGCCGCCGCCCCTGCCGGGTCGGGGCTTGGGAAGGTTCATGATGTCGGGAACCTGAGGCGCTTTTTTTTCCAACTTCATCCGGATCTCCTCATAAAGGGGATGCAGCCGCAAGCAGACCGCAACCAGGGGAGTTGCAGCAGACAGCGTCATCCTGAGCGATAGAACAGGGCAACCGGGCAAACTTCTCGGCCGGGCAGTGCGAAGTCGGGGCAGTCAAAGCGCTCACGCCGCCGGGGCCCGGCAAAGGCCGGGCCCCGGCGCACGACTGCGCCATGCCGACAGAGCGTGGTAAAAGGCGAACGCTCTTGGCCACAGCACATCGACTCTGCTTTTCTATTTATACCATCCCTTTTGTTGAGTGTGAAGACTTTTTCCAGAGACTTTCTCAAGCAATCCGCCGCAACGCGGCGGCATTGCAACGGCGCGAAAGCACATTGCTGTCAACGATGCTGCATGGCGATGGCCAGAACGCGCTGCAGAGAGCCGGATATTGACGCCGAAGTGACATCCGGGTAATTAAGAAGCACTCTTGCATCAAAAAAGATTGCCCGGCGTGGGCACTCATTTTGACAATCTCAACCACTCGCGTGCGCAGAGAAAAGCTATGCCAAATTATGTCTACTTTCTCTTGGCTGTGGCGGCCTTGTTTCTCGGCTACTGGATTTACGGCAGCATTGTGGAAAAAGTTTTCGGCGTGCAGCCGGGCAGACCCACTCCGGCCCAAACCCATGCCGACGGCGTGGATTATGTGGAAATGCCCGTCTGGAAAGTCTGGCTGGTCCAACTGCTGAACATTGCCGGTGTGGGCCCGGTGTTCGGCCCGATCCTGGGCGCGCTGTACGGCCCTTCGGCCCTGCTCTGGATTGTGATCGGCACCATTTTTGCCGGGGCCGTGCATGACTACATGTCCGGCATGCTTTCCATTCGGTACAACGGGGCCAATGTGCCGACCATCGTGGGCTATAACCTGGGCAATGCCGCTAAACAGATTATGCGGGTCTTCGCCGTGGTGCTTCTGGTGCTGGTGGGCGTGGTCTTTGTGGCCGCTCCGGCCTCGCTGCTGGCCAAGCTCACGCCCGGCTGGATGAACCTGACCTTCTGGGTCTGCGTGATCTTTGCCTATTACTTTCTGGCCACGATCATGCCCATCGACAAGATTATCGGCCGCTTCTACCCTGTTTTCGGCGCGATCCTGATTTTCATGGCCGTGGGCATCACGGTAATGATGTTCGTCAGCGGCACGGAATTCTACAACTCCATCGAATGGGCCAACCAGAATCCCAAGGGGCTGCCCATCTTCCCCATGGTCTTCATTACCATTGCCTGTGGCGCGCTCTCCGGCTTCCACGCCACCCAGTCCCCGCTCATGGCCCGCTGCATGGCCAATGAAAAGCTGGGCAAGTCCGTGTTTTACGGCAGCATGGTGGCCGAGGGCTTCATCGGCCTGGTCTGGGCCACAGTGGGGATGAGCTTCTATCACGGCCCTGAGGCCCTGCAGGCCGCTCTGGCCAACGGCGGCCCCGGCAACGTGGTCACCCAGTCCTCCTTTGCCCTGATGGGCGGCGTGGGCGGCGTGCTGGCCATCCTGGGCGTGGTGGCGCTGCCGATCACCTCCGGCGACACGGCCTTCCGCGCCGCGCGCCTGACCATTGCCGAAACCTTCAATTATTCCCAGAAGGCCGTGCCGCCGCGCCTTTTGATCGCCGTGCCCATGTTTCTGATCGGCATCATTCTTTCCCAGGTGAACTTTGACATCATCTGGCGCTACTTCGGCTGGGCCAACCAGTCTCTCGCCACGATCATGCTCTGGGCCGCGGCGGCCTATTTGTACCGCAAGGGGCGCTTCCATTGGATCTGCTCCTTGCCCGCCGTGTTCATGACCGCTGTCTGCGTTTCCTACATCTGCTTTGAGCGCACCATGGGCTTCGGCATGAGCATCGAACTTTCCAATACCATCGGCGTCATTGCGGCCATTGCGGCTTTTGTGGCTTTTATGCTGCTCGGCCGCAAGAGCGTGACGGGCGCGCCGCAAAACGCCTGAGCCGCGAGCTGCGCAACGACGCCGCGGCAGTAGCGGGCGGCAAAACGCCCAGCCACAAAGCATTCCGGGGCAGGACGGCAAACGTCCTGCCCCTTCTCTCCTGCTCTTCACGGAAGATGCGCTTAGGGCGTTTTCTCTTTGAAAATGCTCTAATTGCTGTCTTCATCCGTAGCCTCCTTCGTCGCAACGGCTGAAGCCTGGACGCGAAATGATGGCAGCGAAGTGATTGAAAATGGATATTTTCAATCAAAAAATGCTCTAAATGTACCCATAAGGAACGCATATATGCCGACTCCCCCCAACATTCTGACTATCGCCGGGTCCGACTCCGGCGGCGGCGCGGGCATCCAGGCCGATCTGAAAACCATCATGGCCCTGGGCGGCTACGGCATGAGCGTGATTACCGCGCTCACAGCCCAGAACGGTCTTGGCGTCACGGGCATACACGCCCCGGAACCGGACTTTGTGGCTCTGGAGCTGCGCACTGTGCTGGAGGGCTTTCCCGTGGCCGCGGCCAAAACCGGCATGCTCTTTTCCGCACCGATCATCCGAGCCCTGAGCCCTATCCTGCGCCGACGCGGCTTCCCCCTGGTGGTGGACCCGGTATCCGTAAGCCAGAGCGGCAGTCAGCTGCTGCAAGAGGATGCCGTGACCGCGCTCAAAGAAGAAATCCTGCCCGGCTGCGAGCTGCTCACGCCCAACCGTCCCGAAGCCGAAATGCTCACCGGCTTGAGCATCAGGAATGTGGAGGACGCCTTTGCGGCCGGTGAAAAACTGCTTGGGATGGGGGCCAGGGCGGTCTTGATCAAAGGCGGGCATATGCACAACGCTGTGATGGTCGTTGACTGCCTGTGCGTACCCGGCGAGAAACCCAGGGCCTTGCCGCAAGCAAAGGTGGAAACCGCCAACAACCACGGCACCGGCTGCACGCTCTCGGCGGCCATCGCCACAGGCTTGGGCAAGGGCCTGCCGCTGCTTACGGCCGTGACCAAAGCTCAGGAATTTCTCAACCTGGCTTTGCGCAAAAGCTATAGCCCGGGCAAGGGGTGCGGCCCTGTCAACCATGCGGCGGCGCTGAACATCTAGAGCATATTGCTTTTGAAACGCTCGCTCCGGCGCTTACGGCGAAAGTAAATTTCGCCTGCGCGGCGGGCATGGCTTTGCCATGCCCGCCGCGCGCCTCAGCCGTTGGCGGCTGTGGCTGGAGTGCACTCCCTTTGCAATCGGCTTGTTTTCCTTGTCGGAAAGGCAAAACTTCCCGATGTAGAGACACCAGATCCGGGGAAGATTCGCTCAGGCCTCCAGAAATGCCCTGTAAGCTTGCAGCGTGGCGTACAGATCCGCGCAGCTTGCCAGCTCAAAGGGGCTGTGCATGGAGAGCACGGCCGGGCCCAGATCAATGACCTGCATGCCGTAGGCCGCCAGAAAGAGGGCCACCGTGCCGCCGCCGCCCAGATCCACCTTGCCCAGTTCCGCGCTCTGCCAGGGGATGCCTTTGGCGTTGTACAGGCCGCGCAGCTCGCCGAAAAATTCGGCGTCCGCCTCGCTGGCCCCGTATTTTCCACGCGAGCCGGTGAATTTGGAGAAGCAGGGGCCGTACCCCAGCTGGGCGGCGTTCTGTTTTTCGTGCACTTCCTGAAAATCCGGGTCCAGGGCGGCCTGCACGTCGGCCGACAGGGCCCGGCTGCGCAGGAGCACATGCGACGCGGGCGTGCCCGGCGCCCAGGCTCGCGCCAGATCCTCCACGCAGTATTGAAAAAAGCGCGAGGCCGCGCCCGTGGCGCCGTCCGAGCCTATTTCCTCCTTGTCCCAGAAGATCACGGCCCTGTTGCGCGGCCCGTCTTTGGCCGTGAGCAGGGCTTCCAGGGCCGTGAACACGCAAATCCGGTCGTCCTGGCCGTAGCCGCCCACCAGGGCCTTGTCAAAGCCCACGAAGCGCGCGGGCCCGGCGGGCACGGCCTGGAGCTCGGCGGTGATCAGATCTTCCTCGTTGATGCCGTATTTTTTGTGCAGCAGGTCCAGAAGCTGTTCCTTGACGGCCTCCCCGGGCGCGTCCTTGCCCTCGTTTTTTGCTTTTTTTTCGACCTTGGGACTGTGGGCCAGTATGATATTCAGCTTTTCGGCCTCAAAAGCCTCGCTGAGGGTCTGCGCGCTCTGCTTCCGGGCCAGATGCGGCAGCAGATCCGCAATGCAGAAGACCGGCTCGCCCGGTTTCTCGCCGATGCTCACGGAAAGGCTTTGGCCGTTTTCGCGGATGATCACCCCGTGCAGGGCCAGAGGCCGGGCCAGCCACTGATATTTGCGGATGCCGCCGTAGTAATGGGTCTTGGCCTGAGCCACGCCGGGCTGCTCAACAAGCGGGCGCTGCTTGAGGTCCAGGCGCGGGGTGTCGGCATGGGCGGCAATCAGCGCCAGGCCCTTGCCCAGGGGTTCCTTGCCCCGCCGGGCCGCGAACAGGGCCTTGCCGCGCAGGGGGCGCAGCACGCGGCCGTTGCCGGATTTCGCGCCAAAGTCTTCGCTGTATCCGGCCTGGCTCAGGCGTTCGCGCACATAGTCCACGGTCTCGCGCTCGGTCTTGCAACGGGTCAGAAAGTCGATGTAGCGGGCGGCCAGCGCCTCCATTTTTTTGCGCTCCTGGGCCCCGGCGTAGATTTGCCAGGCGCTTTGGGGTTTGTAGGCCAGTGTTTTTTTCATCATCGTGTTTCCTTGTCAGTTATGATTGGCTGGGCGCGCACAACGCCCTTTGCAGAACCCGCAGGGCAGCGTTCCAGTCAGGCCGCTCCAGGGTGCGCGGATCCAGGCAGAAATTTTCTTCCTCCAGGCGGCCGAGCAGGGGCGGGTCCGCGTCCAGCAGGGCGGCTTTCAAGGCTGTGGCGCTCATGGCGGCCGGTTTGAGGCAAACCAGGGTGGTGGGCAGATCGCATTGGGGAAAGGCTCCGCCGCCCACGCGCGAGACATCGGGCCGCAAACTCACCCGGCAGGCCGGGCCCAGATGTTTGCGCAGGCGGGCGGCCAGCGCGCTGGCCTCGCGCGCCAGCTCGCGCGCCGGGCGGGCGATCCTGCGCAGAGTGGGGATGCGCTCTCTGGCCTTTTCCGGGTCCAGATAAAGGCGCAGTGTGGCCTCCAGAGCTGCCAGGCAGAGCTTGTCGCAGCGCAGGGCGCGGGTCAGGGGATTGGCCTTGAGCGCGTCCACCAGCACTTTGCGGCCCGCGATGATCCCGGCCTGCGGCCCGCCGAGCGCCTTGTCCCCGGAAAAGGTGGCCAGATCCGCTCCCTGGGCCAGGACAAAAGGCACAGTGGGCTCGTTGGGCAGGCCGCAGGATGAAAAATCCGTAAAACTGCCGCTGCCGAGATCTTCAATCAGGGGCAGCCTGTGCTCGCGCGCCAGAGCCGCCAGCTCCGGCAGGGACACGGCCGAATGAAAGCCCACAATGCGGTAATTGGAGGTATGCACGCGCATCAGGGCGCGGGTGTTCTCAGTGATGGCCGCGGCGTAATCCCGCAGATGGGTGCGGTTGGTGGCTCCCACCTCCCGCAGATGCGCGCCGCTTTTTTCCATTATGTCAGGGATGCGGAAGCTGCCGCCGATCTCCACCAGTTCCCCGCGCGAGACAATGACTTCGCCGCCCTTGCAGAAGGTGTCCAGCACGAGGAGCACGGCGGCGGCGTTGTTGTTGACCACCAGCGCGGCCTCCGCGCCGCTCAGGCGGCAGATCAGCCCTTCCACCAGATCATAACGGCTGCCGCGCCCGCCGCTGCGCAGGTCGAGCTCCAGGTTGCAATAGCCTTGAGCGGCCAGGGCCACGGCGGCACGGGCCTCCCGGGCCAGGACCGAGCGGCCCATATTGGTGTGGATCACAACGCCCGTGGCGTTGAGCACCGGCCGCAGGCAGGGGCGCAAGCCGGAACGGACATGAGCCAGCAGGGCGGGCAACTGCGCGTCCAGGCCCAGGGCGGCGGACTCCTGGCAGCGCCCGGCCCGGATATCCTGGCGTCGTTGCTCCCAGAAGGCGGCGGTCAGCTCGCGCAACAGGGCGCGCGGCGCCTGGGCCAGCCCCGGATCGGCGGCCGTCAAAGCCTCCAGGCAGAGGTCAACGGCGGGTATGGCGCGAAAAAGATTGCTCATGAGTTGTCCTGAAGAAGCGGTTGCGCGGGCGGCTTTCCGGCCATCCGGTTAGAGCATATTTCTTTTGAAACGCTCGTTCCGGCGCTTAACGGCGCAAGTAAATTGCGCCTGCGCCTATCTCTGCTGTCGTCATCCGTAAGGCGGCACAGCCGCCAGCGGCTGACGCGCACGGCGGGCATGGCTTCGCCTTGCCAGAGCGTTTAGCTCATTTCATTAGCAAACCGCTCTAGCAAAACGCTCTAATGGTATTCGCCGTTGAGAAATTTGGCGGCATAGGCCTGGACAGCCTCGTCGTCCACCATGAGCATATCCATCTGGCGGGTCATGATTAAAAGCCGCCCCAGTTGATCCAAGCGCGAGAGCAGTTCAAGCTTGGGGTATTTCTGGTAGCGCGCCCGTATTCTATCGCCGTTGACCACGACGGTAAAGCCGAGTTCCGTGAGAATCAGGCCGATGCAGCGCACGCGCCGGGCTCGCTGCACGCTTCCTGCCGCGCCGCCCGCAAATTCAAAACGGATATAGTTTTTACTGAGCGTGTCGCCGCACCAGGTGTCCAGAATGGCGTAATGATAGCCCACACGCGAGGAAAAGTTGAGGTAGCGATCGGAAACAATGGCGTAGCTGCGTTCGCCGAAGCGCGCGCCGTTCTGCTGATTGCCGCCAATCATGCTCTGGCCCATCACGGAGAGAAAGCCGCGCATGTTCACAGGGCGGGGGCCGTTGGCCCGCACCGCCGGGTGGAGCATGCCGTCCAGAAGCTGCCGGAAAGGCACACTGGTCACATCCTCCGGCCCGACCAGCGCAGCTTCCGGTTTTTTCAGGCCGCCGCCCAGATCAATCACATACAGATCCAGCGGCACGGCGCATTGCAGGCGGCTGGCCACGCCCGCGCTGTTCTCCGAGACGCTGTCCGAGAGCAGAAACATCTCCGTATAGCTTAATTCGTGCGCGTAACGCATGACATCGTGGAGCGAGGTGCAGTTGCCCGGCGTGAAAAGTTCCGATTGCGGGTCCACCAGGTGCAAGGGCAGAATATGCGGCGCTATCCGCCGCAACAGAACCAGGGCGGGCGTATCGGCCCTGGGCAGCTTGCGGCTCAGGCTCAGAGCCAGCAATTCCGGCACCTCGCCCTTGAAAACGCGTCCTGAAAGGGCGTCCACCGTGACGACCTGCCCCGGCGTGAGCAGGCTGAGCGCGCCCGGCAGATTCATCAGCGTGGGCACGCCGAACTCGCGGCAGATGGAGGCCATATGCCCGGTCAGGCTGCCTGTTTCGGCAATGACCGCCGCGGCTCGCGGCATGGCCGGCATGGCGTTGGGCGAGGAGTGGGCCAAAAGCATGACCGCGCCCTCCGGAAAGTGGGTGAGATCCTCGTCGGGGTGGGCCAGGACCACGGGGCCGCAGCCCACGCCCTTGGCCGCCACATCCGCCCCGCGCAGCAGGGGCCGCATATGCCCCAGCGCGGGCGCGGCGATTTCGGCGCCGCAGTCCAGGCACATGGGCCGGGTTTGGAGCAGGATGATCCGATCTTCCTCATCCACTGCCCATTCCAGATCCTGCGGATACTGATAATGGCGTTCCAGGGTCAGGGCCAGGGCCGCCAACTGTTCCACCTGGGCATGGCTGAGGCAGGGCACGTCGCGCAGAGTCTCTGGCACGTCCACGACCTCGCTTTCAACCTTGCCCTCCTTGCGCACAAGGAGCAGCCGCGCCTCCTTATGGGCTACGGTTTCGCGGCTTATGCGCCGCGTGGCGCGCGAAACCAGCCATTGATCCGGCGTGCCCGTGCCGTCCACCACCATTTCCCCGAGGCCCCAGAGACCGTTGATCAGCACGCAGTTGGAACGCAGATCCACAGGATGCCTGGAAAACGCGACTCCGGCCGCCTTGGCCCGCACCATTTCAAGGCAGCACAGGCCCATGCCCGTGGCGTCCAGGGCGTAGCCGTGGACGGCCCGGTAGGCCAGGGCGCGGGGGGAAAAGAGGCTGGCCACCACCTTTTTGAAAGCCATGAGCAGATCCTGCCGCGTGACGCCCAGAATACTGCGGTACTGCCCGGCAAAGGACTGCACGCCGTCTTCGGCAATGGCGCTGGAGCGCAGGGCGGCCACAATATCGCTTTCCGCGCCGAAAACCTCGTCCCAGGCCGCCAGTATGGGGCCGCTCACTTCATCGGGCACCGGGGCATTGAGGATCAGCCGCTCCACTTCCCGGGCCGCCGCGCTGATAGTGGACGGCTTTTCAGCGTCCACGGAGCGCAGCTGGCTGTAGATGTTTTTGAACAGGCTGTTGCTGCGCAGCAAAAAGAGGCTTCCGGCCTTGATGGTAATGGCGAAACCGCGCGGCACGGGCATATCCAGCATATTGCGCAACTCGCCGAGATTGGCGTTTTTGCCGCCCACGCTGTATGCCATGCTGGCGTCCACTTCGCTGAGCGGCAGCGTCAGGGAGGTCACGTCCCCGCGCGCGTACTGCTCAAGCTCCCGCACAATGCGCTCGCTGATGGCTTCCACCACCGCGCCGAGCTCCGCATGGCGCTGCGAGGACATGTCGTTGAGACAGCCCGCCATCCGTTCGCACTGAAAAATAGCCCGCCGGGCCTCTTTGCGCACCTGGCCGATTTCCAGGCTGCGCTCGCCGCGCTGGGCCGCGTCCAGGGAGGCCAGAATGCCCGCGAGATCCGCGTTGGCCTGCAAAAGTTCCTTGAAGGAGGCGTAACGCCGGGTAAAGACGGCCATGGCCTTTTCCCGGCTGATGCGTCGCGTCAGGCCCAACAGTTTCCGCACGGTATCCACGGCGTTCATCAGGAGGCTCCTTTTTCCGTCTGCCTGTCATCCGCGACGCCGGGGCGCGCCGTAAACATATAACGCTGGGCCGGGCCGCGGCCCACCTTATACATCAGGCCGAGCTGCACCAGCAATTGCAGATCATACTGGGCCGTGCGCATGGAGATGCCTTCTCCGGCCAGGGCCTGATATTCCTGGCGGCTGATGCTCCCCCGATCCTTGAGACAGGGCAGCAGCGCCCGCTGGCGGTAGTTGAGCAACGTCGTATCCGTGGCCGGCCCGGCGGCCTGGGCCGTGGCGTCGGGCCGGGCGTCCGGCGTCCTTTCCGCAGGCCCGTTGTTTTCCGGAGCGGCGGCGTCAGCTTCGGGATGGGCGAGAGCGTCTTTTTTTGCAGGATGCGCCGGAGGCGGCGGCGAACCGGGCCCGAACTGAATATTTTCCGCATAGAGTATGTGCCCCTCGCAGAATGTCAGCGCCCTGGTCAGGGTATTTTCCAGCTCGCGCACATTTCCGGGCCAATGGTGGCGCATGAGCTTGTCCAGAGCCCCGCGGCTGATTTTGGGGAGCGCGCGGGCATGGCCCGCACCGGAGGCTTCCACGGCGCGGGCCAGAAAATAGACCACAAGAGCCGGGATATCTTCCTTGCGCCGCCGCAGGGGCGGTGTGCGGATGGTCAGGACCGCGAGGCGGTAATACAAGTCCTCGCGAAAGGAGCCGTCCTGGGCCTCGCCGTGCAGCTCGGCGTTGGTGGCCGCAATGATCCTGGTGTCAAAAGGCAGATCGTGATCACTGCCCAAGGGCCGGATGCTCCGGGTGGAGAGGGCGCGCAGCAGGGCCTGCTGGACTTTGGGCGTGGCGTTGCCTATCTCGTCCAGCATCAGGGTTCCGCCTTCAGCGGCCAGAAAAGCGCCTTTGCGGGCCTGCCTGGCCTCGGTGAACGCGCCCTTCACATGGCCGAAGAGCGTATCCATCAGCAGGGTTTCATCCAGAGCGCCGCAGTTGATGGTGATAAAGGGACCGTCGGCGCGGCGGCTCAGGCTGTGGATGGCCTGGGAAACCAGCTCCTTGCCCGTGCCGGTTTCGCCCACGATCAGAACATCGGCAAGCACTTGCGCGGCCTTTTGAATCTGGCTGTGCAGGGCCTGCATGGGCGCGGAAGTTCCGACCAGGCCTTTTTCGGGCAGCGCGGCGGGACTGGGCAGGCCTTCAACTGGTTCCCGCTGCCATTGGGCGGTCTGCATGGCCTCCTGGGAGATCTGGTCGGCTCTGGCCAGGCGCAGGCGTTCCAGAAGCACGTTGATATTCTGCTTGATCCTTTCCAGCTCCGGGGGCAGGCGCGGCAGGCAGAGGGCTGCGGCGTCGTCATGCTCGTTGCGGCTTTGCAGCTCGGCGCTGAGAATGTTCAAATGTCTGCCCATGCCCCGGGCGAGCCACCAGAGACTCAGCCCCAGCAGCAGCAAGCCCCCCAGAAAACACAAGACATAGGTGCCCACGAGTTGCAGGCCCGTGTGCGTGGCCGTGAAGCTGGTGTCCAGCACGGCAAGGCCGCCCAGAACGGTGCGCGGCCCTTCGGCATTGGGCATGAACGTCACGGGCGCATAGCTGACGCCTTCCACCCGCAATTGCCCGTCGCTCCAGGCTGTGGCCTCGTTGGCAAGGAAAAATTGCCCGGCATGGCCGTTCTGCACGTCGGCCACGATGTTCCAGTAATTGAGATGCTCCGGTCCGGGGCGAAAGGCGACGCTGAAGCCGGGCCGGCCGAAATCCCCGCGAAAGCCTGCCCGCACCGCGTCCGAGCTCAGCGCGCTTTCTTTGCTGTTTTTGTCCGTCGTTTCGGATTGAAAGAGCATCCAGCCCTCCTTGTCGAAAAAGAAGCTGCGGATGCGGGTGCTTTCGCTGCCTGCGTTGATCGGCGCTTCGGGGGAGGAAAAGAGCGAAACCGCGTCGCGCAGGACCTCAAGATCCAGCGAGAGAACCAGAATGCCCTGGAAATTCCCTTCCCCGTCATAAATGGGAGTGGAAAAGCGGATGACATACAAGGGCAGGCTTTGCAGGGAGTCGTTGATCCGCACCATGGGGTAGACCACTTCCAGCGGCTGGCTCACGTTGACATGGCCGGGGCGCTGCCCCGCGCTGATGGTCTGAAAGGGGCTGGCCGGCGTATCCAGAGCCGTCTGGGGGGGGATGACGATGATCTCGCCGCCGTAGTTCAGGAGCAGAAAGCGTTTTTCAGGGCTCAGGCCCATGAAGGCCACTTCGCGGTAGCGCAGACCTTCGGCCTGGGCGCGGAATTTGAGCCTGCGCAGCATATCCTGCCGATCCATGGAGCCTGCGGCCAGAATCAGCAACTGGTTGCGCGTTTCCACCAGGATTTGTTCCAGGGCAAGGCTGATGGCCTGGGCCTGCAGTTGCGCGTTGCGCGCTATTGCGCGATTGACGATGCTTTCAATGCTTCGCCCGGTAAGGAAAAAAATCAGCAGCAGCACCAGGGCGAGCAGCGGCAGGCCCAGGAGCAGCATGCGCTTTGCAAGGCTGCGGTTCAGAAAAAAAGAGGCGTTTTGCAGCGATCCGCTGCGGGAGAGGGAGCTGAAGATGCGCATTCTCCTCCTCTTTGCGCAAAAAAGCGCAAGCATGAACCGAGTATAGGCGAGAAAAAAAACATTGACAAGCAAATCCGCCGCAATGGGGCAACCCGGACGCGCTTGCGGCGAGCTAGCTGTCTGTGATCGTGCAATGGCACGGCCTTTGCTTTAATTTTCACAAATTATCGGCAAGTGGTTTTGGAACGGGCGGTCGCAGACTTTGGCCAAGGCGTCGCCCCCTGGGGCAAACCCAACACAGTGGAGGATGTTATGAACAAAATGCGCAGGCTTTGGATCTGGCTTACGGGCTGCGCGCTGATGCTGCCCGTGCTTATGCCGTCATTGGCACTGGCGGCCAAGAAAAAGGCCGACGTGGTCATTGTGGCCGATACGCGCAAACTGGACGGCCTTTTGTACTGGTGGGCGGAAATGTATAATGAAAGCCATTTCTTCTTCGCCATTCTGACCATGATCATCATTCCGATCCTCGGCACGATCCTCGGTCTTTTGGCAGACGTCGTCATGCGCCATATCGGCATTGACCTCGAACATCGCGAACTGGCGGAAAAATAGCCCGGAAAGGAGGCAGATATGGATTGGCTGTATATTTTGATGCCCATTTCCGGCGTGAACATTTTCTGGCCCGGTTTGATCATTCTCGGGCTGGGCGTCGGGATCATTGGCGGTTTCTTCGGCCTGGGCGGGGCCTGGATGGTGACTCCGGGCCTGAATATCCTGGGCTTTCCCATGGCGTTCGCCATCGGCACGGACGTGGCCCAGATGGCCGGCAAATCCTTGATTTCCACCATGCGCCACGGCAAATTCGGCAACGTGGACTACGTCCTTGGCCTGACCATGCTGGTGGGCACGGTGATCGGCGTGGAAATCGGCGCGCAGATGGTCATGTGGCTGGAACGCATCGGGAGTGTGGACAAGGTCGTGCGCTGGCTCTATGTGGTGCTCCTGATTCTGCTGGCCTGGCTGGTCTTTCATGACGTGGCCCTGCGCCGCAAAAAGGAACGCGAGGCCAAGGCCCACAAGCAGGAACTTGACAAGACGGCCGTGGGCCTTGACTGGGCCTCCAAGCTGCAGTCCTTCAGGATTCCTCCCATGGTGCATTTCAAGCGCGCCGGCATCACCTGCTCGGCCTGGCTGCCGATCATCGTGAGTCTGTTCACGGGTTGGCTGGCGGGCATTCTGGGCATCGGCGGCGGCCTGATCCGCATGCCCGCCCTGGTCTATCTGGTGGGTTGCCCCACGCATCTGGCCGTGGGCACGGACCTTTTTGAAGTGGCCATTTCCGGTTTGTACGGCACAGCCTCGTATGCCTACAAGGGACGCGTGGAACTGCTCGCGGCCATCATCATGCTCTGCGGCGCGGCCATCGGCGCGCAGATCGGCGTTGTGGCCACCAAGTACGTCAAGGGCTACGGCATCCGCATCGTGTTCGGTCTGGCTGTGCTCGGCTGCCTGATGTCCGTGGTGCTCAAGCTTCTGCAGGCCGAATTCCCCTCCCTGGCCTGGCTGTTCGGCCCCATGGCCACGGTGGAAGTGCTGGGTTTTGTAAGCATCATCTCCATTTACATCGCGATTCGCATGGTGCAGGGCGCCAAGGCGGAACTGGCCGCCAAGAAGCAACAGGCCGTCGGCAACTAAAGGAGACAAGCCATGAAAATACGTATTCTGCTGTCGCTGGCGCTGGCCCTCTCCTTTGCGCTGCTCACAGCCTGTGATTTTGACGGAGGCGTGGAGCAGGGCCGGTGCGTGGCCTTTGACCCGACCGCCAGGACCCTGACCATTGTGGTGGACGTCAACCACGATCAGTTTAATCCCCATTACAGCGGCGGCGTGCATACCTTCAAACTGCCCCCGGAAGCCAGGGACATGGGTCCGCTTCCCGATGTGGGCGGCCGCCTGATGATTAACCTCGCCAAGTCCGAAGTGCTCATCTATGATCCCTCCGCCAAGAGCGTGGAGGTGGTGCCTGTGGAGTTCACGGACGTGGAAAAGAACATCAAGAAGAATCATCCCAAGGTTGCGGGCAAGACCTTCCCGGTCATCGACAGGGAACAGAGCACCGTAACCGTGTATTCCACGCGCCTGAACGCGCTGGTGACCTTCAGGGTGCCGGCCGATCTGCTTGATCTGCCTCCGTATAGCTGGACGGCGGGCAATGAGATGCGCATCGCGTACAGGAATGAGGACAAGAGCCAGGCTATGAGAATCATGAACGTCACCAAGACGGATATCTTCAAGAAGTAAAACGCGAGCTGCCGGAGCGGGGCCATCCCGCTCCGGCAAATTCTCCAAAAGCTTGCCTTTGAAACGGGTCGCTTTTTTCAAAGGCTCAGGCCGCCGAAAAGCAGGTTTTTCGGCCGCATCCATGCCGTTCCTGAGCGGATGGCGGCCCGTCAGCCTGCAAGGTTTACGGGCGTCGACAGCAGCGCTGCGGCGTGTGCGGCATGAGAGCATTTCAACAGTACAATGCCCTCGCAGACCGGAGAAATCTCATGAACAGCTACAAACAATCTCTGTACAGCGCCCTGATCCGCGTCATGGCCAACCTGCTGATGGTGGGAGCGGTTTTTCTGGCCATGTATCAGGCCGCGCGCGGCGCTTCTTCGGAAATAACCTTTTGCCTCTGGTTTTTCGGCATAACCGTGCCGCTCTGGGCATCTGCCTTTTATTTGAATCGGGTGATCAAAAGGCGTTTTCCGGCCGAGCAGGAAAGCCTCATCGACCTGCCCCGTCAGGGGCGCTGTCTGGTGCGCTGGCGCGTGCTTGAATCATCGGGCCGTCCGGGCCTTCTCAGCCGTTGAAACCAATGTCTGAGACATGCGCCGTATTTTTTTCGCGTGCCTCAGGCGACATCCGTACAGGGTCGGGTACAGCCCGGGCAGGGGCCCGGCCGGGGATGCGCAGGCTTTGCAACCGGCTTGCGGGCGGCAGGGTTCTTGCAGCCGTATGGCGGCGGCAGCGGGCATGGCGCGGGCTTTGGGCTTGTTCTTCTGCCGCGCCGGGGCTAAGGTGAACCCATGAACCCTCATCCCGACCAAAAGTTCTGGCAAACCTTGCGCAAGACCCGTTCACAGCAGCGCAGCATTGGCTGGATCAGCGCGGTTCTGCTGGCAGTGGCCCTGGTGGGCCTGATCGACGGCTTGCTGGCGCACATGCGCAGGGGTTCGGATCTTCTGGAGCTGCTGCCCGGCGACGCTCTGGTGCTTTCCGGGCCGCTCCCGCTCAAAAATCCCGTGACAAATGACTTGCAGGCCCGGTTCCTGCCTGAGGATGCGCCGCTGCACTTCCGATTGGACGAATTTTTCGCAGGCTACTGGTTCGGCAACGGAATGTGGCGCGGCACGGTTACGGCGGAACCGCTTGCGGAGCAGGGCAGTTATGCCCTGCGGGTTTGGTTCCGGGGGACGGCCTCAAGCAGCGCGCAGACGTTCAAGGTGCGCGTGTGGGAGGATGCCTCGGCCCGGCGCGCGGGTTCGGCCTCTTTCATCTACCGCCTCACAGGCTGGAATCCCTTTGTGCTGGCCGCCGGTTGCGGCATGATCGCCTTGCTCTGCGGCGGTTGCGTGTATGTGCTGGGGCGGCGTTCTGCCCGCCTGGCAGCTACTTTGGGCTGCGGCGAAGTCTTCCGTCTGCGCCTGGAAGACGGCGGCTGCCGTCTCTGGTGCCTGCTGCACGGCCTGAAAGCGCCTGCTGCGGGGCAGACCTGCACAGTGCTTGACGTCCAGGGGAACGCACTGGGCGAGGCCACGGTTGATGTGCAGCGCAAGGGCGTGCTGGAATTGCTGATGCGCGACCCTGAAGCTGTTCTGCCCGGCAGTCTGGTCCGCTTGCGCCCGCCTTCTTTTCCCGGAGCGGAAAAAGCCCCGGATGCCAACGTCTGAAGCCTCCCGGCAGCCAGGGCCAGCCTTGCGCCGTGCCTGCCTCGGCCTTGCCGCCCGGCAGGGCATAGGCTATAGTGGTTGTAGTGCGGGAGTTCACCCGGCGCATATAACCAAGGCGGCTTTCATGTCCCCTACCTGTCCCTGCGGCAGCAACCGCCCTCTGGCGGAATGTTGCGGCCCGTATCTTGACGGCACGGCCTGGCCCGTCGAGGCCGAGGTTTTGATGCGTTCCCGCTATGCGGCGTATGCGCTCGGCCGTTATGACTGGCTGGTCCAAAGCACGCATCCTGATTTTCGTGAAGGCATTACGGCTGAAAAAATTGCGGAGCAAAGCAAGGGCGTGCGCTGGCTGCGTCTGGACGTGGGCAAGAGCCTCAAGGACGCGCCCGTGGGCGTCAATGGCGAGCTTTATGATCTTGTGGAATTTCATGCTTTTTACGAATTGGACGGCATCCCCCGCCAACTGGGCGAAAGAAGTTTTTTCAGCCGCAAGGATGGCAAACTCTATTATGTGGATGGGGTGGCGTTGCGCCCTGAGGGCTACCGGCGCCCCGCCCCCAAGGTGGGCCGCAATGATCCTTGCCCTTGCGGCAGCGGCAAAAAATACAAAAAATGTTGCGCCGCGGCGGCTGGGTAAGCATGGCCAGGAGCGGCGTCGTGGCGGCTATCCGGCAATTTTGCCTGGAGTGCCAGGGGGCATCGCCCAAGGCGGTGCGCTCCTGTTCCGACGTTGACTGCCCCCTGAATGCGTGGCGCATGGCAGCTGTTCCCGGCGGAGATTGCCCGGCCCCGCCCGATGCGGCCGAACGCGCGGCCTTGCGGGCCGTCCGCAGGCAGTGCATGGGCTGCGCGGGCAGCCGGAGCGAAGTGCGCGCCTGTGCGGCGCGCGAGGACTGCTCGCTCTGGCGTTGCCGTTTCGGGGTGCGGCCGCAAACCTATAAAGCCGTGCGCCGGCGTTTTTTCGCTCCCCGGCCTTTGCGGCTTTGGCAGCAATGACTGGCAACAGGGTGCAATCCGGATTCACGCGGTATTGCGCCGCCGCCCCTACGGGCATTGGGAGCATTTCATTTTTTGAAATGTTCAAAACGCGGGAGGTACGCATGTCTCACCTGCTTGAATGGTCCAGGGCCTATGGCCATCGTCTGCCCAAAGAAGCCGCCGCGGCCTGCGCCGCCCGGCACGAGGAACTGGGGCGCCGCCTGGCGCAGGAAACCGCCGCCGGAGAACTGCCTTTTCTGACCATGCCGTACCGCGCCAAGCTGGAAGTGGAAATGGCCCCCCTGATTCCGCGCATCAAGGCCTATAAACATATGCTGGTGCTCGGCATCGGCGGTTCGGCCCTGGGCGCGCGCGCCATGCAGCGGGCTTTTGCGCCGGGTCAGGACGGGCCCGGACATACCGGACCCTGGCTCTGGATCGCGGACAATGTCTGCGCCGAAACCTTTGAAGCCTGGCTCTCCAGGCTCAGGCCCGCCGACACCGTGGTGGTTTGCATCAGTAAATCCGGCGGTACCATTGAGACCATTGCCCAGTATTTTCTGGTGCGTGATTGGCTCAAGGCCGCGCTGGGCGCGCGCTGGCAGGAACAGATGATTGTGGTCACCGACGAAAGCAAGGGCTATTTGCGCCAAGAGGCGCAGCGATACGGCCTTACGGCTCTGGAAGTCCCCGATTATCTGGGCGGCCGTTACTCCGCGCTTTCGGCAGTGGGTTTGTTGCCCGCGGCCTTTCTGGGCATTGACTGGCAGGCTCTGCTGGATGGCGCGGCAGACGTGGCGCGGCCTTTGGCAAAAAATCCGGCGGCCCTGGGCCAACACCCTTCCTTTTCCCTGGCTTGCTGGGCCAAGGCCCTGGAAGATCACG
Organism: Desulfovibrio sp. ZJ369; assembly: GCF_011039085.1. GTDB lineage: Bacteria > Desulfobacterota > Desulfovibrionia > Desulfovibrionales > Desulfovibrionaceae > Desulfovibrio. Next base: position 114,028 of record NZ_JAAKEI010000001.1, on the reverse strand, counting down.
ACTACAGCCAGTTGATCTTTTTCTGCTACATCCCGCAGTGGGCCACCTTTGGCCCCTGGTTCGCCCAGCTCTGGGCCGAAAGTCTGGGCAAGGAGGGCAAAGGCAGCATGCCCGTGCCCGCCACGGGGGTGACGGATCAGCACTCCATTAATCAGATGTTCCTGGACGGCCCGCGCAACAAGGGCTGCATTTTCCTGACCAGCGGCAACCAGCCCCAGGGCCGCAATTTCGGCATGGACGTGCCCGAACAATGGGCCTGGCTGCGCGCCAAGCCTTTTGGAAGCCTGCTGGAAGCCGAGGCCCTGGGCACGCGCATGGCGCTGGGCAAAAGCGGCGTGCCTCTTGTGCACATTGAAATGAGCGATACCGGCCCCAGGGCGGCGGGCTCCCTGATGATGCTTCTGGAAGCGGCCACGCTTTTCACCGGATGGCTGATGGGGATCAACCCCCTGGATCAGCCCGCCGTGGAATTGGGCAAGCGTCTGGCCAACGCCCGCCTCGGCGCGGGCGGTTATCCGCAGGAAGAGGCGGATTTGGCGGCCTATTTGTCGGCTCCGCAACAGACGCAGGTTTTTTAACGTCGTTGTAACAAGCAAGGCCGCGGCTCCCCGCAGATCTGTCCGGGCCCTTGGCGCTGTGCCCGAGGGCCCTTACCGCGCTGCCTTTTGGCCCGCCTGCTGCGTGCGACAGCCTTTGCCCGAAGAACGTGCGCCAGGCGCAGGCGAGTCTTTGAGCTGTACGGCTCGCACGTTCGCCTGCGCTGGCGCTCCCGCCTCGCAAGGGCTGAAGCCGGATTCCATCTGTTGTTCGGTCGAGTGCCGGATCTCTGCCGTCTTCAGCCCTGGAGCATTTTGCTTTTGAAATTATTCAATTTCAAAAGCGGCGTTGCCATCATTTCCCCGCAAGCGGGACAAGCGCCTGAAAAGCGTGGTTTTCAGGCTCATTCGGCGCGGGCGTCCGCTCCCGCGACCACCAGAGCGTTTAGCTAATTTCATTAGCAAAACGCTCTAAAGCGGCCGCGCCGCCGCGAAACCCTCTGGGGTTCGCGCCTCTGATGTTTTGCATCAGGCATTAACCGGGCATTTCAAAACGGAATGCCCTGAGGACCGTTTGCATGAATGAGTCGCATTCCGCTTCCGGGCCGGCTTCGGGATCCTCTGCCGGTTCCGGGCTGCCGGGGGCTGAGGAAACCTCCAGACAGGCTCCCGCGGCTGACACGGATTTGCCCCTGAGCTATGCGCGCACCTTGTCCTGGCTGTCTCTGGTGCTCATTTTGCTGACCAGCCTTGCGCTGTCCTTTTTCATTTCCAATTCGGCGCGCCAAACCCTGTTGACCCGTCAGGAGGATTTTGCGCGCCTGCTGGTGGAGAATCTCAACAGTCAGATCTTCCGCCGTTTCGCTCTGCCCACTATTCTGGCCAGCGGGCGCATTGCCCTGCGTCAGCCCACGCAGTACGAACACCTGGATCGGGTCGTGCAATCCGTGATTCATGGGCTGCCGGTGGAACGGCTGCGGATCTATGATTTTTCGCGTCTGGTGGCTTATTCCACCAGAAAGGAAGACGTGGGCCGGGCCGGTCTCTCCCCGCCCAATCTGGACGAGGTGCTGCACGGCGCGGCTCCCAAATCCGAAATTATTTCCAGCATTCCGGCCTGGCAAGCCCCTTTCCGGGTGCCCTTGCACGAGGGCACCTTTGTGCTGCGCGTGCTCTATCCTCTGCGCGGCGAGCCCCTGCGGCCCGGGCAGGAAGCGCCGGTCATGGGCGCGCTGGAGCTGACCCAGGACATCACCGGCGACTACGAGCAGGTGCTGGCTTTTCAGGGCATCATCGTGGTCATGTGCCTCTTGTCTTCGGTGATTCTCTTCGGGCTGCTGCTGATGCTCATTCACCGCGCCGAGCGCGTGCTGGCCGAGCGCATGCACAAAAACCGCCTCTTGGAAAACGAGCTGCACAGCAATGAAAAACTGGCCGGCATGGGCCGGGTGATCGCCAGCATTGCGCATGAAATCCGCAATCCTCTGGGTATTATCCGCTCCAGCGCCGAGTTGCTGCAACGGCGCACAGACAAGGCCGACGCGGGCACGGCGCGTATTTTGGGCGCCATTTATGATGAATCCGTGCGCCTTTCCCAGACGGTCAATGATTTTCTGGATTATGCCCGGCCGCGCCGACCCAGGCAGGATCTGGCGGACGTGAATCTGGTGCTTGATCAGGTGCTGGCTTTTCTGGAAGGGGAAATGGGCCGCCACGGCATTGCCGTGGAGCGGGAGACTGAAGCCGGGCTTTTTGTGCGCGGGGACAAGGATTTGCTGTATCGGGCTTTTTACAATATTTTTGTTAACGGCCAGCAGGCCATGGACGGGCCGGGCATTGTGCGGATTCGCGGCGATCTTGAGCGCGAGAACGGGCAAGGCCGCGTGCGTCTTGAATTTCTGGATTCCGGGCCGGGCTTTGATCCGGGCACGCTGCCCAATCTGCTGGATCCCTTTTTTACCACCAAGGACGGGGGCACAGGCCTGGGCCTGCCCATTGTCCAGTCGATTATCGTCAGCCACGGCGGCGTGATCGAACTTGAGAACGGCCCTGAGGGCGGGGCGCTGGTGCGCGTGCTGCTGCCCGCGGCCGATCCCCCCGCATAAGGAAGGCACGATGAGTGAAAAATCCCATATTCTGGTTATTGACGACGAAAAAAATTACCTGCTGGTCCTGCAAACCCTGCTGGAAGACGAGGGCTACACGGTCACGGCCATCAGCGATCCTGAAACCGCGCTGGCTTTTCTGAACGAAAGCGAAGTGGACGTGGTGGTGACGGACATGAAAATGCCCAAGGTCACGGGCCGTGAGGTTCTGGAGCGGGTCAAGAAAAACTGGCCGCATATCCCCGTGCTGATCATGACGGCTTTCGGCTCCATCGAAAGCGCGGTGGAAGTGATGAAGTACGGGGCCTTTGATTATATTACCAAGCCCTTTTCCAATGACGAGCTCCTGCTTTCCATTCATAATGCGGCCGAGCTCTCGCGCACCCATCGCCAGTATCGGCTCTTGCAGGAAGCCATGGCCGAGCGCTATGGCGTGCACAAGATTGTGGGCCGCAGCCGGGGCATCCGCGATGTGCTGGTGATGGTCGATCGTGCCGCGCCGAGCCGCTCCACCGTGTTGATCACCGGCGAGTCAGGCACCGGCAAGGAGCTGGTGGCCCGGGCCATTCATTACACCAGCCCGCGCAAGGACAAGCCCTTTATTTCCGTGAATTGCATGGCCCTGAATCCCGGCGTGCTGGAAAGCGAGCTTTTCGGGCATGAAAAAGGCTCCTTCACCGGCGCGGTGGCCATGCGCAGGGGGCGTTTCGAGCAGGCGGACGGGGGCACGCTCTTTTTGGATGAGATCGCGGAACTGACGCCTGATCTTCAGGTCAAACTGCTGCGCGTTTTACAGGAGCGCAGGTTCGAGCGCGTGGGCGGCGGCGAGGAAATTGAGGTGGATATTCGCGTCGTGGCCGCCACCAACAAGGATCTGACCGCCCTGGTGGAAAAGGGGACCTTTCGCGATGATTTGTATTACCGGCTGAACGTGGTGCAGATTCCTCTGCCGCCTCTGCGCGAGCGGCGCGAGGACATCCCCCTGCTGGTGGCGCATTTTGTGGAAAAGGTCACGGCGGACAACAATATGCCGCCCAAGACCTTCAGCACCGAGGCCCTCAATTACCTCACAGGCTACGAGTGGCCCGGCAATATCCGGCAGTTGGAAAACGTGGTGGAAAGCTGCCTGGTGCTGGTTCCGGGACCCGTCATAGAGGTGGACAATCTGCCCCCGGAAATCCGCGATGAGGAATCGCAGTTCAAAAGCGCCGTGGATCTGCTGCCCGTGCAACTGGATCTGGCGGACACGCTGGAAAAGATCGAGGCCGCATTGATCCGCCGGGCCTTGGTGCGCGCCGATCTGATACAAGTCAAGGCAGCGGAATATCTGGGAATTTCCAAGAGCTTGCTGCAGTATAAGCTGAAGAAATACGCCATCACGGGCCATTAGAGCATATTGTTTTTGAAACGCTCGCTCCGGCGCTTAACGGCGCAAGTAAATTGCGCCTGCGCTTGTCTCTGCTGTCGTCATCCGTAAGGCGGCCGCTTTTCAATAAAAAAACAGGACGCGCGAAGCATTTCGCGCGTCCTGTCGCAGCAAGCCGTTGCAAGGGTTCCACGTCCCCGGCGGCTTGAATCCCGGCTTATTTGGGCTGCCGGACCACATCAATGACGGTGCCGTCGCGGTATTCCACCACGGCCACCACCTTATCCGTAAATGCAATGGGGTCCGGCTTTCCGGCCAGTCTTTCGCCGATATCCTTGAGTTTATGGATGTCCATGATCGGCAGCGCGGAGTCTTTCAGTTTTTCCAGCAGATCGGTGCGCCGCGGGTTGACGGCAATGCCCCTGTCCGTCACCAGCACATCAATTGTTTCGCCCGGCGAAGTCACGGTGGTGACCTTGTCGCGCAGCACGCAGAGGCGGCCCTTGAGCAGATTGGTGACCACAATGGAGATTTTACTCCCGGCGGCCGTGTCGTTATGCCCGCCGGAAGCGCCCATGATCGTGCCGTCCGAGCCGGTGACCACATTGACGTTAAAGTCCGTATCTATTTCCGTGGCGCCCAGGATCATGATGTCCAGGTTGTTGACCACCGGTCCGCAGTTGTGCGGGTTGCCGTACAAGGAGCCGCTCATGGCCATGTGTTTGGGATTGCTCCCGGCCGAGGCCACGGATACCAGATCAAAATCCTGCACGTCGAAAAGCGCGCGGAAAAGGCCTTCATTGAGCATTTCCACAAAATAGGCGGTAATGCCGCCCGCGCCGAAAGAACCGACAACATTTTTGGCGAGCATGCGCTTTTTGATCTCGGCGGCCACGGCCAGGGAGGTGCCGCCCGCGCCGGTCTGGCAGGACATGCCTTCCTTGATGTAGCCGGTCTCGTCGAGCAGCTCGGCAGCCGCGGCCGCGATTTTCAGGCCGATGGGATCCGAAGTGACCCTGGTGGTGCCGGACACAATGCCGTTGGGATCGCCGATGGAATCCACAACCACGACATAATCCACGAAATCCTGGCTGATTTCAATGGGGCAGGCCGGATAATCCACAAGATTGTCCGTGACGGCCACCACCTGATCCGCATACTGAGCATCAGGATAGATATAGGAGAGCACGCCGCAGGCCGACTTGCCCTGCGTGCCGTTGAGGTTGCCGTAAACATCGCAGCAGGGCGCGGCAATGAAAGCCACGTCCACATGCAGATCTCCGGCCTCCACGGCTCTGGGGCGGCCGCCGTGGCTGCGGAACACCGCCGGTTTGGCCAGAAGGCCCCTGGTGATGGCCTTGGCCACCGGGCCGGGCGAGATGTAGTTGACGGAAATGCCGGTGATCACGCCGGATTTGATGTATTCCACCAGGGGCTCATGGCAGGCGAAAATGCCGGTGGCAGCCACATGAATGTCTTTAATCCCCCTGTCGGCAATGGCTTTCATGACCATATTGGTGACATAGTCGCCGTTGCGCAGATGATGGTGAAAAGACACGGTCATGCCGTCGCGCAGGCCCACCTTGTCCAGCACTTCCTCAATGGAGCCGAGCAGCTTTTGATCGCCGGCCTCAAGCTTGTTGCCGGGTTTAACGGTGCGGCGTTTGACAATGGTTCTCGATCTGTCGTCAAGGCTGGCGTATGCGCCGATAAACGGCTTCACCTGCCCGTACCCTTCAATATAGTCGGGGATATCACGGCCCAGAATATTTTTCATGCTGCTTTCCCTTCTTCAGTTATCGAGAGCAGATTACCTTTGAGATGAGATACTTTCAAAGTATGGAAGATGCCTGCTCCCACATGCAGATTTGCGGCGGGCATGGCTTCGCCCTGCCAGAGCGTTGAGCTGATTTCATGAGCAAAACGCTCTCCTGTCTGAGAGGATCGTGCGGCTGCGGTCAGGCGAAAATTTCATTGATAATCGGAACCTGATTGCCGCTCACAGCCACTTTGCCGCTGAAGCCGAGAGATCTGGCTCTGGCCGCGTCCGCTGCAAGGCCGTCCGCATCCTTGGCCTGGAGAAAGGCCCCGTCAATGGCCGGAATGCCGGCCACGCGGCAGGCAACGGCCAGCCTGCTGCGGGCATAAAGCACTTGTTCGCTCTCGCCGGTGTCGGGCACTCCCATATCTTTCAGAAAACCCTTGGCGTTGAAAACAGCGGCTATGATTCTGGGGCAGCTTGCCAGCAACTCGGCGGTGTTTGCAATGGCCAGGGCGCTTTCCGCCACGGGAATCAGCTTGATCGAGCCCGCAGCAAAGCCGTTTTCCGCTTCCAGTGCGGCAATGGCCGTATCGGCCTTGCGCACGCAAGCCGCATCGGCCTGGGGAAGAATAAAAGCCTGCGGTCTGCCTTTGCCCGCCACCGCGATATCCTCGGCGCCGCACTCGCTCATGGGATTTATCCGCACGAAAACCTTGGCCTGCCCGAATTCAAAAAAGGCCAGAGCCTCTTGCAGCAGCAGGCGAGCCGCGTCTTTATTGGCCGCGTCCACCGCGTCATGCAGATCATAGGCCAGCGCGTCCGCGCCGTAGAGCGTGGAGTTGAGCAGGGCTTTGGGGTCGTTGCCGTTAATGAACAGTACGCTTCTCATGGTGACGCTCCCTTACACAGCCCGCTGGATGGCCGCGCGGACTCTGGCTTTGATGGTGCAATCAAGCGCGCCGCCGTCTTTGGCGCTGATCAGGGCATGCTGCACGCCGCTTTTGGCGGCAGTTTCGGCAATCAACTCTTTAATCTGGCGTCCGAACTGTTTGAGGATAACCGGCTTTCCGGTCAGTTCCACCTGAATGCCCGTTTCCTGGGCGGGTGTCACAGTCACAAGAATATCGCCGCTTTCAGCCGCTCCGGCTTCGCCGATTTTGCTGAGGTGCATGGTGCTGGTCTCCTTGTGGTTTTGGCATTTTCAACCTGGGAAAAGGCAATAAACAGGCCCTGGGGCAGGCCGGTCTGATTGCGCGCCGTCCCTGATGCTTTTTCCGGCAAAAGGACGTTGGTCGCGCTTTTCAGCCCCCTGGAGCACTTCAATTTTGAAATGCTCCCATGCCGCACAGTGTACGGTATGAGAGCATTTTCAAGGGCAAAATGCTCTACTTTGCGGCCACAGGTTTTGCAAAAAATAAGCGACTGTTCCGCAATGGGCAGGGCCTCAACGGTCCTGCCCATTTGCTTCGCATTGATTCACATCCCGCCGGCCGGCGGCGTTTTTTGCCGCGGGTCGCATGCCGGATGCCGTGCGGCCCGCGTTTGCTCAGTGCAGGGAATCCGCGTAGATCTCAATGGTGTGCTTGACTTTGATCGGGTCATGATTGCGGGCCAGCATGTCGGATATCTGCATCATGCAGGCCGGGCAGCCCATGGCCACGACCTCGGCGCCGCTGGCCACGATATTGTCGCGCTTGCGCTGGCCGATCTTGGCGGAAAGCTCCGGCTGGGTGAGGGTGAAGGTGCCGCCGCAGCCGCAGCAGTGATCCGCTTCCTTCAGGGGCACATATTCATAGTCTTTGTTCATCTTGATGAGATCCTTGGGTTGTTTGCTGACCCGCAGAGATTTCATCAGATGGCAGGATTCATGATATGTGACCTTGGTCCGGCCTTTGCCCGCGCCCTCGGGCGGCGTCACTTTGAGCACATCCACCACAAAGGCGTTGATATCCATGGCTTTTTCGCCCAGTTGACGGGCAAATTCCTTGTCCTGGGCCGAAAGATCGTCGGCGTTCTGCCAGTGTTCCTTGATGGTGGCCGTGCAGGACGAGCAGGGCGTGACAATATAGTCGAAATTGCCCTTTTTGAACACGTCCAGATTGTATTTCGCCATCTTGGAAAAACTCTGCTTGTCGCCGGAAACCAGCGCGGGAATGCCGCAACAGGCAAGGTTGTCGGGCAAAAAGACGCCTACGCCGTGATGCTCGAAGACCTTCAGACAGGCCATGCTCATGTCCACATAGATCTTGTCGCCCATGCAGCCGGGGAAGAAGGCCACCCTGAGCCCGCTTTTGCCGGCCGGGGTATCGCGCTTGCCCACTTTGGCGGCCAGGGTCTGCTTAGCCAGCATGGGGATATGCCGCTCGCCGATAAAAGCCTTGAACATTGGCACGCAGGCCGTGTTCTGGGGCGAGTTGTCCTTTCTGATGAACAGGCCCTGGAAGGGCGAGCTCAATTTCAAGAGGGTGCTGAAAAGTTTCGGATTGGGAAGCAACGTGCGGAAGATGGCCTTCTTGATGGGCGAAAGCCCCAGATAGCCGACCACAATGGCGCGCGCTTCAAGGAAAATGTCCATAGTGGGCGCGCCTGCCGGGCAGCTGAAATTGCAGCCGCCGCAAAGGAGACAGCGGGAAAGCCGCTCGTGAACCGCTTCAGGATCCTGGAGGACAAGGTGGGCCAGGTTTTCCACAAGGGCGATTTTGCCTCGGGTCACGTCGCCTTCCTGGCCGGTTTCGTCAAAAACCGGGCAGAAGGCCTGGCAAAAGCCGCATTTCATGCAGGAGACCAACTTGTCGTCCAGAGCCATCAACGAATTGGCAAGCCTGGTAAGATCGTTCATGCTCCAGCCCCTGTGCCGGACGGAAAGCTGTTTGCCGTCGTCCATCCGGCTGCTTGAGATTGATGGTTCCGGGGCGGCGATGCCGCCCCGGCGGATTTTCTACCCACGGGCGCCGACGATTTTTTCCGGATTGAACAGGCCCTTGGGGTCAAATGCGTTGCGCAGGCGGCGCGAGAACATGATGGAGCCTCTCGACGTCTCTTTCTCAAGCCACTGCTTCTTGGCAAGGCCGATGCCGTGCTCGCCGGAAAGCGTGCCCTTGAGCTCAAGGCCGAGGTTGAAGAGGTCGTCCACGGCCAGTTCCACGCGCGCCCATTCCTGCTTGTCGCGCTTGTCGCAGAGGATGCCGGGGTGCAGGTTGCCGTCGCCGGCGTGGCCAAAGGTGGCAATGGTCACGTTGCGATCCTTGGCGATCTTTTCCAGACCCGCGATCATGGCCGGAATCTGGGAGCGCGGCACGGTGACGTCTTCCATCATGAACGTGGGACGGGCGCGGGCGAGAGCCGGAATGGCCACGCGGCGGGCTTCCCAGATATTCTTTTTCTGCTCGGCGTCCTTGGCCACCACCACTTCCGTGGAGCCGCAGTCCTTGAGCACCTTTTCCACGATGGCGGCTTCGTCCTGGACCTGGGCGGGATGGCCGTCCACTTCCACAAGCAGCATGGCGCCGGCGTCGCGGGGCAGGCCGATCTTCACATAATCTTCCACATAGTTGATGGTGGCGTGATCCAGAAATTCCAGGGTACAGGGCACCACATGCGCGGAGATGATCGCGGCCACGGCCCTGGAGGCGGACTGCATGTCCGAGAACAGGGCCATCATGGCTTTGGAGGCCTTGGGCGGGGGCACAAGTTTCAGGGTGACCTGGCTGGTGACGGCCAGGGTGCCTTCGCTGCCCACCAGAAGGGGAGCAATGGCGTACCCCGTGGCGCATTTCACGCAACGCGAGCCGCAACGCACCAGATCGCCGGTGTTGGCATAGACTTCCATGCCCATGACGTAGTCTTTGGTGGTGCCGTATTTCAGACCGCGCAGGCCGCCGGAGTTCTCGGCCACGTTGCCGCCGATGGTGGATACGGACATGGAGCCCGGATCCGGGGGATAGAAGACGCCCAGGGAAGCGATTTTGGCCGCCATAGGAGCGGTGATCACGCCGGGTTCCACAATGGCGTAGAGGTCTTCGGTATTGATTTCAAGGATGCGGTTCAGCGCGGTGGTCAGAATGACGATGGTGTCGCTGCTGTCCGGAATGGTGCCGCCGGAAAGGTTGGTGCCCGCGCCGCGCACGGTCATGGGCAGGCCTTCCTTGTAGCAGAGCTCGATGATCGGGCCCAGCTGCTCGGTGCTGGTGGGTCGCACGACGCCGCCGGGAATGCAGGGAGCCCACACGCACGAGTCATAGGCGTAGTTCTGGCGGTCAGCTTCGCTGGTAAAGACGTTTTCCTTACCGACAATAGCCTCAAATTCCTTGGCAAGGGAATCACTCAACATGTCTTTTCCCCAACAGGGTTAGAGGATTTTGCGAGCGACATGCTCAGGCGCGCACTTGCTTGGCCAGGCGCTGCCGTAGATTTTCCGCCACCACGGCGGGATCGATGTTCACGCGGGCAATGCCGCTGTCCATAGCCGCTTTCGCCGTTGCCGCCGCAACCATAGGCGCCACGTCGGGGTTCAGGGTGGAAGGAATAATCAGGGTCGGGCTCAGTTCTGCGGCCGGAACCAGTTCCGCGATGGCCCGGGCCGCGGCAATCTTCATGGCGTCGTTGATGTCCGTGGCGCGCACGTCGATGGCGCCCCGGAAAATGCCCGGAAAGGCGAGAACATTGTTGATCTGGTTGGGGCAGTCCGAGCGCCCCGTGGCCACAACCCTGGCCCCGGCGTCATGGGCGCGCTGCAAGGGCCAGATTTCCGGAATGGGATTGGCCTGGGCAAAGACAATGGGATCTTTGGCCATGCTTTTGATCATGGCTTCGTCCAGAGAATTGGGAGCCGACACGCCGATGAAGACATCCGCGCCCTTGATGGCCTCGGCCAGACCGCCCTTGACCTTGTCCGGATTGGTGTGCTTTGCGATCTCGACCTTATAGGGATTCATGCCCTCGGCGCGTCCGTCCCAGATGGCGCCCCTGGAGTCGCACATGATCACGTTCTTGAGGCCCACGGCCATCAGCAGCTTGATGATCGCAATGCCGGCCGCGCCCGCGCCGCTGGTGACAACCTTGATGTCTTCCAGCTTTTTGCCCACCACTTTCAGGGCATTGATCAGACCGGCCAGGGTGACCACCGCCGTGCCGTGCTGATCGTCATGGAAGATGGGGCCCTTGAAGACGCCGTTTTTCTTCAGGCTGTCTTCAATCACAAAACATTCGGGCGCCTTGATGTCCTCAAGGTTCACCCCGCCGAAGGTGGGGGCGAGAAGCTCGACGAGCTCCACGATTTTGGCGGTGTCCCTGGTGTTCACGCACAGGGGGAAGGCATCCACGTCGCCGAAGGTCTTGAACAGCAGGGATTTGCCTTCCATAACCGGCATGGCCGCGGCCGGGCCGATGTTTCCGAGGCCCAGCACGGCCGTGCCGTCGGAGACCACGCAGACAAAGTTGGAGTGGTTGGTGTACACGTCCACATCGGACGGATTTTTGTTGATTTCCATGCAGGGCTCGGCCACGCCCGGGGAATAGGCGAGGGTCAGATCATCGGCATCCCGCACAGGCACCTTAACCCGGATTTCAATTTTCCCCTGGTTGTCCTTGTGCATGGCCAGGGCTTCTTCGCGCAGATTTTTGATACGTGACATGGAGTCTCTCCTTCATCTGTAGAATCCAGGTGGCGGAGCCGGAAAAGCCGCACTGAGCCCTATGCCGTCGGCGGCCTCGGCTGAATACGCGGTTTCCGGGCGGTCGCGCCCGGAAACCGTGGAGGCGGCGCGCTTATCTGTTGTTCTTGGCGTCGATTTCAGCCTGAGCGGCCAGAATGTCGCGGGCGTTGTCATATACCGGGGTGTCAACCATCTTGCCCAGGTAGGACACGGCGGCTTTGCCCTTGGCCAGGCCCTCTTCCTCGAAGACCTTCACCACGCCACGGGCCCATTCCACGTCGGCCGGATCCGGCGCATACAGACGGTTGGAAGGCTCCACCTGGCTGGGATGGATGATCATGCGGCCGCCGTAGCCCATCTGCAGACCGTCGCGCACGTTCCGTTCAAAAGCTTCGGTGTCCTGGAAGGAGACAAAGGGGGCGTCAATGGCCACGAGGCCGGAGGCGCGGCAGGCGATGGCGACCTTGGCGCGGCCCCAGAGCTGCTCCACGGCTTCGTTGGTGATTTTGACGTGCATGTCGCGGCAGTAGTCCACGGCGCCGAAGATGGCGTTGACGTTGCGCGGGCTGGCCATGCAGCACTCATAGGCGTTCATGATGCCCTTGGCGGTTTCCAGCAGCATGGAGATTTTCACCGTGCCGACTTCCATGCCGCGGCGGCGTTCCAGCTCTTCCAGCTTCCAGGCCAGGCGTTTCACGTCGTCGGGATGACCGGTTTTGGCCAGGGTGACGCCGTTGAGGCCGGGCTGCACCACGGCTTCCAGGTCGTCGTTGGTCATCTCGGTTTCCCAGTTGTTGATACGCACATACATTTCAGCGCCGCTCACGCTGGCCTTGGCGATCTTGTTCATGTTCTCGACGATCATCTTGCGCGCGTTTTCCTTCTCGGACGGGGGAACGGCGTCTTCCAGGTCCAGCGTGATGATGTCGGCCGGGATGGAGGGGGCTTTTTCGATGAACTTGGGGTTGTTGCCGGGGACATAGAAGACGGAGCGCATGACAGCCATTTGAAAACTCCTCTGTGTAAAAGTCGTACAAAATTGCCTTGACCATTTCACCAGACGAAAATAATTCCGGCGCGTCCCTCCTCCTCGGGAGTGTCCGCGGGAGCAAGGCCGGCGCGATCCGGACCCGCGCGCGACGTTCATGCTGCTCGCGCTGTGCGCGAGCGATCTTCCGGTCGGCGGGACTTTGTGAGCTTTCCTTATGAATAGGAGATTGCTATTGACAAGTCAACATGTCATACCAAAAAAGTGCAAGGAATTTCGGCAGCCACCGAAATTCGTCCGGGGTAATGTGCGCATTGAGTTTACAATTGCCGGACAGTGCGGCAGAGTAACTCAAGGCATGCAGCGTCACTTTCAGTGGACTTTTTTACCCGTGCCAGTGATTATTATGAGAAGCAAACTTACAGACATACTGGGAACCAGAAGGCGCAACATCCAGCGGCCGCGCGTGCATACCGAGGTGTTGACCTGTCTTTTGGAGGACATTCAGTCCGGCATTTACCAGGAAGGGCAGAAATTGCCTTCCGAGCGGGAACTCATGGAAGAGTTCGGCGTGGGCAGGCCGGCAGTGCGGGAGGCCTTGTCCGCCTTGGGTCGGATGGGGCTTGTCGAATTGTCGCCGGGCATGCGCGCCCGGGTCTGCAAGCTGACCCTCAGGCCGCTGCTGGAGGAAATGCGCGCCACGCTGCAAATTTATTCCAGTTCGCCGGACGGCTGGCGGCAGTTGCATGATCTGCGCCTTTTTTTTGAAACCTCGGTAGCCAGGCAGCTGGCGCACAGCATCACGGACGCGCAACTGGGCCAGTTGGAAGAAGTTCTGGAAAGCCAGCGGCATTTTCTGGAGCATTCCGAAATCCGCTCCTTTGCCGAGGCGGATATCGCATTTCACCGGCTGCTGGTGGAATTTCTGGGCAATCCTTTTCTCGGCCTGCTGGCCGAAGGCTTTGCGGGCTGGCTGATCACGCCCCTCTATGCTTCCATGCAGGTACGCCGCCAGAGCGAGCGATCCTGCACGGCGCATCAGGCTGTTTTTGAGGCCTTGACCCGGCGCGATCCCGACGGCGCCGAGCAAGCCATGCGCCTGCACCTGGAAGAAATGCGCGCCATCTATCAGGTGGATCCGATGGTCGAAACGCAGTGGGACAACGCGCTTTTCGCCCATGCCCCGAAAAACGGCGCAGACCTCGCTTTTCCTGCAATGAAAAGCAGCCGCGGCGCGGCAGCAGCAACAGCCATTACGCCGGAGAAAATTTCCGGCTGAGGCCGGACGTGGCCGCGCTAGAGCAGATTACCTTTGACTTTTTATGAAAGTCAAAGGTGGCATTCAGGCGAAAAACGCGGTTTTCGCCTGAATGTACGCCTCGTTGCGGCGGCTGCCGCTTTCGCGTCAGCAGAGCATTTTCAAAGAGAAAACGCTCTAAAGCCTTCTCTCGTGGCGCGGCCCTGAACGGCAAAAGCCGCAACGGAGAAATCTCGTTGCGGCTTTTGTGGGCCGGACACCCGGCAACCTCTGTTGCCGCTGCTTCCTTTCGGACCTGACGGGGTTGGCAGTGCTGCCGCCGTCCGGCCTGGCAAAAGCTTTACCCGCAAAACGGGCTGTCTGTCAATGCGCGTGTGCGGGAAGCGAAGAAGCACGTCCTCTGAATATGCCGTTATCCCAATCCCTTCTCCTGCAAGGCGAACAACTCCGTGGCATTGCTCATCACGGCTTCCAGCTCGTCCTCGCTCAGGCCCGCCATGCGTTGCAGCCGCTCCAGCTCTTCCTCCGGGTCATAGAGCGGCCAGTCCGTGCCGAACAGCAGGCGCTCTCTCGGAAAGACGGCGAACAGGGTTTTGAGCAGTTCGGGCGTGACAAAAGGGGTGCTGCTTGAGGTATCGAACCAGAGATTGTCGCGCTGCCTGCCGCCCAGGGCTTTGAGCGCGTGCTCCCACATGCGGTAGCCGCCCAGATGCGCGGCAATGATCCTGAGCCGGGGAAAGGTATCCAGAATGTGGGCCAGCTTATAGGGGCAGGAGGGATTATTCTCCGGGCGCGTGGCGTCCCCGATGTGGATTTCAAAAATAAAATCCTCCTGCGCGGCCTCAAAGATGGGCAACAGCCGCTCGTCGTTGAGCCAGAAGCCCTGAAAATCCGGATGCAGCTTGATCCCCCGCAGGCCCGCGGCCTTGATCCGCGCCAGTTCGGCCTGCCAGCTTGCATAGCCGGGGTGCAGCGTCCCGAAGCCGATGACTTCAGGGTGGCTGTTCTGCAGGCTCACGGCGTAATTGTTGGCCGGGATCACCTGGGCCGGAGCCGTGGCCGCGCAGAGCACCACGCATTTGTCCAGACCCGCGTGTTTTTCCCGCGCCAGCAGGTGATCGATGGTGCCGTCGCCGGCGCAGGCCACATTATAAAAGCTGTTGAGATGATCCACAGCCTTATGGGCGATTTTGGGGTGAAAGGCGTGGGTATGGATGTCGATGAACATGGCTATGCCTTGCAGACTCCATTGACCACGTTGATCGGAGCGCCTTGCTGCCAGCGGCGGATGTTTTCGGCCATAAGATCAATGATGTTCTGCCGGGCTTTGGTGGTGGCCCAGGCCATGTGCGGCGTTATCAGGGTGTTGGGCGCGCTGAGCAAGGGGTTGTCCGGCGCGGGCGGCTCCACGGAGAGCACATCCGTGCCCAGGCCGCGGAGGCGGCCGCTTTTCAGAGCTTCAGCCGCGGCGGCTTCATCCACCAGCGGGCCGCGCGCCGTGTTCAGCAAAATGACGCCGTGGCGCATTTTCGCCAGGCTTTGCGCGTTGATCAGCCCGCGCGTTTCGGGCGTGAGCGGACAGTGCAGGGAAATGACATCCGAGCAGGCCAGCACCTGCTCCAGCCCGGCAAAGGCAAAGGGCGTGTAGGCTGGCGGATTTTTGGGCGTGCGGCACTGCGCCAGCACGCTCATGCCGAAAGCGTGCGCCAGCTCGCCCACCCGGCGGCCGATGGAACCAAAACCGATCACGCCCATGGTCAGACCCTGCAGGCACAGCGGGGTGCGTTTCCAGTAGCACCATTGCCCGGACTTTTCCCAATCGCCGTTCCTGACGCTGCGGGTGTGCAGACTGGTGTGCCGGCAAAGCTCCAGCAAGAGGGCCAGGGCATGCTGGGCCACATCGTCCACGCCGTAGGCGACCACGTTGCAGACCGGGATCTTCCGCTCGGCCAGGCCCTCTATGTCCACAGTATTGTAGCCTGTGGCCAGCACGCCCACCAGACGCACGCCGTCAAGCTTGTCCAGATCCTGGCGGCGCAGTGCGGTTTTGTTGACCAGCAGCACGTCCACGCCGCGCGCCCGTTCGGCCAGTTCTTCCCCGGAGGTTTCGTTGTACACGGTCAGTGCTCCGAGAGCCTTGAGGGGAGCCCAGTCCACATCACCGGGGTTCAGCACGGCTCCGTCCAGAACGGCTATTTTCATGACAACATCCTTGGTTATGAGAGCAGTGTAACGTGAAGCCGGGCCGGCCCGCAAGCGTGGCAGAGCGGGCTAAGGGCACAAGAAAAGGCCGCCCCGAACGGGACGGCCTCACAATGCCTGCGGGGCGAAAGCCTAGTGGGCGATCACGCGGAAGTCGTCGCGGCGGTTCTTGGCCCAGGCAGCCTCGTTATTGCCCTGCACGGCCGGATTTTCCTTGCCGTAGCTGAGCATTTCAAGCTGGTTGGGGTTCACGCCCAGCATGACCATGTATTCGTAGGCGGCGCGGGCGCGGCGTTCGCCGAGGGCCAGGTTGTATTCCTGGGTGCCGCGTTCGTCGCAGTTGCCTTCAATGCGCACGCGGATGCTGGGGTACTGCTTCATCAAGTCGGCTTTGGCCTTCAACATTTCCTTGTACTGGGGATCAATGTTGAACTTGTCAAAAGCGAAATAGACGCGGGCGTCGGTAATCTGCTGGATGGCGGCGCGCATTTCGGGCGTAAGGCCATCGTCATAGCCGGGTTCGGCGGTGGTCTTCTTGGCGCAGCCGAAACCGGCGGCCAGGGCCAGAACTAAGGCGAGAAGAAGAGCATAACGTTTCATGGTGTCCTCCTGACAGCTCGTACTCCAAAAAAATACCTTTCCTTTCTGCACAACGCGGGACCTCATTGGCCTCGCAGAAGAGATGGTATCTGCCCCTCTATTTTTGTCAAGGCATGAAAGGCGTATTCCGCACACTTTCGTAAAATTTTTTTTACCCGGCCCTGCGGGAGGGAGGAAAAAGAGCTTCAGGCGGCTTTCTCAGGCAAAATCCCTCGCAACGCCGGATGGCGCGGTGCATGGCAACAGCCTCTTCCAGGACCGGGCCACGGCAGCGATTTGCGCAGAAAAAAGCCTCCCGGATGCGAAAACCGCACTCCGGGAGGCCAATGCGTTGCCTGCCTTGTCTGCCTGTTAGAGCAATTTCACTTTGAAATTGCTCTGGCGGCCGCGGGAGCGGACGCCCGCGCCGAATGAGCGTCCAGACCGCGTTCTGGACGCGAAATGATGGCAGCGCCGCTTTTGAAATTGAATAATTTCAAAAGCAAAATGTTCTATTTGGAGGCGTTCACCGGCATGCCCCAGCGCGGGAAGGATGCCGGGCCGCTTCCGGTGGGCACTTTTTTGGCGTCGCCGCCGTGCCGGGTGGTCAGGTAGATGCCGCGGCCGCCCCCGCGGGTGGAGGAAAAGGCGATGAAGTAGCTGTCCGCGCAGAAGGAAGGCTGCTCGTCGCTGCCCGGGCCAAAGGTTATCTGGCGCTCAATGCCGGTCAGCATATCCTGCACGAAGATGCGGTGCCCGAAATCGGTCATCCGGCTGTAGACCACCAGCGTGCCGTCCGGGGAGAGGTTGGCCTCGGTGTTGTATGTGCCGTTCTTGCTCACTCTGGTCACCGCGCCGCTGCTCAGATCCTTGAGGAAGATCTGCGGGCCGCCCATGCGGGAGGAGGTGAAAGCCATCCTGGTTCCGGTGCTGTCAAAGGTGGGCGAGACGTTGATCGCATTGCTCTGTTCCAGAATGCGTTCCTTCTGAAAAACGTGGTTGAGCAGGAAGATCACCGGGTATTTGCCGTTGGAAAGCGCCACGGCAACCTTGTTGTCCGGCATGAAGGCCGGGCCGATGACCACATTGCCCGGAAAGCGGATGCGCTGCACCTTGCCCGATGTGCGATCCCAGACGCCCAGGGCATGGGATTTGGGATCGATGTGGGTAAAGACCACAAAGCGTCCGTCCGGCGACCAGGCCGGGGACATGGCTTCGCCCGGCATATTGGTGATCTGGCGCAGATCCCGTCCGGTGGGCTTGACCAGCCAGACATTGGCGCTCAGCTTGCCGACCTTTTTTACAAAGGCCAGGGTGGAGCGGAAAAAGGCCCCGTTGCCGGTCAGGGCTTCCAGCAGATCCGCGCAAAAGCGATCCGCCACTTCGGGCAGGTCGCGGGTGGCGACTTTGGGATATTCCTTGCCGAACAGACGGCTGCCGGTGTTGGTCTCAAAGGCGCGGATCTGGACGGGCCTTGTGCCCTTGTCGCCGTCAGGCCAGAAGGTGGTGACCACAATGTCCGAGCCGGCCAGCTGGAAGCGCTTGAAATCCAGGGCAGGCGGCTCGTAGCCCGCCAGCACGATGCCGCCCAGCACGGCTTTGGGGTCCGTAAGGCGCATGAAAGGCAAAAAACTCAAATTCTGCTCGATCAGTTTTTGCAATGCCGCGCCCATGCCCGTGGCCTGAACCTGGGGAGCCGTAAGCGGGGCGGCCAGGGACAGATTGACGATATTCTGGCCCGGACCGATGATGTCCACGCGCATGGCTGCCTGGGCCGCTCCGCCCAGAGCCAGCCAGAGCCCGATGGCCAGGAGAAGGAAGTATTTTTTCATGGCGTCCGTATCCTCGTTCAAGGGCGCGCCGCCTAGTGGCGCACCAGTGTAAAGGTGAGTTCCAGGGTGGTGCCGAGGCCCGCGGGGGGGGGCGACACTCTGTTTGCCCGGCGTATGCCCTGCAGCACGAACCTGTCAAGCCGTTTATCCCCGCTGCTTTCCAGCAGCGTGGCGTCTTTGATCGCCCCTGTGGGCTCCAGCAACAGCCGCACAGTGGCGTAATAGGTGCCGGGCGCGGTTTCCGCCGGGATAAACATGGCCTTGCGCAGATCCCAGACCACACGGGAAAGATATTTGCGGTAGCGCGGATCGTACTTGTCCTGCGCCTTGGGCTGCACGGGCCGCCCCTGGGCCGCGGGTTCCGGCGCGCTCAGGGTCAGCCGCATTTCTTCATCGGTCAGGCCCGTGGGGGAGGGCTTCTGCGATGCCGCGGGCTTTTTCGTTCCGGCGGCAACGGCTTTGGCCGCGCTTTTCTTTTGAGAATCCTTGATCGGTACTGTGGCCGCGCTCTCGTCGCTCACTCCGGTTTTCGCTGTGCCGGGGCGCGCGGCGCTGGCGGCAGGCCTGGCAGCGGAATCCTTGCCCCTGGGCATGCCGGTCCAGAAAGCCAGATGCACATCCAGGGGCATGCCGTACGGCGGCGTGCCGAAACCGGCGATCTGGCGCACCGCCCCGCAGGCGGAGCTGTCCAGAGCCTCCATGCCCGATGTCCTGGTCGGCGTGCAGGCCAGCACCTTGCCCTGGCCGTCCAGGGAAATGCGCACTCTGACTTCAAATTCGCCTTTGAGCGCGGGCGGCGGGGCCCAGACCGCGAGCACCTTGTCAAGCACTTTGCCGGAATAGCCGTCGTTCTGGTCCGCCGCGGCCAAAGCCGCGCCAGACGCAGGGCCCGGGGTGAAGATCAAAGCCCCCAGCAGGATCAGCGCGCCCGCGCGCAACGGAAATGACATAGCATTGTTCTCCTTATGGGCGACGAGGCGCGTGAAAGTGTGACCTTGCTTCAGCCTTTCACGGTTTCGTCCGACGTGAACACCAGCTCCGGTTCCGTATACCCGGATGACGGCGGAGGCGGGAACTGCCCCGCGTCGCAGGCGCGCCTCACGGCCTGGGCCGGAAGCCGGACGGCCATGCACAGCAGGGCGGCCAGCGGGATCAAAAAACATGCGCGCAGCGGAAACGGCATGGCCTCCTTGCGGGCTAGCGCGCCATAAGTTCTTCATATCTGAAGATCAGATCCAGATCCGTGTATTCGGGCGAGGGCGGCGGCGGGAACTCCCCTGCGCGGCTGGTGCTCAGCACGGAGTTCACTGCCGAAGCGTCAAACAAGGCGTTGCCCGAACTCTGGCTGACTTCCGCTTGCTGCACGTTGCCCTGCATGTCCACCCGGACCTTGACCACGCAGCTCAGATTGACCCGTTGCGCGGAATTGAAGCTCCAGTTGGGGCGCACGGCCAGCATAACCTCGCCCATATACAGGTTGTTCAGCCCGCCTCCGCCCGGCCCGTCGCCTTCGCCGCCGCCTCCGCCGCGGTTGCCGCCGGCCTGGCGCTGGGCCTGGGCCAGGGCCTGCTCAATGGCATTGCCCCGGTCGCCGGAATCCGCGCGCGAAGAAGCCTTGCGCCGGGCCTGCTTCAGGGCGGCGGCTACAGGATCCTCTTTGGGAGCCTGCTTTTTCGGGCTTTCTTTTTTCGGCTCTGCTTTCTTTTCCTGCTTTTTCGGCTTTTCGGCAGGCTTTTTTTCTTCCTTTTTCGGCTTTTCCGTCTGGGGCTTTTCCTCTTTTTTCTGCGCAATGGGGGTGGCCTGTTCTTTGACGGGCGCCGGTTTTTTGGGTTCCTTCAAAGGTTCGGGCCGCTTGATCGGCGTAGCTTCCCTGGGGGGAGCGGGCAGGGGCGCCGGTTCCTTGACTTCTTCCCGCGCGCGCGCGGCGATTTCGTTTTTGGGCGCAGGCGGCGTGGGGGCCAGAGGCCCGTCGCCGGGTTCGCCCATGTGCCCCAGAATCGGGGAGGGCGTCCGGTTGCCGCCGGGCGCGCCCTCTACCAGGCTGATCATTACCGGCATGCTGTCAAGCCTGATCGGCGGGCTGGCGGGCCAGAACCAGATCAGCAAAAAAGCCGCCAGATGCAGGCAGAGGGAAAGAACATAGGAAGCCAGGCGCATGTAAACCTACTTCGAGGACGCGCCGGGAGCGCGCCTGCCGCCGGGGACGTCTTCGGGCTGTTCGGCCACCACGCCCAGCTTTTCAATGCCCACGGCCTTGATATGGCCCATGACCTCAACCACAATGCCGTAAGGAACTTCCTTGTCGGCCCGCAGGAAAAGGCTTTTGTTTTTTTCCTTGACCAGGCGTTGCAGGTGGCCTTCCAGCTCGTCCATGTCGTCCACGGCATATTCATCCAGAAAAATCCTGCCGTCGCGACGCACGGTCAGGATCATATGGTCATTCTCGGTGGGCAGCACTTCCACCTGTTTGGTCTGGGGCAGATCCACATCCAGCCCCTGGCTCATCATGGGCGTGGCCACCATAAAGATGATCAAAAGCACCAGCATCACGTCCACAAAGGGCGTGACGTTGATTTCCGAGACGAATTTATTGCCGTTGCCCAGGTTGGCGCCCATCTCAAAGCTCCGTATTGCCCATGCGCTGCACCGGGCGATGGGCATTGAGCTCGCGCTGGACGCGGTTCAGAAAGACGCCCGCGAAGTTGACCAGCAGGGTGTCCACCTGCGAGAGCTTGCCCATGAAGACATTGAAGCCCACCGTGGCGGGCACGGCCACTGCCAGGCCGACGGCCGTGGCGATCAGGGCTTCGGAAATGCCCGGAGCCACCGTGGCCAGGGAGGCGGATTTGAGCAGGCCGATGGAGTGGAAGGAGCTCATGATGCCCCAGACCGTGCCGAACAGGCCGATAAAGGGCGCGGTGTTCGCCGTGGTGGCCAGAAGCGAAAGGGAACGCTGCAAACGGGACAGCTCGCTGGCCACGCCCTGGCGCAGCGAGCGGCGCACATTGTCCACCACGACTTCGCTGCTGTTGCCCAGCTCCTTGGAGCGGTTAAATTCCAGCACGCCCTGATGGGCAATATAATACAGCGGCGATGCCGGATCGGAACCCAGAGACTGCACGGCCTCGCGCAGATTGGAGGCTTTCTCGAAGTGCTCTGTGCCGCTCAGGGCTTTGCGGTTGGCGGCGTTGAGCGCAATGTACTTCTGGATCATCATGCCCCAGCTGGCCACGGACATGACCAGCAGAAGCGTCAAGACGGCTTTGGCCACCAGGCTGGCCTGGGCAATTATCGAAAAAAAACTGAATTCCATGTGGTTCTCCGTAACAATGCGCAATACACCCGGCTGACGTTGTGCCCGTGGCGGGAAGAGCGCCACAGGCTTTTGCTGCGGAGGATGCAACGAGTGGGGCATTTTTTCAAGATTTTTTTTAAAGTTATTTCGGGGCTGATTTCCAACGCAGAGCAGGAGTCCGGCGCGGCGCGCATCTTCACAAGTACCGGAAGTCATTTCAGACATGCTTTCTCCCGTCAGGCGAGAGCCTGACGCGGCGGCAGATCCGCCGGAAACGAGCTGGAAACCGCGTTTTGGGGCCAGGGTCAGCCCTAGCGTGCCCGAAAAGTCGTATTGCCAATGCCGCTGCTCTGAGTGTATGTTGCGGGCATGCCAATGCGAATAGTGTTTTGCCGTGGCCTTGCGCCGTGGCTTTTTGCCTTTTTGTGGGCTGTGGGCGTCTGTTCCGCTTGCAATGCCGTTTGGGCGGCGGCCCAGAATTCTTCCGCGGCGGCTTCCCGCGCAGGTTCCATGAAATCCGCACCCGCGCCGCTCTACAAGGGGCAACGCCCGCAATCTCTGGAAAATGCGCATCAGGGCCTGCCGGATGCCATAACCATGCCCCAGGCCGTTGAACGCGCCCTGAAGTTCAATCCCAGCCTGGGCGCGCAGGAATCGCAGAGCCGCTCCTCGGAAGAGGGCCGCAAATCCGCGCGCGGCGCCTTTGGCCCCAAGCTGGGCATGAGCTATACGGCCGTCAGGCAGGAGAGAACCTCCTCCCCTTCCACCACGCGCCCGCCGGAACTGGGAACCTACAGCTGGGGGGTGGAAGTCTCCCAGCCGGTATTTCAGGGTTTCAGGCTGCTGGCCAGGTATCAGAAAGCCGCCTTGCAGGCGGACAGCGACAAGGCCGCCCTGCGCAATGCCGAGCTGGCCATGACCGAACAGGTGCAGACCTATTTTCTGAATTATCTGCGCGCTGAGGAAAACGTGCGCAGCGAGCGGGACTCTCTGGCCCGGCTGCGCGATCAACTGCGCATCACCACGGCCTTTTTCGATGTGGGCCTGCGGCCGCGTCTGGACGTGCTGCAGGCGGAGGTCAATGTGAGCCAGGCGGAAAACCTGCTGATCCAGGCGGAAAACAACCGCGACACCAGTCTGGCCATGCTCAATACACTGCTGGGGCTGCCTGCCACGGCCAGGGCGGAATATGCGGGCAGGCTCGCCCATGTGCCGTTCAACCGGACTCTGGAGCAATGTCTGGAAACCGCGTACCGGCAGCGGCCCGATCTCTATATGGCCGCCAGATCCGTGGAAATCGCGGGCAAGGAGCAGCGCGAGGTCCAGAGCGACTATTACCCGGAGGTGGAGGCCTATTACAACATCACGCAGACCGGCAACACCCCGGATCTGCAACGGGCGGGCAGCAGCGATCGCAGCTCGCGCGGAACCACCTGGGAGGTGGGAGCCCGCGCCACCTGGAATGTCTTTCAATGGGGCGCCACCTATTACGCGGATAAGCAGGCGGGCTGGCTGGTCAGCAAAATGCGCTACGAAGAGGACAACCTGAAGCTCACGGTAGGCTATGAGATCAAATCCAAATTGCTGGCCGTGCATGAGGCGCAGAAGCGCATTTCCGTGGCCGAAAAGGGCGTGGAGCAGGCAAGGGAAGCGTATAATGTGGCCCTGGCCCGGTATCAGGAGCAGGTGGGCACCAACTTCGACGTGCTTGACGCTTCCGCCAGGCTGACCACGGCCCAGGCCTCGCTGACCGGCGCCAAGGCGGATTATCTTACGGCCCTGGCCCAGATTTATGTAGCTATGGGCGAATTTCATCCCGACCTCATGCAACGGTAGGCGCTGCCCGGCTTTCGCGAAAGGCAGCGCATCTCAAGGCTCAAACGCAGTGATGCCGCGCATCGTGCGCCGCAAGGCGCGGGATTGGCTCGCGAACAGTTTTTTCCACTCAATGAGCCTTTGCAAAGGCAAAGCGTTTCAAAAGCAATCTTCTCCAGCGCATCCGGAAGCGGACGGCAGCAGGCCGTGCCGGAATGCGGAACCGTGGGGAAGGGGCGGGATCATGCTCCCGCCGTGGCCGCAACCCCGATGCCGCGTCATGCGGTTTCGGCCTGAACTCGCAATCACGGAGCGCGCCCGTTTTGCAGCGCGTCAACAACAGGCACGGCAGACATGAACGAAGCATATCTCAGCATTACGCCTCTTGGGGGGCTTGGGGAAATCGGCCTCAACTGTCAACTGTGGGAAAGCGCGGGCGGCGTGGTCATGGTGGACTGCGGGCTGATGTTCCCGGACGACGCGCATCTGGGCGTGGACGTGGTCATTCCGCATTTCGGCGCTGTGAGGAACATCAAAGACAAGCTGCTGGGCATTGTGCTCACCCACGGCCATGAGGATCACATTGGCGCGCTGCCCTGGCTTGTGCCGGAACTCAAGGGCACGCGCATTTACGGCTCGCGCTTCACCCTGGCTCTGGTGGAGCACAAGCTGCGCGAGCACGAAATCCTGGACTGGGTGGAACTTTGCCCGGTGGACGCCAAAACCGTGCTGCCGCTGGGCGATTTGAAGTTTCACTTTTTCCCGGTCTGTCATTCCATTCCCGAAGGCTTCGGCCTGGGCGTGGAAACGCCAGTGGGCCGGGTGGTGCACAGCGGGGATTTCAAAATCGATCCGCACCCCCTGGGCGGATCGGGCACGGATTTGCAGTTGTTTCGCGACTTCGCCGGGCCAAAAGGCGCGCGCCTCTTGCTTTCGGATTCCACCAATGTGATGCGCGAGGGGCGTTCGCTCACGGAGCGGGAAGTCAAGGAGTCTCTGGGCAAGGTCTTTGATTCGGCGGAAGGCCGGATTGTGATCACGCTTTTTTCCAGCCATATCCAGCGCATCCAGGAAGTCTTCGATCTGGCCCGGGAGCACGGGCGCACGGTGGTGATCAGCGGCAAATCCCT
Source organism: Desulfovibrio sp. ZJ369 (assembly GCF_011039085.1). GTDB lineage: Bacteria > Desulfobacterota > Desulfovibrionia > Desulfovibrionales > Desulfovibrionaceae > Desulfovibrio. The sequence continues at coordinate 89,506 of NZ_JAAKEI010000001.1, read as the reverse complement.
GGCCAATAATATTGAAATGGCGCGGGATCTGGGCTTTGCCAGGCTGCCGCCCGCCTTTTTCAACGCGCACAACGGGGTGCCGGATCTGCCGGACAACCGGCTCGTGCTGGTGGTCACCGGCGCGCAGGGCGAGCCGCTCTCGGCGCTCTCGCGTATGGTTCTGGGCGGCCACCGCCAGCTCTGCATCCGCAAGGGCGATACGGTGGTCATGAGCTCGCGGATGATTCCGGGCAACGCCAAGGCCATTTCCCGCCTGATCAATGAGATGTACCGCCTGGGCGCGGAAGTGCTCTATGAGAGCGTGCACGCCATCCACGCTTCCGGCCATGCCCACAGCGAGGAATTGCGCGAAATGCTCCTGGCGGTGCAGCCAGAGCTTTTTGTGCCGGTGCATGGCGAGTATCAGCATCTGGTCAAGCACGGCCGGCTGGCCGCCGCGTGCGGCGTGGCGCAGGAAAATATCATCCTTCTGGAAGACGGCCAGCCTCTGACGCTTTTGCCCGACGCCTTCCGCCTGGAAGATCGCGTGCCCGTGGAATGCACTCTGGTGGACGGCAAGGGCGTGGGCGACGTGGGTTTTGCCGTGCTCAAGGAACGGCGCATACTGGGCGACGAAGGCATGGTCATTGTGGTTCTGGTGGTGGATTCGGAGACAGGCAGCGTGCTGCACGGTCCGGAAATGATTTCCAAGGGCTTTGTTTTCGAGCAGCATTACAGCCACTTGCTGGAAGACGCCAAATGCCTTGTGCTGGATGAGATCGAGGCGGCCCGGCCCGGGCAGCTTACGCGCATGCAGGAGGGCATCCGCTCTTCCCTGCGGCGTTTTTTCCGCCGCGTGCTGGAACGCGACCCGGTGGTGGTGCCGATCATCAGCGAAGTGTAGAGCCTGTTCAACCTGTTCAAAAGGATCTGCCGAATACCCCGGCAGCACGGGCGCGGCCGTCCGCAAAACAGCCAAACGGCCCTGGCGCGAATTTCTTTTCAGACGCCCGGCAAAGGGCAGCGGTTCTGCTCTCTGCCGGGCGGTATGCTTTTTGCTTCCTTCCCCCTGTAAGGAGAGACAGGCGGAAAAAAGTGCCGTGGCCCCCTGCGCGGCACGGGCGCTTTGCCCCAAAAGGACTCTCCCGGAGGAAGCATGGCACAGCGGATCATTACCTTGAGCAAAGCGTATACGGCTCCTTATGCCCTGTTAAGCACGGTGCTGCTGGGCAGCGCATTCTTTTTCGCTTTTCTGCTCTGGCAAGGCGGCACGGCCCAGGACCCGCGCCGCGGCCTGAGCGAGTATGCGCCCGGCTTCGCGGTGGAGGCCGACGTGGTGCGCGTTGTGCGCGTGGTGCCGCTGGCAGGCGCAAGCCTGCGCAGCCCCAGTGTGCGCGCCGGAAAGGAGTATGTGGCTGGCATGGCGGAGTAGGGCAATTTCATTTTGAAATTCTCTGGCGGCTGCCGGAGCATCTGCCGTGAGTCCTTGCCGAAAAAATAAAAAGTCCTATTATAGAAAAATAATTTGTACAAGCCAGGGCGAAAGCCCGCTTTCCGGCATCGCAGTTTGCAAAGGCGGGGCCATGGTGTTTTTTATGTGTTCTGTGGGAAGCAAATGCGGCAGTGTATGGTCCGATGGCTTTTTATGCCCTTTCAGAATACGTTCTCAACGCCGCTCTTTCTAAAAAAGCATCAGTCGAAAAGTCTTTCCCATCTTAAACTTGCGGAGATTCTTCCTCGCGTTTTGCCAACCGGCGCGCCGCGCCCCGGCCTGTTATTGTGCTGTCGCCCGTCTTGACCAGGATGGAATCGTGTCCTATTTATAAACACTACCCCTCACCCTCAGGGCGTACCATCTGTATGCATTGTCTATGGCCGCCCGCACATCTGAAGCAAAGGTATTGCCTCCACCATGAATTGGGATTGGGACAAATTACAGGAAAAACGGCAGAGACAGCAGGGGCAGAATCCGCCCCCCCGCCCCCCCCGCGATCAGGATGATGAGGCGTCGGAGCGCGGCGAGCCCCGCGCCAGGCGCACTCCCTTTGGCAAGGGCAGGCAGCCGGACGGCAATCCGTTCAATCGCCTTTCCCAAATGCGCGTGCCCAAAGGGCGAGCGGTGATTCTGGTCGTGCTTGCCGTTGTGGTTCTATGGCTGTTGTCGGGCATTTACATCGTCAACCCCGATGAGCAGGGCGTGGTGCTGCGCTTCGGCAAGTATGACCGCACGGAAGGCCCCGGGCCGCATTATGCCTGGCCTGTGCCCATTGAGTCGGTCTACAAGCCGCATGTCACCCAGGTGTTGCGCAGCGAGGTGGGGTTCCGCTCCGTGGGGCAGAGCGCCACCTTCCAGCAGGGCCAGTTGCGGACAATACCCGAAGAAGCCTCCATGCTGACGGGCGACGAAAATATCGTCAATGTCCAGTTCAGCGTGCAGTACAAGATCAGCGATCCCGTGCAATATCTTTTCAATGTGAGCGCGCCTACCGCACTTGTGCGCAACGCGGCCGAGGCCGCCATGCGCGAAGTCATCGGCAACAGCCAGATCGACTCCGCGATCACTGACGGCAAGCTCAAGATCCAGAGCGAGGCCACGCAGCTTCTGCAGCAGATTCTCAATCGCTATGGAGCGGGCATTCAGGTCATAGCCGTGCAGTTGCAGGACGTGCATCCCCCGCAGGACGTCATCGACGCCTTCAAGGATGTGGCCAGCGCCCGCGAGGACAAGAGCCGGATCATCAATGAAGCCGAAGCCTACCGCAACGAGCTTTTGCCCAAGGCGCGCGGGCAGGCGGCGGCCCTGCGCAACCAGGCCGAAGCCTACAATGCCACCCGGGTGCGCACTGCCGAGGGCGATGCCTCCCGTTTCGATGCCCTGCGCCAGGAACATGCCAAAGCCCCCAAGGTCACGGAGCAGCGGCTGTATTATGAAGCAATGGAAGGAATTCTGTCCGGCGCGAAAGACAAGGTGCTGATGGACGGCGCAGCCGCCGGCCGCGTGTTGCCCTATCTGCCGCTGCCCGGCCTGGACCAGCCTCAGGCCCCTAGGGGCCCGGAGAAAAAGTAATGCGTAAAAATCCGCTGCTTCTGACTGTTCTGGCACTTGTCGTCGTGATTTTTGCCAGCCAGTGTTTCTTCACCGTACACCAGACCCAGAAAGCCCTGGTGCTGCAACTGGGCGAGCCGCTTTCGCGGGTGTACGGGCCGGGCCTGCATTTCAAGCTGCCCTTTATTCAGAACGTGGTCTATTTTGATTCCCGCGTGCTGGATTACGAGGCACGCTCGCGAGAAGCCTTCACCGTGGACAAGAAGGCCATCGTGCTTGATAACTACGCCCGCTGGAAGATCATCAATCCGCTCCAGTTTTACCGCACCATGCGCACCATACCCGGAGCGCAGGCGCGCCTGGACGATGTGGTCTATTCACAGTTGCGGGCTTTGATCGGCGCGTACACCCTCACCGAGGTGGTGTCTTCCCAGCGCGCGGCGATCATGAAGGAAGTGACCAACAAGGTCTCGGAGCTGATGAAGCCTTTCGGCGTGGAAGTGCTGGACGTGCGCATCAAGCGCACGGATTTGCCGGCGGAAAACCAACGGGCCATTTTCGGACGCATGCGCGCCGAGCGCGAGCGCCAGGCCAAGCAGTACCGTTCGGAGGGCGAGGAGGAATCCACGCGCATCCGCTCGGACGCGGATCGCCAGAGCGCCGTGATCCTCGCCGAAGCCGCCCGTGAGGCGCAGATCGTGCGTGGCGCGGGCGACGCCAGGGCTGCGTCCATCTATGCGGAGGCCTACAACAAGTCGCCGGAATTTTATGCCTACCAGCGTTGGCTGGAGGCCATGCGCAAATCCTTCAAAGACAACAGTAAAATGGTGCTTACCAATCAAGCGCCGCTTCTTAATCTGCAACAATGACAACGCGGCCCTGAGCCGCGTTATGGAGTCGCCTCATGCCTGCCTTTGCAGAGATATACGAACGCATCAAGCTGGCCACCAGCAGCCGCACCCAAGTGGAACTGGCCGAAGTGCTGGATATTCGCCAGTCGAGCATTTCAGACGCCAAACGGCGCAATTCCGTGCCGGGCGACTGGTATATGAAGTTGTTTGAAAAGTTCGGTCTTAACCCTGACTGGCTCAAGCAGGGAGTAGGGCCCATGTATCTGCGCACCGAGCACGGCTACATGCCGCAGGACGCGCCGGCCGCTCTGGCCGAAAGCGCGGCCCATTACGGTGATGCCCTGGCCAAGCATTCCGTTTCCACGATTTTCGACATGCAGTGCGCGTATAACGACAAGGCCTCCCGGCCGGAGCTGACGCCGGTGGGCAAAATCGCCTTGCCGCTTTCTCTGGGACGGGAAGGGCTTCTGGTGCTGCGCATGCGCGGGGCCAACATGAGCCCCCTGATCCTTCCCGGAGCGCATTTGGGTGTGGATACTCTGGACAATACCGTGGTTTCCGGCCAGATATACGCCATTTTTGCGCCCAATGAAGGGCTTATGCTGCGCCGCGTGTTTTTGAACAGCGCGCAGGACGGCTATCTGCTGCGCTCGGAGAGTCCGGATTTTCCCGAAACCGCATTGACGCCCGAACTGCTGGCCAAGCGCCTGTTGGGCCGGGTCGTCTGGATTCTGCAGGAGCTGTAAGCATGCGCCCTTGGCGGCCGCGGCACAAAACCGTATGCTTTTGCCGGGTTTTTTTGCCGGGCTGCTTTTTGACCATTTGTTTGTTGCTCGCTGCCTGCGGCGGGGCCCAAACGGCTTCACCGCCGCCCGCCGCAGGCGCGACGGGCGACACAATTTCAGATCCTGTTCCGCCGCTTTCCCCAAACCGGGGCGCGCCAGCCTCAAGCGACTCTGCAAGCGTGTCGGCGCCGGGCGGCCATACGCAGGCCGCGCCGCCCGGCCCGGCTGCGGGCATTGCGCCTGTGTGGCAGCCCCTGGCCCGCCGCCTGGCCGCGGACGGTCTGGCCGGCCCCGAGGTGGACAGGCTGCTGGCCACGCTGGGGAATACGCCCAGCCAGTCGCCCATGGGCCGCAAGATGCGCGAGCTCTATCTGCGGCGTTTTTTCCCCAGGCCGCCTTCGGGCAAGCCCGCGCCCTTGTATTACAAGGGCGTGGCCACAGAGCGCAACGCCCGCTTGTGCCGGGAGTTTATCGCGGCCAACGCGCAGGCTTTTGCCAGTGCCGAGGCGTGCTACGGCGTGCCCCCGGCCATTGCCGCATCCCTGCTTTTTGTGGAGACGCGCCTCGGCAAGGTGCTGGCCGACGTGCCTGAAAATGCCTTTTACACCCTGGCCAGCATGGCGGTGAGCCGGGAGCCCCAAAGCATCAGCCAATGGCTGCCGCGCATGCCCGGCTATGAGCAGCATCTGGACTGGTTTGCAGCAACCATGCCCAGGCGCGCAGACTGGGCGTACAAGGAAGTGCGCGCCTTGCTGCAGCATCTGCTGCGCGAGAAGGCCGATCCGCGCACGCTCCCCGGTTCTATTTACGGGGCCGTGGGTCTGTGCCAGTTTATGCCCTCCAATATTGCCGTCTATGGCGCTGACGGCGACGGCGACGGAAAGGTGGATCTTTTCAGCGTGCCCGACGCGGTGGCCAGCCTGGCCAACTATCTGGCCAGACACGGCTGGAAGCCGGGGCTCGCGCGCGACCGGCAGCACAAGATCCTGATGGCCTACAACCATTCACAAACCTATGCCAACACCATCCTGGCCCTGAGCGATCTGGTGACCCGAACGCCTGAGATCCCATCGGCGAAATCACGCTGAAATCCACGGACGGGAAAGTGCCTTGCGGAGATCGGACTGCCTCCTGTGTGCCTCCGGCTCTTCGGACGGGGAAGAGCTAGAGCGGTTTGCTAATAAAATTAGCTAAACCGCTCTGGCGACAGCGTTAGCTGGCGCCCGCGCCGAATGAGCGTCCAGACCGCGCTCTGGACGCGAAATGATGGCAGCGCCGCTTTTGAAATTGAATAATTTCAAAAGCAAAATGCTCTAGAGCATATTGCTTTTGAGCCGCCGTGCGTTTCAAAGTTTCGTTCTGACGGAAAAAGCGCTTATCGCTGCTGTCGATTGCCGCAAGGCTCATTGTACTCGTCAACGGCAACAGCCCTGCGGGCTGCCTCCGCTCGCTTGGGCAGAACCCGCGCCGCATCGTGCCGTCATCGCGCTGCTGTGGCGGCAGAAATGCGGGCAGGCGCTACAGTTCCAGGGCAAGGCCCACCGGGCAATGATCCGAGCCGTAGACCTGGTCTTCAATCCAGGCGTCGCGGATGGCCGGCTCCAGTTCTTCGGAAACAAAAAAATAATCAATGCGCCAGCCGATGTTCTTTGCCCGCGCGCGCGTTTTGTACGACCACCAGGAATAGCAGCCGGTTTTGTCGCCATGCACCTGGCGGAAGGTATCCACATAGCCCATTGCTGTGAAACGATCCAAAAAGGCGCGTTCTTCGGGCAGAAAACCGGTATTTTTCACATTTTGCCTGGGGCGTGCCAGATCAATGGCTTTGTGGGCAATGTTGAAATCCCCGCAGACCACAACAGGTTTGCTTTGGCGGCACTCTTCGGCATAGCTCAGAAACGCCTCGAAAAAACCCATTTTATAGGGCACGCGCCTGAATCGCCCTGTGGGCTTGCCGTTTTCATCCAACTCCTCGGCCCCGCCATTGGGGAAGTACCCGTTGAAAAAATGAAAATCCGCAAATTCGAGATGCAGCAAACGCCCCTCGCCCTGGTAGGCGGGATCGGGCAGTTCCGCCCGCGCGGCCAGAGGGGCGATCTTGCTGAATACGGCTACGCCCGAATAGCCTTTCCTGACATGGCTTGAATCCCAGTGCGCCTGCCAACCGGCGGGCTCGGCCACTTCCGGCCTGAGCTGATCGGGATGGGCCTTGGTTTCCTGCAGGGCCACAATCTGCGCGTCCGTTTCCGCGAACCAGCGCCAATCGCTTTTGGCGGCCAGGGCCCGCAGGCCGTTTACATTCCAGGAAACAAGTTTGATCAGCATACTCCCTCCACTGGCGGCAAAATACCCTGGCCCGCGCAGGAGAGCAAGCAGTGCGAAAAGGTCTCCCACAAGGCGCGGCATCCGAAAAACCTGCCTGCGCGCAGGCCGTTGCGAAGAGTTTTTTTTTCCGGTACAGGAAAAGTGTTTGTGAGCGTCGGATCTGACACTGAATTCGCTCGCCGGCAGGTATACGTTTCGTCTGCAAGGAGTGCCCTCATGGAAAGATTGCCCATCCGTCGCGCTATTTTGAGCGTCACAGACAAGAGCGGGCTTGTGGATTTCGCCACATTTCTTGTTGCGCGCGGCGTGGAGCTGATCTCCACGGGGGGCACCCAGAAAGTGCTCTGCGCGGCCGGGCTGCCCGTCACTGCCGTAAGCACGGTGACGGGTTTTCCGGAAATTCTGGACGGCCGCGTCAAAACGCTGCATCCCAAAATCCACGCGGGCATCCTGGCCAATAAGGACGATCCCTTCCATTTGCAGACCCTGGCGGAAAAGGGCATCCGGCCTTTTGACCTGGTCTGCGTCAACCTCTACGACTTTGCCGGCGCTGTGGAGCGTCGCCTTTCTCTGGAAGAAGCCGTGGAGGAAATCGATATCGGCGGCCCCTGCATGCTGCGCGCTGCGGCCAAAAACTTTCACAGCGTCCTGGTGCTGCCCTCGCCGCAATGGTACGGTGCGGCAATGGATGAAATGCGCAAGAATGAAATGACCGTGGGCCTGGAGTTCCGGCAGATTATGGCTTCGCGGGCTTTTGAGGCCACCTCGCGCTATGACGCGCTGATCACGTCCTATCTGCGGCCCTAACCCCAGGAGTTCCCCATCTCTAAACCCGAAGGCAACCTGCAAGGCCTCAAGCCAAGTCAGATCAACGCGCTGAACCGGCTTTTCAACCGCCGTTTTCCGGCCGAAGACGTTTATACCATTGAGCAGGCCCGCGAGCTCGCGCTGCTTTCGCGCGCCGTGGGGCGGCAGGTGGGTTTGCTTATCGATCGCAAGGGCCGGGTGAACATGGTTCTGGTGGGCGAGCCTGCAAGCATTCTGATTCCCGAACTGCCGCGCGGCCGTTCCGGCGCGGATCGTCTGCGCGGCCTGCGATTCCTGCATACCCACCTTTCGCCTGACGGCGTGAGCCAGGAAGACCTCATGGATATGCTCTTCCTGCGGCTGGACGCGATCATCACGCTCAGCGTGAACCCGACAGGCGAGCCTGTACAATGGCAGGCCGCGCATCTGCTGCCATCGGGCGCGGCAGACAAGCCTTACCATCTGGAAGCGCCGCGCCCCTGGGATCATACGGCCGCGCAGTTTTCGGCCACAGCCGAGGCGCTGGAAGCGGAACTGGGCCGCAGCGCCGAGGATGCCCGGCAGGCCGGCGCCGCGCCGCGCGCTCTGCTGGTTTCCGTGGCGACCCTGCCGCGGGTTTTGCAGGAGCGCAACCTGGACGAGCTGGCCGAACTGGCCCGCACAGCCGGGTTGATTGTAGCCGGGCGCATGGTGCAGCGCGTGGCGCAGATCAATCCCCGCCTGATCCTGGGCAAAGGCAAAGTGGCGGAACTGGAAGTGCTGGCCCTGCAGGGCCGCGCGGGCATGCTGGTTTTCGACGGCGAGCTCTCGCCCACGCAGCTGCATAATCTGGCTGACATCACCGAGCGCAAGGTCATTGACCGCACCCAGCTTATTCTGGACATTTTTGCGCAGCATGCCGTAAGCAGAGCAGGCAAGCTCCAGGTAGAGCTGGCTCAGTTGCGGTATACCCTGCCGCGGCTGGTGGGCAAAAACCGGGCCATGGATCGGCTGATGGGCGGCATCGGCGGCCGCGGGCCCGGTGAAACCAAGCTGGAAACGGATCGCCGCAAAAGCCGCGAGCGCATGACGCGGCTGCGCAAAGAGCTGGATCAGCTGCGGCGACAACGCGCCTTCACCCGAAGCCGCCGCTCGCGCCAGGGCATTCCCCTGGCCGCGCTGGTGGGCTATACCAATGCAGGCAAGTCTACCCTTCTGAACACGTTGACCCGCTCGGAAGTGCGGGCTGAAAACAAGCTCTTCGCCACATTGGATCCGACCACCCGGCGGCTGCGCTTTCCTGCTGAAAAAGAAATCATTCTGGCCGATACCGTGGGCTTTATCCGCAATCTGCCCCAAGAGCTGACCGACGCCTTCCGCGCCACTCTGGAAGAGCTGGACGCGGCGGATTTGCTGCTGCATGTGGCGGACGCTTCGCATCCCGACCTGTTGCAGCAGATTGCGGCCGTGGAAACAATTCTTGCCGAAATGGAACTGAATCGCGTGCCGCGCCTGCTGCTGCTCAACAAATGGGATCAGCTGGAAGCCCCGGCCAGAGCCGAGCTGGCCGATGCTTTTCCAACTGCCCTGCCGGTTTCGGCCAAAAGCGGCGAAGGGCTGAAAAGTCTTCTGGCGCAGTTGGAAAGCGCGCTGCTGACCCTGCACAGGCCGCCGCTGGCGGACGTTCCCTTCTTGCATCTCCCGCATTGCCGGGGGAAAGACTGAATATCAGGGCACATTCAGGGGACGCGGCAACCAAATGAAGTTTGGTTGTCCATCCGCCTCTGGATTTGCCGATGGATTGGGGGCCTGTTTTTTTAAGCCCCTGTTCCATCGGGGTGAACCTTGATGATAGTGCTGTCAAGAGAAAGAACCTTGATTTTGACGGCAATGAGCCGCTCGCGCTGAAGCCGCTCAAAAATTTTGGCGAGGACGCCATTTTCCGCCCGCTGTACCCCGGCGAACTTGGCGAGGACGCGGTGGAAGTCTTCCGCTTCGGGGACTTTGTGGGATGGATAATTGAGGGCTAGATTTGTGTATGCTCTGACACACGCGGGCAACACAGCGCGAGAACTATACAAAAAACGTGCCAGAGCGGAAAATCTGCCCCGGCACGTTCTCATTTTACGCGACAGCTCACATCGGATACCGAACATTATACCGACCTGACGGTCGGTATGTCGATAGACGTTACCGGATGGCCGAGCGTCAAAAAGGAGAAAAGTGAAGCCCCACAAGGCCTTTTGGGCTTTGTGGGGCTTCCTTGGATTTGGAATTGGCTCCCCGAGACGGACTTGAACCGCCAACCTAGTGATTAACAGTCACCCGCTCTGCCGATTGAGCTATCGGGGAATGGTGAAGACAGAACATTTCTTACGGAAAAGCGCGCGCCAGGTCAAGCAAAAAGTTATCCTGGCATAACAATTACTCCTTGGCAGCGTGCTGCGTCAAACGGACAAGCCGTTTGCGGTAGCGATCCGCTTCGCTGTACACACACCCGCAATAGGGCTGGCGGTAAAGGCCCCAGGCCTTGGAACGGTCAATGCCTGCCTGCCAGTCCGCGCGGAAATCCCGATAGAGAAAGGCAGGTCCGCCCCGGCCGCAATCCCCACTGTTCTCCGGCCTGGCCGCATACGCCTGCGTCAGGCGCTGGCCCGCCGCAGCGATGGTCTCATGCGGCTGGTAACGGGAGTAGAGCAGGCTGGTGCTCACCCAGGCAAAGCCCAGCTCCCGCGCTTTGGCAAAAGCGGCCGCAAGGCGGCTTTCACAGCAGAAGGCGCAACGCGACGGCGGCACGTCCCGGCCGGCCACGGCGCGCAGCCAGGCCGTAATATCCCAGGTTTCGTCCGCGTAAAGGATATCCACGCCCAGCCGCGCGGCGCATTCCCCGGCTGCCTCGCGGCGGCGCAGGTATTCGGTCAGGGGGTGGATATTGGGATTCATGAACCAGGCCGTGAGCGCAAAACCCTCGTCCAGCAGGCGGCTGAGAGGCATGATCGCGCAGGGGCCGCAGCAGACATGCAGGAGCAGGCTCTTGGGGCCGCGCTGATCCGAGCGCACACCATGCCCGGAGGGCCTGGGGCAGGACGCGCCTGCGGTCTGATCCGGCAAGGCCGCGTCGTTCAGGCGCGGATCGCTATTTCCAGGCATTTTCCGTAATCCTGCTCCATTTCGCGCAGACTGTCGCGCTTGTGGTTGAGCAGATAAAGGCCCAGTTCCGGGCTGGTCTGAAAAACGCATTTCGGATTGGAGCCGGCGCGCAACGTGCGGCGCAGTTCACGCAGGGCCTGCAGGGCCTGCCATTCCAGGTTGCGGCGCTGGCCCGTGCCGCCGCAGGCCGGGCAGGGCTCCATAGTGATGGCCAGGGCCGAGGAGCCGGTGCGCTGGCGCACCAGTTCCAGCAGGCCGAAGGAGCTCATCCGGCCTACGTCGTGCCGCGCGCGATCGTTTTTCATGGCCGCGCGCAGGGTCTTCTCCACTTCCAGCACATGTTTTTTTTCGCGCATTTCGATGAAGTCAATGACCACCTGCCCGCCCACATCCCGCAATTTGAGGTGACGGGCAATGGTTTCCGCGGCTTCCATATTGGTCTTGTGGGCCATGGCTTCAAAATTGCCCTTGCCGGAAATTTTGCCGGAATTGATATCAATGGCCATCAGCGCTTCGGTCTGGTCAAAGACCAGGCGACCGCCCGAAGGCAAGAGCACTTCGCGGGAATAGATTTGATCGAGTTGACGGCGAAGGTTGAAACGTTCCCACATGGGTTGGCGCACGTCGTCGTGCAGCCGTACCAGATCCTTTTTGCGCGGGAAAAGCAGGCTGACGGTATCGCGGATAGACTGGGCGACCTCTTCATTGTCCACCCAGATTTCGCACACATCGTCCGTGAGGTAGTCGCGCACCGCGCGCTCGGAAAGGCCGGGTTCCTGGTACACCAGGGCCGGGGCCGAAACTTCGGTGGCTTTTTTGCGGATGTCGCGCCAGAGGCGTTTGAGATATTGCAGATCGTTTTTCAGCGTGGTCTTGGGCGTGCCGGCGCTGACCGTGCGCACGATGACACCCAGACCCTGACCGGGATCAATGCCGGTCATCAGATCACGCAGGCGGCTGCGTTCCTCGTCGTTATCCACCTTGCGCGAAACGCCGATCTGTTCCTGACCCGGCGTGAGCACCAGAAAGCGTCCTGCCAGCGAAAGCCAGGTGGTCAGAAACGCGCCCTTGTTGCCTGTGGGCTCCTTGACCACCTGCACAAGCACTTCCTGCCCGGCCTTGAGCACCTTCTGGATGGGCGGAAATTTTTTGCCTTTGGCCGGCTCGTGATGCGCAAGCCAGTATTCGGGATGAATCTCGTCAATCTGCAAAAAGCCGTTTTTGCCCGATCCGTAACTCACAAAGGCGGCTTGCAGGTTGGTGTCAATATTGTGAATGACGCCCTTGTAAATATTGCCCTTGATTTTGCGTTGGTGGAGCATGTCAAGGTAGTATTCCAGCACCTGACCTTCTTCGGCCAGGGCCACCTCCACCTGCTCGCCGGGCAGCACGCTGATGAACATGCGCCGTTTTCCGGGAGCGGCGTCCGCCCTGGTTCTGGCCGTGGCAGCCCGCGCTGTGGCGTTCGTCTCGCTCTCGTCGTCAACGCTCCGGGTTTCACGGCTTTTTGTCGCTTTGGCGCGGGCTTGAGCCGTTTGTGCCCCGTCGTCGGGGCTGGCGGCCTCTTCCGCCGTCATAGCCGCGTCATCCTCCGCACTGTGGGCAACAGCTTCGCTCACGGCATCTGCTGCGGCCTCATCCGCGTCAGCCGGCCTGGTCTTGCGGCTGCGCCCGCGGCCGCCCCGGCGGCCCCGGCGGCTTTTGCGCCGGGGCGACTCGCCGTTTTCGTCCGTTGCGGCGGATGCTTCCGACGCATCAATCGCATCAATGACAGCCGCCTCGTCCGGCGTTGCGGCACTTGCATCGTCTGCCGTCACAGCCTGGGACGGAGGCGCATCCTGCGCAGGGGGCGCGTTTTCCACGGGAGGCAAAGGCGCTTCGCTGCGGCGGCTTTCCACTGTCCCGGATTCGCCTTCCTGCAATGCTGCGGCTTCGGGCGGGGCCGACTGCTCATTTTCCGATTGCTTGGAGCGGCTGCCACGAGCGCCGCGGGCCGCGCTTGCGCGGGCGCGTTTCGGAGCCGTGGGCCTGGCTTTGCCATCCGGCGCAAGGGGGGGAATTTGTTGGGTATCGCCCTCTGGGGCTTGTTCGGGCAGGGGCATTGCGGCCGGCGCTGTCTCTGTGTCGGTTTTTGCCGCGGTTTTGGGGCGTTGGGCGCTCCGCGCTGTGGAACGCCGGGGCCTGGCCGCAGGCTCTGCTGTATTTTCTTCGGGCGTCGCGGCGGTGCGTGCCCGGCTGCCGCGTGATTTGGAAGTTTTGGGCCTTTGGGAAGCCACTTCCTCGGCATCGGCGGCACTGTTGCCGACCTCGGCTGACTTCTGGGACGTGACTGCATCGGAAGGTTTTTTTGAAGATCTGCGGGAAGAAGTGCGGCGTTTGGGCTTGGGGGCGTCCTGGCTTGCGCTGTCCGGCGCATTGGGGGCGGAAGCGTCAGACGCGGCCACGGAAAAATCCTGGTCAGTGGTCATGAAAATCCTTTTGTGGGGTGGTCCGAAGGAACCACCGCGAAAAATTTGCGGCAGGCATGCCGAAACCTGCAAGAGCAAAGACGGACGCAGCGCCATGTGGGCGCGCGTATACCGCAGGCATGCCGGACTGTTTATGTAAGAGTACGTATTTTTGGAAAATATGCAAGGGTGCGTGCTGTTGCGCCAGAAGGTTTTTCAGACTGCCTGGCACAGCGCCGCGCTTTCGCCCCTGTTCTTGCGGCAGAACCGCCTGTGCGGCTCAAAGACGGCACAGCCGGCACCCTGTACCGCATAAAGCGCAGGGCGCCGGCCGCCTTTATCCCGTGCAAGGGCCGGATGTGTCCTGATGCCGGGCCCGGCTTCGGAGCTGCGCCCTCAGCCCGGATTTTTTGCCCGGCAGCGAAAAAAAATCCTGCTTTGCAGGCAATCCTCAGTGGATGAAGTTGGTAGGCTCCCAGGGTTCCGGCGTCGGACAGGCCACGCCCGCGGCCTTGCCTGCGGCAATGCACTTGAGCAGCCAGGCCATATTGTCGCCCAGCGTGCGCATGATCTGCAGGCCTTCCTTGTCCTGAAGCACTTCCTGCGGGGTATTCCCGTGTACGGAGTTCCAGTACTGGGAGGAAACTACGGGCATGCGCGCGATGGTGAAATATTTATTGAGTCGGTCAAAGGAGGCGCTGGCCCCGCCCCGGCGGCAACTGACCACCGCGGCTGCGGGTTTGAAGGCGTAGGGCGCGGCTTTCAGGTAGAACATCCGATCCAGAAAGGCGCAGATGGAGCCGTTGGGCCCGGCATAATAGACCGGCGAACCCACCACGAACGCATCGGCCTCGCGCAGCTTGTCAATGGCCGTGTTGACCGCATCGTCGGTGAACACGCAGTGGCCGGTTTTTGCGCACTTGCCGCAGGCAATGCAGCCGCGCACGGCTTTGTTGCCCATTTGCAAAATATCCGTGGCCAGACCGTTTTTTTCCAGCTGGCCGGCCACGGTTGACAGGGCCGTATATGTACAGCCCTTGGGGTGCGGACTGCCGTTGAGCAAAAGAACTTTCATGGCTTTCTCCTTGCGTGCGGTATGAAGCCTGCAAAGGCTCCAGTCCAATGTACGGAATGCAGGCGCAAGGCGCAAGCGAAAGGGGCGCTGTGGGACTGAACACTTCATTTCAGGTGTTGCCTGGTACTGGGGGCTGATGATTTTCGGCCCCCTCGCACCTTTTGACAAAAAAACAGCCTCTCAGTAGTATGACGCGAACAGCATCGTAATCGCGCAAAAATCTTTTTCTGGAGAACCATGTCCTTTTCCTCCTGGCTGCAACGCATCTTCAGCCCGCCGTCCACATCCGTCAGTGATGCCGAACTGGATGACGAGACTCCCGGCTTTGAATGGAACCAGAACGCCCGTATTGTCCTGGCCATCATCATTGTTTTCATCTCGGCCCTGATAGTCTACTGGATTTTGTCCTGATGGCGCGGCAATTCTGGCGTCTTACGGTGCGCGACGAATTTTCGGCCGGGCATGCCCTGCGCTGCTACCAGGGCAAATGCGAACGCCTGCACGGCCACAATTTCGCCGTGGAATTGACGGTGGAGGGCGAGCGCCTGACACCGGATACCGAGCTGCTGCTGGATTTCAAAACGCTCAAAAGCGCGCTCAAGGAGACCCTGCGGGAGCTGGACCACCGGGTTCTCAACGAAACGCCGCCCTTTGAGCGCATCAATCCCTCTTCGGAGAATCTCGCTCGCCACATCTGGCAAAATATGGCCCATCGGCTGGCTCGCAGCGCTGATCCCCAGGCGCGGGCCGTGCGCCTCTTCAGCGTGAGCGTTTCGGAAAAAGGCAGCCAGACTGCCACCTATCTGGAAATGCCGGACGCCTGAAAATGCCGCCAGGGGGCGGCCCACAGAGCGCCCGTCGGCGTCGTGGGACACATTCAGCCCACCTGTCGTTTTCTGGCATAATCTGTGCAATATTCCGGCAAAAATGTTTTTTTGACGGACATCCCATGCCATCGGCCCTTTGTCTTCTGCACGCCAACTGCCAGGGTGACGCCTTGCGCCCGCTGCTGGAAAACAGCCCGGCCTTCAGCCGCTTTTTCCGCATCCGGCAGTATGTCAACTACACCCGCCAAAGCATTGCCGAAGCGGATCTGAAACAGTGCGCGCTTTTTCTGTATCAGCGTCTTGCCCCGCGTTGGGGCGCGCTTTCCACCGAGCAGCTCCTGCCGCGTCTTTCACCTTCCTGTCAGGTTGTGGAAATTCCCAATCTTTTTTTCAAGGGATACTGGCCCTTCTGGACCAACGCCATAAAAGCCGTCAACTTCGCGGACAGTTTGCTGGAGCGTTTATTGGCCCAGGGGCTGGCCCCGGAGGAGGTTCTGCATCTCTATCTGCGGGGCGATCCCGCATTGCTGGGCGATGTGGCGGCCGTGGCCGAGGATTCGCTGACGCGCGAGGAGGCCAAGGAAGCGCATGCCCCTATTCGCTGCGCGTCGCTTTTGCGCGAGCGCTGGCGAGACGAGCAATTGTTCATCACAGTCAACCATCCGGGCAAAACCTTACTCTTTCATGTGGCGGACTGCCTCTTGCGTCTGCTTGGCCTGGGCCGTCTGCCGGAAGACGCGCGCCGAACCTACGTTCATCCGCAAGAGGATTTCTGGCTGCCCATCCATCCGGCCCTGGGGCCGCTGCTGGGCCTGCCCTTTGCCGCCCGGGAACGACGCTACCCTGTTTTCGCCGCCCGGCTCACGCATCGCGAATATACAAGCTGTTATCTGGCGTGCCGCCGACATGGGGTGACGGATCTGCTCAACCTGCTGCGCACTCTTTCGCCCTGCGGAAAAATGTGCGCGGCCTAGGGTCAGCCCCGCGCTTTCGGGCCTTGCGCCGCGCATTGCGCGGCGCGGCCGATTGGGATATAGGCGGCAGATGCCCAGGATCAAATCCACGTTGCGCGCAACCAGGGCAGGCAGCCCGGCTTTCCCCTCCATGCCCACCCCCGGCCATTGCGAAAGCCAGCTTACGCTTTTGCTGGAGCTGGTTCAGGTCATGAATACGGTCACAGACGTGGCCAGCGTCCTGGATAAAGCCCTGGCCCTGATCGCGGAACATCTGCACATGATGCGCGGGGCCATCACTCTGGTTTCCCCCCGGACAGGCGAGATCCGCATTGAATCGTCCTACGGCCTCAAACCGGCGGAGCGACGCCGCGGCCATTATGTGCGCGGCGAAGGCATTACCGGCCGGGTTATTGAGAGCGGGCGGCCCATGTACATCACCCATGTTTCCAGGGAGCCGCTTTTTCTGAACCGCACGCGCTCGCGCGATCTGAGCAAAGAGGATATTTCCTTCATCTGCGTGCCCATCCGGCTCAATGGTCAGGTGGTGGGCGCGCTTTCCGTGGATCGCCTTCTGGCCGACACCGCCACGCTGGAAGACGACGTGCGCCTGCTCCTGATCATTGCCTCGCTTCTGGGGCATACGGCTCTGGAAACGCAGGGCAGAATGAGCGAAGAGGGGCGGCCCTCCTTGCGGCCCAAAGGTTTTGTGGGCAGCTCGGAAATCATGCAGAAGGTCTATGCCCAGATTGCCCAGGTGGCTTCTTCCGCCACAACGGTTTTTTTGCAGGGGGAATCCGGCACGGGCAAGGAATTGGCGGCACGGGCCATCCACGCGTCCGGCCCGCGCGCGGCCAGGCCGTTTATATCGCTGAACTGCGCGGCCCTGCCGGAAAACCTCATTGAAAGCGAGCTCTTCGGGCACGAACGCGGCGCGTTTACCGGGGCCAATGCCATGCGCAAGGGCCGCTTTGAGTTGGCTGACGGCGGCACATTGTTTTTGGATGAAGTGGGCGAGCTGTCGCTGATGACCCAGGCCAAGCTGTTGCGCGTCTTGCAGGAACGCAGCTTTGAGCGCCTGGGCGGCATGGAAACAAAGCATGTGGATGTGCGGATCATCACCGCCACCAACCGCAATCTGGAAGAAATGGTGGAGCAGGGCGGCTTTCGCCGGGATTTATTCTACCGGCTGAATGTCTTCCCCATTTTTCTGCCGCCTTTGCGCCGGCGTCCGGAAGATATTCTGCCGCTTGCCGATCACTTTATCCGCCGCTACGCGCAGGCCGGGGACCGCAAAAACGCGCGCCTTTCCCTGGCCGTCATGGATATGCTGCAACGTTACGCCTGGCCCGGAAATATCCGCGAGCTGGAAAACGTCATGGAGCGGGCCGTGCTTCTGGTGGGGCGGGAAGGGCTGATTTTGCCCCAGCATTTGCCGCCGGGCCTGCACAGCGTCCAGTGCGCCGGCAGGCAGGGCGGCAGCGCCTGCTGCGCGCTGCCCGGAATTTCCGGCGGGCTGCAGGAACGCCTGGATGAGCTGGAACGCGCCTGCATTGTGGAAGCCCTGGAATGGAGCCGCGGCCGGATGGGCAAAGCCGCGGCGCGCCTTGGCCTTACGGAGCGAATCATGGCCCTGCGCCTCAAGAAATACGGGCTGGACTACAAAGACTTCCGGGCCGCGGCTGTGGCGGGCCAGGGGCGGATGGCAGATCAGGACGCGCCTGAAAACGCCAACCCGCCTCAAAACATCGGGCAATAAGCGCTGCACAGTGCCCGCTGAAGGGGCCCTGCGGGCCGCCATCCGGTCGCATTTTTGCTACCGCGCCCGTAGCTCGTTGCGCTTGAACGGGATAAATCTACCTGAATGTAGATTTTCCTGGCGGTTTTTTCTGTTGCCACAACCGCAGGCAGCGTGACGCCAGGCGTTTTATTGCCCTCTCTTTGTCTGTTCAGGCAAAAAAGCCGTGCAAAATATCTACAAAAATGTGTATTTTAAGATAGTACGATAACCTTTTCATTTTATATACTATTTTGGGGATCTGCTCAGGTCTGCGTTTTGCGCGGGCCTGAGCTTTTTTGTTTTTCTACAGAAATGTGGATTTTTTATTGCCAACTAGGGCACACGTTTGAAAACGGCAGGGCGGAGTAGAAAAAATATCATGTAAAATTACAGTGTTATACATCAATCCCGCCACGCTTCACGTCCTGGTACGCTTCATGCTCTCCCCCGGCAAACGAGGACGCGGCATAGAGCGTTTTGCTCATGAAATGAGCTAAACCGCTCTGGCGACAGCGTTAGCTGGCGCCCGCGCCGAATGAGCGTCCAGACCGCGTTGCGGTAGCCGTTAGCAAGCTTTGCTTGCTTACGGATAGCGACAGCGGTTGCGTTGGCTGGCTGCCGCAGTAACCAGTTGCTGTCTTCATCCGTAGCTTCCTTCGTCGCAACGGCTGAAGCCTGGACGCGAAATGATGGCGGCGAAGTGATTGAAAATGAATATTTTCAATCAAAAAATGCTCTAGACCGCGCGGGCAGGGGGCAAGGCGCCGGCTCCATTGCCTGAAAGGTTTTTCAACCGGTACGGGCGGCTGTTGCTGCGCTCCGGCAGGCTTTTGCGCCCTGCCGCGATCCGCGCAGTATCCACAAGCCGCCCAGGCCATGAGGGAGATGGGCATGAATGCCTCGGACACTGCTTTTGTGATCGTCTGCGCCACGCTGGTCATGCTGATGACCCCGGCTTTGGCCCTGTTTTACGGCGGCCTGGTGCGCGCCCGCAATGTGCTTTCCACCCATATGCACAGTTACGCCTCTTTGGGCCTGACTACCGTGCTCTGGGCCGTGGTGGGCTATACGCTGGCCTTCGGGCCGGACGTGGGCGGCCTGATCGGCAATTTTTCCTACCTCTTTCTGCGTGGCGTGGCGGGCGTGGCCGCTCCGGCAGCGCCGCAACTGCCGCATACCGTGTTCATGGCCTTTCAGTGCATGTTCGCCGTGCTCACCGTGGCCCTGATCTCAGGCGCGTATGCGGAACGCATCCGTTTTTCGGCCATGCTGCTCTTTTCCGGGCTCTGGTTGATTTTCGTCTACTCGCCCATGGCCCATTGGGTCTGGGGCGGCGGCTGGATGGCCCGGATGGGTGCCGTGGACTTTGCGGGCGGGGCCGTGGTGCATATGGCGTCCGGCGCGGCTGCGCTGGCCTGCGCCCAGGCTCTCAGGCCGCGGCAGGCCGCCGGGCCGCAGGGCGGTACGCCCAACAATCTGCCGTTGACCCTGCTGGGCGGCGGTCTGCTCTGGTTCGGCTGGTTCGGTTTTAACGCAGGCAGCGCCCTGACCGCGGGCCCGCTGGCCGGTCAGGCTCTGCTGACCACGCATCTGGCCTCGGCCGGCGGCATTTTGGGCTGGATGCTCGTGGAATGGAAGCGCGTTGGCAAGCCCACCACCCTGGGGGCCGTTTCCGGGGCACTGGCCGGTCTGGTGGCCATCACGCCGGGCGCGGGTTTTGTGGATCTGCTGCCTTCCATGCTGATCGGCTTCATGGGCGGCATGATCTGCTATGGCGGCGTGCTGCTCAAAAACAGATTCGGCTATGACGACGCCCTGGACGTAGTGGGCATCCATGGCCTGGGCGGCACCTGGGGCGCGCTGGCCACGGGCCTGTTCGCCAGCGCCGCCATCAACAACGTGGACGGCCTGTTTTACGGCAACCCGCATCAGCTTTGGGTGCAGTTCGTCTCGGTCTTGGGCACATGGATTTTTGTTTATGTCGTCAGCCGCGTCCTGCTCAGTTTCGTGGATGCTCTTGTCGGCCTGCGCGTGACGCCCGAAGCGGAATCCACGGGCCTGGATCTGAGCGAGCATAACGAACGCGCTTATACGCTGTAGCGCCCTGGGCGCAATCACGGAACACGGCAACAAGGAGCGAGTCATGAAAAAGCTGGAGATTATCATCAGGCCCGGCATGTTTGAGAAGGTCAAGAAGGCGCTCTCCGAGCTGGAGATCCACGGCCTGAATTATACGGAAATCAAGGGCTTCGGCCGCCAGCGCGGGCATACTGAAGTCTACCGGGGCACGACCATGCAGGTGGATTGCCTGCCCAAGCTCAAGCTGGAGCTGGTAGTGCATGACGAAGCCCTGGAAAAAGTGGTGGAGGCTGTGATCGCCACGGCCCGCACCGGCCGGGTGGGCGACGGCAAGATCTTTATCAGCGAAATGCTGGACGCGGTGCGCATCCGCACGGGCGAGCGCGGCAACCAGGCAGTGTAACACGTCAGAATCAGACGAGAAAAGGAGACAAGAGTATGACTTCCCCCCGCAAACAGGCAATCTTCAAAGCCATTGACGCGGCGCCGCTCCGGCCCTCCTGCCAGGAGGAAAAATCCCATGAGGCGGGTTCCGTGTTCGGCCGCAACGTGTTCGGCCTGAGCGTGATGCGCAAGCGCCTGCCCAAAGATGTCTACCGGGAGCTGGCCAATACGATACGCAACGGCGAGCGGCTCAATCCGGAAATTGCCGATGTGGTGGCCAACGCCATGAAGGATTGGGCCATTGAGCGCGGCGCTACGCATTATACGCACTGGTTTCACCCCATGACCGGCCTGACCGCCGAAAAGCACGACGCCTTTTTGTCCCCCACGGCCGAGGGCCAGGTGATCAGCGAATTTTCCGGCAAAATGCTGATCAGCGGGGAGCCGGACGCCTCCTCCTTCCCGTCCGGGGGCATCCGCTCCACCTTTGAGGCGCGCGGGTACACGGCCTGGGATCCCTCGGTGCCCGTGTTCATTATCCCGGCGCCCTACGGCGCGACCCTGCACATCCCCACGTTTTTTTATTCCTATTCCGGGGAGGCCCTGGACCGCAAAATCCCGCTCCTGCGCTCCACGGCAGCGCTCTCCGACCAGGCCTTGCGCATTTTGCGCATTTTCGGCAATGCCTCGGCAACTTCCGTTCAGGCCATGGTCGGGCCGGAGCAGGAATATTTTCTGGTGGATAAAAACCTTGCCGCGCTGCGCCCGGACATTATGCTCGCCGGTCGCACCCTGCTGGGCGCGCCTTCGCCCAAGGGGCAGGAAATGGAGGATCACTATTTCGGGGCCATTCCCGCCAGGGTTATGAGCTTCATGCAGGATGTGGAAAACGAGCTGCTGGCCCTGGGCATACCGGCCAAAACCCGGCACAACGAGGTTGCGCCGGGCCAGTTTGAAATCGCCCCGGTCTATGAGCAGGCCAATATGGCCTGCGATCACAATATGCTGACCATGAACATGCTGCGGCACATGGCGGCCCGGCACGGCTTTGTCTGCCTGCTGCACGAAAAGCCCTTTGCCGGGGTCAACGGCAGCGGCAAGCACAACAACTGGTCCATGTGCGATTCCCACGGCCGGAATCTGCTCAATCCGGGCACTACGCCGCAGGACAACGCGCAGTTTCTGGTCTTTCTGGCTGCGGTGCTGCGCGCGGTGCACAAGCACGGCACGGCCCTGCGCCTGGGCACGGTGGGCGCGGGGAACGATCACCGCCTGGGGGCCAACGAGGCGCCGCCCGCCATCCTTTCGGTCTATCTGGGCGAGCAGCTCACGGCAGTGCTGGAAGGCATTATCAGCGGCAAGGCTTCCAAAAGCAAAAAAAATCCGGTCATGGAGGTGGGCGTTTCCACGCTGCCGCCCTTGCCCGTGGATCTTTCGGACCGCAATCGCACCAGCCCCTTTGCCTTTACCGGCAATAAATTTGAATTCCGGGCCGTGGGCTCCTCGCAATCCGTGGCGCCGGTGAACATTGCGCTCAACGCGGCCGTGGCCTGCGCCCTGGACGACATCGCCACGGAACTGGAAGCCGCGCTCAACGCGGGAAGCACGTTGAACGCGGCTCTTCAGGAACTGCTGCCGCGGCTGTTCAAGGAGCATCTGCCCGTGGTCTTCAACGGCAACGGCTATGCCGCGTCCTGGCCCGAGGAGGCGGCCAGACGCAATTTGCCCAATTACAACAATACGGTGACGGCCCTGGAGCATTACAGCGATCCTGACGTCATGAACGTCTTTTTGCGTCACGGCATCCTGAGCGAGCGCGAAATTCTGGCGCGTCAGGAAATCCTGCTGGAAAACTACGCCAAGACCCTGTGCATTGAGGGGCAGTTGATGGCCAATATGCTGCGCTCCCTGATCCTGCCGCAATGCCTGGAGGCCCAGGCCAAAGCCGCTGACGCGGTGCTCAAGACCCGCGCGGTTCTGGGTGAAAAAGCCGCCAGCAGCGAGGAGGAGTACTTCAATCTGCTGCGAACGCATATCACGGCCCTGCAGGGCGGCGTGCACAGGCTGGAAAAGGCCGTGGAAGAAACCCGGCAGGGCCAGGACGCCCTGGAACAGGCCAGGCAGGCGCGCGACGACATTCTGGCCGCCATGAGCCAATGCCGCGCGCATGCGGACACTTTGGAAAGGCTGGTGGAGGACAGCCTGTGGGTCTTGCCCAAGTATTCGGAACTGCTTTGGGCGCATTAGAGCATTTTGCTCATGAAATGAGCTAAACGCTCTCAAAGCAATATTCTCTAATGATAACATGCGGTAAACAAAAGAGGTAAAGATTAGCAGACAAGAGCGTACGTTTTATTGTCGGGAGCCGGGGGAGCCGCATCCCGGGGGGGAAGATGGGTTCCTCGGCTGCCGGCCGGTTGCGGAACCGCACGCCGCAACAGGGATTCTCACGCCTTTTCCGCCGCAACGGACAAGGCAGGAGCAACGCGGGAGCGGGAAGCTGAAGAGCTTCCCGCTCTCAAAGCGCGCCGCAGAGAGCGGCCGTGGCCGCGCATGAGGGATTCGCCTTTGCGATGATTTCCGTAAAAAATTCATTATAATGTTACATGGTTGAGAAAAAAATTTCACTCCAACAGTGAATCCTTCCTTCGGGCGGCCGCCTTTACTTTCAGGCTTTTCGCAGGTATGCTGGCAAACTCAGTTCACTGCAAGGGCGCTGCGGGCGGCAACGGGCGCGGGCCCGTTTTACCCAGGAGAAAGGAGCTGTCATGAGCGCGGGAGTGCGTTTTACCAAGATGCAGGGCATCGGCAACGATTATGTGTACATCAACGGTTTTGAAGAGCGCGTGGACAATCCCCATGAGCTTGCCGCGCGGATCAGCGACCGCCATTTTGGCGTGGGTTCCGACGGCCTGGTGCTGATCCTGCCCTCGGCCACGGCCGACGTGCGCATGCGCATGTTCAACGCCGACGGCTCGGAAGCGGAAATGTGCGGCAACGCCACCCGCTGCGTGGGCAAATTCGCGCACGATCACGGCATCGTCAAAAAAGATGTCATCCGGCTGGAAACAGCCGCGGGCATCAAGATCGTGCGCCTGCTCTTCGAGGCGGGCCAGGTCTGCGGCGCCACCGTGGACATGGGCGAGCCCGTGCTCGCGCCGGAGCGCATTCCCCTGCGGCTTTCGTCCGCGCCCGCTGCGGGCGAGGACGCGCAGCGCTTTATCTCCCGACCCGTGGAAGTGGGCGGGACCACCTATGCGATTACCGCCGTGTCCATGGGCAACCCGCACGCCGTGGTCTTCATGCAGGGCATAGACGATCTGGATCTTCCGAAGCTGGGCCCGCTTTTTGAGCATCACCCCCTGTTTCCCCAGCGCACCAATACGGAATTTGTGGAAGTGCTTTCTTCCACCAGAATCCGCATGCGCGTCTGGGAGCGCGGGGCAGGGGAAACCCTAGCCTGCGGCACCGGAGCCTGCGCCGCGGCGGTGGCCTGCGCGCTCAACGGTTATACCGGCCGTTCGCCGGATGTGGAGCTCAGGGGCGGCGTGCTGCATATCGACTGGGACAAAAGCGACGATCACGTCTACATGACCGGCGGCGCAACAACTGTTTTTGAAGGCGTGTATTTCATCTGAAAACCATTGAGGGATATATGGCTGCAATCAACCCCGATTTTCTCAAGCTGCAAAGCAATTACCTTTTTTCGGACATTGCGCGCAAGGTGGCGGATTTTAAAGACCGCAACCCCGACGCCCGGGTGATCAGCCTGGGCATCGGCGACGTGACCCGCCCGCTGGTTCCGGCCGTGATTCAGGCCCTGCACAAAGGCGTGGACGACATGGGCGACCCCGCCCGCTTTCACGGCTACGGCCCGGAGCAGGGCTATGCCTTTCTGCGCGATCTGATCATGGAGTACGATTACAAGGCGCGCGGCGTGGATCTGAGCCCGGATGAAATTTTCGTCAGCGACGGGGCCAAGTCCGATGTGGGCAATTTTCAGGAACTCTTCGCCCCGGACAGCGTGGTGGCCGTGACCGACCCGGTGTATCCGGTCTATGTGGATTCCAACGTCATGGCGGGCCGCGCCGGGGACATGGCCAACGGGCAGTGGAGCAGGATTGTGTATCTGCCCTGCGTCAAAGCCAATGACTTTGTGCCGGACTTTCCCAAAACCCGGCCGGATATGATCTATCTCTGCTACCCCAACAATCCCACGGGCACAGTGCTTTCGCGCGCGGCCCTGCAAGGCTGGGTGGACTACGCCCGGCGCGAGGGCTGCGTCATTCTTTATGACTCCGCCTATGAAGCCTTTATCCGCGACCCGGATGTGCCGCACAGCATTTACGAGCTGGACGGCGCGCAGGAAGTGGCCGTGGAATTTCGCAGTTTTTCCAAAACAGCCGGCTTTACCGGCCTGCGCTGCGCCTACACCGTGGTGCCCAAAGCCCTGCGGATCAGCGACGGCAAGGGCGGCGCGGCCAGCCTGAACGCGCTCTGGAACCGCCGCCAAAGCACAAAATACAACGGTTGCGCCTATATTGTGCAGCGCGCCGCGGCCGCTGCCTACAGCGAGAAGGGCCGGGAAGAAATCATGGGCGTGATCAGGGGCTACCAGAGCAACGCCGCCCTGCTCAGCGCCGCTGTGAAGGAAATGGGCCTGGAGGTCTTTGGCGGCGTCAATGCCCCGTATATCTGGGTCGGCGTGCCCAACGGCATGGATTCTTGGGGCTTTTTTGATCGCCTCCTGCATCAGGCCGCCCTGGTCTGCACGCCGGGCGCGGGTTTCGGGCTTAGCGGCGAAGGCTATGTGCGCCTCACGGCCTTTGGCTCGCCGGAAGATACGGAAGAAGCCATCCGCCGCTTGCGCACACTGAATTGAACCCGTGATCGAATTGGATGAATGTAAAAAGGGGAGGGCAACCTCCCTTTTTGCGTACAGGGCAGGGCAGGATCTGCCCATCGTGCAATAAGCAACCATTTCTATATCAAGGGGTTGTGTTGCCTAAATCGTATTCTATATATAGGATATATACAGGTCTTGGAGACTTTGCCTTTTCATGTTTCCGCGCATGGCTGAATGTCGCCGCATGCGCGCCGTGACCACGCAAGGTTCGGGCCAGTCCGGCAGGGCTCACAAGTGCCCGCAAGACCTCAGACATGATGAAGAGCAACGCAAACCCGGCAGAGGAGCGGATATGAGCAAAGCAACGGAACAATTGGACGCCATGATCGAGCGTGTGCGTGCGGCGCAGGCAATCTTTGCGCATTACACGCAGGAGCAGGTGGACAGGATTTTTCACCATGCCGCTGCCGTGGCCACAGCCAAGCGTATTGAGCTGGCGAAAATGGCTGTGGAGGAAACCGGCATGGGCGTCCTGGAAGACAAGGTGATCAAAAATCACTTTGCCTCGGAATACATCTATAACAAGTACAAAGATGCCAAAACCTGCGGGATCATTGAAGACGACCCGGTTTCCGGCTACCGGGAGATCGCCGCGCCCCTGGGTCTGGTGGCCGGCATCGTGCCCACCACCAACCCCACGTCCACGGCCATTTTCAAGACCCTGCTCTGCCTCAAGACGCGCAACGGCATCATTATTTCCCCGCATCCGCGCGCCAGGCGCAGCACCAGGGCCGCGGCCATGATTATTCTGGAGGCCGCGGTACAGGCCGGAGCGCCGGAAAATATCATTGACTGCCTGGAAGAACCCAGCGCCGAGCTCTCCCAGCATCTGATGAGCCACAAGGACGTCAACCTGATTCTGGCCACCGGCGGTCCGGGCATGGTGCATGCCGCCTACAGCTCCGGCACGCCCGCCATCGGCGTGGGCGCGGGCAACACGCCGGTGATCATCGACGCCACGGCGGACATCAAAATGGCGGTCAATTCCATTCTGCTCAGCAAAACCTTTGACAACGGCATGATCTGCGCTTCGGAACAGACTGTGATCGCCGAAGAGAGCATTGCCGACGCTGTGCGCGAGGAATTTCTCAAACGCGGGGCCTGGTTTGCCGACAAAAAGCAAAGCGAGGCCCTGGCCGGGACCCTGTTCGTCAACGGCGCGCTGAACAGCGCCATAGTCGGGCAGCCCGCTGCGCGCATTGCGGCAATGGCCGGTATCGACGTGCCGGAAAACACCAAGGTGCTGATTGCCGAGCGCGCGGCCATCAGGGCCGACGATCCCTTTGCGCATGAAAAGCTTTCGCCGGTGCTCGGTTTTTACCGGGCGCCGGATTTCGCGGCCGCGGTGGATATGGCCCAGAGCCTTGTGCAATTGGGCGGGGCCGGGCACACTTCGGTGCTCTACACGCGCGAGTCAAACACGGCGCACATTGAGCTTTTTCAGGATACCATGACCACCGGCCGGACCTTGATCAATATGCCTGCCTCGCAAGGGGCCATAGGGGATGTGTACAACTTTCGCATTGCGCCTTCCCTGACCCTGGGCTGTGGCAGTTGGGGCGGCAATTCCGTGAGTGAAAACATCGGGGTGAAACATCTCATGAACGTCAAAACCGTGGCCTGCCGCCGTGAAAACATGCTCTGGTACCGTGTGCCGCCCAAAATCTATTTCAAGCTCGGAGCCCTGCGCCCTGCGCTGGAAGAGTATGCGGATCGCCGCCGGGCCTGCATCATTACCGATGCCACCATGGAAAAGCTCGGGCATGTGCAGAAAGTGACGGACGTTCTGGAAAGCATGGGTATGGAGTTCCGCATTTTTGCCGGCGTGCAGCCCGACCCGGACATTGCCACGGCCCGGAAGGCCCTGGACATGGTCAATGCCTTTCAGCCGGACATGTTCATTGCCCTGGGCGGCGGCTCACCCATGGACGCGGCCAAGATCATCTGGCTGCTCTATGAAGTGCCGGACATCAGGTTTGAGGATGTTGCCCTGCGCTTCATGGACATCCGCAAGCGGGTGGTGTCCTTCCCGGATCTGGGCAAAAAGGCGGTCATGGTCGCCATTCCCACCACTTCGGGCACAGGCTCGGAAGTGACGCCCTTCGCCGTGATCACCGATACCGCTACCGGCGTCAAATACCCGGTTACGGACTATGCCCTGACCCCGGACATGGCCATTGTGGACCCTGAATTTGTCATGGATCTGCCGCCCTCCCTGATCGCCAACGCGGGCCTTGATGTGCTGACGCACGCCATAGAGGCCTATACCTCCACGCTGGCCACCAATTTCACGGACGGGCAGGCAATGGAGGCCGTGCGCCTGGTTTTCAAGTATCTGCGCCGTTCCTATCAGGGCGGCGAGGAGAGGCTGGTGCCGCGCGAAAAAATGCACTATGCCGCGACCATGGCGGGCATGGCCTTTGCCAACGCCTTTCTGGGCATCTGCCATTCCCTGGCGCACACCCTGGGCTCCTGCTTTCATGTGCCGCACGGTCTGGCCAACGCGATCATGCTTTCCTATGTGATCGAATACAACGCCACGGACACGCCCACCAAGCAGGGCATGCTGCCGCAGTATAAATATCCCTGGGTCAAGGGGCGCTATGCCCGCATGGCGGACATGCTGCATCTGGCCGATGATCTGGAAGGCGACGACGCCGCAACGCGGGCGGAAAAAACCGCGCGTCTGGTGCGGGCCATTGAATCTCTCAAGCGGGATCTGGGGATACCGGCCTCGTTGCGCGAAGCCGGCATCCCGGAGGCCGACTTTCTGCAAAAGCTGGATGAAATGGCCGAGCAGGCTTTTGACGATCAGTGCACCGGCGCAAGCCCGCGCTATCCTCTGATTGCCGAGCTGAAGGAACTGTATCGCAAGGCCTATTATGGCGAGCCGCTGGCCGCGCTCGCAGAAGACAAGCCCGCGGGAAGCGCCCCTGCCGGGCATGAAAAAACTCCGCCGGAGGCCCCAACGGCTGAAAACGTCTGAGGCGCTTTGACGCCCCGCGAAAAAAGGCCCCCCCGGCATAGCCGGGGGGTTCCTTTTCCTGCAAAAAAGCCGGGCGTTGCCGCCCGGCTTTTTAGAAGGGTACCGGTTGCCGGGCGAAAGCCCGGCGCGAGCGTACTAGTCGGCCTTCAAATCCTGAATGAGCGCGGTCAGGCCCTGAGCCTGGGCGGCCAGATCCGAGACGGCCTTGGCTGCTTCGGCCATGGCTTCGGCGGTCTGGCGGGACATGTCATTGACCTGCACGATGGACTGGTTGATCTCCTCGCTGGCCGCGGACTGTTCCTCGCTGGCCGCGGCAATGGCATTGACCTGATCCGCCGTGGCTTCCACGGTGGCCACGATTTCCTGCAGGGCCGCGCCAGACTGTCCGGCCAGTTCCGTGGCCTCGCCAATGCGCTGCACCGCGTTGTCCATGCCGGTCATGCTCTTGGATGTGCTTTCCTGGATGGCCTTGATGGCGTTGCCCACATCGTTGGTGGAGGCCATGGTCTTTTCAGCCAGCTTGCGCACTTCGTCGGCCACCACAGCAAAGCCTCGTCCGGCTTCGCCCGCGCGGGCGGCTTCAATGGCCGCGTTCAGGGCCAGCAGGTTGGTCTGATCCGCAATATCCGAGATAACGCCCATGATACGGGTGATGTCCTGGGCATGCTCATTGAGCTGGGACATGTCTTCCTTGAGTTCCAGAGAGAGCTGATGCACCTGCTCAATGCTGTGCACGGCCTGTTCCACCACCTGGGCCCCGGCTTCGGCCTTCTGCTTGGTTTCGGCTGAAGCCTGGGAGGCCGAACCCGCGTTTTTGGCCACTTCCTGCACCGTGGCGTTCATTTCGTTCATGGCTGTGGCCGCTTCGGAAAGGCGCTGCGCCGATTCCGCCGCGCCGCGATCCGACTGCTCAATCTGGGCCGAAAGCTGGGTGGAGGCCGAGGAGACCACGCTGCCCACCTGCTCCAGCTTGTCGGCCGCTACGAGCATGGCTTCGGTCTTGGCCTGGGCCTGCCTGCTGGCGGCCTCGGCCTTCTCCATGGCTTCCTGAGCCTTGGCCGACTGCTCCCTGGCGTTTTCCGACTCGCGCTGGGCGTTTTCAATGTTCGTCTTCAGGGCAGTGACCATTTCCACAATGGAACCGTAAACGCCCACTTTTTTGCTGCCGTCGTCAATGTCGTAATCGCCTTCCACCACGCGGTGCGCAACGGAGTTGAGCGCGCCGGGATCCTTGCCCAGCTGGCGCATGGTCGTGCGCACGATAAACCAGGTCAGGGCCACGGCGATCAATATGGCCCCGACGATCAGAACAATGCTGGTCATACGCGAAGAATCGTACATGGCGTCGGTTTGGGCGTCGATCTGTTGGGTGACGTCCTGGAGCGTTTTGACCATCTCATCCAGAGCCGTGCTCATTCTTACATACTGCGCCATTGATTCGCCCTTCAGGGCCGTAATGGCTTCCTCGGTGCGCAACTGGGTCGAAAGGGCGACCACCTCTTTGGATTCTTCCCTGTACGCCTCCCGGGCCGCCAGATAGCTCTGGAAGACTTTCCTGACTTGCGGCCTGATGATCAGGCCTTCAATGATTTTGATGCTTTCCGCGATCTCCTTTGCCAGGGCCTGCATATTTGCTTCATGCTCCCGCATATCCGCCGGCTGGGTGGCGTAGATATGCCGGTTTTCCGCCAGGCGGTATTCCGAGGCCGCGTTGTTGAGGATGCCCACCTGCTCTTCCAGGGGAATCTGGCGCTCGATCAGTTCCGCGGACACATCGTTGAGTTTGGCCATCTGCTGAAGCAGATAGATGCCCAAGCCTGCGATCAGGATAACCAGAACCCCCATGCTCAACGTAAGTTGTGTCGACAGCTTCATGAACAATCTCCTTTCTGAATGCGGGCTATGCCGCAAGGTTAAGATATCTTTTGCGCATCACGAAAAAAGCCGCGCGCTCAGCCCGGAGACCTGGGGCAATCGCGCAGCCTGGGCACAACGCAAGAAGAACAGGGAATACGCCGCCACTCTCTCTCGCGCGCGGCGCGCAAAGCCCTGCCGCAACGGCCCTCCAGGCCGGCCGGACCGGGAACCTGCTGCAAAGAAGGCGTAGAAAACATAGAGTAGTGCGAGTGCATGGCTTTTCCCTGAAAAAATTCCCGGCGCAAGCGCGGGGCCAAAAAGCGGCAAAATGTGTCGCGCCGCCCGATCATGCGGAGATGGAAGTACTTATCGGTACTTCGTTTATTATCTTAAGTCCAGAAGCTATTTTTTATTCAAATTGGGCGGATACGCTTGTCATTTGCGAAACGCCCGCTCCGGTTCAAAGGGAAATTGCCCTGAAAAAAACCGGCCAGGACGCAGACTTTGCAAGCCGCCCGGCCCCTTGTCAAGCACGCGCCGCTGCCGGCATGTACCCGCGTGCCAGGCTCATTGCTCATGTCTCTCTTTTGTTGCGCGGGGCAAAATTTTTTTCTTGCCTATCCTCATGATTTATTGCAGAATTTTTTCACCCCCCCCAGTAGAGTGGCCCGCAGCCGTCCTGAGCGGCAAAATCCTGCCGGTCCTGTACTGTAGAGCGCGGCGTTCCGTTTCGGAACGCTGGCAAGTCTGAAACGTACGCTCATTCTTATCCTGAAATCTGTGCCGTTGTTGTGACGGTCGGCTGTTTTGCAGGCAAGCGCAGGCCTGTGCCTGTTATGCGCGTTGCTTTGCCGCCGCGGCGGCCGCCGGGCCTGTGCCGGGACGCGGCAAGCCTGCCCCCCCTCCGCAGGGGGAGCATTTCAGAAACAGTGAGGGAGAAAGCGTATGTGCAGAATAGGTTCCATCAAGAGCAAAAGCCCGGTGCATCCTTCCGTGGCGCTCAATCTCATGCTGCCGCAGCAGGAAGGGCACGACAATTCGGGCTTTGCCCTGGTCATGCAGGATCTGGACGGCGTGTTCGGCCACTACAAGGACAAGCCCCTGCTTTCGCTGGCCTGCACGCCCCAGGGCGTGCAGCTGGTCAACGATTATATGGAGGAAAAGGGTTTCGTGCAGGTGGCGCAATGGGTTCCGGACGTGGACAGGCAGCCCGGCCTGAAGATTGAAGCCATGCCGCGTTATGTCTTTCGCAATTACGAGTACCCTGAAATTTACCGCTACCGCAGCCCGGAGGAGCGCGAGGATCTGCTTTTGGACACGCGCCTGGCCCTGCGCGGCCTGCTGGACGAGGGCAACAACGGCTTTGTCTATTCGTTCTGGCCCGACGTGCTGACCCTCAAGGAAATCGGGGACCCGGCGGATATCGCGGCCTATTTCCGGCTCTGGAACGACGACGGCCGCCTTACGGCCCGCAATATTCTGGCCCAGTGCCGCCAGAACACCAATTACGACATTGTGCGCTACGCGGCGCATCCTTTCTTTTTGCAGGGCTATACGCTCTGCGCCAACGGCGAGAACACCTTTTTCACCAGGAACAAGGAATTTCAGAAATCCCTGCACAGGGGCTACATCGGCTTTGAGTCAGACTCGCAGAATTTCCTCTATACCCTGCATTATGTGCTGCATGAACTGCACTGGCCCATCAGCTATTATAAGCATGTGATCACGCCCCTGCCTTTTGTGGAGGTCGAAAAGCGCCCGGATCGCAAGGTGCTTGAGCTTATCCGCGAATCCCTGACGCATCTGGAAATCAACGGCCCCAACGCGATCATCGGCCTGCTGCCCGACGGGCGGATGATCGCCTGTTGCGACTCCAAAAAACTGCGGCCCCTGGTGCTGGGCGGCGACGACGGCATGCTGGCCGTATCCTCGGAGGTTTGCGGCCTGAACGCCGTTTTGCCGCGCCGCGACGCGGCGCGCGACATCTACCCGCATGAGCGGGAAATGCTGGTCATTGACAACGATCTGGCGGTGCGGCGATGGAATCAGTAAAAACCCAGGATTTGGGCATCAACGATCTGCCCTGGAAGATCGAGTATCATGCGCAACGCTGCACCATGTGCGGCAGTTGCGTGGCGGCCTGCACCTTCAATGCCATTGAGGTCCACGTCTCGCGCCGCAGCGTGACTGTCTCGCGCAAGGCTTTTCCCGATCCCGCGCCCGAACATCTGGCCCGGCCCGTGATCCGGCAGAAGGCCGACATCGGGCACGCCTGCGTGGGGTGCGGCATGTGTGAGAAAATCTGCCCCAATGGCGCCATCCGGCCGGTACGCAACCCCGATAACCGCTTTTCCCTGCTGGCCCGCGCGCAGGGGCCCA
Organism: Desulfovibrio sp. ZJ369; assembly: GCF_011039085.1. Lineage (GTDB taxonomy): Bacteria > Desulfobacterota > Desulfovibrionia > Desulfovibrionales > Desulfovibrionaceae > Desulfovibrio. The sequence goes on along the minus strand of NZ_JAAKEI010000001.1, from coordinate 56,911 downwards.
TCAAGCGGGGCGGCCGCAGCAATCTGGCCATGCCGCGCACCCTGGACGCCATCGTGGTGGGGCGCATCAGCCAGATGACCGATCCGGCCCTGGATTCGGAGCGGCATACCTTCGACATCCGCGCGCCTCTGGGCCGGGTGATGCTGGCCCGGGAGCTGCCCCTGCGCGTGGACGGCCACAGTCTGGTGCTCAGCGGGCGCACGCCGCCGGTGCGCTGGATCTATCCGGTCATTTTCAGCGATATGAGCATCGGCGCATTGTCCGCCAGGGCCTGGGAGGCTCTGGCCCTGGCCACGGCGTATCTTAATGAAAAATGCGGCCTGCCCGTGCGCATGAGTTCGGGCGAGGGCGGCATGCCCGGCAAGCTGCTGGAATCCGAGCAGCTCAAGTACATGATCTTGCAGATCGCTTCCGGGCATTTTGGCTGGAACCGGATTGTGAAGGCCCTGCCCAGAATGAAAACCGACCCGGCCGGGGTGCTGATCAAGATCGGCCAGGGGGCCAAGCCCGGCGACGGCGGTCTGCTGCCCGCGGCCAAGGTTGCGCCGCATATCCAGGCCATCCGGGGCGTGCCCAGGGCCACCCTGCATTCGCCGCCCAACCATCAGGGGCTTTATTCCATTGAGGAGTCGGTGCAGAAAATGCACCTCTCGCTCAACGCGGCCTTTGGCTTCCGTGTGCCCGTGGCCATCAAGTGCGCGGCCTCGGCAACGTCGGTCTCGGTCTACAACAATCTGCTGCGCGATCCCTACAGGATTTGCGGCGGCTTTTTTCTGGACGGCATCCAGGGCGGCACGGGCGCGGCCAATGAGATCTCGCTGGAGCATACCGGCCATCCCATTGTCTCCAAGCTGCGCGACTGCTATCAGGCCGCCGTGTCCCAGGGCTTGCAGGGGCAGATCCCGCTCTGGGCGGGCGGCGGCATCGGCATGAGCGGCAATGCGGCGGCCGACGCCTTTAAAATGATCTGTCTGGGCGCCAACGGCGTGATCATGGGCAAGATCCTGATCCAGTTGCTGGGCTGCGTGGGCAACGAGCATGGCCGCTGCAACGCCTGCAACAGCGGCAAATGCCCTACGGGCATCTGCACCCAGGATCCGCGCCTGGTCAAACGCCTGGACGTGGACCGGGGCGCGCAGAACATTGTTGACTATATGCTGACCTTTGACGCGGAGCTGCGCAAACTGCTCGCCCCGGCGGGCAACAGTTCGCTGCCGGTGGGGCGGTCCGACGCCCTGGTCTCCACAGACAAGGCCGTGGCGGACAAGCTGGGCATTGCCTATGCCTGCTAGCGCCCGTCTCTCCATGCGGGCCCGGCTTCCCGCCGGGGCGCGGAGAGTATTGGTACGCGGCATCATTGCGTGGATGCAGATACGAAGAAGGAGAAAACCATGCTGCGCGTAAGCACGGTGCACAATCACGAACGCATGTCCACCCAGGATCTGCTCTTGTCCGTTGAGGCGGCGGTGGAGCGGGGCGAGACGGAATTTTACATTGAGGCTTCGGGCCAGCACGACATCGGCGGCCCGCTTTGGAACAGGGACGGCAAAAAGCTGACCTTCACGGTCAGCAATCCGGGCCAGCGCGTGGGCTCCATGTGCCTGCCCGGCACGGAAGTGCTGGTGCAGGGCCCGGCCCCTGCCGATGTGGGCTGGTTGAACGCCGGGGGGCGCATTGTGGTGCGCGGCGACGCCGGGGACACGGCCGCCCATTGCGCCGCGGCCGGCAAGATCCTCATCGGCGGCCGCGCGGGCACGCGCTCCGGCTCGCTGATGAAGCACGATCCGCTCTATGAGCCGCCCGAACTCTGGGTGCTCAAGAGCGTGGGCAGTTTTTCCTTTGAGTTCATGGGCGGCGGCAGGGCCGTGGTCTGCGGCTGGGAGTGTGAGACGCTGCCTTCGGTGCTGGGCGAGCGATCCTGCGTGGGCATGGTGGGCGGCGTGATCTATTTTCGCGGGCCTGTGGGCTCTCTGCCGCCGGAAGTGCGCGTCAGCCCGCTGGACGAGGCGGACAGGGAATATCTCAATGCCGGGCTGGATGATTTTCTGATCGCCATTGACCGGCCCGAATTGCGCAAAGATCTGGCGGTCTGGCAGCACTGGCAAAAAATCACGCCCCTGCCGTTCCAGGAGCGCGAAACCAATGAGACGCCGGGCCTTGCCCGCTATCGCGCCGAGGAATGGGTCAAAGGCGGCATTTTCAGCGATGTCTGCGCCGACGACTTTGCGGTCAACGGTCTGGTTGCCCGCGGCGACGGCCGCCTGCGCGTGCCTGTCTGGGAAAATGCGCGCTTTGCCGCGCCCTGCGAGTTTCATTGCCCGGCCGCCATCCCCAGCCAGCGCCGTTTCAACCTGCTGCGTGACGGCAGGATTGAAGAGGCATACCGCCTGGTGCTTGACTATACGCCCTTTCCGGGCTCGGTCTGCGGCAGCGTCTGCCCCAATCCCTGTATGCAGGGCTGCACGCGCGGCAGCCTGGACAGCCCGGTGCAGATCAACAAACTGGGCGCCTGTTCCGCGGATGTGCAACTGCCCCGGCCCCAAAAGCGCGGCAACAGGCATCCGGGCGTGATCGGCGGCGGCGTGGGCGGTCTTACGGCCGCCTGGCAACTGGCCCGCCTGGGGCACGAGGTCACGGTCTACGAAGCTGACGCCCGCATGGGCGGCAAGCTTGAGCAGGTCATTCCACGCCAGCGTCTGGATCATGATCTGCTGCTCAGGGAACTCAGGCGCATTGAGGACATGGGCGTGCATTTTGTGACCAATTACCGCGTGGACGCCGCGCGCTTCACAGAGCTGCGTCAGAAGCATGACGCCCTGATCCTGGCCACGGGCGGCCATCTGCCGCGCATTTTCCCCTGGCCGGGCCATGAAAGGAGCATCGGCTGCCTGGATTTTCTGAAGGCCGTGAACCGCGGCGAACGGCCCCCCGTGCCGCAAAGCGTGGTGGTCATCGGCTGCGGCAACGCGGGCATGGACGCGGCTGCCGCGGCCTTTGCCCTGGGCGCGCGCCAGGTGACCTGCATCGACGTGCAAAAGCCCGCGGCCTTTGCCCATGAGATCGCCCATATCGAAAGCCTGGGCGGCAAGCTGATCTGGCCCGTGCAGACCAGAGAAATCACGGACAAGGGGGTGATCGCCCAGGACGGCAGGCTGATCCCCGGCCAGATGGTGATCGTCGCCGTGGGCGAGTCGCCGGATCTTTCCTATCTGCCGGAGGGGGTGGAAAAATTTCGCGACTGGCTTGCGCCCGGAGCGGATCTGAGCGTCATGGACGGCGTGTTCGCGGCGGGCGACGTGATCAGGCCGGGCTTGCTGGCTCACGCCATCGGCACGGGCCGTCAGGCCGCGCTGGCCGCGGATGCCTGGCTGCGCGGCGAAAGGCGGCCGCCCGCGCAAAGGCAGCCTGTGCCTGCCGCCCGCCTGCACACGGCCTATTTCACCACATGCCATAGGGCGGACCTGCCCGCGCCACGGGAGGATTTCACGCGTTGCCTCAGTTGCGGCGCCTGCCGGGATTGTAAAATGTGCCTGGCATCCTGCCCGGAAAAGGCCATTGACCGCAGGGAATTGGCCTCAGGCGCTTTTGAGTATGTCTCGGATCCCGGTCGCTGCATCGGCTGCGGCATCTGCGCGGGTGTCTGCCCCTGCGGCATCTGGAGCATGCGCGCCAACGCGGAACTGTGTTAGAGCGTTTTAGAGCGTTTTGCTAATTTCATTAGCAAAACGCTCTAATGAGGGCTAACCCCAGGGCGCAAAGCCGTCGGCCTGCTTTGCGCGCGAGGTTGCACGCTCAGGCTTTGGGCGCGGCAGGCGCGCCCTGCCTTACTCCGTGAGATCCGCGTCGCGCCCGAAGGTTTCGTAAAAGGCCTTTTCCGCCTGAGAGTCGCCGATGAGATACATTTCATCGCCTTCCTCAAAGACCTGATCCGGATCCGGGTTGATGTGCATCGTGCCGCTGGCGTCGCGCAGCGCCAGCACGCTGCAATGCGTGCCGCTGCGGATGCCGCTGCCCATGAGCGCCTTTCCGGCCAGGCTTTTGCCCACGGTGCTGCGGAAGATGTTCAATCCTTCATTGACCATCAGCACTTTGCCCGGCGAGAGCAGGTTGATGATGCTGTTGGTGACCATAGAAGCCAGCGACAGGACCAGATCCGCTCCGGCCGCGTGCAGAATGTTCACATTGCGATCCAGGGTGGCGCGGCTGATGATCTGGATATCCGGGCGCAGGCGGCGGCAGTACAGGGTCAGATAGATATTGGTGTCATCGTCGTGCGTGGTGATCAGCACCGAAGGCGCGGTGCGGATGCCCGCCTGCTCCAGCACCCCCAGATCCGCCGCGTCCCCGACAATGAGATGATTTCGGGCAACGCCGCTTTTGAACTTTTTGTCCACGATGCGGTATTCGCGTTTACTGGCCGCCAACTGCCGGGCCGCGGCCTGACCAACCCTCCCGCAGCCCAGGATCACTACAGGGGCGTCGTTGGCGTCTTCCGTTCCTGAAGCGCAGGGGCCGAGCAGAAGATCCACGGCCGTGATCTGCCGTCTGGTTCCCGCAATCACCATGACCATTGTGTCCGTGAACACGGTATCCGGCGCGGGAAGGACAAACTTGCCCCGCTCCCACAGCCCGACCACGTTGGCCCCTGTGGCTTTGCGCAGGCCGCACTCACGCAGGGATTTCCCCACCAAAGGCGTGCGCATGACCGGGGCCTCGGCCACCACCAGCTTGTTATAGCGGCTGATCACGCTGGAGCGCGCCCTGGCGTTGAGCACGCGGCGCGCCAGCGCCTCGCCCAGCAGTTTGTGAAACTGATACACATGCGTGCTGCCCGCCAGAAGCAAAATATCAATGGCGTCATCGCTCTGGGCGCCGACCACGATGGGCACCTGCGCGTCCACGTCGCGGGCCGTGAAAACAATGCTGGTATTGCGCATGTCGTTGTCCAGGGCCACCAGCATGGCGGCCTGGGGCAGCCGCAGATTGCGGTAAACTTCGCTGTGATCATGCTCGCCCACCACCGCGTCGTAGCCCTGATCCAGCAGTTCCAGGGTGGTGGGGCTGTCGTGGCAGAGCAGCACGCAGCGCGCGCCGTAATTTTTCAGATCGTCCACCAGATTGAGCGCAATGGGGCTGGCGTTGACCACAATGATATGCCCCTTGGCCTCCTGCGGAATGGAGCGGGGCGTGTGCCCTTTTTTTTGCGCTTCCAGCCACGGCGCGTAAAAAAACTGGATAAAGGTGAACGGCAGCATGACCAGCAGCAGAAAAACGCCGGACATGAGCACCACAATGGAAAATATGCGCCCCAGATCCGAGGTGAAGGTAATATCGCCGAAGCCCAGGGTGGACATGACCGTAAGTGTCCAGTAAACGCCGGTCACCCAGGTATAGCTGCGGCCCTCATACTGCATGATGAAGTGAAAAAGAATGCTGTACAGGACGATAAGCCCCAGCAGCATGGCAAAAAAACGCAGCAGAAATTCTATGTTGCGGCGTGTGCTGCGCTGCTGCATGAAAAGAGCGATTTGTGAGGAAATAAATTTCATCGTACTCTTATCAGGAAAGGGCTTGTGCTGGAAACAGATCCGAATTTTTTTAGCAGCCTTGCACTACAATGCACTCCGGAACATTTTCCGGTGGAGGAGAGCCGGTTTCAATCGGGATCAACCTGAAAAAAACCGCGCGGGACACGTTCCAACAGCCGGATGGCTTTGCCGAAGTCTCTTTTCGTGCCGGGCAAACGGGACTTTTTTCAGGGCGTCCCGCCTCAAAGATTGCGTTCTTCAATCCCGCTTCGGGCTGCCGGAGCTTTTTTGCTTGGCGGCGCTGTAACGGGCTGCAAGCCGGGCACCACGTCCTGCACCACAGTGGGCGGAGCCAGAGGATCCGCCGCGGCGCGCTCAATGACTTTGCTGTCGCGCACATACAGGTTGCAGGCCAGGCCGAAGCATTCGTACACAGCGGCAACCGTGCCCTTGAGCGGCTCGCGCTCATGGCGCGGCGGGGGCACCAGCAGATAATAGGTGCGGGTGCGGCCGCCGTTTTTGGGTTCCGCCAGGCAAGAGACGATCCATTCGTCCTGGCCGTCGTTGTTCCAATCGGCAATGGCAATCATATTGAGCGTGAGTTTCCGGGCGGGCTGGTCTATGCTGAAGCCGTTGGGCCAGTGTTTGACCCGGCCTTGCGGCTGGAGCGCGGCAAAACTTTCCCCCGGAAAGACGTCTCCGGCATCGCCGAGCATAAATGCGGGCGAAAGACGGCGGAAAAGCGTCTCGCCGTAATCGCTGAAGCCCGCCAGAGAAAAGGAGGCCAGATAGGAGCCGTCATTGTCCAGCAGTCCGCGAGCCTGAAGTTCGTGCCGCATCTGCCGGGCCATGCGGATGAATTGATCTTTTTCCACCACGACCACGGGCCTGGTGGCACAACCGAAAAGCAGGCCGCCCAGACAGAGCAGAGCGGCAAGGCGCATGCGGAACATAGTTTCTCCTGTGGCGAGTTCCGCCGGGCTTTATCCGGCCGAACGGTCTCGCAAGCCCTGCCTTTGTATGCGTCCGCGGGCGACTTGTAAAGGCTGCCCTGCCTGCGTAGCTGGTACAATATCTGCATACTTGAGCGCGGGATCTTTTGGCGGCTTGATGCAGCGAGGTTTTTATGGCGGAATTACTCTATCTGGAAATGCCGGCGCGGAAAAAATCCCTTGCGGCGCGTTTGTTGCGGCTGTCCGTGCTCATGAGCGCGTTGGCGGCGCTTTTGCTGGGCCTCTCCTGGTGGTGGCTGGCAAGCGGCCGCGTCGACAGCGTCTGGGGCATGCTGGACGGCATGATTTACACGGTTTCCCCGGATTTTTCAGGCCACCTTGCGGAAATCAATGTGCGCGAGGGGGAGCGTGTGGAGGCGCGTCAGCCTGTGGCGCGCATGGACGCCGACGCTTTTGCCCGGCAGTTGCGCCGGGCCGGGCAGGAGGCTGCCGGGCTGAGGCCGCCGGACATGCAGGAAACCGCGGCCCGTGTCAAGCAGGCTCAGGAAGCGGAAAAAGACATGGTTCTGCGGCTTGCCCAGGCCCGTCATGAAGAAGAAGCCATGCGCGCGCGGCGCGATGAGCGCGTGACCGAGCATGTCCGCGCCCAGCTCGCTTTGCGTTCGCTGGACAGTCAGGGCGGCGAGCGCATGGTGGGAAAATCCCGCTACGCAACGGCCCGTCGCGCTGAAGCAGAAGCCCGCGCCCGCATGCAGAGCGCAAAGGACGAATTTGAGCAGGCCAGCAGGGTGCGCGCGGCTCTGGATCAGGAATTGGGCCGGGTTCGCGATGAAATACTCAGGGCCAGGCAATGGGCCTCCCGCAACCGCTATGCCCCTGCCGCCGTTGCCGGGCCATCCACGGAACCCCTGCCCGCGCAGGTGGACGACAGGCTCTACGCGCCTGTAAGCGGACGTGTGCTGCGCGCGCTTGCCGCGTCCGGGCAAATACTGCAACGCGGCGATCCGGTTATGCTGATTCTGCCTGAGGGTTCGGATCGGACGCAGGCTTTTTGGGTCTTGGCCTGTTTTCCTTTGGAGTCGCAGCAGAATATCAAGGTGGGGCAGACCTGCGACGTGCGGCTGACTGCCGGGGGCGAGACGGTGCGCGGCCAGGTGGCCGAAGTGCTTGCGCCGCAGCCCCTGCCCGCCGGGCAATCGGCCAAAGCCACGGCACAGGCGGACAAAACGACATTCACCGGGGCAACGCTTTTTTTGCCTGCCCGCATAACCCTTGCCGATCTGCCCGCGGATCCCCCCATGCCGGGCAGTCCGGCTTCCTGCGTGGTGAAAACGCGCAGCATTTTCGGCTTCAGCGGTTTTTGAGCAGCTTTGCCTGCCGGGGCATTGGGCCGCCACGCCTCTCACAGAGGCATAGTGCTTTTGAAACGCCTGCTCCGGGCTTAGAGCGGTTTAGCTGATTTCATCAGCAGAACGCTCTAATTCCTGCAGGTGGCGGCGGGCAAAGTCCAGGGAGGGATCAATCTCCAGCGCGGCCTGCAAGTGCCGCGCGGCTTCCTCTTTCTGCCCCAGGAATTTATGGCAGAGGCCCAGATTGGCCAGATCCAGGGCCGAGCCCTTATCCACTTTGAGCACAGCCGCAAAGGCCTCGGCCGCCTCGGCGTAGCGCCCGGTCTTGAAGCGCGCCACGCCCAGCAGATTGCCGTATTCTTTCATCTCAGGGCAGAGTTCGACGGCATGGGCCAGGGCGGGCAACGCTTCCTGCCAGCGCTCTTGCAGGGTGTCGACATAGCCGGCGTAAAAAGCGGCCAGAGCCGCGGAGTCGGCATCGGGCTGCAAGGGCAGGGCCGTGTTGAACAGCTCGCGCGCGGCGTCCCACTGTTGGGCCCGCAAGGCCAGCATGCCCCGGAAAAAGGGCAGAAAATGCGCCTGCGGATAACATTCTTCCAGGACGTTCAGGCCGGCCGCGGCTTCCCTGGCATCCGCCTCTTCAGCCAGTTTTCGGCCCACGAAAAGCCCCAGGCTCTGGTTGCGGTCCCGTTCCCGGAAGGCCAGGCCGGGAGCCATGCAATAATGGGCCGGTATGCCCAGACGCGGATGCGTGGTTTCCACGGCATAGACTTCCAGAGGCGCAAGGCCGCGCAGGGCGGCCTGCAACTCGCGGCAGATATCCTCGTCTTCCACGCCGGGCAGATCCGTCAGCGCTGCTTTCGGCCCGTCCAGAAGCCAGGCGGTTTCTTCCAGGCGGCTGAACTTGGGAAGCCCGGAGGCCTCGTAACAGGCATTGGTGCAGAAATCCCCGGCCAGCTGGGCCACTTCGGTGACAGCGCGGATGGCGGCTTTGGCCGGAGAGGAGGCCGTGCCCGCGGTAAAGACGATTTCCGAGCTTTGAGGGAAGGTGGCCGGATCCCAGGCCAGAGCCGCCACTGTGGGCAGGGGCATGCCCAGGGAAAAATCCTTGAGAATCAGCCGGATGCCTTCACGTTCAAATGCCCGCAGCAAATCCCCCAGCGCGGGATCCGTCACGCTTGCCGTGTCAATGGTCGGCGTGCGCAGGCGCTCGCGATCCACCCGGCAGCACACATGCCGCTCAACCAGTTCGCTCAAGCCCTGCAAAAGCGATTCTTCCGCGCTGTTGCCCGCCGAGGTGCCGTTGAACTCGCTGAGCAGCTTGAACCAGTCCAGGGGCAGCCATACGGTGCGGCCGCTTTGCAGGTGGGTGGCCGGATAAAAAAGCCAGGACGCGAGATCGAGCACCCGCCGGGCCTGTGGCAGGCCAAGCGGATCGTCCACCGAGCGCAGCATGGCCTCCAGGGGCAGCAGATCCTTGCCGAAGCGGGCTTCGGCCTGGCTCCAGGTGGCGCGGATCATATGCGGCCGCTCCTGCCAGAAGCTGAAAAACGCAAAGCGCTCCATCAGCTCCATGAGCGCCGAGGCCTGGGCCTGTTCCGGCGAGGAGCCCTTGCCCATCTGTTTGCGGGTGGGCATGATCGCGCGCGCGTCCGCGCCGCAAACGCTCAGATAGACGGGAATGCCCAGCCGTCCCGCGTCCACGCGGCGGGTTTGCGCCAGAATGTCCAGATCCGCGGCTGCCAGCCGTTGTTGCACTCGGCTGATGGTTTGCACCGGGCTGACGGCTTTGTCCAGATCCCTGGTGTACGCTTTGGGACAGGAACGGAGGCGAATTTTTGGCGTATTCCGGCTCATGGACGCTCCAGGATCAAAACAGTGTACAGGCGGCGTTGCTCCCGGCCTTCCTCGTCCCGGCTTTTGACGCCCACGCGGCCTTCCGTGACCCTGAAGGATTTGGCCGCCAGTTTGGCGAAATGCGGTTTGGCGCGGGCCATGTCCGTGCAGAACAGAGCCTTGCCGCCGGGGGCCAGGTGACGGGCCGTGAATTTCAGCAAAGGCCCGTGAAGCTCGTCCAGGTAAAGGATCTCGGAAGCGGCGATCCGATCAAACATCGGGCTGAAGCGCGGGTCCCTGCCGGGCGCGGTCACATCCACATGGCAGACGTCCACGCGATCATCCAGATGATTGCGCAACACATTGGCCCTGGCAAAACGCAACGCGTCTTCCTGCACATCGCTGAGAACAATGCGCGAAAATCCGTAGCGCGCGGCGATCAGGCTCAAAATGCCGCAGCCCGCTCCCAGCTCCAGCAGGCTTTTCCCCTCCGGCTCATAGTTGCGCAGCAGCCGGCCGAGCACGAAAGAAGCGGGCCAGACCTTGGCCCAGAGCGGCAAATCCTTAAGCGGATTGCGTATGGCGCGTCTATGCAGCAGCTTGTCCAGATGCGCCTGCATATTGTGGATGGTCAGAACCTGCAACGTGTCGCCATCCACCTGCAAGGGCTCGAAATCCACGTCAAAGGTGCGCCGGATAGCGGCGAGAAGTGTGTCGAGATCTTCCGTCTGCGCCATGGTGCTTCCTTAGAGCATTTTTTGATTGAAAATATCCATTTTCAATCACTGCGCTGCCATCATTTCGCGTCCAGAACGCGGTCTGGACGCTCACTCGGCGCGGGCGTCCGCTCCCGCGGCCGCCAGAGCGGTTTAGCTGATTTCATTAGCAAACCGCTCTAAAAAAGCCGGAATATGTCGTGCAGTTGAATTTTTATTCATATCCGGGTTTTCAAGGCAGATCAATGCTTCATTTCTTGTGCGGGCAGGGATTTCAGGGCCTTTCGCTTTTTGCGCCGCCCCTGTGCGTTCCCCCGCGGCTTTGGGCCGTTCTTGTCTTCAGGGGAGACGGCGTGTACTCTCTCCTTGGTACGGCAAAAAATCTCTGATGTGCTGCAAGCAGCTGATCCGGCTACCCCGAATCGGACGCCCCTGCCCCGCGGCCGGAGGATGTGAACTTTTTTCAGGCTTACACTGTACTGGATAAGGAAGGAGCAGGGCGGATGAAAAATACATTGCGCCTGGATATTCTGGCGCGGGAAGAAGATATCGACAGAATCACCGGCGTACTGACCTTGTGCGTTACGTTCGGCTGGGAAGAGGAAAGCCTGCCCACCGGCGAAACGCGATTTCGTGTTCATTGCGATCAGCCCGGCTTTATGCGGGATTTGCAGAGCCGGATCACGGGCTGCGCGCCTGAGGCCCAATGCCTGCTGGAAGAGCTGGAAGAACAGGATTGGCTGGCAGCCTGGCGGCAATTTTTCACGCCGGTATGCTGCGGATCGCGCTTTGTGGTCTTGCCTCCGTGGCTGGCTCAAAGCCCGGATTTTCCGGGCCGCACGCATCTGCTCATTGAACCCAAAAGCGCTTTCGGCACCGGGCATCACGCCACCACGGCGCTTTGCCTGAAGGTGCTGAGCGACCTTCTGGATCAGGGGCGCTTGCTGCCCGGGCAGAGTTTTCTGGATCTGGGCACCGGCTCCGGCGTGCTGGGCATTGCCTGCTGCAAAAGCGGTCTTGCCGGTCTGGGCCTGGATATTGATCCTCTGGCCGTGGACAATGCCCTGGAAAACCGCCTGCTGAATGCCGCCGACGGCTTTGAGCCGAGCCTTGGAAGCATGGAGGCTGTCGCCGGGCGGACTTTTGATCTGGTAGTGGCCAATATTCTGGCCCGGCCCCTTATTGAGCTTGCGCCGGCCATTGCCGCAGCCTGCAAACCGGGCGGCAGCCTGATTCTTTCCGGCCTGCTGGAGATTCAGGCGGACGGGGTGGAAGCCGCCTATCAGGCCCAGGGCTTGCCGGTTGCGCGCCGTGCCCGCCAGGGCGAATGGTGCGCCCTGGTCTGGCAGCAGCTGTGAAACAGGCGCAGGCTGCGGGCAAAGCTCGCCACCAGTCTTGGCAGCAGGGCAGGCGCATCGCATGCGCCAGCCCTGCTCTTGTCAGGAATCATTGTTGACAAATAAAGCCCGCTGAGGCAGGCTGAGTAAAAATTTGCATAAGTAGAAGGAGTTTCAGATATGAATACTGTCACATTTCAGGGCAAGCCGCTGCATCTTGAAGGCAGGCAGCCCGACCAGGGGCGCAAAGCCCCTGACTTCACTGCGGCCGCCAATGATTTAAGCCCGCGCGGACTCAAAGACTATGCCGGAAAGGTGCTTGTGCTGCTCAGTGTGCCTTCTCTGGACACGCCGGTGTGCGACATGGAGGTGCGCCGTTTCAACACCGAGGCCGCCAGGCTTTCCGATAAGGTGCGCATTGTGGCTGTGAGTTGTGATCTGCCTTTTGCCCAGGCCCGCTGGTGCGGCGCAGCCGGAGTCCAGGCCGTGGAAACGCTTTCCGATTACAAAGACACGGAGTTCGGCAAAAACTACGGCGTGCTGATCGAGGAATTGCGTCTGCTGGCCCGCGCCATCTTCGTGGTGGGGCCTGACGGAACGCTGGCTTACAGCCAGATTGTTCCGGAAGTGACTGACGAGCCTGATTATGACGCGGCCCTGGCGGCCGTCAAAAAACTGGTGTAAAGCCGGCCTGACTGGTTCCCTTGCCGATTGTTTTGCCGCTGCACGGCAGAACAATCGGCATTTTACGATAGTAGAGCGTTTTGCTAATTCCATTAGCAAAACGCTCTAACTAGTAAGTGCAATAATTTTGTTATGTTATCATAAACGCCATATATGAAATCCTACTTGCCCATGGCGTTCATGAAATCCTTATTGGATTTGGTGGCACGCATTTTGTCCAGCAAGAATTCCATGCTGTCGATGGAAGACATGGGCGCCAGAATTTTGCGCAATATCCACACGCGGTTGAGCACGTCGTCGGCCAGGAGCAGATCTTCCTTGCGGGTACCGGTACGGTTGATGTCGATGGCCGGGAATACACGCTTCTCTGAAAGATGCCGGTCAAGGTAAATTTCCATATTGCCGGTGCCCTTGAATTCTTCAAAAATCACTTCATCCATGCGTGAGCCGGTGTCGATCAGCGCTGTGGCAATGATGGTCAGGCTGCCGCCTTCCTCGATGTTCCGGGCCGCGCCGAAAAAGCGCTTGGGACGCTGCAGGGCGTTGGCGTCCAGGCCGCCTGAAAGCACGCGGCCCGACGAGGGCGTGACCGCGTTGTAAGCGCGGCTCAGGCGGGTAATGGAATCAAGCAGGATGACCACGTCGCGCTTGCGTTCCACCAGCCGTTTGGCCTTTTCCAGCACCATCTCGCAGACCTGCACATGGCGCTGCGGCGGCTCGTCAAAGGTTGAACTGATCACTTCCGCTTTTTTGACCGTGCGCTCCATGTCCGTGACTTCTTCCGGGCGCTCGTCAATGAGCAGAACAATGAGGTAGACGTCGGGGTTGTTGGCATTGATGGCGTTGGCCAGGGACTGGAGCAGGATGGTTTTGCCGGTGCGCGGCGGCGCGACAATCAGGCCGCGCTGTCCGCAGCCGATGGGGGCCATGAGGTCGATGACCCGGTTGGAAAGATTTTTCTCGCCGTTTTCCATGACGAGTTGCTGATTGGGATAGATAGGCGTGAGATTGTCGAAGAGAACCAGGTTTTTGGCGTGTTCCGGCGGCTCAAAGCCGATTTCGGTCACTTTGAGCAGAGCGAAGTAGCGTTCCCCCTCCTTGGGCGGCCTGATTTGCCCGGCGACAATGTCGCCCTTGCGAAGAGCAAAGCGGCGAATCTGGGATGGGGAAACGTAAATATCGTCCGGGCCGGGCATGTAACTGCAAAGAGGCGAGCGCAAAAAGCCGAAGCCGTCCGGCAGGATTTCCAGCACGCCGTCGCCGTAAATTGAGCCGTTTTGTGAAGCACAGGTGGAAAGCAGGGCAAAAATGATCTCCTGCTTGCGCATGGAACTGGCATTTTCAATTTCAAACTGTTCCGCCAACTCCATGAGCTCTTGCATGCTGCGGGTTTTCAGAACTGTGAGGCTCATGACGCTGTCTGTCAACAGTGCGGTGGTAGTTTTCTTTTTGCGCATAACAATCCGGTTTTTTTGAAGAGAATAGATAATACAACATGCACAATGCCGAATGGCATTGTAATACTGGGGGCGGATGGTAAGGGGACAAAGAAGACGTGTGCAAAGCGATTAGCGCATCTTTGTCATTATGGCAAGAAAAAAATAGAGCGCCGACCAAACCAACGCTCAGGCATTGCAGCGCCCATGCTCCGGGTGACGATTCGAGCGTCAGTTGGCTACAGCCTCGGACGCAAGCGGCGGCGCATAGATTTCAAGCAGTTCCTCGCGCAAGGCTTCTTCGCTGAGTTGCAGCACTTCCGCCAGTTCCCCGGTCACAAGGCACATAGCCTGCTCCTGCAGGCGTCGCTCGCCGAAAGAAAGCTCTTTGACGCGCCCGATGAGCAGCAGTTCACGCAAAACTTCACTGACCACCGCAAGTTCCGGACTTTTCAGGCGTTCGGAATACTCCCGAAAACGCCGGTTCCAATTCTGGCCGGTATAGATGATCTTGTCCGTCTCGGCATATAAAGAATCAAGGATCCGCCTGGCTTCCTCCGGTGAAGTAAGTTTGCGCAGTCCCACATTGGCGGCATTATTCACCGGGACCATCAGCGTAATGTTATTGGCGCGAATACGCACAATGTAGAATTGACATGCAATGCCGCCGATATTCTGCCGGTCAATGCGTTCAATTTTTCCAAGCCCCTGTGCCGGGTAAACGACGAGATCATCCGGTGTAAACATGATTTCACCACACGCCCCAAAGGGACGCCGCTGCTGAGCTGGCGCAGGTAACGGCTGCGCATCTTGGATGCCTGTCCTCCTTGAGAAGATTTTTTCTCAAGCGGGCAACCTTCCCGGACGGCGACGACAGCAAAGTGCTGCCGTTGCTTCAGGCCTGAAAGACTCCTTCCAAACCTCCGGGGATAAGGCATTCGTAAAAACGGCAAAATACTCTCTTGCTGACTCCCGGCCTTTTCGCCCTGAGAAAGCCCGGTCTGCCCTTGCGGCAGCGAGCCACGCCAGGGGTCTCTCTACATTGGTCCTTGCTGTAGCCGCAGGCGAGCTGGCGAGCGGCACGGATAAAGGCAGCACTTGGCTTGCACCGGGCTTTGCCCAAGGAAACCGCTGTCGCTGTTTGCATGCCGCTACGCGGCGACGCCGCTTTCACGCCAGCAGGCAGTTTCAACGTGAAGCCGCTCTATGCACAGATCCGGACGCCGATAAGCGAGAGTTGACTGCCGGCGACGCCTGCGGCGCGCGTGCGGCTCAGCCTTGGTGCATAAGCGTTTATCGACTTTGCCGCCGGGGAGTATGTCGGCGCCTGATGACGCGTGCAGCGACGAACGGGCCTGAAGTTCGACAGTTGCTGACTCATGGAAAAATCAGCAATACGCAAAGGGAGTTGAAAGTCATGTTTGGGAAGTTATGGATACAAATATCCACTCTTCAGAAAACATATCCCAACCGCGGCCGGGAGTCCAGAGAAAAAAACGTATGCGCATGCGTCCCGCAACAAGGGCTTCTAGGGCCTGTTAGCACTATCCTGCGCATTCTCAACTATTTTAAAGAGTTCAACGAGAATCCTTTCCCCGGCAGAATTACGAGGCAGTGTTCCGAAAAAACAAGGTTTTTTCTGATAAGCGTGAACAGGCCCTAGAGCAATTTCACTTTGAAATTGCTCTGGCGGCCGCGGGAGCGGACGCCCGCGCCGAATGAGCGTCCAGACCGCGTTGCGGTAGCCGTTAGCAAGCTTTGCTTGCTTGCGCCAGCCGTTGGCGAGTCTGCGAGCCTTACGGATGGCGACAGCGGTTTCGTTGCATGTTTTTTGTGGTAACTAATTGCTGTCTCCATCCGTAGCTTCCTTCGTCGCAACGGCTGAAGCCTGGACGCGAAATGATGGCAGCGCCGCTTTTGAAATTGAATAATTTCAAAAGCAAAATGCTCTATTTGCTCTTGCCCGGCTGTTCCGCTTTTTTGCGGGGCGCAGCGCCGCGCGCCTGTCGCATTGCGGCCTCCAGGCCTTTGTCGGCAAAAACGAACAGGGTCTCAAGCGCTTTGGGCATGGCTTCTCGCAAATGTTCGGCATCCTCGGCATCAGGCCGGCCGAGTACCCAGTTAAGCACATTTCCCTTGTGCTGAGGGCGGCCGATGCCAATGCGCAGGCGGTAAAAATCCGGGGTGCCGAGCAGTTCGGTGATGGATTTGAGTCCATTATGCCCCGCATTGCCGCCGCCCAGCTTGAAGCGCAGTTCCCCGGCCGGGATGTCAAGTTCATCGTGGACCACAAGAAGCTGATTCGGCGTGAGCTTGTGCCATGCCAGCAAGGGCTGCACGCATTGCCCGCTCAGATTCATGAATGTCAGCGGCCTGGCCGCAAGCCAGGCGCCTTTCAGGCGGGGCAGGCGCAGCCGCCAGAGTTCACAGGAAAATTTGCCGCCATTGCATTCCGTGACCTGACCTTCGCGTTCCGCTTCCTGCACCAGCGCCGAGACCAGGGCAAAGCCGCAGTTGTGGCGGGTGCCCTGGTAACGCGGACCGGGGTTGCCCAGCCCGACCACTATGCCGCTATATTCCATCTTTTGCACCTTCCGCGGGGCATGACGTTTCCAAATGCAGGGGCAGGCCCAAACCCGCGCAGGCCGCTGCGGCGATTCGCGCCGTATAGCGGCAGAGCGCAAGGTTCAACGCGGCAAGATGACCGCCGCCGGGCAACCAGATCAATTGTTTTTGCGGCGCATGCAAAAACCTGAATGTAGAGCTGGCCAGAGCGGGAGTGAACAAGGCGTCATCCCTGGCATTGAAAAAAAACAGCGGGCATTGCAGATGCCGTGACAAACGGGCATTGAACAAACTGGCCACATAGCTCAGGGGATAACTTACTCGGCTTTTCTGCCTGTTCATGCGTATGTGGCGCGCGTTTGCGCTGACCCGCCTCAAGGAAAGATAGGCAGACACAGGCAAAGGCAAACGAGGCAGCCAGCGGGCCAGGGCGTTGAGCCAGGTCATAAGCGCGTCGCGTCGGGAGCCCAACGCCCGGAAAAGAGTCAGCTCAATGGCTTCGGGCCGCTGCGGCAGTATGCCGCAAATGGGAAAGGCCGCTGTCAGCCGCCTGGAGGCCGCGGCGTGCGCCAGCGTCAGAATGCCGCCCTGGCTGTGGCCGCAAACGGCAATCTGCGCAAAACCGGCATTGCGCAGCCATTCTTCGGCATCAAGGCCGTCTTGCAGGAGATCCTCAAAGCTGAATCTTACGGAGTGCGGATTGAGACCGTGGCCGGTCAAATGCAGTCCGGCTACTGCAAAGCCTGCCTCGTGCAAGGCGGCAAGCATGGGCCGGTATTGAATGGGCGAGAGCATGGTGCCGGGATAAAAGAGCATCAGCCCGGCTTCGGCATTGGGCCAGAGCTCAATGGTCACGCAACGCCCATCGCGCTTCAATGTGGTATAGCTGATTTCACGTTCCCGCATGGCAATGCATACTACCCTAGAGCATTTTTTGATTGAAAATGAATATGTTCAATCAAAAAATGCTCTAAGATTATACAATCTCAAAGGTAATCTGCTCCAAAAAGGAGGCCGGTTCCCAAAAAGGAACCGGCCTGCGCAAAATGGGGGAAAGCCGCATTACTCGGCCGCGGCAGCGGCTCCTTCCGCAGCGCCTTCTTCCGCATCATCCTTGGATTTTGCCAGCACGCTGACCACGGCAAAGTTGTGATCATACACGGCCGACACATTGGCAGGCAACTGCAGATCTTCCACAGTGAGGGTATCATTGATATCCATGTCGGACACGTCAATGGTGATTTTCTGGGGCATATCCATGGGCTTGCTGCTCAAGCGGATGCTTTCATGGTAGGTTTCCAGAACGCCGCCCAACTTGACGCCGCGCGAAACGCCGATGAATTCGAGGGGCACATCCACCTTGACGTCCTTATGCAGATCCACCCCGTAAAAATCTATGTGCGTGAAGCATTTTTTGTAAGGATGGCGTTGCACCTGCCAGATCAGCACGGGGTATGTGCTTTTTTGCCCGTTTTCGTCGATTTCAAGGTTAAACACCGTCGTGTGACCCATTTCGTCATACATTTTTTCCAGCGGCAGCGCAGGCGCCTGCACAGCGATGTTTTCGCCCTTGCCTGTGTAAAACACGCCGGGGATCAATTTTTTGGCGCGCAAGCGGCCGCTGGGGCCTTTGCCGCAACCCTCGCGCTTTTGCACGCTCAACGTTTTTTCAATGTTCATGGTCCACTCCTTGGCTTACCGCCGCCTGAAACGTGCGGAAAAAGTTCTGATGCGCAGTTGCCGTTCCCTTGCGGGACGGTACGTTGTCCGAATCCGTGGAAAAGCGCGTCGTGCCGTTTTGGGCCGCAATGACGGCCAGGCAGGGCGTGCCTGTTCACAATTCACATCCGCTACACAAACAACACGCTTACGGATGAGCCGGTATGGATGTTGTGAATGGTTTTGCCCAGAAGCGCCGCCACGGAAATAATCCGCAGCTTGGGGCAGCGCTCCAGTTTGTCGCCCAGGGGAATGGTGTCCGTGACAAAAACCTGGGAGAGCGCTTCGGTGGCATTAATGCGATCAATGGCCGGCCCGGAAAGAACCGGATGCGTCGCGCAGGCCACGATTTTCGTGGCGCCGTATTTGAGCAGCACCTCAGCACCGGCGCAAAGCGTGCCCGCGGTATCGATCATGTCGTCCACCACAATGGCCAGGCGACCTTCCACGTCGCCGATGACATGCATGGCCTGGGCCTGATTGGGCCGGTCGCGGCGTTTATCGACAATCGCCAGGGGCGCGTTGAGCCTTTTTGCATAGGCGCGCGCGCGTTCCACGCCTCCGGCGTCCGGTGAGACAATGACGAGCTTGTCCTCATTGAGCTGGCGCAAAGCGTCAAGCATAACCGGCACGGCAAAGAGATTGTCCACAGGGCAGTTGAAAAAGCCCTGGATCTGGCCCGCGTGCAGATCAATGGTGACAACGCGTTCAGCGCCGGCCACACTGATGAAATCCGAGACTACTTTTGCGCTGATAGGCGCGCGGGGGCTGACTTTGCGATCCTGGCGGGCATAGGCGTAATAGGGAATCACTGCCGTGATCCGCCCGGCGCTTGCCCGTTTGAGCGCGTCCAGCATCAGACAGAGCTGCACAAGATTGCGGTTG
This sequence comes from Desulfovibrio sp. ZJ369, assembly GCF_011039085.1. GTDB lineage: Bacteria > Desulfobacterota > Desulfovibrionia > Desulfovibrionales > Desulfovibrionaceae > Desulfovibrio. The sequence goes on along the minus strand of NZ_JAAKEI010000001.1, from coordinate 37,903 downwards.
ACCGCCGGCGGGCAGGTGGGCTGGACCACAAAAACGTCGTCCCCGCGCACATTGTCGCCGATCTCAATGCGCAGCTCCCCATCGCTGAACGTGGTGGCGAGCGTGGGAGTAAGCTGGCAGCCCAGATGATCGCAAATGGCCTTTGCCAGATCCGGATTGGACGAGCCGGTGACGATTTTCAGGTCGCTGAACATGGGGCCGCCTTGCTTGTGCGCCAAAGGGCGATTAAAACCGAAAAGCTCCGTCTGTCATGGCCGGAAGAGCCCGGCCGGGGCAAGCCTCTGTGCCGGGCGTTTTCGCCGTTAGCACGGCACTGTCGCAGGAGCAAGGTATGGCTGGGATGGAAGGGTTCGAACCTTCGAATGACGGAGCCAAAACCCGTTGCCTTACCACTTGGCTACATCCCAGTACGTCACAACTGCAGCAGAAAAACGCGTCTTTTCTCTTTCCGCAACGCTTCCGCAGCCTTGGCGGCCAGCGCGGCTTCAGCGCGACCGAACACGCCAACGATGCTGGATCCGCTGCCGCTCATGCAGGCCGCGTCAGCCCCCAGACGCAACAGATCCGCCTTGATGGCCGCCAGCTGCGGATACCGGGGAAACACGGCGGCCTCCAGATCGTTGCCGATCTCCCGGAGGGACCAGGCGTCCGCGGCTTCGCTGCCCCCCGGTCCCGGGAGAGAAGTTCCATTAGCCTTGCAGGGGCGCTTTGTCAAGCTCTTTTGCGCGGCAGTCGCTGTCGGAGCCGCGCAAAGCTCGTCATAGCGGGCAAAAGCCCAGGAGGTGCTGACAGAGATATCCGGGCAGACCAGCACCAGACGGTAGCCTGAAAAATCATGGGCAAGGGGCGTCAGCCTTTCGCCTATGCCGCGCACCCGGCAGGGAGAATGTTGCAGGAAAAAGGGGGTATCCGCGCCCACCCGCAGAGCGATTTCAATCAAGCCCGCCTGATTGAAAGGCCTGGTGAGCCGACTGTTGAGCCAGAGCAGCAGAGCGGCCGCATCGCTGCTTCCCCCGCCGAGGCCGGCCCCCACCGGAATGCCCTTTTTCAGTTCCAGCTCAATGCCGGGAGCGCCGCCCGCTGCTTCGGCAAAAGCCGCGTACGCCCTGGTCAGGGTATTGCATGTGAGATCAATGCCCGGGGCGTTGCAGCGAAGAATGAGCCCCGGCTTCTCCAAAAGGCTGATGCCGAGATGATCGCAGGGGCTTGGCAGGGGATAGAAAAAGGAGTCCAGCTCGTGATAGCCGTCAGCCCGCACGCCCGTGACGCGCAGACCCAGATTGACTTTGCAACCCGCTGTGATGTGGATCATGGGCTGATTCCTTAGAGTATTTTTTTTGATTGAAAATATCCATTTTCAATCACTTCGCTGCCATCATTTCGCGTCCAGAACGCGGTCTGGACGCTCATTCGGCGCGGGCGCCAGCTAACGCTGTCGCCAGAGCGTTTAGCTAATTTCATTAGCAAAACGCTCTAAATGCGGCCGGGGCAACGCAGGCGGCCGCCCCTGTTGCCCGGACGGAAGATGGTGCGCGCTGGCCTTTTCACGTCATGAGGCAAGCTATAAAAGCTCAACCGTCAGATGATCGTTGGTGTATACGCAAATTTCGGAAGCAATGCGCATGGATTCACGCACAACAGCCTCGGCGTCCAGCCCGCTGTGCCGCCGCAAGGCCCTGGCCGCGGCCAGAGCAAACGGGCCGCCGCTGCCGATGGCCGCTACGTCGTCGTCAGGCTCAATGACATCACCCGTGCCCGATACAATGAGCAGATGCTCGTTGTCGGCCAGCAGCAGCATGGCCTCAAGCTTGCGCAGGTATTTGTCCTTGCGCCATTCCTTGGTCATTTCCACGGCCGCGCGCAGCAGATTGCCGCGCACTTCTTTCAGTTTGGCCTCGAAAAGCTCAAAAAGGGTAAAGGCATCGGCCGTGGCCCCGGCAAAACCCGCGAGAATCCTGCCATCATGAAGACGACGCACCTTTTGGGCCGAATGCTTCATGATCATATTCTGGCCCAGGGTCACCTGCCCGTCGCCGGCCATGGCCACATGCCCGTCCTTTTTCACTGCCAGTATGGTTGTGGCGTGCGTTTGCATCAATTCTTGTCCCATATTTCCTTGCGTTCTTTGTACGCCGCTTCCAGCCGTTGGAAGGGCCGCTTGTCCGCAGCGTGATTTGCCAGGCCTTTGGCCTGATTAAAGTAACGTTCAGTCAATTTTCTGTTGTTGGAGTAGAGGGCGCTGTACGTCATATGCACATAGGCCTCCAGGGTCTTTCCGCTTTTTCCCAGGGAACGGGCAAAGGCCTGATGCACTTCGGCATCTTCAGGCACATAGCGCAGCACATCCGTATAATACTTGCCCGCCTGGGCCGGGTTTCCGGTTTCATCCAACATGCGGGCGTAGAAAAAAGCGGCCATGTAGTCGCGCGGATCCAGGCGCATGGCCTGGCGCAAGAGCCCGTCCGCCCGGTTCATGTCGCCCTTGCGGTAATGAAAGGCTCCGGCTTCGCGCAGCACCAGCGGATCGGCGGGGGCTGCGGCAAGAGCCCGGTCAAAAGCGGCGCTGGCTTCATTGATTCGGTTCTGGCGGGCAAGCACGATGCCCCGCCCCATCTGCGAAAGCCCGTCTTTGCCTGAAAAGCGTTGCAGGGCGGCCTGCTCATCGCCGTACCGGGCCCAGAGCAGCGTTTTGACGCGGATGAAGCGCCGGTTGTCCAGCCTGCGGTTTTGAACCTGCGCGGGCAGGGTCTTGATCCGGGCCTGCAAGCCGTTTATGCGGTCCCCTATGGCCGGGTGGGTGGAAAGATAGGTGGGCACGCTCGTGCCGCTCATCCAGCTTTTCTGGCGCAAGACCTTGAAACCGCCTGCCATGCCGCCGGGCGGATAGCCTGCCGCCGTCAGATATTGCAGGCCAATATGATCGGCCTCGTTTTCATCCACGCGGCTGTAGTTGAGCATAGCCGACTGCCCGGCCCCCAAAGCGCCCATCGCCAGCGCGCCGCCGCCGGCTCCGCCCGCCGCCACGCCGGCAATGGCCAGCAGCAGCGAGCCGACTGTCAGGTACTGGGCCCGCTCCAGGCGCGAAGCCACATGGCGCTGGGTCACATGGGCCAGCTCGTGGGCCAGCACTCCGGCCAGCTCATCCTCCCGATCCAGATTCATGATCAGGCCCGTGAAGACGAAGACATAGCCGCCCGGCACGGCAAAGGCGTTCAAGGAATTATGCAGAACCGCCGTAGCCTTGAAATCAAACGGCTGGGGAGGGAGGGCACTGACCAGGCGATCAAGCAGATACTTCACATATTGGCTCACTTCCGGGTCGTCGACCACGGACAGGCTTGAACGGACCATGATGTCGAACTTGCGGCCCATATCCTTTTCATCTTTGATCGAAACCCCGCCAAAGAAAAAGGCCTGAGCGGCAGCGGGAATGATCTGCGGCAGCAAAAAGCCGAGCAGGGCGAGCAGGGCCGCCCAGCGGCGTGTGCGTGTATGGCGGAACAGCATAGTCATCCTCTGCCCCCAAGGGGCTGAGCCGGAAACGCTATTCAAGATCCCAGGTCTGCCCTTCCGGCGTATCGCGCACAGTGACGCCCAGGGCAAGCAAGCGGTCGCGGAGAGCGTCGGAACGCGCGAAATCCTTTCTGCTGCGGGCGTCCTGGCGCTCGTGCAGCAGCGATTCCACGGCATGCAGATCAAGGTTTTTGCGTTTGCCGCGCATGGCGCGCAAATCAGCCAGAAAAGCGGCGGGCTCCCGGCCGAAAAGACCGAGCTGCGCCTCCCAGTTGCGGCTGCGTTCCAGAAATTCTTCCAGCAATCCGCGCGCGCCTTCCGACGAGCGCAGGCTTTTTTCTTCCAGCAGGCGGTTGACGATGCGCACTTGCGAAAATATCTGCCCCAGAGCTTGCGCGGTGTTCAGATCGTCGTCCAGTGAGGCCTCAAAGGCCTGCGGCAAGGCCGCCCACTCCTGAAGCAACTGTTGGGGCAGGGGCGATTTTTTCCATGTGCTCCGGGCAAGCGCTTTCTCGGCTTCCAGCATGGACGCATAGACCCGGTGCTGGGCCTTTTCCGCCTCGTCCATCCCTTCGGGGGTAAAGTCAATGGGGCTGCGATAGTGTTTTCCCAACAGGAAAAAGCGCAGGGTTTCCGGCAGATAGCTCTCCAAAATGTCGCGGATGGTTTTGAAATTGCCCAGGGATTTGGACATTTTCTCGGCATTGACCTGCACAAAACCGTTATGCACCCAGTAACGGGCCAGCTCACAACGGCAAGCAGCCTCGGACTGCGCAATTTCATTCTCATGATGGGGAAAGATCAAATCCTGGCCGCCGCCGTGGATATCCAGGGGCAGGTAAGGGGCGCTCATGGCCGAGCATTCGATGTGCCAGCCCGGCCGCCCCTGGCCCCAGGGGCTCTCCCAGGAGGGTTCGCCGGGTTTGGCCGCCTTCCAGAGCGCAAAATCCAGAGGGTCTTCCTTTTCTTCGCCCGGGGCCACGCGCGCGCCGGACAGGAGCTCGTCCAGGCCGCGCCCGGAGAGCTTGCCGTACGGCGCATAGGAACGAACCCTGAAATACACGTCGCCGGAAGGCGCGGCATAGGCTTTGCCTTCGGCAATCAATTTTGCGCAGAGCGCCTCTATCTCCGCTATATACTCCGTGGCGCGGGGTTCGGCGTCGGCGCGCAGCACATGCAGGCGATCCATGTCTTCATGAAAGGCGTCAATATACGTCTGTGCCACTTCCCGCCAGGCGCGGCCTTCCTTGTTGGCGCGATTGATGATTTTGTCATCCACGTCGGTAAAGTTGCGGACAAAAAAAACATCAAGACCACGATGGCGCAGATGGCGGACAAGGACGTCGAAGACCAGGGCCGAGCGCGCATGGCCGATGTGACAATAGTCATAGGCTGTGATGCCGCAGACATACATGTTGACCTTGCCCGGCCGAACCGGAATGAATTCTTCTTTCTGACGCCCCAGAGTATTGTAAAGCAGCATGGCAATCCTTTAAAACAAAATAAAATTGAACGTGTTTCGCCGTTGGTGAAAATCTGTTTCAGAAGCCGCGGCAGGGGATATTGAGCTGATCCAGGCGGCGCTGATGGCGGCCGTTCTCAAAGCTGCTTTCCAGAAACGCGGTCATGATTGCGAGCGCCAGCTCAACGCCGGTGACGCGCGAACCCAGGCACAGCACATTGGCGTTATTGTGGCGGCGCGCCAGGCGGGCATGCAGTTCCGTGCCGCACAGCGCCGCCCGGATGCCCGGATGCCGGTTGGCGGCAATGGACATGCCGATGCCCGTGCCGCAAATCAAAATCCCCGGGCAGGCGTCCTGCTCCACAGCATCGCAGAGCTTATGCGCGAACACCGGGTAATCGCAACTTTCTTTGGAGAAGGTGCCGTGATCAATGACTTCATGCCCCAGATCCTTTACTGCCCGGGCCAAAACTTCTTTCAGCTCAAATCCGGCGTGATCCGATGCAAAGTGAACGCGTTGCATAAAAACTCCCGCTGTTGCAACGTCTGCCAGCCCTCAGGGAGCGGCAGGCTACTGGTTTTTATACTGAGCCAAGGGCAGCAGGGGCGCGCTTTCAGGCAAGGCAAGGCTCATCTGTTCCGCAGTAAAGGCAGTGGCCGGTTTTTCCCTTTCCTTGACCAGCAAAATCGCGCGCTTGCCGTTACTGTGGATCAGGGTCAGGCGACGCGGCAGGGGGGGATGGACGCCGTCGTCATACGCGATTTCCATGCTCCAGCCTCTGCCCCCGTCGGACGATTCACGCCAGAAGACCGGCAAGCCCTGACTGTTGAGGTCCAGGCTCCCCCCCGGCGTGCCGGGAAGCTCGTAACGCGCCAGGCCGTCTTTCAGACTGGAAGCCGCGGCAAAATTCTCACCGAATACGGCGGCATAGCGGCCATTGAGCAGATCCGCCAGATGCCCGAGATCAAAGGGCACCGGCACGCCGACCTGCAAAAGCGGCTGCGACGCTCCCTGATAGAAATAGCCTTTGTTTTCTCTTGGGCTGTAGACCAGGAAGTGCTGGCCGTCTTCAAGGATCTTGGCCACCACCGCGCCCACGCCTGCCATGACATCCAGGCGCAGTTGCCGTTCGCTGTTTCCCCAGAACAGCGCCGTGACGCGGCGGGTATCGCCTTTGGCCCCGAAACGCATGCTCAGTTGCAAGCGGTAGGGGCTGGCGGGAACCGCCGCGCTGAGCGCGGTGAATTTCAGCCACCGGCTATCCAATTGCGTCTGCGTTTCAGGGCCGCGCTCGACAGGCGGCTGTTTGGCGCAGGCGCAGAGCAGAACAGCCACGCAGAACAGCAGGATCTTTTTCATAGTTTTGAGAGACGCTGCCGCAGGGCCTCGGCATTGTCGGGTTTGCGTTCCAGAGCATTGTTGTAAGCCTTGCGGGCTTCGTCCTTGAGGCCCATGCGCGAAGCAATGTCGCCGTAATGCTCCCAGATGGAGGGATCCACATCCTCTCCCAGAGTCACGGCCCGGCGAATTTCCTTCAGCGCCTCGTCAAGACGCCCGGATTTGAAGAGAGCCCAGGCCAGGGAGTCCACGATATAGGATTGATTTGGCGAAAGCTCGTCAGCCCGGATGAGGAGTTTCACGGCACGTTCCAGGTCGCGGTTTTCTTCGGCCAGGGTGTAGCCCACATAATTGAGGGCCTGGAAATTGTCCGGCTGACGTTCCAGAATCTTTTCCATGACCGCGAAAGCGGCCTTTTTGTCGCCGTTTTCATCCAGCAGGGAACCCAGCAAAAAACTCAGGTCAGTATTGTCGGGCCATTTTTTCACTGCGTTTCGAGCGCTTTCGAGCGCTGTCGTCATTTGCTTCTGCCGCGCCTGCAAACGAATTTCAAATTCCCAGAAGTCGGGAACTTCGGCATAGTCCCGCTGGCCCTGCCGCACGACTGCGAGCGCGGCCTCATTCTGCCCGGCTTCGGCCAGCAGTTGCGCGCGCAACAGCTCGGCCCTGGCGGCATGTTTGCTTTTGGGGGGCATTTTATCCAGCCAGGCAATGGCCATGGGGAGATCGCGGCGTTGCTCGTAGGTCAGGTCAGCCAGCAAGAGATAGACCTGACTGGGCGCGCCGCCTTCCGCCTCGATTTGCTTGAGCAGACTTTCGGCTTGAAGATAATGGCGCGACTCCATGAACATGCTGGCCACTGTGAGCTTGAAGGGCAGGGTGTCAGGCGCCCGACGCATATATTGCAGGGCCTTTTCCGGCTGTTTCAGGCGCAGGGAAATGCTGATCAGCCTGAGAGCCACATCCTGGGAGGAAAAGTTGAGCTTGAGCAGTCGTTCATAGACGGCCCGGGCCTGGCGCAGATCCGAGCGCTGCTCATAAAGAAAAGCCAGTTCGGCCATTGCTTCCACGAAATCGGGAAGATCCTTGATGGCCTTCTGAAGATAGGGGATGGCCTCGCCGGGACGTTGCATGCCGATCAGCGCCCTGGCGTGATAATAGTCCACCAGAGGCGAACGTTGCCTGGCCGGTATGGTGTCGAGCAGTTTTTCGGCCTCCTGGAACTGCTTGCTTTTGACCAGCAGCAGAGCCAGCTCCAGACGGGCGTCCAGCGATTCGGGATGGGCCTGCAGATAGCCTCGCATGAGCGCGACGCCCTTTTCGGGCATGCCGTGTTCCATGAGGGCTTCGGCATGGAGCAGGTTGAGCGACAGATCCTGCGGCCAGACCGCCAGGGCCTGTTCCAGAAGATCCAGAACCTTGGGCGATTTGCGGCTCATCAGCCAGACGCCGCCCTCAAGCCAGATCCTGGCTGGAACGCGCGCCTTTTTGAGTTGTGCCGCCGCCAGGATCAGCGCGTCTTCATCCTCGTCGGTCAGCGCCTGGATATAGATCAGATAGGCAAAGGTGCACTGGGCATCGGGCGAGAGCGCGGATTCCACCGGGCGCACGGCCACGTCCTGCAGGGGAGAGGGCTGCGGATTCCGGGGCACCGCCTCCAGGGGCGCATCCGGGCTCCCGGCATCCTGCCTTGCGCCGGGTTTGCCGCCGGCACAGCCGCCGCAACCGAGAAGAGAGAAGGACGCGATTGCAATGAACGCCAGAGCGCAAAGCAACGCTATAGTATTTTGTTTCATTTACGATTGTATCCATGCATCTGAAAAGTCCTTGATGTCCAACGACAGATGCTGGCGGATTTTTTCCAGCAGCCGGGCCTCCAACTGGCGGACGCGCTCCCGCGTGACGTTATACCGTTCGCCTATCTCGCGCAAGGTGACCGGCTCGTCAGTGAGCAGGCGGTTTTGCAGGATATAGATTTCTTTCTCATTCAGTTTGGGCATGATGCTTTTCAAGCGTGAGCGCAGCAGAGTGGCGATTTCGTCTGTGGCCAGCGTGTCTTCAATGCCCGGCCCCAGAGCGGGCAGAAAGTCCATGCGGCTGGCTCCGCCCGGATCCTCCCCTACCTGCATGTTCAGCGAAAGATCCGTGGACGCCAGACGCTGATCCATCTCATTGATTTGTTCCTCCGTGACGCCCAGACGCTCCGAAAGCATGGCCGCGTCAGGATCATAGCCCTGGGCAATGAGTTTCTGGCGTTCGCGGTTCAGATTGTAGAACAGTTTGCGCTGGACCTGGGTGGTGCCTATCTTGACCATCCGCCAGTTGTCCATGATGAACTTGAGTATATACGCCTTGATCCAGAAGGACGCATAGTAGGAAAACTTGATCCCCTTGTCCGGATCGAATTTGTTGACGGCGCGCATCAGGCCCACATTGCCCTCCTGCACAAGATCCAGCACATTCTGCATCCAGCGGCGCTGAAAATCCATGGCAATGCGCACCACCAGGCGAAGATGCGAGGAAACCAGACGGAAAGCCGCATCGGGATCATTGTGATCGCGCACGCGCAAAGCCAGTTCATGCTCTTCGTCAGGCTTGAGCATGGGGAACCGGCTCACCTCCCGCAGATAAAGATACAGGCTGTCCCGGCTCCCGGCAGGGGAGGGAAGACGCGGAGCCGCAGGCGCGGGCAGGGCGTCGCCGTTCCCGTCTTCAGAAGCCAAAGCAGGCTCCGCAAGCACGGCATCCTTTTCCTCGTCCAGATCAAGAACCGCCGTGGCAGTCAGGGCGTCATCGTCCAAAAGATCCAGCGACTCAAGGGCGTGATCTTCTTCCTCTTTTTCGGCCTCCTGCGGGACGTTCAGCACTTCGATTTCAGGTTTTCTTTTTCGCAGAGCCGTTTTCTTTTTTTCGCCATTAGACGGCGCAGAAGCCGCTATCTTGCTATTTTTTTTCATTTTATTAATACTCAAACACTGCCGCTCGGAACGTGCGGCAATATGTCATGCTATAGTTTTGGTTTGTCCTTTTCAATATTTTTCAGTAGTAAAAATCCAGCCGCGGCCGGGCTGCCGTTTTCAGGGGCGTATCCGCGCCCAAAGGGCTGTGAGCCGGCGGCTGTTGTCCCCGTATCCCCACTATACAGGTATCGGACCCAAGAGCAAAGGGCGCGGGCAGGGCGTGAGGCGACGCGGTCCGCGCCGATGGACCACCCAACAACAATACAGCGAAGGAGACGGCTCGGATGACCTTCAGACAGGCACTCGGCCTTGAGCGGCCGCTTCTTCTGGACGGAGCAATGGGCACCATGCTGCAAGCCTCCGGGCTGCCGGTGGGCATGAGCCCGGAACAATACTGCATGGAATGCCCGGACGTGTTGCGGGGCATCCATAAAGCCTATGTGGATGCCGGGGCGGATATCCTCACTTCCTGCACTTTTGGCGGCAATGCCTTCAAGCTGCCGAAAAATATGGATGTCCACGCATTCAACAAGCGCATGGCCCAAGTGGCCCGCGCGGCTGCCGAGGATGCCGGGCGTCCGGTCTTTGTGGCCGGCAACGTGGGGCCCAGCGGCCAGTTTGCCAAGCCGTTGGGATCGGTTGAGCCGCGAGACCTGATAGCCGCTTTTGCCGCCCAGATCCGCGGCCTGGCGGCCGGGGGCGCGGATCTGATCTTCATTGAAACCCAGTTTGATCTGGCCGAGGCCCGCGCCGCGGTGGCGGCCGCCCGCCAGGAGTGCGACCTGCCGATCATGGTCTCCATGACCTTTGAACAGGGCGTGAGCCTGACAGGCTCCTCGCCGGCTGTTTTTGCCGAAACCATGCAAAATCTCGGCGTGGACGTGGTGGGCACCAATTGCAGCCTCGGGCCGGAGCAAATGTTGCCGGTCGTTGAGGGGTTGCTTGACGTCTGCGCCTGCCCGGTCATGGCCGAACCCAATGCGGGGCTGCCGGAATTGCGCGGCAGCGCCACGGTTTTTCCCCTGGGACCAGAGGAATTTGCGCGGAAAACAGCGGCCTTTGCCGCCCTGGGCGCTCGCATTCTGGGCGGTTGCTGCGGCACGACGCCGCAGCATCTGGCGGCGCTCTGCCGGGTGTTGCGCGGCTCGGCTTTCACGGCCGCAAAACCCGTTCACCGTGAGGGCATCTGCCTGACCAGCCGCGCGGAACTGGTGCGCATCGGCCCTGAAGAGCCCCTGGTCATCATCGGGGAGCGCATTAATCCCACCGGCAAAAAAACGCTGACCCGCGAATTGCAGGAGGGCCGTTTCGACGAGGCTCTGCAACTGGCTGACCGGCAGGTGGAGGCCGGCGCCGCAGTGCTGGACGTGAATGTGGGCGCTTCGCTGGTGGATGAGGCCCTGTTGCTGCCCGAGCTGGTGCAGCGCCTGGCGGCGCGGCTGACAACGCCGCTCTCCCTGGATTCTTCCAATGCCGAGGCCATTGCGCGGGCGCTGCCGTATTGTCCGGGCTCGTTTCTGGTCAATTCCGTGAGCGGCGAGGCGGAGCGCATGGCGCAACTCGGCCCGCTCTGCCGGGATTTCGGCGCGCCCTTTATTCTGCTGCCGCTGCAGGGCGCCAGGCTGCCGGTAAAGGCCGCGGAGCGCATCCGCATTGTGGAAAACCTGCTGCTTCAGGCCGAAAACCTGGGCATTCCGCGGCGTCTGATGATGGTCGACATTCTGGCTCTGGCGGTCTCCTCCAAGGCGGAAGGCGGCCGGCAATGTCTGGAAATGGCCCGCTGGTGCCGGAGCCAGGGCCTGCCCACCACCTTGGGGCTGTCCAATATTTCTTTTGGACTGCCTGCCCGCGAACTGCTCAACGCCACGTTTTTGTCCGCGGCCGTGGGCGCGGGCCTGACCTCCTGCATAGCCAATCCCGCTGCCGTGCGCTTGCGCGAGGCCAGGGATGCGCTCAATGTGCTCTGCGATCATGATCCGCACGCGGAATCCTTTATCGCCTCGTATGCGGAATGGAAGCCCGCGGGCGGCAGCGTCGGCGTACAGGGCGGCAAGGCCGGGGCCGCCGCCACGCTCGGCGAAGCCGTGCTCACAGGGGACAAGGAAAATGTGCTGGGCCTGTTGCAGGCGGAACTGGACGCCGGGGCCGAGCCCTTCGGCCTGGTGCAGGACACGCTGATCCCGGCCATTACCGAGGTAGGCGCGCGCTATGAGCGGCGCGAATACTTTCTGCCCCAGTTGATCCGCGCCGCCGAGACCATGCAGACGGCTTTCGCCGCGCTCAAGCCGCTCCTGGAGGCCGGACGGGGGCCGGAAAAGCGCCCGGTGGTGGTCATGGCAACGGTTGAAGGCGATATTCATGACATCGGCAAAAATATTGTGGCCCTTTTGCTCGGCAATCACGGCTTTGACGTGGTTGACGCGGGCAAAGACGTGCCTGCCCAAGCCATTGTGGCTTGCGCCCTGAAGCATAACGCGCGTATCATTGGCCTGTCGGCGCTGATGACCACAACCATGATCCGCATGGAAGACACTATCCGGATTATCAGGGAGCAAAAGCTGCCCATTAAAGTCATGGTCGGCGGCGCGGCCGTGACCCAGGCTTTTGCGGATGTCATAGGCGCGGATGCCTATTGCGCGGATGCCGTGGGCGCGGTGCGCGCCGCGAAAAATTTCTTGTAAACGGCGTGGGGCTGCGCGCCGGGGGCTCTCTACTGCTGTCGGGAACGGCTCCGCGGCGGGCCTGCTGTTTGTTTTCGCGATAACAATGTTTATTTCAGACCTGCCCTTTCCCTTAACTTTTCTTCGGATCGTGCCATGAAAAAAATACTTTTGCCCTTGCTGGTGTGCCTGCTTCTGCCCTGCGCCGCCCTGGCCGGGTCTTTGCCTCGTCTGAATCTGGCCGGGCTGACCGAGCTTTTGGCCAGCAACAGGGGCAAAGTGGTGCTGCTCAATTTCTTTGCCACCTGGTGCCCTCCCTGCCGCGTGGAAATCCCGGAGTTGATCAGGACCAGCAAGGAATACGCCGACAAGGGCGTGCTGATCATCAGCCTGGCAGTGGATGAAGATGCAGGGCCCGTGGCGCCTTTTGTCAAAAAAATGGGTATGGAGTATCCCGTGTATCTGGCCGATCGCGATATAACGCTGGCCTACCGGGTAAGCAGCATTCCGCATAACGCTTTTTACAGCAAAGACGGCCAGTTGGTTCTTTCCGAGCCGGGCATGGCTGACGAAAGCATGTTGAAGATGGTCATCGACAAACTCTTGAGCCAGAAATAATGACCGTGGAGTATGTGATCCGCAAGGCGCATCTGGACGACGTCAAAGCCATGCACGGCCTTTTGCTGCACTGTGCGCAAAAGGGATTGCTGCTGCCGCGCGCCTTGATTTATCTTTACGGCCATATCCGCAACTTTTTTGTGGCCGAGATGCCGGGCGGCGAGCTGGCGGGCTGCTGCGCCCTTGCGCCGGTCTGGGAAGACCTGGGCGAAATCTGCTCCCTTGTGGTGCGCGATGATATGCGCCGCCGGGGGATTGGCCGCAGTCTCGTTCAGGCCTGTCTCGGCGAGTGCCGGGAGCTGCATCTGCAAAAAATTTTTGCCCTGACCTATCAGGAAGGCTTTTTTACCCGTTCAGGTTTTGAGGTGGTCGAGAAAAGCATTCTGCCGCAAAAAATCTGGGCCGACTGCGTGCATTGCCCCAAATATCCGGACTGCGACGAAACCGCCGTTTTCCTGCATCTGGGAGAGGCCCGCACAGCATGAGCGCGGCATGTGGTCCATCCGATCCGCTGCATCTTGAAAAGCCGAGGGGAACATGTCTGACGCCATCACGGTCAAGGAACTCAAGCCGGTATTCAGCGCGGAGCAGATTGCAAGCCGCGTGCGCGCGCTGGCCAGGGAAATCAACGGGCTTTACGGCCGGGAACCCCTGGTCGCGGTCTGCGTGCTGAAAGGCGGTTTTCTTTTCTTCAGCGACCTGGTACGGTTTTTGCGTAATGATAATCTGGAGTTGGATTTCATCCGGCTCTCCAGTTACGGCAAAAACGCATCCGGTTCGGGACATGTGATTTTCAGCAAGGATGTGGAAGTCGACATCCGCGACAAGCATGTCCTCATTGTGGAAGATGTGGTGGACAGCGGGCACAGCATGCGTTTTCTTCTGGATCAGTTTGCCGCCCGCAAGCCGCGCAGCCTGCGGCTGGCCGCTCTGGTGGACAAGCATGAGCGTCGGGAGGCCGAGGTAAAAGTGGATTTTGCGGGGTTCAAGCTGAGCAGGGGCTTTATCGTGGGGTACGGCATGGACTACGCTGAGCGCTATCGCGGCTTGCCAGGGATCTGCGAAATTATACCGGAATAGCCATTCCGGCCTGAGGCCGGTTGTTGTTTGTGGAGTTGCGGCATGGAAGTAAAATGTCCTCAGTGTTCAAGCAGGTTCAACCTGCCCGACGGTCTTGCAAAAGCGGGCGCCAAACTGCGTTGCTCTGTCTGCAAGACTGTCTTTCCTTTTCAGCCGGAACCCCGCGTATCCGGCGACGAACTTCCGGGAAGCGACGAAATGCCGCCCGCCCGGAAAAAACAGCGTTCCGGCCGTCCCAGACTCTGGCTCGCGGCCCTGTTGCTGCTCTGCATCGGCGGCGGCGCGTACTGGTATTTTGCCGCCAGGGAAGCGGCCAGCCCGCTTACCGAGCAGGAGCTTGCCAAGAAGGTGGAATTGCTCACCATGCGCAACGTGCGCCAGTATTATGTGGACAATGAGAAGGTGGGCAAGGTCTTTGTGATTGAAGGGCAGGTGGTCAACGAGTTCCCGCAGCCCAAGGAGCTGATTGCCGTGGAGGCCGCCATCTATGACAAGGACAAAAAACCTCTGGCCGTCAAAAAGCAATTGGCCGGCACCCAGCTTTCGCTTTTTCAGTTGCAGGTGCTGAGTGAGAAGGAGATGGAATCCTTCCTGAATAACAAGGTGGAAATTCTTTCCAACAATACCAATGTGCCGCACGGCGGCGAAGTGCCCTTTATGGTGCTCTTTTATGCGCCGCCTGAGGGTGTGGCTGAATTCGGCGTGAAAATTGCGGATGTGCAAGACATACCGTCTCCAAAAGAATAGTTTTTACTCCTGCCTTGAAAAGCGCGCCCCCAGCGCGGCAGCATGCTCGCACCGGGGGCGCTTTGGGCGTCTGGTTGGGCTTTTCCCGGCGCAGCGTCTGCTTGGCAGGCGTTGCGCTTCTTGATCATGCCGCACCGACCTGCCGGACTGCCGGGATTCAGTTTCAGGCTGCGCTCGCTCACGCGGCCACGCGGGAGCTGTCGGGCCCTGGCTGCGTGTCGCCAGGGGCTGGCTCTGCATTGGTTCTTGCTTTAGAGCGTTTTGCTAATGGAAATAGCTACACGCTCTGGCGACAGCCCCTGGAACAATTTCAAGTGAAATTGCTCTGGAAGGCTCTCCACGCGCTGACTGCGGCTTCTCTTTTCAGGCAGGGCTGACGCATCTTCTGCGTCAGCCCTGTCCTTTCAGGCCAGGCGCAAGACGCGCCGCGCGTTTTCGTACATGATTTTATTGCGGACATCCGGGCCGAGTTCAAAATCCGCATAGGCCTCAAGCGCGTCAGCCAGCTCAATGAAAGGATGCGCGCTGGCAAAAAGCACCTTGTCGCCGATGCTGCTGTTCATGGCCCGCACATAGACGTCGATCATGGGCGCGCGTTCATATTCGGAGATGTCCATGTACACGTTGGCATTGCGCAGGCAGGTATAGATGGCTTCATTGACGAAGGGATAGCCGCCGTGGCTCATAATCAGGGTCAGCTCCGGAAAGTCGCGCGCCACCTTGTCCACATCCTGCGGATGGGCATATTCCAGGATTGCGCCCGGGACTTGCGGCGGCGGAGCCATCGTAATGAACACAGGCACGTCCAGTTCGCAGCACTTGGCGTAGAGCGGATAAAACCGCGCCTCGGAAGCCGGGATATGCGCCAGATAGGGATCAACGGCCATGCCTTTCATGCCGTACTCTGTGACAGCACGCTCAATTTCACGCACCGCCGCCATTTTTTTGTGCGGATCAATGCCCCAGAACCCCACAAATTTTTCGGGATAGGCCCGGCAGAATTCCAGCACAGAGGCGTTGTTGGCCGGAGAGGCATAGGTCGTCTCGCAGTCCCGGCCGGTGATCACGGCCAGTTCCACGCCGAGGCGATCCAGATCTGCCACAATCTCCGGCAGGGTTTGCGCTTTGCGTTGCTCAAAGCCGATAGCCTTGCAGGCTGCCTTGAACATGGCGCTGTTTTTAATGCCGTTGACAATCTCCGGCGTGTTGGGTCGGAAACGGAAATCAATGATCTTCATGCGACATTCTCCTGGCTGGCCTTGAGTATTCCGCCCGCTTCGGCAGGCCGGTTCCGAAACTTGCATAGTATGCAGGGCAGACACATCTAAATAGTAAACGCAATAATTTTGCTATGTTACCATAAACGCTGGGAGAGCCGCTTCGGCGGCGGGGCCGTACTGCGCTCCCACGAAGCCTGCGGTGTCGGGCGATGCTGGCGCATCGCCGCCAGGGCTGCCGCATCGTATGCGGCAGCCCTGGCACAGTATGTTTTTTCGCTCGGCTGACCCTAGGCAATTTTTGATTGAAAATATTCATTTTCAATCACTTCGCTGCCATCATTTCGCGTCCAGAACGCGGTCTGGACGCTCATTCGGCGCGGGCGTCCGCTCCCGCGGCCGCCAGAGCGTTTAGCTAATTTCATTAGCAAAACGCTCTCGGCAAGGTTCGCCGTATTTTCCGGTCGAGCGCTTTACAGGCAGACTCTTTGCGTAAAAGTTGCTTCTCCTTGCCGCGCACTGTGCCTTGCTCGACATCGCAGCATTGCACTATTCGTGTGATATTTTTCTTTTTTCAAGATGCATGCCATGCCGCCAGGAAAAATCTCGTAGGCTATGGTAAAAATACTTGTATTATTTCAATGTATTATTAGGAATATGAAGTGCGGCACACGCGAAGACAGGAAACGCTAGTCGCAAAATTGCACCAACTGGGAATAATTCTTTTTGTGCTTGGCGGGAATGCTTGTGAAAAAAGAAACCAGGTGCGCCGGGCGGATGAAGGCAGCCTGCATCATCCCAGGAGGCTGCGCCTGGAGGGTTTTTGCCTGGTGGTCGCAATTTTGCGCCTGTTTTTGCGCTGAAGCCTGCGAAACACGTCGTCGAAGATGCAAATTTGCGACTATGCGCCGCATAACCTACAAAGGACACATGGGAGCGCCGTCAGCAGGATATTTTTCACCGGGGCAGATTACCTTTGAAACGCAGTGCCTCTCAATGTTCCGTTCTGCCGAAAAACGCAATTTTCGGTAGAATCTACGCCGTGTTGCGGCGCGCCGCAGCGTGTGCGGCGTGAGAGCATTGTCACGTTACCACGCTTTAAAATCACAGGCAGGCACGTTCTGGCATGGCCCATGCACAGGGCAGGCAAGTGAGGAAATGCCGCAAGGCAAGATGGATAAACTTTTCCAGCGCGAGGAGTCCAAGCCCATGACCATGACAACGTGCGAATGTCGGTCCCCCCAGGAACAGCGCCTGTATGACAGAATTGAAGGCAAGGAAGACAGGTTTCGGAAAACGCATGCGCGCGTTTTTCGCCTGCTGGAACGCTTTGACGGCCAGAAGCCGCGCATTGATATTGAGCGGGCCCTGTACTTCACCCAATCCATGAAAGAAACCCAGGGGCAGCCCCTGGTGTTGCGCTGGGCGAAGGCCTTGATGCACATCGCAAAAAACATCACCGTGTATGTGCAGGAAGACCAGCTTTTGCTGGGGCGCGCGGGTTGCGACGGCCGTTATGGCATTTTGTATCCTGAGCTCGACGGTGATTTTCTGGATATCGCGGTGCGGGATCTGCCCACCCGCCAGACCTCGCCGGCCACCATCACGCCGGAAGACGCCAAACGCGTCATTGAGGAAATAGCTCCGTACTGGAAAGGCAAGACCTATCACGAAGCGCTCAACGCGGCCCTGCCGCCGGAAGTGCACAAGCTGACCTATGACGATCCCCAGGGGCTTGTTTCCCGCTTCATCGTTAACGAGACTTCATCCTTTCGCTCTTCCATCCAGTGGGTGCATGATTACGCCAAGATCCTCAAACGCGGTTTTAACGGCATAAAAAAAGAGGCTCAGGAAAAGCTGGCCGCTCTTGATCCCCTGAGCGCCAAAGACACTTGCGAGAAAAAGCCCTTCCTGGAAGCCGTGGTGATCGTCTGCGAAGCCATTGTGCTCTGGGCCAAGCGTCACGCTGTCCTGGCCCGCGAGATGGCCGCCACGGAAAAGAACCCGCAACGCAAGGCTGAATTGCTGCGCATGGCCGAGAATGCCGAACGCGTGCCCGGCGAACCGGCCAGGGATTTTTACGAAGCCTGCCAGAGCCAGTGGTTCACCCAGATGTTCTCCCGCCTGGAGCAGAAGACCGGCACCACCATCTCCAACGGCCGCATGGACCAGTATTTCTATCCTTACTATCAACAGGATCGCGCCGCAGGCAAAATCACGGACCAGCAGGCCATTGAGCTTCTGGAATGCATGTGGGTCGGCATGGCCGAATTCATCGACATGTACATTTCCCCCACCGGCGGGGCCTTCAATGAGGGCTACGCCCATTGGGAAGCCGTGACCGTGGGCGGCCAGACCCCGGACGGGCGCGACGCGTCCAATGAGCTGACCTATCTGATTCTCAAGTCCAAGCGCGAATTCCCCCTGCACTATCCGGATCTGGCCGCGCGCATCCATGCCCGCGCGCCCGAGCGTTATCTGTGGGATGTGGCCGAGACCATCAAGGACGGCTCCGGTTTCCCCAAACTGATCAACGATGAGGAAGTGATACCGCTCTATGTCTCCAAGGGCGCCACGTTCGAGGAAGCCCTGGACTATGCGGTGTCCGGCTGCACCGAGGCGCGCATGCCCAATCGCGACACCTATACATCGGGCGGCGCCTACATCAACTTTGCGGCGGCTGTGGAAATGGTCTTGCGCAACGGCCGCATGAAAAAGTATGGCGACCGCGTGCTGGGCGTGGAAACCGGCGACCCTTGCACCTTCAAAACCTGGGAAGAGTTCTGGAACGCCTATGTGCAGCAGCATGTGCTGTTTTTGAAAACAGCCTTCACCCAGCAGTACATCATCAACAAGCTGCGCGCCAAGCATTTTGCTCAGCCCATGGGCTCGGCCATGCATGATCTCTGCATGAAGCACTGCATGGATCTGCATCAGGAGCAGATCCCCGAGGGCATCAACCTGGGCTACTTTGAATATATGGGCCTGGGCACGGTGGTGGATTCACTGGCCGCGGTCAAAAAACTGGTATTTGAAGAAAAGAAACTGAGCATGGCGCAGTTGATCGAGGCCCTTGACGCCAACTTTGAAGGGTATGAGGATGTACGCGCTCTGTTGCGCTCGGCGCCGTGCTACGGCAACAACGACGAGTATGCCGACGCCATCGGCCGCGAAATTGACAAAATCTCCGTGGAATACGGCGGCAAATACGCCATGAAGGATCTGGGCATGCACAATGACGTGCGCTATGTGCCCTTTACCTCGCATGTGCCTTTCGGCAAGGTGGTTTCCGCCACGCCCAACGGCCGCGCCGAGTGGTTTTCGCTTTCCGATGGCTCTTCCGCCTCGCACGGCGCGGACGTCAACGGCCCCACGGCTGTGCTGCTCTCCAACTACAATACCAAGAATATGGGCATGCGCGACCGTGCGGCGCGCATGTTGAACATCAAGTTTACGCCCAAATGCCTGGAAGGGGAGCAGGGCACGGAAAAGCTGGTTTCCTTTATCCGTACGTTCTGCGATCTCAAGCTCTGGCATGTGCAGTTCAACGTGATCAACCGTGAAACCTTGCTCGCAGCTCAGAAAGATCCGCAGAAATACCGCAACCTGATTGTGCGTATTGCCGGGTACAGCGCCTATTTTGTGGATCTTTCGCCGGATCTGCAAAATGACCTGATCGCTCGTACCGAGCATGGATCTCTCTAGAGGCTGTCTCTGCATTGGTTCTTTTGCCTGCGTAGCGCTGCCCCTTGGCTTCATCCCTGACGGCTTCGCCGTCAGGGATGAAGCCAGCACAGCTATCCTTGGAGCATATTGCTTTTAGAGCATTTTCTCTTTGAAAATGCTCTGCTGACGCGAAAGCGGCCACCTTTGACTTTCATAAAAAGTCAAAGGTAATCTGCTCTAGCTGATTTCATTGGCAAAATGCTCTCAAACGGCTGAAGGGGTTCTGCGGGTCGCCACCCGGTCGCGAGCGGCGCGGATTCCGATTACAATGCGATAATTCCAGTCGGAAAAGGTTCTGGAGGTTCCCGGGCGCGGGAGGGGGGCAGCCCTCTTCCCGCGCCATACCCCCATATGGAAAGGAAGGCGTATGTGCCAGGAAGACGGTAAACGGCAAGGCGTTGTATTCAATATTCAGAAATATTCGGTGCATGACGGGCCGGGCATCCGGACCATTGTTTTTCTCAAGGGCTGCGCGCTCGCCTGTCGCTGGTGCAGCAATCCCGAATCCCAGAATGCGCGCCCCGAACTGGCATACAATGCCGGGCGTTGCCTGACGCTGGAGAAGTGCACGCGTTGTCTGGCGGCCTGCCCACGCGAAGCCCTGACGTGTGGAGAGGACGGCAAACTGCGCATTGACCGCTCTCGTTGCGAGGGCTGCGACATGCCCTGTGCCGAAGCCTGTCCGGCCCAGAGCCTTCTGGTGTACGGGAAAAAGCGGAGCGTTGAGGACGTGCTGGCCGCGGTGGAGCAGGATGCCGCCTTTTATACTCGCTCCAGCGGCGGCATGACTCTTTCCGGCGGCGAACCCTTGCTGCAGGGCGAGTTTGCCGTGGCCCTGCTGCGCGAGGCGCGTCGCAGAAGGATCAAAACCGCGGTGGAAACCTGCGGCATGGTCGCGCCGGAAACCGTGCGGGCTGCCGGGCCCTGGCTCAGTTACGCGCTTTTCGACATCAAACATCCGGACAGCGCCGTGCATGAGGCCCAGACCGGCCGGCCCAATGCGCGCATTCTGGAAAATTTCCGCATCCTGGCCGGGGAGTTCCCTGATCTGCCCATTCTGGCGCGCACGCCGGTGATTCCCGGCTTTAACGATAATGAGGAAGCCATCCGCGCCATAGCTTCCTTCCTGCGGCCTTTTGAGCGGGTCACCTACGAGCTCCTCCCGTATCATCGCCTGGGCACGCAGAAATATCATTTTCTGGATCGCCAACCGCCCATGGGGGATGTCACATTGGCGGAAGGCGTTCTGCCCCGGCTGCAACGCGTCGCACTGGACATTCTGGGCGAGCGGGTGCAAATTCCGCGCTAGGCGACACTTCAATCCGGATACTGCCATGACCGGCCGCTCCGCGGAGCTTCTTTCCAAATACTTTGAACACATTCTTGATGCCCTTTCCGACGGGGTGTTCATTTCCGACACATCGGGCACGGCCCTGCGCATCAACCGCATGTATGAGCAGTTGACCGGCCTGAAACAGGAAAACGTGCAGGGCAGGAATGTGCGCGCCCTGGTGGAAGAGGGCGTGTTTGATCGCATCCTGAATCCGGAAATAGTGCGCACCGGCAGGCCGGTCACACATGTGCAGCAGCTCAAAAACGGCAAAAAGCTGGTGCTTTCGGGCTTTCCGGTTTTTGACGAGGCCGGGGAGCTCTGCCTGGTGGTCACCTTCGCGCGGGACATCACCGTGCTTGCCCAGCTTCAGGATCAGGTAGCCGGGCAGTGCCGCCTCATTGATCAAATCAATGATCAATTGGCGTATATGGCCCATGAGGCCCGTGCCGGCGAGCCGGTCTTCGCCGGTCAGGCCATGAACGAGGTTGTGTCGCTGCTGACGCGCTTTGCCGCCACCGACGCCACAGTGCTGATTCTGGGAGAGACCGGCGCGGGCAAAGAGGTTTTTGCCCGCCTGACCCACAGCCTGAGCCCGCGCAAGGATAAAGTCCTGCTCAAAGTGGATTGCGGCGGCATTTCCGAGACGCTGACCGAATCCGAGCTGTTCGGCTATATGCCCGGCGCGTTCACCGGAGCCTCGCTCAAGGGCAAGGCCGGATACTTCGAGATCGCCGACGGCAGCACTATTTTTTTGGATGAAGTGGGCGAGTTGCCGCTGGCCATGCAGACACGTTTGCTGCGTGTGCTGCAGGACGGGGAAATAGTGAGGGTGGGCTCGTCCGCGCCGCGCAAGGTGGACGTGCGTGTCATTGCCGCCACCAATCGCGATCTGGCCGAAAGCGTGGAGGCCGGGACCTTTCGACGTGATTTGTATTATCGCCTGAACGTGGCCACAGTGCGGATTCCGCCTTTGCGCGAGCGCCCGGAGGACGTGCGCCCCCTGGCCGAGCACTTTCTGCGCCAGTATACGGCCAAGTACCGAAAATGTATGGCTTTCATGGACGTGACCCTGGAGTTGCTCAGCGGGTATGCCTGGCCCGGCAACGTGCGCGAGCTTCAGAACCTGATCCACAGCCTGGTGATCACCCTCAACGGCCCCTTGATTTCGCCAAGAGATCTGCCCGCGCAGATTTCCGGAGCGGATCGTGACGTTTCCCTGTATGACGAGGAGATTTTCGCGGCCCGGCGGCCCCTGAAGGAAATCATGGCCGACATGGAACGGGATTTTCTGCTGAAGGCTGTACAGGTGCACGGTTCCGTGCAAAAGGTCGCGGATTTTTTTCAAGTCAATCGCAGCACGATCTTCCGCAAGCTTCAGGCCCGGCGACCGGCCTCCAGGGCAAAAGGCCGCTCGCGTCAGACAGAGTGAGCCGAAGCTTGCTTCCGCCCTTTTTTTTCCGTAGTTTTCAGGCATGTCAAAGGCGCGTGAAGTGTTTATCTGCTCGGCCTGCGGGGCCCAGACCCCCCAGTGGCGCGGCCAGTGCCCCAAGTGCCGCGAATGGAACACGCTTCAGGCCGTGAGCCAGGCCCGGCAACCTGCCGGGCGGCAGCGCGCCGGGGCTGTTGCCGGGGCGGCGGCCGATCGCCCTGTGCCGTTGCGTGACGTGGCCGATGCCGGGCATACGCCTTACGGCAGCGGGCTCAAGGCCCTGGACAGAGTGCTGGGCAAAGGCCTGATGCCGGGCGCGGCCATTTTGCTGGGCGGCGAGCCGGGCATTGGCAAATCCACCCTGCTTTTGCAGGTGGCCGGTCTGGTGGCGGCCCAGGGGCGGCCCGTGCTCTATGCCAGCGGCGAGGAATCCCTGCCGCAGATCAAGGCCCGCGCCGAGCGGCTTGACATGCTCGATCCCAATTTGCTGGCAATGGCCACCTCACGGGTGGAAGACGTGCTGGAAGCCCTGAACGCCGCGCCGCCCGCCCTGGTGGTGGTGGATTCGGTGCAGACCCTGACCAGCCTTGAGGCCGAAGGCCTGCCCGGCAACGTCAGCCAGGTGCGCGCCGTGGCCACGGCCCTGCTGGAGGCCTGCCGCCGGCTGGGCTGCACCCTGATTCTGGTGGGGCATGTGACCAAGGACGGCGTGCTGGCCGGGCCGCGCCTGCTGGAGCACATGGTGGACACGGTGATTTCCCTGGAAGGGGATCGCCGCCAGATGTTCCGGCTTTTGCGCGTCTTCAAGAACCGTTTCGGCCCCAATGAAGAATTGCTGGTCTTTCGCATGGCCGAGAGCGGCATGCAGATTGTGGATGATCCCTCCACCTTTTTTCTGGGCGCGCGCGACGCATCGCTTTCCGGCACGGCCGTGGTCATGGCTGTGGACGGGCAGCGGCCCCTGGCCGTGGAAGTGCAGGCCCTGGTGGCGCGCACCTTTTTGAGCATCCCGCGCCGCGCGGCCCTGGGCTTTGACGCCAATCGCCTGCATCTGCTGCTGGCCGTGCTCGAAAAACGGCTCAAGCTCAATTTCGGGCAGGTCGATATCTATGCCAAGGTCGGGGGCGGCATGCGCCTGCAGGAGCCGGGCCTGGATCTGGCGCTGGTTGCCGCCGTGCTTTCCTCCTACTATGACGTGCCCCTGCCGGAAAAATGCGTGTTCTGGGGCGAGGTGGATCTCAACGGCCAGGTCCGGCATGTGGCCGCGCATGATTTGCGCCTTTCCCAGGCCCGGCGGCTGGGCTTTACGCCCATTGTGCACCCCGGCGCGGATCAGGGCGGCATTGCCGCCATTGCGGCCCTCCAGCAACGCCTGTTCCACAGAGGCGCATAGTATTCGGAGCCGGTCATGCCATTGGAAGTGGAGCGAAAATATCTCAATGTGGATTTTGAACTTCTGCGCCGCAGCCTTCAGGAACAGGGGGCGGAAAGTGCCGGAGCGCATTTTGAAAGCAATCTGATTTTCGACACCGCGGCGGGGCAGTTGCGTGCAAATCGCCGGCTTCTGCGCCTGCGCACCCGGGAATGGCCGGGCAGGATCCGCCATCTGCTCACGCTCAAGCTGCCTGTGCCGCACAGCGAGCATTTCAAGGTGCGTGAGGAGCATGAACTGGAAATCGCGGACAAGACCGCCATGCAGAACCTGCTGGAGGGCATGGGCTACGGCGTGGCCGCGCGCTACGAAAAAATCCGCGAGCCCTGGCGGCTGGAAGACGTGGAAGTGGAACTGGATATCCTGCCTTTTGCAAATGTAGTGGAAATGGAAGGCCCGGCCGGGCGCATCTCCAGCGTCCAGCAGCGACTGGGCCTTGACAATGCGCAAATAAGCATCAAAACTTATCATCAGTTGCATCAGGACTGGCGCCTCCGATACAGCCTGCCGCCGGCCCTTTCCTTTGTCTTTGACAAGGAGCAGAATCAGCTCTGGCGGCAAAGGCTGGGCCTGACATACAAGGCAGCCCCGCAGCCGGGAGAGGAGCCTTTGCCCTGATCAAGACGCGGATCATCAGTGAGGAGAAGCATCCCATGCCTTTGCATACTTCGGGCGAGTCCGACGGAGAAATCCGGATCATCGTCGAAAAAAAGCTCAAAGAGCCGGATCGCTATCTTGTATTGCTGCATAATGACGACTACACCAGCATGGATTTTGTGGTCGACGTTCTCTGCGGGATTTTTCATAAATCCCCGCAGGAAGCCGCAGCCATCACCCTGGCCGTGCATCAGCGCGGCGTGGGCGAGTGCGGCGTCTTTACCCATGAAGTAGCCGAAGCCAAGGTCAGCCGGGTCCACCGGCAGGCACGGGCTGCCGGTTTTCCCCTTAAATGCACTATGGAAAAGATCCATTGAGAAAAAGATATGCTGAGTAAAAATGTACAGGGAGTCCTCAGGGATGCGCTCATGGAAGTGCAGCGGCGCAGGCACGATCTGCTCACTGTGGAGCATGTGCTTTACGCGCTGACCAACAGCATGAAAGGGCGGATTATCCTGGAAGGCAGCGGGGTCAGCGTGGCCGTGCTGCGTGAACAGCTGGAGGGTTTTTTCCGCACCGAGCTGGAGCCTGTGGAGCGCGCGGCCAATCCTGAAGTCACCCAGACCGAAGGCGTGCAGCGCGTGCTGGAACGGGCGCTCAACCATATTCGCTCGGCGGGCCGAGACTCCGTGGAACTCGGAGACCTGCTGATTTCGATCATGGACGAGGACGAAAGCTACGCGGTTTTTTATCTGCACAAGCAGGGCGTGGAACGCCTGGATGTGCTGACCTTTGTCTCGCACGGCCTGGAAGAGGGCGGCGGCTCTCGCGGCGTGGAAAAAGAAAACAGTGATGAACGCGCGGCCAAGGGCGACCCTTTGAAGCAGTATGCCGTTGATCTCACGGAGCGCGCCCGGGAAGGGAAAATCGATCCTCTGGTGGGGCGTGAGCAGGAACTGGATCGCGCCATTGAGGTGCTCTGCCGTCGCCGCAAGAACAACCCGCTTTTTGTGGGCGATCCGGGCGTGGGCAAAACGGCTCTGGCCGAGGGCCTGGCACTGCGCATAGCCCAGGGCCGGGTGCCCGAACTCTTTGCCAAGACCCGGCTCTTTGCCCTGGATATGGGGCTGGTGCTTGCAGGCACCCGCTACAGGGGCGATTTTGAAGGACGGCTCAAGGCCATTGTCCAGGCCCTGAAAGCCTTGCCGGACGCCATTTTGTTCATTGACGAGATCCATACCATCGTGGGAGCCGGCTCCACCTCCGGCGGTTCCATGGATGCTTCCAATCTGCTCAAGCCCGTGCTGGCAAGCGGCGAGCTGCGGTGCATCGGCTCCACCACCTATGAAGAATTCCGCAATAACCTCGAAAAAGATCGCGCCCTGGCCCGCCGTTTTCAGCGCATTGATCTGCACGAGCCGAGCATAGACGAATGTGTGGCCATCCTGCAGGGTCTGGAAGAGCGCTATGCCGATCACCACAAGGTACGCTACAGCCAGCCGACGCTGAAAGCCATGGTGGAACTTTCGGCCCGCCATGTGCGGGATCGCCTTTTGCCGGACAAAGCCATTGACGTCATGGATGAAGCCGGGGCGGCCGTGCGTCTCAGATACAGTGACGGCAAGCGCGTCCCGACTGCCGGCAAAAACGCGCGCCCGGCCGTGAGCATGGCGGATGTGGAGCGGGTAGTGGCCCGCATGGCGGGCATTCCGCTGCGCACTGTTTCCGGGCGGGAGCGGACCAGGCTGGCCGGTCTGGAAAAGGAATTGAAAAACATGGTCTTTGGCCAGGATCAGGCCATTGAGCTGACCGTGCGGGCCATTCTGCGCGCCAGGGCAGGGCTTGGGCAGGAACAGCGCCCGGCCGGGGCCTTTTTATTCTACGGCCCCACAGGCGTTGGCAAAACAGAGGTGGCGCGCAGCCTGGCGCAGAGCCTGGGGGTGGAATTTCTGCGCTACGACATGAGCGAATACATGGAAAAGCACGCGGTTTCCCGGCTGATCGGCGCGCCTCCGGGCTATGTGGGCTTTGATCAGGGCGGTCTGCTCACCGAGGCCGTGCGCAAGGCTCCCTATTCCGTGGTCTTGCTCGACGAGGTGGAAAAAGCCCACCCGGACATCTTCAATGTGCTGCTGCAAGTCATGGATTACGCGACCCTGACGGACAACACCGGGCGCAAAACCGACTTTTCGCATGTCATCCTGATCATGACCTCCAATGCCGGGGCCTTTGAAATGTCCCGTCAAGCTATGGGCTTTGCCGACGCCGCGCCTCAGGACGCGGCCCGCAAGGGCCTCAGGGCCGTGGAAAACCTTTTCACCCCCGAGTTCCGCAACCGTCTGGACGCGCTGGTGCCCTTCCAGAGCCTGTCGCGGGAAATGATGCTGCGCATTGTGGACAAGTTCACGGCGCAAATCCGGAAAACCCTTGCGCAACGCAACGTCAGACTGAGCGTGAGCGACAAGGCGCGGCAATGGCTGGCCGACAAGGGCTTTGATCCGGCCATGGGCGCGCGGCCGTTGCGCCGCCTGCTGCGCAACGAGCTGGAGGATCGCCTGGCCCATGAGCTCTTGTTCGGCTCATTGAAAAAAGGCGGCGCGGCGCGCCTGACGCTCAAGGGCGACGCCCTGGCCCTTGAGCCGGCGGGGCCCGTGCTTTCCCCGCGCGCCCCGGCCAAAGCCGCGCCGGAACTTGCGCGGGTGTGAACGGCAGAGCCGGGATGCTCCGGACATTCACAAGCCTGGCCGCGCAATTTCCGCCGCCACAGGCGGCGCGTGCCGACGGGCTGCTCTGCATGGGCGGGGATTTGCGGCCAGAGCGCCTTTTGGCTGCCTACAGCCGGGGCATTTTCCCCTGGTATGAGCAGGGCCTGCCCATCCTCTGGTGGTCGCCGGACCCGCGTTGCGTGTTGCCGCTGGACGGTTTCAGGCTGCCGCGGCGCAGCGCCCGCGCCCTGCGCCGGCATCCCTTTGAGCTCACGCTGGACGCGGCTTTCAATGAGGTGATACGGGCTTGTGCCGCACCCCGCAGCACAGGGCCCGGCACATGGCTCAGCCCGGAAATGATCGCGGCTTACGAAAAACTGCATGTGCTGGGCTTTGCCCATTCCGTGGAGGCCTGGCAAGACGGGCGTCTGGCAGGCGGCCTGTACGGCGTGGCGCTGGGGCGGGCCTTTTTCGGCGAGTCCATGTTTCATGTGCGGGCCGAGGCCTCGCGCGCGGCCCTGGCCGGTCTGGTGGCCCTTTTGCGTCTGCGCGGCGCTCTGTTGCTGGATTGCCAGCAGGAAACGCCGCACATCATGCGCATGGGCGGTCTGTTGTTGCCGCGCGCGGTCTTTCTCGCGCAGCTCGCGCACGCTCTGGAGCCTGCGCGCGCGTTTGCGGGCAGGGATCCGCACGGGTCGGACGCTGCGGCTTTTCCGTGGAGGCCCTGGGAAACGGCTTACGTCTACTCCGTGAGCAAGGGCTCGTGGACGGCCAGATCGTAAAAGCCCCGTGCCGTGAAAGCAAGCGGATAACCGGGCGCCGCGTCAAAGCGGATGAATCCCGTGCTCTTGCCTTCGGGTATGTCTCCCAGGGGCGCCACGCCCAGAGGCACGGGCAGATCCAGGGGGCAGACCGTGATCTTTTCAATGTGCCCGGCGTAGCGTTGCTCAAGATAGTCCAGCAAGGCCCGGCTTTCTTCAGCGGTAAAGGCTTCCAGCACGCAGCGCAGCGCGGCTTCCCGCGTCGCGCCCTGCAAGGCCTCCGGCGGCACGGAGGGGTCGGGCGCGCCTACCGGAGCCAGGCTTTCAAGCGCGGCCAGCTCCTCTTCCGTTGCCCCGTGGCGGAAGATATGCACGTCCACATGGCGGCGGCCTTTAAAGGCCCGCAGGGTAGCGACCATGATGTAAATTCTTTGCAGAGGGGCATCCGGCGGCGCGGCAAGAAAGTTTTTTTCCATGTTTTTTCCTGTTGACGACAGTTGACGGATTTACCGCTTTATAACCGAAAAGCAGAACCTATGGAAGACCTCGAAAGCTCTCCTTTTCTTCTCCAGACCGGCTATACGCCCACGGGCGATCAGCCCGCCGCCATTGCCGCCCTGACCGAGAACCTCCGGGCGGGGGTGCCCGCCCAGGTGCTGCTCGGCGTGACCGGATCGGGAAAAACCTTCAGCATGGCCAACGTGATCGCCCGCTGCAATCGTCCGGCCCTGGTGCTCGCGCCCAATAAAACCCTGGCAGCGCAGCTCTACAACGAATTTCGCGAGTTGTTCCCGCGCAATGCCGTTGAGTACTTCGTGAGCTATTATGATTACTACCAGCCTGAGGCCTATGTGCCTGCCTCGGACACATATATTGAAAAAGATTCCGCCATCAACGACAATATTGACAAATTGCGCCATGCGGCCACGCACGCCCTGTTGACGCGGCGCGACGTGATCATTGTGGCTTCGGTATCCTGCATTTACGGTCTCGGCTCGCCGGAATTCTACGCCAAAATGGTCATTCCCGTGGAGGTGGGGCAGCGCCTGCCCATGGACGAGCTGATCAGCCGCCTGGTGGAGGTGCACTATGAGCGCAATGACTATGACTTTCATCGCGGCACGTTCCGGGTACGCGGCGACGCTCTGGAAATCATTCCGGCCTACCGCCATGAGCGCGCCCTGCGCGTGGACTTTTTCGGGGACGACATTGACGCCATCCGCGACGTGGACCCGCTCACCGGCGAAGTGCTGGCCGAGATGAGCAAAACCGTGCTGTATCCGGCCAGTCACTTTGTCTCGGCACAGGACAATCTGAAGCGCGCGGCCTCGGACATCCGCAGCGAGCTGGCCCAACGGCTCACATACTTTAAAGAGCACGGCAAGCTTGTGGAGGCCCAGCGCCTGGAGCAACGCACCCAGCTTGACCTGGAGATGATTGAGGAACTGGGCTACTGCAACGGTATTGAGAACTACACGCGCCATCTGGACGGCCGCAAGCCGGGCCAGCCGCCCTCCTGCCTGCTCAACTATTTCCCGCGTGATTTTATTTTGTTTGTGGATGAGTCGCACATCACCGTGCCGCAGATAGGCGGCATGTACAAAGGAGATCGCTCGCGCAAGCTGACCCTCGTGGAGTACGGCTTCCGCCTGCCCTCGGCGCTGGACAACCGCCCTTTGCAGTTCAACGAGTTTACGGCCCTGCTCAATCAGGTGGTCTATGTTTCGGCCACGCCCGGCCGCTATGAGCTGGATCAGGCCCAGGGCGTCGTGGCCGAGCAGATCATCCGGCCCACGGGCCTGGTGGATCCGGAAGTGGAAGTGCGCCCCACAAAAGGCCAGATGGAAGATCTTCTGGGCGAATGCCGGGCCCGGATCACGCGCGGCGAGCGCGTGCTCGTGACCACCCTGACCAAGCGCATGGCCGAGGATTTGACCGAATATTGCTGCAACATGGGCGTCAAGGCCCGCTACCTGCATTCGGATATTGACACGCTGGAACGCCTGCAGATCATCCGCGCCCTGCGTCTGGGCGAATTTGACGTGCTGGTTGGCATCAACCTCTTGCGGGAAGGTCTGGATATTCCTGAAGTCTCCCTGGTCTGCATCCTGGACGCGGACAAGGAGGGCTTTTTGCGCTCCACGGGCTCGCTGATCCAGACCTTTGGCAGGGCGGCGCGCAATGTCCAGGGCAAGGTGATTCTGTATGCGGACACGATCACGGCTTCCATGAAGGCGGCCATGGACGAGACGGCCCGCCGCAGGGCCAAACAGTCGGCCTTTAATCAAGAGCATGGCATCACGCCCCGCAGCACGCGGAAAAGCCTTGAATCTCCGCTGGATACGCTGTATGTGGAGAATGAGGCCGGTCATGGCCGCGGCAAAGGCCGCGGCAAGGGTAAAGCAAAAGCCGACGGCGAGGAGGCCATGCCCCTGACGGCCGAGGCTGCCGCTGCCCTGGTGCTCAAACTGGAAAAGGAAATGCGTCAGGCCGCGCGCGATCTGGAGTTTGAGCAAGCCGCGGAGCTGCGCGATCGCATCCGCAGCCTGCGCGCCCGGCTCATGGCCCTGCCCGAATAAGAAATTCTGGTCAAGGTTTTTTCTACACTCTCTAAAGGCTCTTCATGTCCCAGCACCGCAAACCCGCAGACACTGCGGATCAACATTCGCTTCTCTCCCCGCAGCCCACTGCCGGGGAGCGGAGCCGCGCGCAATGGCTGGCCGCCGAGCTTGAGCGCCACAATTACCTGTATCACAGTTTGGACGCCCCGGAAATCAGCGACGATCACTACGACGCCCTGTTCCGCGAACTGGCGGATCTGGAGGAACGCTGGCCCCAGTTGCGCAGCCCGCATTCCCCGACCTTGCGCGTGGGCGGCAGGCTGCTGGACGGCCTGGCCAAAAAAAGACACAGCCGCCGGATGTACGGCCTGGACAATGTTTTTTCCGGCGAGGAGTGGCGCGATTTTGTGGAGCGCATGCAGCGCGCCTGGGATGAGGAGGCCAATGGCCCGCTGCCGCGCGCTTTTTGGTGTGATCCCAAGCTGGACGGTCTGGCCCTGGAAATCATCTACGAAAACGGCGTGCTGAAGGAAGCTTTGACCAGGGGCGACGGCGAGGTGGGCGAAGTGGTCACCGAGGCCGTGCGCACCATCCGCACCGTGCCCCTGCGCCTGCTGGGGGATGGGCCGTTTCCCGCCTTGCTCGAAGTGCGCGGCGAAGTGGTTCTGTTCAAAGAGGATTTTCTTGCGCTCAATGCCAGGCAGGAGGCCTTGGGGCAGAAGACCTTTGCCAACCCGCGCAATGCCGCGGCCGGAACCCTGCGCCAGTTGGATCTTTCAGTGACCGAATCCCGGCCCCTGCGTTTTCTGGCCTACAGCCTGGGTCAGGCGCATTGGCCGCCGGCCCCGCCGTGCGGTTTTCAGCATGTTTTGATGGAACGCCTGCGGGCCTATGGCTTTCTGACTCCGCCGCAGGGCAAGTTGTGCCGTGATCCCGCGGAAGTGGAAAACTATGTGCAAGGGGTGCGCGGGCAGCGTCAGGATTTTCCCATGGAAATCGACGGGGCTGTAGCCAAGCAGGATAATCTGGAAGCCCAGGAGGCTTTGGGTTTCACGGCCCGCGCGCCGCGATTCGCCGTGGCCTTCAAGTTTCCGGCCATGCAGGCCCAAACCCTGCTCACGGGCATTGACATTCAGGTGGGCCGCACCGGCGTGCTCACGCCTGTGGCTGTTCTGCGGCCCGTGGCCGTGGGCGGGGTGATGGTTTCGCGGGCCACCCTGCATAATGAGGATGAAATCCGGGCCCGCGACGTGCGCGTGGGCGACACGGTCATTGTGCAACGCGCCGGGGATGTGATTCCCGAAGTGGTGGGGCCGGTGCTTGCCCGGCGGCCGGCCGAGGCCGTGGAATTTGTTTTCCCGCATGTCTGCCCGGCCTGCGGCGAACCTGCGCGCCGCGAGCCCGGCGAGGCTGCCTGGCGTTGCGGCAACCTTTCCTGCCCGGCGGTGCGTCTGCGCGCCATCAGCCATTTTGTCTCCAAGGCGGGGCTGGATATTCAGGGCGTGGGCCAGAAATGGATTACGCAACTGGTGGGTTCGGGCCGCGTGCAATCCCCGGCGGATCTGTTTACGCTCAACATTGCGGATCTGCTGGGCTTTGAGCGCATGGGCGAAGTGCTGGCGCAAAAATTCGTGGACGCGCTGGATCAGGCCCGGCATACCGCCCCCCTGGGGCGTCTGATCAGCGCCCTGGGCATCCGCCATGTGGGCGAGCAGACTGCGCGCCTGCTGGCAGGCCGCTTTCACGATCTTGACGCGCTGGGCCAGGCTGATGTTGCAACCTTGCAGGCCCTGCCGGATGTGGGGCCGGAGGTGGCGGCTTCCATCCACAACTTTTTTGAAAGCCCGGCCAACCGGGCCTTGCTGGCCCGCTTTCGCGAACTGGGGCTTTGGCCTGTCTCCCGCGAAATCGTGTCCTCGTCCGAGGAAGTATCCGCCCGTTCTTCTGCAATGAGCGGTACGGAAGTCGCGCGCGGGCCGCTGGCCGGCAAAAACGTGCTTTTTACCGGTTCCCTTTCCATGCCGCGCGCTCAGGCCCAGCGGCTGGCCGAGGCTGCCGGGGCAATCCCGGCGGGCAGCGTCAACAGGAAACTGGATTATCTGGTGGCGGGGGACAAGCCGGGCAGCAAACTGGCCAGGGCGCAGGCTCTGGGCATTACGGTTCTGGACGAGGCTGCCTTCGCCGAACTGCTGGCCGCTTCGGGAATAACATTGGACACAAGCGAGTAAGACAATGAGCACAGCCATCATCGTGGTGGGGGCCGCCGGACGCATGGGCAGGACCATCAGCACTCTGGCGGCCGCAGATCCGGCTTACAGGCTGGCCGGTCTGGTGGACGACAAGGATCATCTGGCTGGTCTGGCCGGGGCGGATTGTCCTGTTGCCGCCACGCTGGAGGAAATTCTTCCGCAGGCTCCGGGCGCGGTGATCATCGACTTTACAGCTCCTGCCGTGAGCCTGGAGTCGGCCCGCAGCGCGGCCCGCGCCGGTCATGCTTTGGTCATCGGCACGACCGGTTTCACTGAAGCCCAGATGGGAGAATTGCGCGCCTTAGCTGCCAAATCGCCGCTTTTCTGGTCTTCCAACATGAGCATCGGCGTCAATGTGCTCCTGAAAATTCTGCCGGAGCTGACGCGCGCCCTGGGCGAGAGCTATGATATTGAAATGGTTGAGCTGCACCATAACCGCAAAAAGGATGCGCCCAGCGGCACGGCTCTGACCCTGGGCGAATGTCTGGCCAGGGCGCGAGGCTGGGAGCTTGGGGATGTGCGCTGCTCCGGCCGGGATGGCATTATCGGCGAACGCCCCAGGGCGCAGATCGGCATCCAGGCTGTGCGCGGCGGGGACGTGGTGGGCGTGCATACCGTCTACTTCATGGGGCCGGGCGAGCGCATTGAGGTCAGCCATCAGGCCCACTCGCGCGAAACCTTTGCCCAGGGCGCTCTGCGGGCCGCCGCCTGGTTGGCGACGCGCAAACCCGGCAGGCTTTACGGCATGCAGGACATGTTTTAGAGCGTTTTGCTTATGAAGTTACCTAGAGCAGATTACCTTTGACTTTTTATGAAAGTCAAAGGTGGCATTCAGGCGAAAAACGCGGTTTTCGCCTGAATGTACGCCGCGTTGCGGCGGCTGCCGCTTTCGCGTCAGCAGAGCATTTTCAAAGAAAAAATGCTCTAACGCTGTCGCCAGAGCGTTCAGCTCATTTCATGAGCAAAACGCTCTGGAACGCGCTCGGCAAATCCACCCCTGCAATACTGCCCTTCCGCGTACCGATATTCCCGCTCTCCGATCACGGCGCATTTGCTTCCCTGTACAACCAACGCCACTGACGGTTTGCCGAAGCAACTGTCGGCCTTGTTGATCTCCTGACGCCGCGAGAGTGTCAAGCCTTCAAACATTTCTTTCAGTTCCTCGCGTATTCGTTCCCTTTCGTCGTCAGCAACAGCCGTCATCGTGTCTGACCTCCTGCCTGTCTGCTGGAATACAATCTCTGTTTGGGAAAACCCTGCCACAACTTTTTTCTTCGGGAAGCCCTTTGGGAATTTTGGGCAATAAATTGCGAGAAACATATCTGTCATCCATGACGTGCCCGGCTTATTCTGCATTTATGCGGCGTGGCCGTTTTCCATTTCCAAACCGGAATAGAGCATTTTGCTTTTGAAATTATTCAATTTCAAAAGCGGCGCTGCCATCATTTCGCCTGAAAAGCGTGGTTTTCAGGCTCATTCGGCGCGGGCGTCCGCTCCCGCGGCCGCCAGAGCGGTTGCCGTTTTCAACAGCAAACCGCTCTAAAGGAATTCCCCGCGATTCGGGAGGTGTTTCATGGCGAAGGGTGATCACATCTTACGTTTTCAGTTTTTTTCCTTGCGGCCCTGACGGCGCTTTCTTTCCTGGGGAACGCGCCTTCGGCGTGGGCCGCCCAATCCCAGCCCGAAAAGGGAGTTCAGGCTATGGACAGATCGCTGACGGCGGAAAAAAACAGGCAAAAATTTTTGGGTAACACGCCGTCCGCTCTGACGAAGAGCGATCCCGATCTCGCCGCCATGCGCGACCGTTTCGTCTATGGCGAAATCGCGGAACGCGGCACGCTCGACGACCGGCAGCGGATGCTCATCACTCTGGTGACGCTGACCGCCAGCCAGACCCTTGCCGACATCAGGGCGCACACGGAGGCCGCGCTTCGCGTCGGCGTCAGCCCGGCGGAAATCAAGGAGGCGCTCTATCAGTGCGCGCCCTACGTCGGTTTTCCCAAAACGGAAAGCGCGGTGCGTCTGGTCAATGACGTTTTTAGCGAAAAAGGCATCACCCTTCCGGTGGAGAGCCAGGCCACGGTGACGGAAGCGAGCCGCTTTCAGGACGGGCTGGCCACTCAGAAAGCCATCTTCGGAGACGTTATCGACAAGATGCACGCAACGGCTCCCGCAGGACAGAAGGACATCAAGGTGAATTACCTTTCCGCCTTCTGCTTCGGGGACATCTACACGCGCAAGGCGCTTGATCTGAAAACCCGCGAACTGCTGACCTTTTCCATCATCAGCGCATTGGGCGGCTGCGAGGCGCAGGTCAAGGCCCATGTGCAGGGCAATGTGAATATGGGCAACAGCAAACAGAACCTCATTGATGCGCTGGCCCAGATGCTGCCCTACATCGGCTTCCCCCGCACCCTGAACGCCCTCGGCTGCGTCAACGCCGTCCTGCAGGATTCCTGAGCTCAAACCATATCGGATGAAGTGAGCATCGTCCCTGGAGCATTTTTTGATTGAAAATATCCATCTCCTGAAGCAAGGCGGGGATGCAGATTCAGGCAACTTTCAACGATATGACGGGGAGAGATGATAACACGGGCAAAACTGATGGCCGCAATGTGGCTTGTCCTCTTTGCAGGATGCGCCGCCGCCGTCGCCGTCGCCGCCGACGCGAAGAAGCGCATTCTGGTATTCGGCGATTCCAACACGTTCGGCTAGAGCGGTTTGCTGTTGGAAACGGCAACCGCTCTGGCGGCCGCGGGAGCGGACGCCCGCGCCGAATGAGCCTGAAAACCGCGTTTTTCAGGCGAAATGATGGCAGCGCCGCTTTTGAAATTGAATAATTTCAAAAGCAAAATGCTCTATTTCGAGGACGCGCAGGGAGTGGTGGGGCGTTTGCCTCTGCATGTGACCTGGCCCGGCAGGATGGCCGAACGGCTGGGGCCTGAGTACGAGGTGGTGGTCGAGGGGCTGAGCGGGCGCACCACCGCCCTCGACAGCCCCGCGCGATCCGGCACGGGCGTCATTCCGGGCGCGGGCATGAACGGGGCCGCATATCTTCCGGCGGCGCTCTCTTCGCATATGCCGCTTGATATGGTCATCATCATGTTGGGGACCAATGACCTGCGCAAGGATCGCAATCGCAGCGCCGCGGACATCGCGTCAGGCGTGGCGGCGCTCGCCGCCATCGTCACCGGGGGCGAGTGGCAGCAGCGCACGCGCTTTCCCGCTCCCCGGGCGCTCGTAATCTGCCCGCCAAAGCTGGATATTCAACAAAGCGCCTATAAAACCTTTTTTGAAGGTTCCCTCGCCAAAAGCGAAGCCCTCCCCGGCCTCCTCCGCCCGCTGGCCGAAGCCGCCGGAGCCGCCTTTTTCGATGCGGCAAGCGTGGTCCCCTTCGCCGAAGAACCGGATGAAATCCATCTCACGCCGGAAAACCACGCCGCGCTGGGCAAGGCTGTGGCCGGGGAAGTCAAAAAGGCGTTCGGGGATGCCCGCCCCATGAACGATGCAACACGCAAGGAGGCAAGCATGAACGAAATCAAGGAACTCTTCCCGCGGGGCGGGGCGAATACGGCCTATGCCCAATACTTCGTGGGCAACAGCTATCTGAACATGCTGTCCACGGAAGGCGTGGTCATCGGCAACGTGACCTTCGAGCCCGGCTGCCGCAACAACTGGCACATCCACCATGCCGCCAGGGGCGGCGGGCAGATTCTGCTCTGCACCGCCGGGCGCGGCTGGTATCAGGAATGGGGCAGGCCCGCCCGGGAACTGCGCCCCGGCGACGTGGTGAACATTCCCGCCGGGGTCAAGCATTGGCACGGCGCGGCCAGGGACAGCTGGTTCGTCCATCTGGCCGTGGAGGTTCCGGGAGAAAACGCCCGGAACGAATGGCTCGAAACCGTCAGCGAGGCGGACTACAGCCAACTTCCCTGAAATGCCGTTTATGAAAACGAGCATGGATCACCAGATGAGGAACCGCGCATGGACAGTGCGAGAAATACGAAAGCCAGCATGATGACGCGCCGCTGCCTGCTGAAAATGGCCGGGGGCGCGCTGGCCCTGAACCTTCTGCCCCGCCTGATTTCCCCCGCCGACGTTCTGGCGGGCGACACTGGAGGAATACCCATGAAAATCATCGTTCTCACCGGCAGCCCCCACCGTCAGGGAACGTCGGCGCTGCTGGCCGACGAATTCATCGCCGGGGCGACGTCCAGGGGACATACCATCGTCCGTTTCGATACGGCCTTTGAGCAGGTCGGCCCCTGCCGCGCCTGCTATTATTGCGACAAGCACAACGGGGAATGTGTCCAGAAAGACGCCATGCAAAAGATTCTGCCGGAAATCCTGTCGGCGGATATGATCGTGCTGGTCACGCCGCTCTATTACTTCGGCATGACGGCCCAACTGAAAACCGTTCTGGACCGCCTGATGCCGCAGCGCGAGGCCCTGCGCAGGCGCCCCGTGAAATCCGCCATGCTCGTCACCTGCGGGAGCGATACGGACTGGAACATGGACGCGATCATGGCCCATTACAAGGTACTGCTGCGCTACCTCCCGTGGGAGGATCAGGGCGTGGTGCTCGCCAGGAACGTCTTCGCCCGCAAGGACATCGAAGGCACGGCCTATCCCCGGGCGGCGAAGGCCCTGGGAGAGAGCCTGTAGCCCGCGCTTTTTGCAGCGGAAAAACATAAAAAACGGCGCGGAAAAACAATTTTTGCGCCCAAAGGAGACCCCCATGACCATCCGTCATTTCCTTTGCTCCGCCCTGTTGGCGGCTCTTGCAGCCTTCCCCGCCCTGGGAACGGCCCACGCCGCCGACGCAACCTCCATCCGCATGGCCCATCTGCGCATCAAGCCCGACCAGCTGGAGGCGTTCACCGCCGCCGTGAAGGAAGAGATGGAGGCGGCCCTGCGCCTTGAGCCCGGCGTAGTGGCCCTCTATGCCGTAGCGGAAAAGGACGATCCCACAAAATGGACCTTCTTTGAGATGTATGTGGATGAGGCCGCCTATCAAACCCACCGCGATACACCTCATTTCCAGAAGTATTTCCACACTACAAAGGATATGATCGCGGAGCGCGTGCTGCTGGAGGCCGTGCCCGTCGAGCTGCGCGACAAGCACAATACGCCCGCCGCCAGGTAGCGCCGCCCGAACGACGCATCCCGCCCACGCACGGTTCGCGCAGGGGCGGGGGATGCCAGCCGCCGATCCGGGCATCGGCTTCGTGCCCTTCAGCCCGCTCGGAAAAGGGATGCTCGCGGGCCGCTTCACGAAAGCGTCAAGATTCGCTGCCGACGACTTCCGTAGCGCCATCCCCCGGTTCAATCCGCACAATCTCCGGCGCAACGCCCAAATAGACTATTAACTAAATAACGTTTTAATATCATCCAGAGTTCCATTCACATGAAACCTGGCAAAAAGAGCCATCGTCAAGTCAACCATGTGCAGACTTCGTGAAACAACGACCGACTTTCGGCGGAATCTGGCAAACCAGTGACGCTGGCGACAAT
>NZ_JAAKEI010000019.1 GCF_011039085.1 Desulfovibrio sp. ZJ369 | reverse complement strand
GAAAGCAAAAACATGTGATGAACTGTATAAATCCATTGGAAAAGCATTAAGTTGTATCACACAAAAAGACGCTGAAGGATGGTTTAAATCCTGTGGATATGTAAAAAGTTAAAAGCAAAATGCTCTAGAACAGCGAAAGGTGCTCTTCCGACTTGCGCTTGTGGGGCATGAGCGTGCTTTGTCGGCAACATTCCCGGATGTGCGTCAGAAAGGGCGAAGGCGCAAGGCGCAGCTTTCTGCCGTAGAGTGTGCGGCTGTGGCTGTAGCTCACGAAGAGCGCCTGCGCGGCGCGGGTCAGGCCCACATAGAGCAGGCGGCGCTCTTCGGCCAGGGCCGCTTGCGCATTTTTTTCCGGCGCGGCATCCGCGCCTGATCCGTCGCGCGCTTCAAAGAGCGCTTCCCGCCGCAAGGGCAGCAGGCCGCTCTCCAGACCCGGCAAAAAGACGGCCCTGAACTCCAGCCCCTTGGAGGCGTGCAGGGTCAGAATCTGCACCTGTTCCGCTCTGGCGCGCACCAGTTCGGCCTCTTGCAGCCAGGCCAGGCGTTGCAGCAGCGTCTGCCAGTCGCCGCACTCCTGCCAAAGACGGCACAAGGCCCGCCAGGGGCGGCCCTGGCAAAAAAGCTCTCCGGCCCAGGCCTGTTCGCGCAGCCAGGGAAGCAGGGCCTGCGGTTTGGGCAACTGCCCCGCGGGAAAAGGCAGGGCCGCCCCGGCAGCCGCAGCCGGCGGCACTTGTTGCGGCAGAAAGGAAAGATCCGCACAGCCGCACGCGGCCGCGGCCAGGGTCAGCAGGCGCGCGCAGGCCGGATCTTCCCAAAATTCTTCCTGGGAAGGCACGGAACAGGGAATCCCTGCCTGCTCCAGAGCCGCGCGCAAGGGCGGGATTTGGGCCTTGAGCCGTACCAGCACGGCCACTTCGCCCGGCGACAGGCTGTTGTCCAGCTCCGTGCCGTCCGCGCGCTTTTGCGCCTGATCCAAGAGTGTGTGGGCCGTGGCTCCCAACAGGCGCTGCACGCGCCCGGCCAGCCAACGGGCTTCGGCCCGCTCGTCCGGCGCGGCAAACAATTGCAGTTGCGCCCGCAAGGGGCGCGCGGCGCGCAGCAAACCGCATTGCCCGTGCCCCTGCAACAGCTTCCCGGCCATATCCAGCACGCCCTGACTGGCCCGGAAACTCTGCCCCAGCCTGTGCACCGTGAGCGTGGGCCAGCAGGCCCGCAAACTTGCCTCGCTCTGCCCCGCCGCGCCGCGAAAGCCGTAAATGGCCTGATCCGGATCGCCGATGCCAAAAAATCCCTGCCCGTCAGAGGGCAGCAAAGCCCGGATCAGCGCAAGCTGCACGGGCGAGAGATCCTGCACCTCATCCACCAGCACATGCCGCCAGCGGCCCGCGCGAGCGCGCTCCAGCCACCATTCCAGAAGATCGGCATAGTCCACATAGCGCATGGCCGCGTTTGCCCGCTTGCGGTCGGCATAGCGGGCCGCGGCCTCGGCCGGGGCTCCGGC
This sequence comes from Desulfovibrio sp. ZJ369, assembly GCF_011039085.1. Classification (GTDB taxonomy): domain Bacteria; phylum Desulfobacterota; class Desulfovibrionia; order Desulfovibrionales; family Desulfovibrionaceae; genus Desulfovibrio. The sequence continues at coordinate 46,430 of NZ_JAAKEI010000019.1, read as the reverse complement.
GAGCGGCCGGCCGGTTTCGCGGGCCAGGGCCAGCTCATCCCACAGCGCCCGCGCCTGACGGGCCGAAAGCCCGGCATTGGCCGCCTGAAAGAGGCGCATGGCCGCGTCCTCGCCCAGCAAAAGGCAGTGCGGCTCGGCCGCGCGCAGTTCGCCCCAGGCAAGCCCGTGCAGCGTGTCGCAGCGCGGCAGACGATCCCGCAGCTCAGGCAGGGCCGCGCCCAGCCGCTCGCGCAGCTCCCCGGCGGCGCGGCGGGTAAAGGTCACGGCCAGAAGGTTTTGCGGATCCTCCCCTTCTGCCAGCAGCCATTGCATACGGCCAATCAAAACGCGGGTCTTGCCCGCTCCCGGCCCGGCCAGAACCAGCGCGGGCGCGGGCCCGGAGCGCAGCGCCGCCTCCTGCTCGGCGGAAAAAGCTGCGGGCGGGCCTTGTTCCGCAACGGAGCCGGGCTGCCCTGACGCCTTGCCCAGACCCGGCAGGGGCAAGGTGTTTTTTCTTGTCTGGGCGCGCGGGCCGCTTTGGGGTTGCGCCGGCGCCCCGCCGCTTCGGCCCAGGCCCGGCAAGGCCCGGCCGCCGCGCACGTCCGGCAATTCCTCAGGCCTGAAGACGCGGACCGTGCCGTACTGGCCATCAAAACCGGCCTGACGCAGGACCTGGCCGCGGCGCATACGGGCCACGGCTTCGCCCAAAGGCTCCCAGCGCGCGCGCAGATCCGCTTCCGGCAGGCGGCAGAGGATATCCAGCTCTGGCCCCAGATCGCGCAAAAGGCGGCTGTAGCGTTCCTGAACCTTGCGCGAGCCCGCGCCCGCGCCGAGAATCTCGCCCAGCACTTCCGGCAGGGGGATCAGGGGCCGGGCCTCAGGCTCATGGGGCAGCGCGGGCGGTTCCTCGCGGTCGGCCAGCTCCAGCACGCGGTGCAGCACGCCCACGGTCAGGGCTTTGCCGCAGACGGGGCAGATATTGCCGAGCGCCAGAGCCTCGCGCGGCTCCAGCACCACATTGCAGGCCCGGTGCCCGTCCAGATGGTATTTGCCTTCTTCGGGGTAAAACTCCAGTGTGCCCAGAAAGCGGCAGGATGCCTGCTCCCGCGCCTGCCGCCGGGCCGCGGCGCGCAGGGCCGCGAACATGCCCGCGTAGGAGGGCGGCCCGGCAAAGAGATTGGCTTCGCGGCCCAGATTGGGGCCGGAGTGGGCATCGGAATTGGAAATCAGGGCGTAGCCGTCCAGACGGCTGATCAGGCGGTTCATGGCCGGATCCGAGGAAAGGCCGGTTTCCAGAGCGAAAATATGTTCCGAAAGATCCGCGAAGCAGTCTTCCAGACGGTCAAAACCCGACTTGGAGCCAAAGAGGGCAAACCACGGCGTCCAGACATGGGCGGGGACCAATACCGCCTCGGGCGCGGCTTCCAGCACGATTTCCAGCAGATCGCGGGAGTCCAGGCCCAGAATGGGCCGGCCGTCGGAGTTCAGATTGCCGATCTGCGCCAGGCGCACGGAAATGCGATCCGCGTCCTCCAGCGTGGGCGCAAAGAGCAGATTGTGCACCTTGCGCACTTTGCCGCCGCGCTTGTAAATGGAACTGATTTCAGCTTGCAGGCAAAACAGCGGCGATGTGCCGCCCTCATGCGCCCGGATTTGGCCGCCGTCGAGAAAATCCAGAGGCTCAGGCTCCACGTTCAGGCGATACAGGCCGCTGGTTTCGTCGAAAACCAGTTGCTCGCGCAGCTCGGCCCGCCATTGCGGATGGGTGAAATCGCCGGTCCCCAGCACGTCGATGCCCTTGCAGGCGGCCCAGGCCGCCAGATGCCGGGGATTGAGCAGCTTGCTGGTGGCTCTGGAAAAACGCGAGTGGATGTGCAGATCCGCAATGAAATTCATATCGTTCCTCACGAGTCTGTTGTGGCGCCGGCAGCCAGCCAGGGGCAGAAACGCAGGGCCTGCGCGGACCAGATGGCCGCCTGCGCCCCGGCCTTTGTGGCGCGGCGCGCTTTTGACCCATGCAGGGTGAGCGGGCTTTCCAGACGCAGATCAGGGGCGGCGTTTTTGCGGGCCTCAACCAGAATCCGCAAGGCCGGATCCGATCTGCGCGCCCGCACGGGCAGAATCCGGCGCAGGCCCAGACGCGCCCGGTCGAATTCCGCACAGAGCCGCGGCAGTTGCCGCGCGTCGAAAATACAGAAAAAACGGCCGTGATGGCGCAAGAGCTCGGCCGCGGCACGGCAGAAATCCGTCAGGGCCGCAGGGCCGCGCAGGGCGCGTTCCCGCAGGGATGAGGGCGAAGCCCTGCCCCGGCCCGGCAGGCCATAGGGCGGATTGGCCAGAACCAGATCCAGAGAACCGGCCCTGAAGCCCCCGGCCGCCACGCTTTGGCGCAGCGCCGCACGATCCGCAAGATCCACGCGCGCGAAACGCAAACGCTCCTGACAGCCCAGCGCCGCGACATTCTGCCGGGCCGCGCGCAGCAGTTCCGCTTCGCGCTCCAGACCCAGGCCGGTCAGCTCCGGGCAGCGCAGGGCCAGGCCCAGCAGAGCCGCGCCGCAGCCGCAGCCCAGCTCCGCCCCGCACAGCCCGGGCGCGGGAGCGTTGCCGCCGTTTTTGACGCGGCTCTGGCACTGCCCGGCCGCAAAGGCGGCCAGCAACAGGGCATCCAGCCCGAAGCGCAAAGCTCCGACGGGCTGCGCAAGACCGCGCGGAAAACGCGCGCGTGCGGCGTTGATTTCGCTGACGTGCCTGATCACAAGATTTTACGCGCAACGTCCTGTTTCACATCCGGCGGGCGCAGGGCCGCAAGGCCACAACACGCTTGCTGTTACCATGCGCAACGGAAAAATCCGCAACGCTACAACAGCGCGCCTTCCCAGTTGAACAGGCCTTGCCGCCGCAGTTCGGGCAGCGCGGCCGGGGGATTTTCCCGCATATGGGCAAAAAAGCCGTAGCCCGCGGCCGTCAGCTCCTGCCGTTTGGCCGAGAGATCCAGAGGCCAGCCGGGATAGATCCAGATATTGCCGCCGTATTGCCGGGCCCAGAAGGCCTCGCCCTTGGGGCTCAGAAAGGGCTCGTCGGTTTTGATGCCCAGCAGGCCGAAACGGCTGATGCCCACGGGCCAGAAGCCATCGAGCACCAGGCCCAGGGGCAGGGGGCTTTGCCCCGGCAAGGCCAGCAGATCCTCGCGGCTGAGTTCCGGGGCGGCAAAAGCCCCCACAAAGCCCATGCGCGCGAGAACGCCCAGGGCCGCGGCATTGGCGGCATTGCAAAAAGGCCCGGCCAGCAGATCCGCGGCTCCGGCGTCGGCCGGAAACAAGCCGCGCTGCCAGGGCGCATTGCAGACAAAATGCCGCGCGCCGTCGCGCCAGAGGCGGGTGATCAGGCGCTGGAAATTTTCTTCTTCGTCCGGCCAGATGACCGGCGGCAGCCACCAGGAGATGCGCGGCGTCACGGTGCGCGAAATCCCGGCGCTGCGCGGGGAGAGCCAAAGCCCCATGATTTGATTGCGGCCGCCGCGCGTCTCGCGCCCCTGTGGCAGGCTTGAGCGCAGAAAAATATCGGGCCCTGGCCGCGCCCTGACGGCCACGGGCAGACGCGGAGCACTCTCCACAGCCCGGCTCCGCCGCGCAGGCAGGGCGTCCAGCCGGGCCTGCCAGTCTTTCAGCAGGAGCATCAGTTCCGGCTCGCGCCTGTCGATCAGAAAAACCGGCGTGCCCGTCCTGGGGGTCTTGTGCCGGGGCAAACGCAGCGTCAGGCTTCCGGCTTTGGGGATGCGCCGGGTCACGGGCAGCGTGGCGTGCCAGCGCTCATCCTCCACGCCCACGCGCAAAAGGTCCTGGGGCAAAAGCTCAAAGTGGGGCTTGAGCAGGATGCGGCCGTCGGGATCGGCCCGCACTTTGCCGGCCAGCAGGCCTGAGCTGGTCTGGCCGTCGGGCGCAAGGGGCAGCGTGTTTTTCTGCGGCAGAAAGCGCGCCCGGCTCGGCGGGCGGCCCAGAGCCATTTGCAGAATTTCCTCCGCAGTCCTGCGGGCCTTGGAATCGCCGGGATTATCCCGCAACATGCGATAGGCCGTGACCGCATGATACACATAATGCGGCCCTTTTTTGCGGCCCTCGATTTTCCAGGAGACCAGATGGGGGATGTCCAAAAGGGTTTTGGCCAGCACATCCAGGGAAAGATCCAGGCAGGAAAAATACCGTCCGCTGTGCTCCCTGCCGCGGCTCGGAGGCCGGGGCGCGCGGCGCGGCTCGCCTGTCCGGGCAAAGCGATCGCCGCCCTTGCCGCGATCCCCGCGGCTGCGCTCCGCCGCGGCCAAAAGCTCCCCGCGGCCGTCGCGTTCCTCTTTTTCCGCGTGGCGCGCCAGGGCCAGCGCAGCCGCGCCGCCCTGGCGATACACCCGGCGGCAGGGCTGCACGCAACGGCCGCGCAAGCCGCTTTTGCCGCCCATGTAACTTGACCAGTAGCAACGGCCGGAAACGCAATAGCACAAGGCGCCGTGGACAAAACATTCCAGATCCAGGCCCTGGGGGCAGGCCTCGCCCATGCGCCGGATTTCGTCAATGGAAAGCTCGCGCGGCAGAATCACCCGGCCGGCTCCCAGGGCAAGCGCCTGACGCAGCGCTTCCGGATGGGTCAGGTTCGCCAGGGTGGAGAGAAAAAGCCCGCCTTCAAAACCGGCCTGCCGGGCCAGATCCAGCATGCCCGGATCCTGGATGATCAGGCCATCCGGCCGCACCTGCCGGGCCAGACGCGCGGCCAGGCGGTAGGCGGCGGCTGTTTCGCTGGGCTTGATCAGGGTGTTCATGGCCACATACACGCGGGCATTTTCGGCATGGGCCAGATCCGTGAGCCGCGAAAGCTCGGTGAGACCGAAATTCTCGGCCTGCATCCGGGCTGAAAAATGCTTCAGTCCCAGGTAGACGGCATCCGCGCCCGCGGCAAGGGCCGCCAGAAAAGAGGGCGCATCACCGGCCGGAGCAAGGATTTCAGGGCGTTGGGGCGTGGCGGTGGTCACGCCCGCGCTTTGGGGCGCGCCGGAGGCACTGTGTCGGGTGGAATCACTCATGCGTTGTAATACTCTCTGTACCAGGCCGCAAAGCGGGCAATGCCCTCGCGCAGGGGCGTCGTCGGCGCAAAGCCGGTGGCCAGGGTCAGGGCGTTGATGTCGGCCCAGGTGGCTTCGACGTCGCCGGGCTGCATGGGCAGAAGTTCCTTGCGGGCCTTTTTGCCCAGGGCTTCTTCCAGCACGGCGATAAATTCGTTGAGCTCCACGGTCTGATGGTTGCCGATATTATAGATGCGCCAGGGCGCGGAACTGGAGGACGGATCCGGCGCGGCCGGATCAAAGGCCGGATCCGGCGCGGCAGCCAGGGGCAAAAGCCGTATCATGCCTTCCACAATATCGTCGATATAGGTGAAATCCCGGCGCATACGGCCCTGATTGAAAACCTTGATGGGCTCGCCCCGCAAAATGGCCGTGGTGAACAAATGCAGGGCCATGTCGGGCCGTCCCCACGGGCCGTAGACAGTGAAAAAGCGTAGCCCGGTGCAGGGCAGGCGGTATAAGTGGCTGTAGGCATGGGCCATGAGCTCGTTGCTTTTTTTGGAGGCGGCGTAGAGGCTTACCGGATGATCGACGTTGTGCCGTTCGGAATAGGGCCGGGCCGCATTCAGGCCGTAGACGGAAGAGGAGGAGGCAAAGAGCAGATGCGCCACGCCGCCGTGGCGGCAGCCCTCAAGCAGATGGCCGAAGCCCGTCAGATTGGAACTGATGTAGGAAGCCGGGTTTTGCAGGCTGTAACGCACGCCCGCCTGCGCGGCCAGGTTGACCACATGACTGAAGTTCTCCCGCGCGAACAAGGCTTCCATGCCCGCTCTGTCGGCCAGATCCAGCAACTCGAAACGAAAGCGGGAGCGCGCCGCGGGCAGGACTTCCAGTTGGGCCAGACGATCCTTTTTTAATTGGACATCATAGTAGTCATTGCAGTTGTCAATGCCCACCACGCTGTGCCCGTCGGAAAGAAGCCGCCGTGCCAGATGAAAGCCGATAAAACCGGCCGCGCCGGTCACCAGAACATGCATAGTCGCCTCCCGCGCTGAATGCAGGCCCAAGGTAAGCCAGATGCGGCTTGTGAGCAAGGGCGGATGGAGCGGCAGGGGCGCGTCCCGGTTCTCAAAGCGCCCTGCCGCTCATTCTCTGCGCACGATGTTTGTTGTCCTGCCGCCGCAACGCGGCGGAAACGCGGGGCTTGCGGGATCGGAATCAGGCACGTATGCTCAGATTCCATTGAGGTAGGGCATGAATATTTTCGGCAAGCGTTCCCGTCCGGCTTCTTCGGAAAGCCGCAAGCGTTCCGCGCAGGCGGAGGGCAAAACCGGCCAGGCGCAGGCGGCGCGATCCGACACGTCGTCGGGCGCGGCGCAGGCGGCTGATCAGGAGCAAAGGCGCGAGCGCCGCGGCAGGCCGTTGCCCTGGTATGCCGGGCAATACAAGGACGTGCTGCTGTATCTGTTGATCGCGGTGTTTTTTGTGGAGCTCATCGTGGGCGGCGTGGCATTTTTTTACGGCCTGATGCGCGCCGCGCCCCTGACGCCCGGCGGGCCGCCCATGGCCCGCTTTCCCTGGTTGGGCTGGGCTGCGGCCGCAGTGCTCGCGCCCGTGGGCCTTTTGCTTATTGTGCATTTGATCGGAAGCTGGATTTCCCATACTCTCAATCGGGATCAGAGCGAGGAAAGCACGGACGCAGGCGCGGACGTGCTGCCCGAACGCCTGCGGCGTTTTTACGCCATTATCCGCAATGCGCCCACGGTGGTGGTGCTGGTGGGCATTTTGCTGATCGGGGCCGGGCTTTTTTTTGTGGACGGGGCCCTTTCCGCCCTGGTCCGCCTGGGCGGCGCGCTGACGCGCTATATCCCCTGGCTGGCCGGCAGCGCGGCTGCCCTGCTGGCGGTTTGCTATCTGGGGCATCGCTGGTTCATTTATCGCCAGCGCCGCCTGGATCAGGAGTACGCCTACCGCCGCGAAGTGCTTGAGCGCACGGGCATTGTGCTGGTGGACAAGGGCTGCGTGCCGCTGCCGCGCCAGGAGGAACAGCGCGCGGCTCTGGCCGGGGCTCGGATTATGCCCAGGGCCGCCTTGCCGCCTGTGCTGGATGTGGAGGGCACAGCGGAGGACGACGCAGCGGCGGAGGAAAAGGCAAATCCTGAAGCAGAGCAGGCAGAAGAAGAGCAGAATCCGGAAAGGGCGCCAAAGGCAGACGCATCGCACAAGGCGGCGGCCGGAGGTTCCCGCGCCCTCAGCGGCGCGCCAGAGCCAGATCCGCCAGCGCGTTGACGCAGGCCGCGGCCACGGCCGATCCGCCCTTGCGTCCCAGCAGGGTGAAGTGCGGCCAGGGGCTGCGCAAGAGCAGTTCCTTGGATTGCGCCGCATTCACAAAGCCCACGGGCATGCCCACGATCAGCGCGGGCGCGGGCGCGCCCTGTTCCAGAAGCTCCAGCAGACAGAGCAGGGCCGTGGGCGCGTTGCCAATGACCATAATCTGCCCGGCAAGCCTGTGGGCAACGGCTTCCACAGCCGCGCGCGCGCGCGTGATCCCTTTGTGGCGCGCGGCCTCGTCCAGACCGGGCAGACCCATCAGCGGCGTCACGCTGACGCCCAGGGGCGTCAGACGGCGCAGGGGCAGGCCCGCGGCGGCCATGCGCGTATCCGTAAAGACCGTGCAGCCGGCCTGCAAGGCCGCGAGACCTGCCGCAAGGCCTTGCGGGCTTAAGCGCAAATCCGCAAGAATATCCGTATCGCCCAGCGTGTGCACGCAACGCCGGGCCACCTGCCAGAGTTCCCCGGCAAAGGGGCGCGGTTCGGGAATTTCAGCGTCGATGATCGCAAAGGAACGGGCCTCAATGGCATCCGGCGTGCTTGCGGGGTCCAGGCGTATTTCAGACATGGCGGCCTTGGGGTTGAATTTCGGGGAAGCGCAGGGAGGCCAGCCAGGCTCTCCAGAAACGGCGCGAGCCTTCCGGGTAGAGGTGCAGCCAGGAACCGGCCACGGAACCCAGGCGGCAGCCCTCCCGCCCCAGGAGAAGGCCCCGGCTGTCATAGAGCTCCCAGAGCGGGCAGCAGCCGGGCGGCAGATCCTGCTCCGCCGTCCGGCCGTAATGAAATTCATGGCCGCGCGCCCACAGCGGGCCGGCGCGGCCGGGCCAGCCGTGCAGCGCCAGGGCCGCGCGGTAGCCCAAGGCCGCGCGCGTTTGGCCCATTACGCAATGCAGGGGCAAGAGGCCGCTCATGGGAGAGGTCTGGCCCGCATGGCTCACGGAATGCATCAGATAAATGTAGCCGCCGCATTCGCCGTAGATCGGCACGCCCTGGGCCGCCAGACGGCGCAGGGCCTCGCGCATGGGGGCGTTGGCGGCCAGATCCTGCGCGTGCAGCTCCGGATAGCCGCCGGGAAAATAAAGGCCCCGGCAGCCCTGCGGCGGCGCTTTGTCCTTGAGGGGCGAAAAAAAAGCGAGATCAACGCCCAGTTCCTGAAGGGTGGCGGGCAGATCCGCATAACAGAAGCTGAAAGCCGCATCCCAGGCCATGCCGAGCAGGGGCCGGGCCGCCCGTCCGGACCGCAGTCTGCGCCGGGCCGGGAAAAAACGGGTTTGCGCGGCTGCCGCAAGCGGCGTGGAAGCCGAAGGTTCTGATTCCGCCCCGCGCAAGGCTGCCGCGGGCTTCACGCGCGGGCGGCTCAAGGGCGCGCCCAGCAGCGTGAGCAGTTGATCCAGACGGCAATGGCTCTCCAGCCAGCGGGCCAGGGCCTGCCTGTCCAGACCGGGCACAGCCTCGCGGGCTTCCACCAGGCCCAGATGGCGCGCATCCAGCCGGGGCGCGCCCGCGCGCGGCAAAAGCCCCAGCAGCGGCACGTTGAGCTCTTGCTCCAAAGGGGCAAGAGCCTCGCGCAAAATTTCGACATGCCGCTCCCCGCCCACATGGGTACAGAGCATTCCCACAAACGTGGGTCGCCCGCAGAACCCGGCCCAGGCCGGGCAATGGCGCAGAAAACCCTCGGCCAGGGCGGCGGCCGACTGCCCCAGGCCGTGCGTGTTGAGAATCAGCAGCACGGGCAGCCCGATCATTGCCGCCAGTTGCGCCGTGCAGCCCGCGCCCCTGCCGCCCCCGTCATAGAGGCCCATGGCCCCTTCCAGCAGCAGCATGTCCGGACGCGCCGCAAATGTTCCGCGGCCCTGCGCGCGGGCCAAAAGCCGGGCCAGGCCGCGCGGCATACGGGGGAGGCTGTCCTCATCCGGGCGCGCCGGGGCCTCGCGGCACATCCAGGCATCCAGATTGGCGGCCGGCCTTTCGGTGAGCGCGGCGTGAAAGGCCGCGTCAATGAAATCCGGTCCGGTTTTGGCCGCGTGCACGTTGAGGCCGCGGGCCCTGAGCGCGCAGAGCAGGGCCAGGGTCGTGACGGTTTTGCCGGAGTTGCTGCCGGACCCCCCGATGACCAGGCCGGGCACGCGGCGCGGAACTGCATCCGCCATGCAAAAAACTGCTCCGTGTTGCTGTTGCTCCGGGTCTGCCGGGCAAGACCGATGGCGGCTCAACGGCAGCGCAGGGCCTCGGCAATGATCGCCGCATCCTCCGCAGGCCGGGCCTTGATGCCCAGCTCATTGCTGCCGCCGCTGCAGACAAAGCCCGCGGGCCCCAGTTCGAGAACCCCGCCCGCGATGATCTGGCCGTAGGGCAGCTGGTCGCGCATGTCGCCGTGATCCACCCGGCGCGGAAAAATAAAGGGCACGGGCCGGCCGGAAAAGTCTTCCACGATTAAATACTTCATGGGGCCTCCTCAGGCAGGATAGCACGCATGCGGCGCAGGCTCAACGGCCGGGCCGCCTCCGGTCGCTGTGGCTCGCGCCTAACGCCCGGAGCGCCTGTTCCGCAGATATTGGCGCACCGCCCGGTTGTGATCCGCCAGATTGGTGGAAAAGGCATGCTCGCCGCCGTCGGTTTTCGCCACAAAATAGAGAAAATCATGGGCCTCGGGATTGACGGCGGCAGCCAGGGCCGTTGTGCCGAAGGAGCTGATGGGGCCCGGAGGCAGGCCCGGCCGCTGGTAGGTATTATACAGATTGGCCGGATCGTCGAGATCTTTGCGGCGCAAATTGCCGTCAAAGCCCGGCCCCAGGCCGTAGATCACCGTGGGATCGGCTTGCAGCGGCATTTTCCGCGCCAGCCGGTTTTTGTAGACCCCGGCCACGCGCGGCCGCTCCGCGTCAAGAGCGGTTTCCTTTTCCACCACAGAGGCCAGAATGACCCATTGTTTGAGGTCCTGGACTTTGGGCTTGCTGTTGCCCGGCCAGACCTTGGCGGCCTTGCGCCAGAAATTGTCCACCATGCGCCCTGCCACGGCCCGGGCCTGAGCCTTGAAGCGGGCGTCATCCGGCGCGTCGGCCTTTTTCAGCAGATAGGTGTCGGGCATCAGAAAGCCCTCGGCAGTGGCAAAGGGGATGCCGTAATGACGCAGAAAAGCGGGGTCCGTGATCACGTCCCGGAAGTCCGCAAAGCGGACCAGACCGGCCTCTTCCAGCAGACGCGCGGTCTGCCACCAGCTCAGACCCTCGGGCACGGTGATCCTGAAGAGCACGGGCCTGCCGTTGACCAGCATGTCCAGCACCTTTTCGGGCAGCCAGCCGCTGTTCAGGGCAAAACGCCCGGCTTGCAGACGATTGTCCCATTTCTTGTAACGGGCCAGGAGGCTGAACTTGCGCGCGTCTGTAACCAGACCCTTTTGGGCCAGGGCGGCGGCAACCTGCGCAAAGCGCGCGCCCTGCGGCACGTCGAAAAGCATTTCACGGCCCGGCGTTTCGGGCGCGGTATGCAAAAAAACATGGGCTTCGTGCCACAGCCAGCCGCAGGCGGCCAGAATCAGCAGCAGCGCAAGGCTCAGAATGCGCAGCATGGTTTTCATGCCGGTCTCCGCTGTTCAGGGGGCAGGGCCAGAAAAGAGGCCAGAATACGCACGGCCGCCTGTTGATCCAGCACGGCGCGGCGCTTGCGGGCTGAGAGGCCCGCGTCGCGCAAATCCGCCCAGGCTTCTTCGGAGCTGAGGAACTCGGGCATGAAAAAAACAGGCAGATCCAGCCGCCGTTTGAGGCGTTCAGTGACATTGCGCACCTGGCGCGTGGTCAGGCTTTCCCTGCCGTCAGCCGGCAGGGGCAGGCCCATGACCACTCCCCCGGCTCCCTCACGCCGGATGCGCTCGGCCAGGGCGGCAAGAAAGGCCTTGCGGTCCGGGTAATCCTCAAGCCGCAGGGTCGCCAGGGGAAAAGCCAGCCGCTCTTCCGGATCGGATACGGCAAGCCCGGTGCGGGCCAGGCCATAGTCCACGCCCAGCCACTTCAAGGAATCACAGCCCCATTTTTTGCCGCACATGGGCCATAGTGGTGACGGCAAAGGCGCGGGCCTGCTCATTGCCCTGGCTGAGAATTTCCTCCACCGCGCCCGGCCTGGCGTCCAGGGCCGCCCGGCGTTCCCGCAGGGGGCCGAGAAAGGCTTCCAGATTTTTGAGGAAGATTTTTTTGCACTCCACGCAGCCCAGTTGGGCCGAGGCGCAGCCCCGGCGGATTTCCGCCCGCTGCTCCGGGCCGGTCAGCAGCACATGGTAGGGGAAAAGATTGCAGACATCGGGATTGCCGGGATCGGATTTGCGCAGGCGCGCCGGGTCCGTGAACATGCCGCGCACTTTGGGCTCAATGTCCGCGAAGCTGTCCGAAAGAAAGATGCCGTTATTGTAGCTTTTGGACATTTTGCGCCCGTCCAGCCCCGGGCACTTGGCCGCCGGGGTGAGCATGGCCTGGGGCTCGGGAAAGAACGGCCCGTAAAAACCGTTGAACCGGCGCGCTATTTCACGGGTCAGCTCCAGGTGCGGCAACTGATCCTCGCCCACGGGCACGCCGTGCGGCCGGTACATGAGAATGTCCGCGGCCATCAGCACCGGGTAGCAGAGAAAGCCCGCGTTGCCCAAATCCTTATTGGTGATTTGTTGTTGCTGTTCTTTGTATGTGGGGTTGCGCTCCAGCCAGGAAACCGGGGTGATCATGGAAAGCAGGAGCGAAAGCTCGCCGTGCTCCTTGACGGCGGACTGGCGGAAAATGACGCATTTTTGCGGATCAAGACCCGCGGCCACCCAGTCTTTGACCATCTCGGCAATGTTATGGCGGATGCGCGAGGGGTCAGCGTAATCGCTGGTCAGGGCATGCCAGTCGGCCACAAAAAAATAGGCCTCCTCGCGTTCCTGCAGTGCAATCCAGTTCTTGAGCACCCCGAAATAATGCCCGAGGTGCAGGGGCCCGGTGGGCCGCATGCCGGAAACCGTGCGCAGTTCTGTGCTCATCAAAAGGCCGTCCTTATGTTCTTGAGGCCGCCGGTGTGGGCGGCGTTGATCCGCAAGGCCGTTGCGGCAGCCAAAAGCCGCCCTTGCGCGCCGGGCCCGCACGCGGCGCGCGCCCCTCGAAAAAATGCGCGCCTTATTGCAGGCCCAGAAGGGATAAAAGCATCCGGGAACTGCCGCTCACCAGCGGCCAGAGCACATAGCCCAGCAGGCCGGTGAACAGCAACAGCAAAAGAATAACAAAGCCGTAACGCTCAATGTTCAGATAGCGCCAGGCCATGTCGCCCGGCAGAAAATAGGACAGAACCTTGCTGCCGTCCAGCGGCGGAATGGGCAAAAGATTCAGCCAGCCCAGGCCGAAATTGATCACCACTCCGGCTTGCAGGGAGGCCAGCGCAAAAACGTAGACAGTGTTCCCCAGCCAGGCCTGGGGCGGAAAAAGGGCCAGCACAAGGCGCAGCATCACCCCGAAAAGGATGGCCAGCAGAAAGTTGGTCAACGGCCCGGCCAGAGCCACCAGCATCATGTCCCTTGCGGGATTGCGGAAATAACGGGGATTGACGGGCACAGGCCTGGCCCAGCCGAAGACGAAGGCCCCGGAAAGGCTTGTCAGGCCAAAAACCAGCAGGCCCACGGGATCAATGTGCGGCAGGGGGTTGAGGGTCAGGCGGCCCATAAAGCGGGCTGTGGGATCGCCGCAACGCTCGGCCACCCAGCCGTGGGCCATTTCGTGCAGGATGATCCCCAGCAGCGCGGGCACAGCGGCAACAGCCAGGGTTTGCAGGGCCTGGGAAAAATTTATGTCAAACATGCTTGCGGGTATCATGTTCCAGGCCCGGGAGCAAGCGGAGCGGCAAGGCCCGGCAGGGCAGACCCTGGCTAGCCCGAAGAAGCCACCTTGCGCACCAGCAGATCGTCGTCGGGCCAGATGCGCCGATCCGGGGTGAGCAGATCGCCGTTTCGCGCCACCAGGGCGCTCTCCTCGGCCAGATGCAAAGCTTCCAGCAACTGCCGCGCGGTTTTGGGACGGGGCAGGGAAAGGAGCGTTTCTTCGGGTTGCAGCAGCACTGTGACCCGCGCGCCCTTGTGATCGGGGCGCAGCACGCGCGCGGTTTTTTCTTCCACTGTCGTCATTGCCGTCTCCTTTTTCTTTTTCTCCATTCTGCCCGCCTCTTATGAACAATAATAATACAAAAGCGTCACCAGCGCCATGCTGGCGGCCCGCAGGCCCTGATTGGCAAGGATCAGGCGCAGGGCCAGGCCGGGCCGGAAAAAGCCGGAATAGGCCGGCAACTGATGGCGCAGCGCGCGCATGGGCGTGGAAAGGATATTGCCCACCATCAGCGCCAGCACCACGTCGCGGGCCGAAAGGCCGCCGGTCTGGAGCACGCTGCCCGCCGCGCCAAGGGCCGCGCCCAGCTCCGCGGCCAGATGCAGGACGATGATGCCCATGGCCTGCGGCTTGAGAAAGGAGAGCCAGCCCATGTGCCCGGCCAGCCAGTTCTCGGCCAGACTGAAAAAGCCGTAGTGCTGCAAAAGGTACATCAGCACATAGATGGGCGCGGTAAAATACACCAGCTTGGGCAGACGGCGGCGAAAACGCTTCCAGGCCGTGCGCAGGGCCGCGCCCCAGCGGGTGCGCTCGTCGCTGCCGGCCTTGCAGACCAGGCAGCCGGGCGGCGGGGGCGGCAGGAGGCTGCGGGCCAGCAGCACGGTAAAGGCCGTGCGCCCGGCCGCTGCCGCCAGGGTAAGGCCCACATAAAACACGGCCGGCGCGCCCAGCACCGGCCAGGTGAGCAGAAAAATAGTGGGCATGTGCACCAGATACGCGGGCAGGCTGTTGAACAGATTGGCCAGCATAAGCTCGCGGCCTGAGAGTTCCCCGGCGTTGTGACTCTCGGACAGCAAGCCGTTGGCCGCCGCCGGGGAGACAAAGGCCAGGGAAAAGGAAGCCCCGGCCACCTCGCGCAGATGGGCCGCGCGGGCCAGGGGCGCGGCCAGCCGGGCCAGATGCCGCGTCCAGCGCAGGGCCTCCAGCAGATTGGCGATCAGCAGACCTGCGGCCAGGCCCATGAGCAGGCGCAGCAAAGGCCAGCCCAGAGAATGCCAGAGCCCGGCCAGGGTAAAGCTTGCGTCCACAGCAGGCATGGCGAGGCTACAGATCGCGGGGGTCGAAACCGGGATCCGGCGGCAGATCCCGGCGTGCGGCGCAGCTCCGGGACAGAACGTCGCAGCGCTCGTTCTCGGCATGACCGGCATGACCGCGCAACCAGTGAAAGCGCACCTTGTGCCGGGCCAGTTGCGGCAACAGCTTTTGCCAGAGATCCACGTTTTTTACGGGCTTTTTGTCGGCCTTGAGCCAGTTCCTTTTCTGCCAGGCCCAGATCCAGCGTTTTTCCACACTGTTGCAGACGTATTGCGAATCCGTGAAAAGTTCCACGGCGCACGGCGTCTTGAGCGCGTCCAGAGCTTCCAGCACGGCCGTGATTTCCATGCGATTATTGGTGGTCAGGGCATAGCCGCCCGCAAGTTCCTTGCGATGCGCCGCGCTCTCCAGGCAGAGCACGGCGGCCCAGCCGCCGGGGCCGGGATTGCCCAGGCAGGAGCCGTCGGTATGAATGGTCACTTGCTGCATCAATCTTCCTTTGTGAATGACGTTGTGCGCGGCCGGCCGCCTTGCGCCGCAAGATCCGCGAGGAGGGGCAGGCGGACGGCGGCCAGCATACACGCCAATCTTTCGGCGGGCAAATGCCGCGAGGCCCATGTGCCGGGCCACGGATTCAGGCTTTTCGGCGATCCGCAAAGCCGCTTCGCGGAAGCCGCCGGGCGCTTTTCCCCAAAGAGCATTTTGCTTTTGAAATTATTCAATTTCAAAAGCGGCGCTGCCATCATTTCGCCTGAAAAGCGTTGTTTTCAGGCTCATTCGGCGCGGGCGTCCGCTCCCGCGGCCGCCAGAGCGGTTGCTGTTTTCAACAGCAAACCGCTCTAGCCCGCTCTGGCGGCCGCGCCCGCTTTGGGCTATACATCGGGAACGCGGCGAGCAAGCGCGCCTGGGCCGCTTCATCAGCCGCAAAGGAGAACAGTATATGCCGCAACAGACTTACGCGGTCATCGGGCTGGGGGCCATCGGCCTGGGCATGGCCCAATCCCTGCTGCGTGCCGGCTTGAAAACCGTGGGTTGCAATCGCGGCCCCAAGCCTCTGCGCGTCTTTGCCGAGAACGGCGGGCAAACTACCCATGATCCGGCAGAAGCGGCCGCGGCCGCGGATGTGCTCTTTCTGGCCGTGGTCAACGAGGCTCAGGTGGAAGACGTGCTTTTCGGTCAGGGCAAGGCCGCGCGGGCCATGAAAGCCGGAAGCCTGGTGGTTGGCTGCGTTACGGTCAGACCCGCCTTTGCGCGGGATCTGGAGCAGCGTCTGGCCGGACTCGGCCTGCTCTATCTGGATGCGCCGGTATCCGGCGGGCCGGCCCAGTCCAGGGCCGGAAAACTGAGCGTCATGGCCTCAGGCTCGCCCGAAGCCTTTGCCAGAGCCGAGACGGGCCTGAAGGCCGTTGCCGCCGTGGTTCACCGTTTGGGAGACGAAGCAGGCAAAGGCTCGGCCATGAAGGTGGTCAATCAACTGCTGGCAGGCGCGCATATCGCCGTGGCCGCCGAAGCCATGGCTTTGGGCTTGCGCATGGGCCTGGCCGCAGAGGACATCTATACGGTCATCACCAGCGCGGCGGCCAATTCCTGGATGTTTGAAACCCGCATGAAGCATGTGCTCAGCGGAGATTATACGCCCTTGAGCGCCGTGGACATCTTCGTCAAGGATCTGGGCATCGTCACTGAAACAACGCGGGAGCAGGCCCTGCCCGCGCCCCTGGCCGCAGCCGCGCTACAGCAGTTCGTAGCGGCCCGCGCGCGCGGTCTGGGCCGCGAGGCGGATGCGGCGGTGATCAAGATTTTTCCGGGCATTACGCTGCCCCAAAAGGAAGAGTAGGGGCAGCCCTGCCTGATTATATCAGAGGCTGTACTAGAGAAAAAATTTCTTCCTATAAAGGAGCCTGTGGCGGCAAACAGAAACGCAAGGCGCGCGGGGAGGATCGCCATGACCGGACAGGAGCGGGAAAAAGCGGCGGCCGTCATGGCCGAGCTCAAGCAGGTTCTGCTGCGCCGTCTGCGCGGCCCGGCCGCTTTGCAGACCGCTGTTCACGGTCTGACCCTGGTTCGCCGCGAAGCCGCCAACAGCTCGGAACGCTGCTTTGAAAAGCCCTTGGCCTCCATTCTGGTGCAGGGCCGCAAGCGTTCGATCATCGGCACGCGCACATTGGATATCGCCGAGAGTCAGTGCCTTGTATCGGGCGTGGATCTGCCCAGCACGTCCTATATGGTTGGGTCCACGCCCCAACAGCCCTTCCTGGCGCTCTTCTTTTATCTGAACCGGCAGATGATTGCCGATCTGCTTCTGGAAATGGGGCAGGATTTGCCGCCCGCCAGCCAGGAGCACGGCCCGGGCGTGGCCGTTGCCGATGCCGGGCCGGATTTTCTGGAGGGAATCTTGCGGCTTGTGAAACTTCTGGACACGCCGGAACAGATTCCCATCCGCAGCGGCATGATCCTGCGCGAGCTGCACTATCTGTTGCTGATCGGCCCGCACGGAGGCATTCTGCGGCGTCTGCACACGCAGGGAACGCAAAACCACAGTATTGTGCAGGCCATTGCCCTGCTGCGGCAGAATCCGGCCGCGTCCTTGCGGCTGGAGGATCTGGCCCGTCAGGTGCACATGTCCGTCTCAAGCCTGCACCGCCATTTCAAAAAGATTACGGGCTTCAGCCCCTTGCAGTACCACAAGCAGTTACGCCTGTATGAAGCCCAGCGTCTGATGCTGACCGAAAACGAAAACGCGGCCCACGCGGCCGCGGCAGTGGGCTATGAAAGCGTGACCCAGTTCAATCGCGAGTATAAACGCCTGTTCGGCGAACCGCCGCACAGGGACATCTGCCGCCGCGCCGCACGGCTTCCCGGCTCCGACCAGGCCGGGGCGCACAACAGCCAGTCCGCCGGAGGAGCGCTGTGAGCAGGGGCGGCTCCATAACTCCGCCTGGCACAATGCGGCGGCAGCCATTGCCGGGCGCGGGCAGGCCCGGCGCGAGAGCCGCGGCCCGCGCTAAAAATGGCGCGGCTTGCAGAGGATCTCGTTGATCTTCGTGTCCAGAATGGCATTGGCATGCGCCGGCGTGAGCAGGACGGCGGTATCCGCCCCGCGGCCGCTGCCCGCCACGGCCACCACTTCCTCGCCATAGGGAATCAGGCCCGCGTCCAGGGCCATGACGGCAATCTCCACGCAGACCTTGACGCCCTGGCCGAACATCCGCAGCGTGTCGGCCATCAGCTCCACCGGGCTCACGCCGCCGTGCTTTCTGCTGATGCCCCGCTCCGCGCCGCTCAGCACATGGGTTGCGGCAAAAACCCTGATGCCCGCGCTCTCCAATTCCTCGCGGGCCGCAGCCGGGATTCTGGCCTTTCCCGGCTCGCGGGAGCCATAGGCGTTGGTCACGCAAACAACCCGCACGCCCTGGGCGTTTTTGAACAGCTTTGCGGTATCTCCGCTGCCGCTGGCGACAACAATATGCGCGATCTTTCTCTGCGCCGCCGCCTTCAAGGCCAGTTCCACGCATGTTTGGGTATTTTCCGCGCCCTTTTCCGCAAAGTACATAATAATCCTCCTTTCCATTACGGGAATCAACGCCGTGGCGGCGCAAACGGCCGAATCCATGACCAGGTCGCGCGAGGAAATGTCCAGGCTCATGGACCTGACGCAAACTTTGGGCAGGCTCACGGGCCAACTCAAGGAATAGGCCGCACTTCGCCATTGCGGCCGCTCATGGCGCGGCGGGGCCAAAGCCCGGCAAAAATCCCCGGCCGCCTGGCCCGAAAAGTTGATCCGCCAGCTTGCGATGCGCCGCGGGCATGGCCAACTGCTCCAGCTCGGCGGGCGTGACCCAGCGCCAGTCACTGGCGGCCGTGAGCACGGGCGGGGCTGGAGGCGCGGCGCTTTTCTTTGCAGAGCGCGCCATTTGCCCGGCCGGGCCGAGAAGAAAGCAGTGCAGCGTGATCCTGTATGTGGTGTAGCCGTGCCGGATGATGCCGCACGCGCCGTCCACTGCCACGGCAAAGCCGGTCTCCTCACGAAATTCGCGCACAACGGCTTGTGGGGGGCTTTCGCCGGCTTCCACCCGGCCGCCGGGAAATTCCCAGAGGTTGCCCCAGACGCCGGTAGCCAGACGTTTTTGAACAAAAATCAGGCCATTGCGCCGGAGCACGCCGGCCACCACCTCCAGGGGCGTGACAGGGCTTCGTTTGCCGGGCACCGGGCGCTGATCCGCAATGCCCAGATGCAGGCTGACGCAAAAGGGGGCCAGAGGACAGACCGGGCAGCGCGGTTTTTTGCCGCAGACCAGAGCCCCCAGTTCCATTATGGCCTGATTGTGCTCGCGGGCCCTGCCATCGGGCACAAGGCGCAGGGCCCAGGCCCGCACGGCAGAGGCCGCGGGCTCCTGCCTGACCGGCGTGTCCAGATCAAAGAGGCGGGCCAGTACCCGCTCCACATTGGCGTCCACGCAGGGCAGCCTTTCATTGAAGGCGATGCTGGCAACGGCCGCGGCCGTGTAGGGGCCCACGCCCGGCAGGGCGCGGATGTCCGCCGGAGCGGACGGGAAGATCCCCCGGTGTTTTTCCATGATTTGCCGGGCCGCGGCCAGCAGATGCCGGGCGCGCGAGTAATAGCCAAGGCCTTCCCAGAGGCGCAGCACCTCATCTTCTGAGGCCGCGGCCAGAGAAGCCACATCCGGAAAGCGGGCCATCCAGCGCCTGAAATAGTTCACGCCGCGCTCCATCTGGGTCTGCTGCAGCATGACTTCGGAAATCCAGACCTCATAGGGCGTGTATGTGACGCGCCAGGGCAGGGGCCGCTGATGCGCGGCAAACCAGGCCAACAGGGCTTCCTGCAATTGGGGCAGATGGCTTTCGGGCGGCAGATGGCGCGGCGGCTGCGCCGCAGGACGCCCAGGGGGAGCCGCAAGGCCGGGCAGCCGGGCGGGGACAGCGTTTGCGGATTTTACCGGTTTCACAGGCATTGGCGCAGTGTATATCTTGAGACAGGCATTGTCATCCGGCGGGGCATGCCCTATAGTCAACATCTGCGCGGTCGCGGCGCCAGGGCCGCCGCGCGCATCCCCTCAAGAGCAAGGAGCGATCATGGCTGACAATCCCGTTGTCTTGCTGGAAACCTCATCCGGCGACATTCTGATTGAACTTTTCCAGGACAAGGCCCCCAAAACCGTGGCCAATTTTTTGCAGTATGTGGATGAGGGCTTTTACGCCAATACGATTTTTCATCGCGTGATTCCTGGCTTTATGATCCAGGGCGGCGGCATGGGCGCGCGCATGGACGAAAAAGAGACCAAAAAGCCTGTGGAGAACGAGGCCGACAACGGTCTGAAAAACGAGCGCGGGACCATTGCCATGGCTCGCACCCGCGATCCGCACAGCGCCACGGCCCAGTTTTTCATCAACCTGGTGGACAACGATTTTCTGAACCACAGCGCGCCCACGCCCGACGGCTGGGGCTATTGCGTTTTCGGCCGGGTCACCGAGGGCATGGATGTGGTGGACAAGATCGCCAGGGTCAAAACCAAAAGCCAGGGCATACATGAAAACGTGCCCGTGGACATGGTGCTGATCACCGGCGCAAGCCGTTTTGAATAAGAGCGGCAGAGCCCTGAGTGTCCGGCAGAGAAAAAAAAACGCCGCTGCCCAAGGGCAGCGGCAGTCGATTGCATGGGCGCGCGGCTCGTTACTGGATTCGGCAGTTGCCGTCCTTGCAGTCGGGCGCAGGCTGCACAGGGGTGGCCTGAAAGAGCACGACCTGCTGCGTGCCGTTATTGTCGGCAATGACCATGGTATAGCGCATCAGGCCCTGCGGCAGCGGCGGCACGGTGGTTCCCTTGAGGAAACCGTTGCCCGTGAGCAGGCGGGTGTTGCCGATCATGGTTTCGCGCACATTGGTGATGGTCAGGCGATCCACCACCAAAGCCTTGCTCTTGATGCTTTGGATAAAGTGTTCCTTGTCCCGGATATGGCCGTTGGCACTGATATGCCAGTAGTTGGGGGCAAGCAGTTTTTCCAGGACGGGCACATCGCCGGTCATGACGGCCTCGGTGTACAGAGCCACCGTATCGGCCTTGGCATGCGCCACGCCGCCGGCCACGCACAAGGCCAACGCCAGAAGAAGCGGAACCAGTTGCAGTATTTTCATGACAGTCCTCCATAGGCTGCGCACTCGTGGTTTTGGAGCCAGTAGAAGTGCGGAGGCTTCTTTAAGGCGAGTTGTCATCCATGTCAAGAGGCCGGAAGAAAAATTCGCGCAAGGGACGGGACGCCTTTCCTCCAGGCTTTGGAGCGGTTTGCTGCTTTTATCAGCAAAATGCTCTCGTGCGGGCGCGCCCGGCATGGGCGCCCTCCGTGAAGGCCGTTTTTTTCATCAGGATCACATCTTTTCACGCACGAGGATCACATGCTGACGAGTATTTTGCAGACAATCGGCGCCACGCCGCTGGTGCGCCTGGATCTTGCCCACGATCTGCCCGGCACAATCTGGCTCAAGCTGGAAAACCGCAATCCCGGCGGCTCGATCAAGGATCGCGTGGCCTTGCACCTCATTGATCGCGCCCTGGCAACAGGCGAGCTGAAGCCGGGCGGCGTGCTGGTGGAGGCCACAAGCGGCAACATGGGCATTGGCATGGCGCTGGTGGCGGCCCGGCGGGGCTTGCGCTGCGTGCTGGCCATGCCCGAATCCATGAGCCTGGAGCGGCGCAATCTGCTCAAGGCCCTGGGCGCCGAGCTCAGGCTTACCCCGGCGGACAAGGGCATGGGCGCAGCAGTGCAGGAGGCCCGGCGCATCGCCGCGGCCACGGGCGGGCATATCCTCGGCCAGTTCACCAATCCCGAAGCCGTGCAGGCCCATTATCTGAGCACCGGGCCGGAAATTCACAAAGACGGCAACGGCACGATGGATGTGCTGGTGGCAGGCGTGGGATCGGGCTCCTCGATCACGGGCGCGGGCCGTTTTTTGAAAGAGCAAAAGCCCGGCTTCAAGGTCATTGCCGTGGAGCCCGCCGCTTCGCCCGTGCTTTCCGGGGGCAAAGCCGGCCCGCATCCCATTCAGGGCATTGGAGCGGGTTTTGTGCCGGAAATTCTGGATCGCGCCCTGCTGGATGAAATCATCCGGGTGGACGGGCAGGAAGCCGTTGCCGCGGCCCGCACGCTCATGCGCAGCCAGGGGATTTGCGCGGGCATTTCGACGGGGGCCAATGTGCTGGCCGCAATGCAGGTGGCGGCCCGGCCGGAAATGCGCGGCAAAAATATCGTCACCTTTGCCTGCGATACCGGCGAGCGCTACATGTCCACGGCGCTTTTCCGGGCAGAGGCCTGATCCCGCTGCCCAAACAGCCTCACGCGCGGAAAAAAAACGTGGAATAAAATGCGGGCTGCGCGGGTAATTTTTTTTTGATCCCGGTCGAAAAGAGAGTGTATCCGCGTGGCCCGCGCGCGGCTTTTGTGCCCGTTTGCGCGGCCGCCGGATGCCCGGGGTCCTGTAAATTTTCCGTTATTACCGGTATCGGCTTCAGCGGCCGACGCCGCCTGAGCCGCGGGCCATCCCGCAAACGGAGTCAGATCATGGCGCAGACCAATATTTTACTTGAAACCGGCACCAATGAGCTGGAAATTGTTGAGTTTTTCATCAACCAGGACGGCTATGAGGGCCATTATGGCCTGAATGTGGCCAAGGTGGTGGAGATCGGCCGCCGTCAGAACGTGACTTCCATGCCGGAAATGCGTCATCCGGCCCTGCTGGGGGCTTTTCCGCACCGCAACGGCCGCATTGTGCCGCTCATTGACATGGCCCGCTTTCTGGGCAGCGGCCCCATCGAAAATGAGGACGCCAAAGTTATTGTCACGGAGTTCAATACGGTCTGCACCGGCTTTCTGGTTTCGGGCGTCAACCGCATCTACCGTCTGAGCTGGACGGATGTGGAAGCGCCCGGAAATTTTCTTCAGAACATCAGCCAGAGCTCGGTGACCGGCGTGGTGCGTCTGGAGGAGCGGGTCATCTTTCTGCTGGATCTGGAAGCCATTGTGGCCGAGCTGCACCCGACCATGGCCATCCGTTTCGACGCCTCGGACATGGCGGACTCTGACGGCAAGACATACAATATCCTGCATGTGGATGATTCCAGCAGCATCCGCTCCCTGGTTCTGGACCTGCTCGGCCGGGAAGGCCGCTTCAAGGTCCGCCAATGCGTCAACGGCCAGGAAGCCTGGGACTATCTCAAGGAACTGCGCGCCAGGAGCGAGGAGGAGGGGCAACCCATTTCCGCGTATCTGCAGGGAATCATCACGGATATTGAAATGCCTTCCATGGACGGCCTGGCCCTGTGCAAGCAGATCAAGGGCGATCCGGTTCTGAAAGCCTTGCCCGTGGCTATCTTCTCCTCCATGATCAACGAGAGTCTGGCGCGCAAGTGCGCTTCCGTTGGCGCGGACGCCCAGTACAGCAAGCCGGATCTCAAGGCCCTTTCGGTCAAGCTGTACGAGCTGATCCGCGCGGCCTGGGCGTAGAGCTTTTAGAGCGTTTTGCCAATGAAATTAGCAAACCGCTCTAAAAGCCTTCTTCCAGCGGCGGCCAGACCAGCCAGTCGCCGTCCGGCGCGAGCCGTTGGCGTTTGCCCGGCGCAAGGCGCACCTCCCGGCCGCGCACACTGATCCGCCCTTCCGCCAGCCATTGCAGGGCCTGCGGATAAATGCGGTGCTCCAGGGCGTGGATGCGCCGCATCAGGCTGTCCGGCTCCTCGCCCGCGTTGACCGGCACGGCGGCCTGGATGATCACCGGGCCGCTGTCCACCTTTTCCTCCACAAAATGCACGGTGCAGCCAGAGATTTTCACCCCGTAGGCCAGGGCGTCGGCTCCGCCGCGCACGCCCGGAAAACTGGGCAGCAGGGCCGGGTGAATATTGACCACCTGCCCGGCAAAGGCCTGAAGAAAGGCGGGCGTGAGCAGGCGCATGTACCCGGCCAGCACAATGAGCTGCGCGCCGCTCTCGCGCAGGGCGGCGATCAGCACGCGGTCAAAGCTCTCGCGGTCGGCGTGGGCCGTGTGATCCAGTTCGAGAAAGGGCAGCCCGGCCTTGCGGGCCCGCCCGATCACGCCCGCGCCCGGCCGGTTGGAAACGATCAGGCGGATGTCCACATCCAGAATGCCGCTTGCGGCCTTGTCGATCATGGCCTGGGCATTGGTGCCGCCGCCAGAGGCAAGCAGTGCTATCTTCAGGGGCATGGGCGCCTCAGTGCGCCGCCGGGCGCGTTGCAAGTCTGTCTTTCAGGGCTTCCACCAGGGCCGGGATGGTATATTCCCCAGGCTGGATATGGCAGTCCAGCCCGTGTTTGCGCAGGGTTTCGGCCGTCACCGGGCCGATGGCCGCCAGTTGCACCTCTGGATGCGCCTTGAGCACAGCCGCCGGAATCAGAGCCAGAAAATTCTCCACCGTGGAGGAAGAGCCGAATGTCACGCAGGAGAGCGTGCCCGCCTGGATCCGGGCCAGCACCTCATCCTTGCGGGCAGCCGCGGGCACGGTTTCGTAAGCCGCGATCACGTCCACCACGGCCCCGGCCTTGCGCAGCTCCCTGGGCAGCACGTCGCGGGCTTTGGCCGCGCGCGGCAGTAAAAGGCGTTTCCCGGCCAGAGCGCCGGCCTCCCGGGCCAGCAGGCCTTCCAGCACGCCCTCGGCCACATAGCGATCGGGCACGAAATCCGGGCGGATGCCGTGCCGGGCCAGCTCCTCGGCCGTGGCCGGGCCGATGGCTGCCGCCTTGCATCCGGCCAGGGCCCGGCTGTCCAGCCCGGCCTTGTCCAGCCGCCGCCAGAAGTGCCGCACCCCGTTCACTGAGGTGAAAATCACCCAGGCATAGCTTGCCAGGCGGGCCACGGCTGCGTCCAGCTCCGCGTAGTCGGGCAGAGGCCGGATTTCAATGGTCGGGCACTGGATGACCTCGGCTCCCAGCTCGGCCAGGCTGCGGGCCAGGCCGCTGGCCTGCTCCCGCGCGCGGGTCACCACCACGCTTGCGCCGAAAAGCGGCTTGTGCTCGAACCAGTTCAATGCGTCATGCAGTTGCGCCACCTTGCCCACCACAATGACCGCGGGATTGGTGAAATGCGCGTCCACAGCGGCCTGGGGCAGTTCTGCCAGAGTTGCGACCAGGCTGCGCTGCTGCGGGGTGGTGCCCCGGTAGATCAGAGCCGCCGGGGTGCGCGGGTCCAGGCCCGCGGCCGTCAGGTTGCGGGCGATGTGCGGCAGATTTTTCATGCCCATCACAAAGACCAGGGTGGAGGCGCTGCGGGCCAGGGCCTGCCAGTTGTGCGCCGAACCGGCTTTGTCCGGATTCTCGTGGCCCGTGATGATGGTCACGGAAGAGGCCAAATCACGGTGGGTCAGGGGGATGCCCGCATAGGCCGGGGCGGCCACAACGCTGCTGATGCCCGGCACTTCCTCAAAGGGCACGCCCGCTGCCAGCAATTCCTCGGCCTCCTCGCCGCCGCGCCCGAAAATATAGGGATCGCCGCCCTTGAGCCGGGCCACCACCTTGCCCTCTTTGGCCTTGCGCACCAGAAGCGCGTTGATCTCAGCCTGCGGCAGGGCATGATTGCCCGCCACTTTGCCCACATAGATCAATTCGGCTTCGGGCCGGGCATGGCGCAAGAGGCTCTCGTTGGCCAGCGCGTCATAGATCACCACGTCGGCACGGGCCAGAACGTCCCTTGCCTTGAGGGTCAGCAGGCCGGGATCGCCGGGGCCGGCTCCCAGGAGAAAAACTTTCATTGCACGCCCCCTCTGGCCAGTTCCAGCAGGGTGCGCGCGCCGAAGCCCGACGCGCCCACAGGGCAGAGCGGCGTTTTTTTGGCGTTCCAGTCCACGCCCGCAATGTCCAGATGGGCCCAGCGCACGCCCTTCTGCAGAAAATGCTGCAAAAAGAGCGCGGCATTAATGGCGCCGCCCTCGCGCGGGCCCATGTGGCAGATGTCCGCCACCTCGCTTTTCAGGCTTTCGGCATAGGGCTGCCAGAGCGGCAGTTTCCAGTAGTTCTCGCCGCAGGCCCCGCCTGCCGCAACGATCCGCTCGGCCAGGGCCGCGTCGTCGCAGAACAATCCGGCCACTTCCGTGCCCAGAGCCACGGCGCAGGCGCCGGTCAGGGTGGCGATATCCACCACGGCCGCGGGCGTCCAGTGTTTCTGCGCGTAGGCCAGAGCGTCGCAGAGCGCCAGGCGGCCCTCGGCGTCGGTATTCACGATTTCCACGCTGTCGCCGCTGGCCGCGCGCACCACGTCGCCGGGGCGCATGGCCCGGCCGCCGGGCATGTTCTCGGCGCAGGCCAGCAGGCCCACGACCCGGCGCGGCGCGTCCTCGCGGGCCAGGGCCGCAATGGCCGCCAGCACGGCGGCCGCGCCGCTCATGTCGCATTTCATCTGCTGCATGTTGGCCGCGGGCTTGAGGCAGATGCCGCCCGTGTCGAAGGTGAGACCCTTGCCCACGAATATCAGCGGTTTTTCCTGTTCGTGCCCCTGGGGCGCGTGTTCCAGCACCACCAGGCAAGGCGGCCGGGCCGATCCCTGGCCCACGGCCAAAAGCGCGCCCATGCCCTGTTCGGCCAGGGCGTCGCTCTCCAGTATGGTGCAGGTGAAGCCGCATTCTTTGGCCAGTTCCGCCGCACGTTGGGCCAGTGCTTCGGGGTGGAGCAAATTGGCGGGCATATTGGCCAGATCCCGTGCCAGGCAGATGGCCCCGGCCGCGCGTTCGCCCCTGCGGGCCGCGGCCTGCGCGCCGTCGGGCACGGTTTGGCCGTCAAAGCCCAGGGCCAGCCATTGGGGATCGGCCGGTTCATCCGCTTCGGCCTTTTTCAGCATCGTGAAGCGGTACAGCGCCAGCAGGGCCGCGCAGACGCTTTCCTCCACCAGGCGTTCCGGGCCTCCGGGCAGCCGCGCCAAGGCCGGTTCCGGCAAAAGAATCGAAGCAAAGCCCTGCTCGCGGCAGCGCTGCACGGCCGCGGCCACAGCCTTGCGCAGCACGGCGGCATCCACTTTTTCGCGCGGGCCCAGGCCCACGGCCAGCACGCGCGGCACCGGCAAATCAGGATGGCCGTGGAACAGGGCCAATTCGCCGTTTTTGCCCTGGAAGTCGCGCCGGGCCGGCGCCACGGCCAGCCAGGGCGCTGCCTTGTCCAGTTCGGGGCACTGGCGTAAGATGTCCTCGCCCTGGCAGGCAGGAGCCAGCATGACCTGGGCTTTCCAGTGTTCGGGCCCCAGGTTCTGGAAACGTATATCCATAAACTCTCCTCGCCTTGTAAAGCGGCATTGTTGTTATGAGCTCCCGAATATACGCCGCGCGGGCATTTTTGCCAAGCGCGGCGTAACGTGGGGCGGGGCAATCCGGGGAATGTCTTCAGCGGCGTATCCTTGTGTCAGGCACAATCCTTGCAGCCCTCCCGGTTCGGAGGCCATGTTTTTGGCAACGGAAACTACCCATGCTCGTCTATATTCATGTTCCCTTCTGTCGCACGCGCTGCCGCTACTGCGCTTTTCATTCCATTCCGCTGGGGCGCGGTGTGGAAGCCGCGGGCTCGCCCGTGGTGCGCGACTATGTGGACACCCTGCTGCTGGAGCTGGCGCACTGGGGCGACCGGTTCGGCGGCAGCGAGGTGCAGAGCGTTTTTTTTGGCGGAGGCACGCCCAGCCTGCTGCCGCCGCGCATTGTGGGCATTGTGCTGGAGCGGCTGGCCAGGTATTTCAGGCTTGCGCCCAAGGCGGAAATCACCCTGGAAGCCAATCCCGAATCCCTGCGCGGCCGGGACAGCGTGCCCCGGTATCTGAGCGCGGGCGTCAATCGCCTGTCCATCGGCATTCAGAGTCTGGACGAGACCATGCTGCGCACCCTCGGGCGGCCGCACAAGGCCCAGGACAGCCTGCATGTGGCTTTTGCCGCGCGGGAGGCGGGCTGCGCCAATATCAGCGTGGATCTGATGTGGGGCCTGCCCGGCCAGAGCGTGCGCCAATGGCTGCAAACGCTGAAGGACGTGGCCCGCATGGAGCCCAATCATATTTCCGCCTACGGCCTGACGCTGGAGCCGGGCACGCCTTTGGAGCTGGATTGCGAGGAAGGACGGCTCACGCTGCCGCCGGAGCGGGATCAGAATATCATGTTCATGGAAGGCGCGGCTTTTCTGGAAGAGCGCGGCTATCTGCACTACGAGATTTCCAATTTCGCGCGCATGGGCTTTCAGTGCCGGCACAATATGGGCTATTGGGAGGGCGCGGATTATCTGGGCCTGGGGCCGTCGGCCACGTCCACCATGCTGGGGCGGCGCTGGACCAACCCCGCAAGCCAGCAAGCCTGGCACGCCAGAACCCGCCAGGGCTCCCTGGACCAGGAGGCGGAAAAACTGACGCCCAGGCTGCGCGTGCTGGAATTGATCATGCTGCGCCTGCGCACGGCGCGCGGCCTGCGCCTCAAAGCCTATCGCGAGCTGACGGGCCGCGACTTTCTGCGCGATCACCAGCGCCTGATCCAGGCCCTGCACGAAAACGGGCTGATCCGCATCCGGCACGGCTATCTGCGCCTGACCCGCAGCGGTATGCTTGTCTCCAATTCAATCCTCGCCAATCTTTTTGAACGCACCGAGAACGCGCTCAAGCAGCCTTTGCCGCCCGGCACAAGCCCGTTGCCCGCTTCTCTGACGGCAGAGGACGGCCCTGAGGTTCAGGCTGTGGTCTGGCCGTCAGCCTAGCGGCCGTGCCTGCAAAGCGAGTAACTGCACCGCGGCCAGATGTTCCAGCTCTTCGCTCATGCACAGGGCGTCGGCCAGAGTCTTTCCCCAACAGCACAAGCCGTGCCCGGCCATCCAGACGGCCGGGCGTTGCTGCGCGGCCAGGGCCACGGCGCGGGCCAGAGCCTGCCCGCCGGGCTCCAGCGCGGGCGCGCAACCCAAGCGCGCCCGCCAGGTTTCAGCCTCAAAGAGCGGCAGGCGCAGGAAGTCCTCCGTATTGCCGCCCGGATGCAGGCTCAGGGCCAGCAGGCGACGGGGATGGGTGTGCAGCACGGCGCCGCAGTCCGGCAGGGCGCGGTAGATGGCCAGATGCATACCCAATTCCGTGCTGGCCGGGCCGCCTGCCAGGGTGAGGCCGGAGTGCAGATCCACAAGGCAGCAGTCTTCAGCCTGCAAACGGCCTTTGGCTGCGCCCGAACGGGTCACGCAGATTCGGTCCCCATCCAGGCGACAACTGGCGTTGCCGTTGCAGCCCGAAAGCAGGCCCTGTTGCCATGCGTCGCGGCAGATGGCGCGCATGTCTTTTACAATGCCCGCAAGATCGGGACGGTCGGGAAAATCCGGGATCAGGCCCATGCGTTCTCCTGTGGAACCGCGCCGCGTGGAACAAAAGGGCATGTGCGCGGCTGCATCTGTCCCAAGTTGCTTCTCATTGTGAAAAATTCTCCCTGCCGCAGCCCTGCTCGAAATGATCAAAGCCGCGCGGGTCGCCGCATGGATCCAACTCTTCATTGTTGCAGGTAATGCCGCCCCCGGCCGTGACTGTGCCGATGCTCATAAAGCCGGGAATGGCCGCGTGCAGGGACGGCAGCATGTCCGGCGCGCAGGAACCCAGCAGGGCGTAATCTTCCCCGCCCAGCAGCGCCTCATGCACGGGATTTTTGCCGTGCATGGCGGCATAGCGCAGCACTTCGGCATGGAGCAGGCCCTGGGGCAGCAGGATGGCCGCGCCCAGGCCGGAAGTCCGGGCGCTTGCGCGGGTTCCCGCGTTTTCGGCTCCGGCGCGCAGTTCGCCGCTCAGGCCCAGGAGGCGGGGCAGATCGCGCATGATGCCGTCGGAAAGATCCATGAGCGCAGGCGGCCGGGCGTTGAAACCGGCTCTGGCCAGCATCAGGCCAGCATCCACCTGCGGTTCCGGGCGCAAATGCGCGGCGCAGGCCGCGGGCCAGTCTGCCAGCGCGGCGCTGCCGTCATTTTCCAGAACATGCAGGCCCACGCGCGCCAGCCCCAGGCTGCCCACCACAAAAAGACTGTCCCCGGGCATACTGCCGCCGCGCACCAGAAAACCGCCGGGATGGGCGGCCTCGCCCCAGACCGTCACGGAAATGTGCAGGCGCTCGCAGCGCGACAGATCGCCTCCGGCCAGGGCCATGCGCTGTTGCGTGGCCAGGGCGGCCATGCCCGTGAAAAAACGCTCCAGCCAGGCCATATCCGCCCAGCAGGGCAGCCCCAGATTGAGCGTGAAGGCCAGGGGCCGGGCCCCGCAGGCCGCCAGGTCGCTGATGTTCACGGCCAGGGCCTTGTGCCCGATGTCCTGGGCCGCGAAATAGCTGCGCCGGAAGTGAACGTCTTCCAGAAAAAGATCGCTGCTCACGCAGAGCGGACGCCCGGCCCTGAGCACGGCGCAGTCGTCGCCCCTGCCCAAAAGCAGTGAAGGATGCGTCTGCGGAAAATGGCGCGCCAGACAGGCCAGGATGCCGTCTTCCGAAAGCGGTTGCGAGGGCGGCTGATCGGCCGGCAGAACCGGAACCCGGAGCATGTCAGTTCTCCATGAGCAGGTATTCGCTCAGAATGGTTTTGAGTCCGAAGCCGGGAAAGTTCACCTGCACCTTGTCCGGCGGCAGATGCCTGATGATCTTGCCCCGGCCGAAGATGCGGTGGCGGCAGTAACAGAGTGGGCCGTCTGCCGCGCCGGGCCCGGCGGCAGGCGCGCGCGCGGAAGCCTCGCGCCCGGCGGGGGATGCCGGGGCGGCCTCTTCCGGCCGAAGCTGGCAGTCGTCAAAGGCGGCGAGATCCGGAACAGGCTGACGGGGGCGCGGCAGGAGGCGCACGGCCGCGTTTTTTTCCAAAGCCGGAGCCGTGACGCGCGGGCTGAGCATACCGCCGAAGCCTTCCACCCATTCCTGGACCAGGCCGGGACCCAATTCGCGCACAAAGGGGCTCTGGTTCACATGCAGGCTGCCGCGTTCGGCGCGGCTGTACAGGGAAGCCGGGGCATAGAGATCCAGATTCTTGCGGGCGCGGGTGCAGGCCACATACATCAGGCGGCGCTCTTCCTCAAAATCCTCCGGCCGGGCCAGGGCATGGCGGGAAGGGAAACGATCTTCCACCAGATCGATGATCAGCACGGCATTCCATTCCAGGCCCTTGGCGGAATGTACCGTGGAAAGCGTGATCCGCCCCTCGTTGTCGTTCTCGTCTTCTTCCGGCGACTCCAGGGCCAGATCCGCCACAAAAAGATCCAGCGCGGCATAACCCGCGGCCATCTGGATGATTTCCTCCAGGCCCTGCTGGCGGCGGGGCCAGTCTTCGGGATACGCGTTTTCCAGCATGGGCCGGTAGTGCTCCAGCACGGCGCCGAATGTGGCGGCCGGGCTTTGCGGCGTGGCGCGCAGCCCGTCCACAAAGCGCATGTCTTCCAACAGGCCGGGATAGCGGGCAAAGGCCTTTTCCACGGCGGTGGCGTCGCCGCTCAGGACCACCGCATACAGCTTTTGCACGGTTTTGGGCCCGATGCCGCTGTGCAGGGCCGCCACCCGCGCAAAAGCCGGCAGATCCAGGGGGTTGAGCAGAAGCCGCGCGTAGGCGATCACGTCCTTGACGTGCGCGGCCTCGGTATAGCGCAGGCCGCCGTATTTGCGAAAGGGGATGCCCGCCTGATTCAGGGCCATTTCCAGATTGTAGGAATGAAAGCCCGCGCGGAAGAGCACCGCGATCTCATGGGGCAGATGCTCGCGCAAAAGTTCCTCAATGCGCCGCACCACCAGCTTGGCCTGGCTCATGTCGCTGAGCGGCGTGATCAGGCGCACGGGTTCGCCGCCCTCCTTGCGGGTGAAGAGCGTTTTGCGGAAAGACTCGGCCGCATGGGAAAGCAGACTGTTGGCCACATCCAGGATCGGTTTGGTGGAGCGGTAATTCTCTTCCAGGCGGATCAGCCGCGTGCCCGGAAAAAGTTTGGGAAAGTCCAGAATATTGCGCACGTTCGCCCCGCGAAAGGCGTAAATGGACTGGGCTTCGTCGCCCACAGCCATCACGTTGCCCGGCTTCCCCTCCTCCGGCCCGGCCAGCAGGCGCACAATACGGGCCTGCACAAGATTGGTGTCCTGATATTCGTCCACCAGAATGTGGCTGAAACGCTCGCGCAGGGCAAGGGCGGCCTGCGCGTTCTGGCGCAGCAGGGCCTCCAGCTCGAAGAGCAGATCATCGTAATCCAGCAGGCCCTTTTCGCGGCGGTAGGCGTCATAGGCAGCGCCCAGAGCCGCCAGAGCCTCGGCGTGGGGCAAAAGATGAAATGCCTCGCGTTGCAGCACCTCGTCCAGCGCAAGTTCCTTGTTCCGGGCCTTGCTCAAAAAACCCACAATGCTTTGTGTTTTGGGAAAGGAGCGGTCGTTCCGGCCCAGTTTGAGCTCGTCCTTGCACTGTTTGATCGCGGCGGCAATGTCGGCCGAATCCATGACCGTAAAGGCCCGCTCGCCGAGCCAGGCCGGATGCCAGCGGCGCAGCGCGGCATAGGCAAAGGCGTGGAACGTGCCGCCCTGCGTGCCGGACAGCCCCTGCCCCAGCAACATGCCGGCGCGCTGGAGCATTTCCTGCGCGGCCTTGCGGGTGAAGGTCAACAGCAGAATGGAGGCCGGGGAGACGCCATGCTCGGCCAGCCAGGCCAGACGATAGACAATGGTGCGGGTTTTGCCGCTGCCTGCGCCGGCCACCACCAGCACCGGCCCGTCGCCGCTGGTGGCTGCCGCATACTGGGCCTCATTCAGTGCCTGGGCGTACTCAATCATGACGGGAGCATAGCATAATCGCTTCCGGCAGGCCAGAGCCAGAGCCGGGCCCGGCCAGGGCAGACGCATCGGAACAGGAGAGCGTTTTGCTCATGAAATCAGGGTCAGCTCTCACTTTCCGCAGGGAGTCCCCGGCACGTCCGATGACCGCAGGCCGCGAAAAAAGGCCCTCCATGCGGAGGGCCTTCCCCGGCGGTCAGTCTGTCTGTGTCCGTCCTCAGGCCCGGACCGGAGCGGCAGCCGCTTCTTCCTTGAGGGCGGCGTCGCGGCGGCAGGCGTCGTTGAGGTCGCGTTCCAGCAGGGCCACGATGGTGAAACGGTTGATGAAGGCGCGGGCGAACTGCAGGTAGTTCAGATACAGGTCACTGCTGCGCATGGACAGGCCTTCGGTATCAATGCGCTGCAAGAGTTCGATCTGGATTTTGCTGATGCGGGAAGAGCAATGGTCGGCATAGGCCGAGAACGCGGCGCGGGAGCCCTCGCCTGCGGCATAGGCCCGGAAGTTTCGGGCGGCGTCGTCCAGGATGTCCGGCATCTTTTCCAGATTGTCGCCCAGCGTGCCGCTGTAGGGGCGGTGGCGGTTGGCGATATGGTTGGCGGACATGCCCAGCACCGCGTGCAGATCGTGGCTCAGTTCCTTCATGCCGTTGAAGATGCGGTAGTAGATATGCCGCGCTTCGTTGTCCAGATCGTCGCCGCCGCCGCGCAGGGCCATGCGGTAGTAGGAGCCGCGGGAGCGCGAGATGTCTTCAAAAAGGTTCATGGCTTCGTTCTTGCAACGGTTCAGATTCTTCGCGTCCTCGGCCTGGAAGGCGCTAATGCCTTCGAGCATCAGGCGCACGGCGGTATCGCTGATTTCGTCCACCGAAGCGCCGATATGGGCGCGGATGCTGTCCTTGTCGGTGTTGCTGGTCACGATGTCGAAGCTGCTCTCTTCCTTCTTCTTGCCGAAGAAATTGGAGCGCACCAGGCTGACCACGGCCACCAGCATGAGGAGAACGGCCGCCACGCTGCCGCCCTTGAACAGGACCCAGGTGATCAGGGCGCAGGCGCTGAAGGCGCACATGGCGGTCAGGAACCAGCCGCTGATGACGGTCAGCACGCCGGAGATGCGGTAGACGGCGCTCTCACGGTTCCAGGCGCCATCGGCGAAGGAGGAGCCCATGGCCACCATGAAGGTCACATAGGTGGTGGACAGGGGCAGCTTGAGGGACGTGGCCGAGGCGATGAGGATACTGGCAACCACCAGATTGATGGCGGCGCGCACCTGGTCGAAGGGCAGCACGGGCGCGCCCTTGACCTGTTCCACGGGCTGCATGCGGCTTTCGAGGGCAGTGAAGAGCGAAGCGGGCAGGATCTGGCGCAGGGTCTTGCTGGCGCTCAGGCCCGCGCGCACGATGAGACGGCCGGGCAGGGAGGATCCGAACTGTTCCTGATCGCCGCGCGTGCTGCTGCTCAGGTTGATGGAGGTCTGCACCACGCGGTGGGCCTTTTTGGAGAACCACAGGGTCAGCACCATGATCAGGCCGGAGAGCAGCAGGTAGAAGGTGGGCGTCTGCACGGCCTTGCGCAGGCCCTCCATGGTGAAGGCATCGGGGGCCATGCCGCTGGCGGTGAACTGCTGCCAGCTTTCCCAGGCGGCCAGCGGCACGCCCACGAAGTTGACCAGGTCGTTGCCGGCAAAGGCGAAGGCCAGGGCAAAGGTGCCGGCCAGGATGACGATCTTGAAGATGTTGACGCCGCGGCGCGCCATGAGCAGGTGCAGAACCACGCTCAGGCCCGCGAACAGCACCAGCAGGATGGACAGGGTGTGGGCATTGATCCAGGCCAGGTATTCCGGCTTCATGAAGGACGCGCCCTTGGCGCCTTTCATGATCAGAAAGTAGAAAATGGCCGTCAGGGACAGGCCGCCGAAGATGCCGCCGATGCGGCGGTACATGCGCTCATAGTGGAAGGTGAAGATCAGGCGGGTGATGTACTGCACCACCACACCGGCCACGAAGGCCACCACCACGGAGATGAGGATGCCGGACACGATGGCCAGGGCCTTCTGGCTGTTGATGAAATCCCCCAGCTGGGAGAGCAGGATGCCCGATGTGGCGATCTTGATGAGGGCCGCGGCCACGGCCCCGCCCAGCAGCTCGAAGACGATGGACACGGTGGTGGAGGTGGGCAGGCCCATGGAGTTGAAGGCGTCCAGCATCAGGGCGTCGGTGATCATCACGGCGAAGAAAATGATGATGATCTCGTTGAAGGTGAACATTCCGGGATTGAAGACCCCGCTGCGGGCGATCTCCATCATGCCGCTGGAAAAGGTGGAGCCCAGCAGCACGCCGATGCTGGCCACCACCATGATGACCTTGAAGCTGGCGATGCGCGAGCCTATGGCCGAGTTGAGAAAGTTGACGGCGTCGTTGCTGACGCCCACAAAGAGGTCCACTGCGGCCAGGATGGCCAGAAATACCAGCATGAGTAGAAAGATGCTTTCCATGTCCCGTCTCCTGCGGAATAGTCTGAGAATGAGGCCTGTTCTGTGTAGGCAGGCTGTGTTACAGCCTGGTGACGGCGACGGGGAAATACAGGGGAGACAAGGATGCGGGGGGAGACTGTTGTACAGTTTTACGGCGCAGCCTGAGAGTGGATCTTCGCAGTTTTAGCGTGGTTCCCGATGGAGAGCGGCCTATATGTCGTCTGGCCAGCGTCTATCAGCGGACGATGGCCAGCTTCAGAACTGCTCTCCTCAACGGTGAGAGACGGATTCCAAAATGGTGCGGGCTACTTCATCCCAGGAGTGGACTTCGTCGGCGTATTCACTATGCCGGCCATGCTGCAGGGCATGCTCCATGGCTGCGGCACAAGAGAGCGGGTCGCCTGGATGGTAGTAAAAGACGCCTTCGCGGTGCAGGTCGAGAAAGTCCGGTGAGACAATGGGCAGGCCGCAGTAGCGGTACTGGATGATCTTGAGGGAGTCGGTAAGTGTCGATATGAAGCCCTTGCGGAACATTCTGATGCCCAGACCCACATCCGCAAACTTGATGTAGGGAAGCGTTGCCGTGAAGGGCAGCTCTCCCAGGAAGCGGACATTGCCCAGATGCAGTGCATCAGTTATGGGGCCGATAATGTGGAACATGCACTGGGGGTGTGCCGTCGCAGCCGCACGCAGAAAATCGTTGTCCATATACCCTGTGCCCACAAAGATGGCATTGCGCGTGCCCGCTTCATACGGGGACCGGGTGCAGGCATCATAGGCTTGCGTGTCGAGACCGTGCCGGTCCAGGGCAACGGAGACTCCCGGAAACATGTCCAGCATAACGGCGCTGGGAACACTGATGTAGTCAAAATCGGGAACGATTTCCCGTTCCCATTCGATGAGTCGGGGGTGGGTCGATCCCAGAGTCCTGATATCATCCGACACGCGATAGACCATGCGTGCGGCAGGATTTTCCTGCTGGAACCGACGAAAAAGGAACAGACCGGGGCCGCTTTCAAAGACAAAGACATCTGTTTTTTTGACAAGGAGAAGCAGATTTCCCAGATTCCCCTGACCGTAGCGATCCATCCAGCGCATGCTCAGACGATTCAGTGGCGGCAGCAGCAGCGTCATGGGATGCCAGGGAGTAAAATGGACGTAGGAGTCGAAATTTTCCCGCAGGGAAACAACGCGGTTATGATTCTGACGGATGCCTGCGCTGTGGATCCGATAATCGTTCCGCAGATAGGAAAGAAGGCTGTAGCCGACTGTGATGAAGTTGACATGATAGCCCAGTCTGAGCGCGGCATCTGCCAGATTATGAAAACCGGCGCGACGTTTGGACGGATAGTAATGCCCGGTAATAAACGAGACCGTTTTCATCCTGTTACCTGCCTGGGAACTGATGGCATTGTTCGCTTGTGGGATGGCAGACAGTGTCATTCAGGCAATATTGCCGGTGGCAGGCCGGACAGACCAGGTCATCCCCCAGCTTTTCGCCGCACTGGCAGACCCAGCCGTGCTGCCGGGCGGGATTGCCGTAGATGAGGGCATGGTCAGGCACGTCGCGGGTGACCACGGCGCCCGCTCCCACAAAGGCATAGCGCCCGATGGTCGTCCCGCAGACGACCGTGCAGTTGGCGCCCAGGCTGGCCCCTTTCCTGACCAGCGTGGGCCGGGCTTTGTCCATGCGGCGGATATGGGCGCGCGGATTGAAAACATTGGTAAAGACCATGCTGGGGCCGCAAAAGACGCCATCTTCCAGGGTGACGCCCTTGTAGACGCTGACGTTGTTCTGCACCTTGCAGCCATTGCCGATAACCGCATCAGGGCCAATGACGACATTTTGGCCAATATTGCAGTCTTTACCGATGACGGAACCGGACATCACATGGCTGAAGTGCCAGATCTTTGTGCCGCTGCCAATGCTGACGCCATTGTCGATCCAGGCGGTCTCATGGGCAAACCAGGGCGTATCGCTCATGCCAGAGCCTCCCTGAGGGCGGCGCCCACCTGTCGCATTTGCCCCTCTTCCAGGGGCATGAGCAGGGCATCTGTGCCCGACGCGCATGTAATGCAGTGACGGGAACCCGTGAAGGTACAGAAGAGTTCTTCCAGCTCGGCCACTTCAGGCCCCATGATGTACTTGCCATGATCGAGAACCGCCTTGATACGGGCATCAATGCGGCTGCGAATACGCGCCTGCTGGGCCGCGAGAGCAATGAATTGCATGAGAAAGTTCCTGTAGAAAAATGCTAATGGCGGCCGCAGCCAGCATTTGCATGAAATCAGTATTCCAGCGGCAGGGAGATAGTCCTGTGATCCCGTGCGCTGCGATAGGCCGCAATGAGCACTTCCAGGGACTTGAGGCCTTCGCGGCCGTCGGTTTCCGGCTCAGCCTCGCCACGCAGCACATCAATAACATTCTTATAGTAGAGCGGATGGCCGAAGCCGTACACAGAGGTTGTCGCATAGCTGGCTTCCCGGATGGAAGCGTCATACTCTTTCGGCTCGGCGAAATCCCAGATTTGGATCTCGTTGACGGCCACACCTCCCACACGCGCGGTCCCTTTTTCGCCGATGATAGTGATGGAGCCTTCCAGGTTTTTGGGATAGGTGAGCATCGTCACGGCCATGGAACCCAGGGCGCCATTACGCCAGCGCACATTGAGCACGCCCGTGTCCTCCACTTCAATATTCCGGGCCAGGGTGCCGGTCATGGCTTGCACATCGGCGATGGGACCGATAAGCCATTCCAGCAGATCAACATAGTGGCTGGCCTGATTCATAAAGGCGCCGCCGTCCATCTCCCAGGTGCCGCGCCATTTGGCGGAATCGTAATATGCTTGGAGGCGCGTCCAGAACACATTGAGGTGAACCATGTAGATCTTGCCGAAGCGCTTTTCGTCCACCGCGCGCTTGAGAAGCTGCAACGTGGCATTGCGGCGGTTCTGCTTGATGACAAAGAGACGGCGCTTGGCATCGTCGCAGGCCTGGATCATGGCCAGGCCATCTTTCCATCGCGTGGCCATGGGCTTTTCAGTCATCACATGCCTGCCGGATCGGGCAGCCTCGATGACCATCTGCGGATGCAGGCCGCTGGGCGTGCAGATGGTCACCATGTCGCAGTCGGATCGGTCCAGCAGCTCGGTAAGCGAGGCATAGCCGGGAACCTGATACTGTTCGCAGTGGGCGGCCAGCACCTGGGGATTATTATCGCATATGGCCACCAGCTCCATATTGTCAGCGTGCTTTTCGATGGAGCCGAAATGATTTTTGGAAATGCGGCCGCAGCCGATGATGGCATTCTTGATTTTTCTGCCGGTGATGGTGGGGAACATCTTTCACTCCTCAGGCGTTCGTGAGAGGAAAACGATAGTCTTTTCTGTCTGGGGGAGCAAGCAGAGGTCATTCCGTAATATCAAAAAGCTGCACCCAGCGAGTGTAGCACAGCCAGCGCCAGACACGCCAGTTGAAGGCGCTTTTGCCGTTGCGGATGTCCTGCCATTCGCGGCGGGCAACGTCCATGCGCAGCCAGGGCACGCTTGCGGCCTGCTTCAGAGTTGCGTCCACCCAGTCGCCGAGGCTTTCCAGCCATTGGCGTTCGGGCGTGGCAAAACCGATTTTGTCGCGGCGATCCAGAATCTCGTCCGGCACGATGCCGCGCATGGCGCGTCGAAAGACGCTCTTGCTGCAGCCTGTATCATCCACAAGATAGTGTTCCGGCAGGGACAGGCAGAATTCGGCCAGTTCCCGGGTCAGGAAGGGGACACGACTTTCGATGGAATGGGCCATGGCATTGCGGTCGCCGTGGCGCAGCAGCTGCGGCAGGCCGTTCCAGATTAATTGGGTGGCGAGCTTCTGCTTGACCTTGTGTGGTGATGGAAAAAGTTCCTGCCGCTTGTCCTCCGGCAAAGGGGATACGCCTTGTTCCGTCAGGCGTGCCATATCCAGCCAGGACGGCAGTGGGTTTCTGCCTGCCAGACGAAGCGCGAACTGTAACAGCGCCGCTGGCACGAATCCTTCGAGGGTGCGCTGCAGGATGTAACCTGCTCCACGTCCTGGCCAAGCAGAGGCGGATCGCAGGAAGCGACAAGCCGTCAGCAGGCGTCCGGTACGCAGCAGGCTGACCATTCGTTGCCCGGGATAGCCCTGATACCCGGCCAGCAGCTCGTCCGCGCCTTGCCCGTCCAGCGTGACCTTGATGCCGCATTCCCGGGCCAGCCGGAAAACGCGGTACTGGGCATAGATGGAGGTGGAGCTGAAGGGTTCGCCCTGGGCAAGGAGCAGGGCATCCAGATCGGCGGTCAGTTCCGCAGGCTCCACGGTGACGATATGGCGGATGGCCCGCGTTTTTTTCGCCACCAGGGTAGCCCAATGCTCTTCGGAGACGTCCGAACCGGCGGCAATGAAGCTGAAGGTATGCAGATCAGCGTCCGGTTCAAGGAGGCGTACGGCGCAAGTGGTGGCCGAGGAATCGATGCCGCCGGATAGCGCCACGCCCAGGGGCACGTCGCTGCGCAGATGCAGGCGCACGGAGGCCAGAAAAAGTTCCCGCAGGCGCTCGGCTGCCGCCTCAAAGGACAGGGGGCTGGTGTCCGCAATATCCGGTTTCCACCAGCGGTGCGGACGGACACGGGCGGGATCGTCAAGGGAGATTTCCACGCAATGGGCGGGCGGCAGGGCATGGATATCCGCCAGCAGGGTGGCGCCTCCCGCGTCGTATTGCCCGTAGCACAGGTACTGGTAGACGGCAGTGGGGTTCGTGCGGCGCGGCACACCCGGCATGTGCAGCAGGGCCGGAATTTCCGAGGCAAAGCAGAAGCCGCTCGCTCCGGCATGCCAGAAGAGGGGCTTGATGCCGAAACAGTCGCGGGCACAAAGCAGCGTACGTTGTTTCTCATCAAAAAGCGCAAAAGCAAACATACCGGTAAGGCGGGGAAGGGCCTTCCTGCCCCAAAGCATGAGCGCCTGCAGGAGTACTTCCGTATCGGTGGCCGTGCGGAAGACGCAGCCCGCCTGCTCCAGTTCCTGCCGCAATTCGCGGTAATTGTAGATTTCTCCATTGTAGATCAGCGTGTAGCGGCCGTCGGCACTGCGCATGGGCTGATGTCCAGCGGGCGAAAGATCGATGATGGAGAGGCGGGTCTGGCCCAGCAGCAGGGCACAGGGCGTTTCGCCGGAAAATGTCTGCCCATCTTTCGGATGTGACGGATCATCAGCGGGAAAGACAAGACAACCCGCGTCATCGGGGCCGCGATGACGCAGATCCGCCAGAAGGGTACGCGCAACAGGACGGACACCACGGGAAGAGTGTCCGGGCGCGGGAATCCAGCCGAATATGCCACACATGCAACGATTCCTTGTGGTACGGTTCAGGCGCGGGCAAAGGGCATGCGTATCACGGCGCTGATGATGCTTTCCGCGGCCCTGCCATCGCCGTAGATGCCTTCCGGGCAGGCGAGGGGTTCCATGATGTGGGAGGCCGCTTGGACAATGCTTTTCTGTTCCGGTGCGCAGAGCGTGTTCCAGCCGCATTCGACAAGCTCGCGCCAGCCCGTGTCCGGCATCATGACGGCACAGCGCTTGCCTGCGTAATAGGCTTCTTTTTGCAGGCCGCCGGAATCGCTGATCACGAAGCGGGCCGCGCTGGCCAGGGACATGACTTCCAGATAGCCCACAGGGGCGCAGGTACGCAGACGCTCCAGCAGGCCGGTGACGCCGAATTCCTCTGCCCGTTTGCGGGTACGCGGATGCAGGGGCAGCAGGACGGCAAACCCCAGTTCTTCCTGCACGGCGGCCAGCCCTTCCAGCATGCCGCGCAGGGAGGCGGGCGTGTCCACGTTGTAGTCACGGTGGAGGGTGGCAAGGACAAACTCGCCGGGGCGCAGCGACATGGCCGCGCAGGTCGCCTCCGGCGTGAAGCGCGGCTGCATGCGCAGGAAAAGATCATACATGACATCGCCGGTGACACTGACGCCAACGGTCAGACCTTCGGCTGCCAGATTGCGGCGGCCCAGCTCGGAGCAGCAGCACATGACGGCGGAGATACGATCCGTCAGCACGCGATTGATTTCTTCGGGCATGGTTTTGGGCAGCATGCGGATGCCGGCTTCCACATGGATGACGGGCAGATGCAGCTTGGCCGCGGCCAGCGCGCCGGCCAGGGTGGTATTGGTGTCGCCGTAGACCATCAGGGCATCCGGCCTTTCCTTGAGCAGGATGTCCTCCATGCCGGTCAGGGCGGCTGCGGTCATCTGCGCATGGCTGCCGGAACCGATGCCGAGGTGGTAATCCGGCCGGGGGATG
Organism: Desulfovibrio sp. ZJ369; assembly: GCF_011039085.1. Classification (GTDB taxonomy): domain Bacteria; phylum Desulfobacterota; class Desulfovibrionia; order Desulfovibrionales; family Desulfovibrionaceae; genus Desulfovibrio. The sequence goes on along the minus strand of NZ_JAAKEI010000019.1, from coordinate 5,375 downwards.
CCCAGCTCCTCAAAGAAGATGTCGGACATGTTGGCATCATAGTGCTGACCGGAATGGACGAGCACATGTTGCCAGGCATTGAGCCGCCGGGCCGCTTCCCCTACCAGGGCTTCCTTGACAAACTGAGGGCGCGCGCCTACCAGAGAGATCACCTTCATGCCATGCCGTACCCGTTGTTGCTATAAAAAATCAGCATACGCAATTCATCCCCGCGGGACAAGCGAAGGGAAGGGAGGGGCAGGGGCCCGGAGACGACAGGGAAATGGCTTGCGGCCTGTGCTGGCCGCATATACTTTCCAAATTGGATTTCGAGACCTGTATTCCGCGTATTTTTTTGCGGCTGTCGCTTTTGAGGACGCTTTTTGTGAACTTCTTGCACATTTTTGCTCATTCTCTGGGAAAATCTCCCCGTCCTACCCGTTTTTATTCCCTGCTGCGTTCACTCGGCGCCGTCACACTCTGTTCGGCGCCGCCCGCGGCGGGAATTGAAGAGCCGGAGGAATTCCTCAATATCAGCGAAGCACGGTCTCCTCTCCGCAAGATGGTGCGGGCTGCCGGTCTGCTTTGCCGCCGGTACGAGCGGGATCTCTGGACAGCACGGCGGCGGGCCGCGTTCGAGCAGCTGAAGGGAAGAGATTTTTCCGCCATCATCTGTCAGGACTGCCTGCTGGTTCCTCTGGCGCTGGCCGTGCGCGAGGCGCGCGCCAGTCGTGACAAGCCCTGTCCGGTCATTCTGGATGCCCGGGAATTTTACCCGCGTGAGTTCGAGCAAAGCTTTCTCTGGAATCTGACGCTCAGCGGCATCAATGACTATGTCTGCCGGAAGTATTTTCCCCGGCTGGATCATATTTTCACGGTATCGCCCGGCCTGGCTCAGGGCTATCACGAGGAATACGGGCTGGACTGCGAGCTGCTGCCAAGCTGCCCCTATTATCAGGACATAGCGCCTGCACCGGCCCACGACGGCCCTGTGCGCTGTATCCATCACGGAGCTGCAAGCAGCGGGCGCAGGCTGGAAGTCATGTTGGAAGCCTTCCGCTTGCTGGAAGGCATTGCCACACTTGATGTCATGCTTGTTCCCAATGAGCCAGACTACTATGACAAATTACGCCAGCTTGCCGGAGCTGCGGGCAACATTCGCTTCCTTGATCCCGTGCCCATGGATGAGATTGTGGCGGGCATCAGCGGACATGACGTGGGGATATTCCTGTTGCCGGACAACACCTTCAATCATCGACATACCCTGCCCAATAAATTCTTTGAATATGTGCAGGCCCGTCTGGCGCTGGCCATCACGCCGCTGCCGGACATGTCGGCCATGCTGCGGCAGTATGATCTTGGTGTAGTCGCCAAAGATTTTACGCCGCAGGCCTTTGCCGCGGCTATCCGCTCCCTTACGCCCGAAAGCATCGCCCGCTTCAAGAGTAACGCGCATAGCGCTGCCCAAAGCCTTTGCTGGGAACGGAATGAGGAACATTTGCGAGAAACCCTTTTTTCCTTGATGAGGCCGTAAGATGAGCCAAAAGACATATCAGATCTGTACCCGTTGCGTCATGGATACCAGTGATCCTGACATCAGCTTTGACGCCAATGGGCAGTGCAACCACTGCAGCGAGGCGATCCGTCGTCTTGAACAGTCCTATATGCCCGATGCACGCGGACAGGAGAAACTGGAGAAACTGGTTGAAGAAATGCGTCGTGCGGGCAGAAGAAAGGACTATGACTGCCTGATAGGCTTGTCTGGCGGGGTAGACAGCTCGTGGCTGACGTACAAGTCCAAGGAGTGGGGCTTGCGGCCGCTGGTCTTCCATGTGGATGCCGGCTGGAACACGCCTGTTGCGGAGCAGAATATCTAGCGCCTTATCAGCCATCTGGGATATGAACTCCATACCTGCACGATCGACTGGGAGGAAATGCGCGATCTGCAACGTGCCTATCTGCATTCACTCTCGCCAACCAGGATGTTCCGCAGGATCATGCCTTTTTCGCTGTCCTGTTCCGTACGGCGGCAAAAATGGGGCTGCGTTACTGGCTGTCCGGCTTCAATCTGGTGTCCGAGTCGGTGCTGCCTCGTGCCTGGGGCTATATGGCAATGGATTCCCGTCAGCTCAAGGCGATCCACAAGCGTTTCGGGCAGCGGCCATTGCGGCATTTCCCCACCTTGAGCTTCTGGGATTATTGCAAGTTTTATCACGATATCCCGCTGTTCCCGACAGTCAAGGCCGTGACGCCCCTGCACTGGATGCCCTACAACCCTGATGAAGCAAAGCTCGTGCTGCAGCGAGAAGCCGGGTGGGAGAACTACGGCCGCAAGCATTCTGAATCACGGTTTACCAAGCTGATTCAGAATTACCACCTGCCCACAAAGTTTGGATTTGACAAGCGGCGTGCCCATTTGTCCAGTCTGATCGCGGCCGGACAGATGACTCGCGAAGAGGCTCTGACCCGGTTGCAGGAGCCGCTCTACGATCCGGAAGAATTGCGCGAGGACACGGCTTTTGTGCGTGAACGCCTGGGGCTTACGGAAGCTGACTGGGAACGCCTGATGGCGCTGCCCAATCGTACCTTCCGGGATTACCCCAGCTGGTCAGGCATGTTGCATGCGGCACGAAATGTCAAAGCATTTCTGCGGCGTATGGGAATCGTGAAATAGAAAACGGGCAGAGGCCAGCCTCTGCCCGTTTTCTATTTCCATGGACCAGTAAGGATGTCACGCAGCAACATGATCTTCCGGAAAAGCGGTGTCGCACGCTCCAGCCAGAACAGTGGCGTTTGTCGCGCGCCGAATGCCCGAAAATTTTTCTCGATGGAACGGATGTTTGAGCCTTCGAAGTCAAAGACATCTACATACTTCGAGGCTTGAAGGATGGATTCCCAGACGACAAATGTGTGGGCCCCGCTTTGACGCAGTTTCGGATCACTTCCTCCCAACAGATAATAGGCCGCATCCTGATCCCAGACGATATAGGTTGCTGCATGGCGACGCCCGCCTTCATCTACAGCAAAAAGCATACGCCGGCAGGAATGTGACGCACAAGCGGCGTCAATATTGCGAATGAGTGTACTATGGGGAGTTCTTTTTCCTTGCCTTTTCCATGTCCCCGCATAAATGTCAAGGAAAGCGCCGATATCATCACTTTGCTCTATATGTAAGGCAAAGCGATTTTGTGCCTTGCGAACGTCCGTACGAATATTATCTTCGGTTTCATTCCAGAGCGATTCATGATTTTTGATATTGTACAGGCGATATGTATAATTTGTCGACTGTTGGAATCCATTCCATCGAAAGACAAGCCAGTTGGTAATAGCCGGAGAAAAGCACTGGTGAAAAAGATGACAGGGAGGAAGAGCACGCAGAAGCTCTTCAAATATGGTATGTTCCTGCTGCAATCTGCGAGCATAGCGGGCTTTTCCTGGTGAGTAAACAGGGCCGAGAAAGGGCGTAAGAGGAGGTTGACCGAGAATTATCTGCCCAAAACGGCCCTTTTTGAGGAAAAAAGGAAGAGCTGCGATGACATGCTCTTTTTTTCGTGCAAAGACGACATCCCAATTCTCTGGCCCGCAGGTCGCATCAAGCCACCACGGCTGGTGAAAGATGGAAGCTGGATTTTGGGATAAAAAATCCGTATATCTTTGCCGTGAATCTTGTGTCATGGAGAGGTAACCTCATGCATATTTGTATCATCGCATACAAGCGTCTGGTATCAGAAGCTCGTGTCCTTCGACAAGTGCGGACATTCCGTAATTTGGGATGGGAAGTGACGCTTGCCGGTTTCATCCAACCTGGAGACAGGCTGGAAGGCGTAAGCGTCCTTCCTTTTCAGCAGGTGAAGCCCAGACGAACATGGACGATTCCTCAGGCCTTGGCCCGTGGTGTGCTACCGGCAAAACTGGCATGGAGGCTTCATCCTCAGAATAGAGCAGCCCGGGCGGTTTTGCATGGTGTGCAGACACGTTTTGATTATGTCATCGCACATGACTGGCCTTGTGTGCCGTTGGCCCAGGAACTTGCTGAAAGGCAGGGGATCTCCTTTGCTATTGATGTGCACGAGTATGCGCGGCAGCAGTTCTGCCCGACCGGCAAGTGGCTTCGAGACCTGGTCAATAGGCATATTCATGGATGCCATGCAGATGCCACTCAGCAATATTACCACCAAAGGCACATGGAATCACAACTGTTTGTGATGGTATCGCTGACTTGCTCCAGCGAGATTATGCTCTTACAGAGCGACCAGGCGTAGTACGCAGTGTGCCTTTTTATGAAATATGCTCTTTTAATATATGCTCAGATAAAATTAAAATTCTTTATCATGGAATTGTAGATTCTTCACGCCGTCTTGAAGTTTTGATTCGTGCAGTACCACTGCTGGATGATAGGTATGTTGTTGAAATTCGAGGGCCTGAAAATAAAAAATATATAGATATCTTAAAAAATATTGTTTCCAAACTGAGTATTGAAGACAGAGTTAGATTTACTCCTCAAGTTCCTTTTTCAAAAATTATTTCTGAAGCTAACAAAGCAGATATTGGTTATGAAGTTGTAGACGGATTTTCGCCGCAGCATCAGTTTATGCTGCCAAACAAGTTTTTTGAAAATACAATGGCTGGCCTGGCTCTCTGTGTTTCAAATTTTAGAGAAATGTCAAGAATTATTGAAAAGTATCACAACGGCATTGGTATTGAAACGTGTACTCCAGAAGCTGTGGCTAAGGCGCTTAATGCTTTATATCGAGATCAGATCAATGCAATGAAAAAGGCATCACTCGCAGCAGCAAAGGATTTATGTTGGGAAAAGGAAGAGCAGAAGATGCTGGTTGCATATCATATGGAGTAATTTTATGTGGACTTCTCTATCACATACGCTAAAAAAAATTATTCAATACTCGCATGAAGGTATTTTGTTAAAAAAAATATATGGTGCTCTATGTGCACGCTGTTGTAGAATCACTTTTTTTATATTTCATGCCCACTGTGTCTTGCGAGGAAAATATGAAAATTTGAGGGGTCTTGATTTTTCACAGCCTATCCAAGGTATGTATAATGTGGCAGATGATCGATGTGACTATTGGCCTTCTGAAAAAAAATATGTTTACCAGGCTCTTGAAAAAATTAATTTTACTAACGTAGTAAAGTTTTTAGATGTCGGCTGTGGAAAAGGGTATGTATTATACTTGGCAACGAAATATCCATTTCAGCAGATATGTGGTATTGAGTATTCACAAAATGTTTTTAAAATTTTAGAGGGTAATATTAGAGCATTTTGCTTTTAACTTTTTACATATCCACAGGATTTAAACCATCCTTCAGCGTCTTTTTGTGTGATACAACTTAATGCTTTTCCAATGGATTTATACAGTTCATCACATGTTTTTGCT
>NZ_JAAKEI010000018.1 GCF_011039085.1 Desulfovibrio sp. ZJ369 | reverse complement strand
CAATTGCCTGGCTGTTGCTTTTCCATCAAGATACGCATGAACAGCCTTGGTTCGGATTTCTTCAGATGCAAATTTCATCTCTGCAATCTAAACGATTTCTAAATAAAATAAAAGTCAAATTGCTCTAAAAAATAATTAAAAAAATAAGCGTGCCTGCCCCGGCGCGTAACGGCGCAAGGAAATTCGCCTGCGCCTACGCGGCGCGCAGAAAATCCCAGGCAAAACAGATCGCGTCCACCGTGATAGCCTCGCAGAGGTGCGGGGGATCGTCCTTGCGAAAGCCGCCGGGCCGCAGTTGGCGGCAAGTGATGCCGCCAAAGCGTTGTTGAAAGGCCGTGGCATACTGCCCGCAGAGGCTGACAATTTCCTTGTCGGTTTTGCCCGATGCCGCGCCCCGGATGCCCAGAAAAAGCAGTGCGCCTTCCAGCAGGCCGCATTGACCTCCCATGCGCCCCGCGCCGTTCAGGCCCACGGCCGCCTGCGAAATCTGGGGGTGCAGGGGCAGGCGGCACAGCTGGCTCAGGCAAAACAGCGTGGTGCGCGCGCAGTTGATGTCCTTGTCCCAATAGCAGTGATGCACCCAGTCCGTGATTTGTTCGCGTGCGTCCATCTTTTCCTCACAGTCCAAGCAAGTGTTTCCAGCGCGGCAGGGCCGGATCCAGATCCAGGTAGTCCGGCGGCAGATCCAGGGGCGCGGCGGCCGCCAGGGCCTGCCGCACGTCTTGCAGCGTGCCCGTGCGCGGCAGATGGGGCACGTCCTGCAGCGGGCAGAGATCAAAGTCATCCACGGGCAACATGACCATGACCGGCAGGCCCTTGAGCGCGGCCTCCAGAGCCACGGTGGTGGAATTGGAAGCCCAGACCAGCGTGCCGGGCCGCAATTCCCCGGCAATGGCTCCGTCAGTCAGGCGCACTTCCCCGGCTCTGCGGCCCAGCAGGGCGCGCAGCCGTTCCTGCACCGGCAGGTAGGGATGCGGCTTGACCGCCAGCGCATAGCCGTCCAGCAGGCCCGCATGCAGGGCGCGGGCCAGCAGGGCCAGGTGGGCCTCTGTCTCGTCCCTGAAAAAGCTGGTCACAACCAGAAGGCGGCGTGGCGCCGCCGCCGGTTCCTTTGTGGCGGGCGTATGCGCCAGATAGAGATAGCGCAGGGCTTCCACCTGGCCAAGGCGTTGGGGCGGCATGCCCGCATCCAGCCATTGGCGGCAGGCGGATTGGCCGTTGCCCCGGATCAGATCCGGCTGGAACAGCGCGCAATCCGCGGCGCTGAAGGTGCGCGGATCGTCAAAATAGCGAAAGTCCGTGGGCCGGATCACCGAATGCTGCGCGCCGTAGACAGGGCCCAGGCGGGCGTCGTGGGTGGTCTGGGTCAGCATCCGTTCCCAGGGGCAGTTTTCCAGGGGGAAAAGCGTCCAGCGCTGCGGCCCGGCGCACTGCGCATAGCTTTTGAAGGCCCGGTATTGCAGGCAGCGCTCCAAACCGCGCCAGCCCCGGAAGGATTCCGCCCAGCAGGGCCCCAGGTACTCCCAGAAATTGAGCCGCGAACCGGCAAAGCAAAAGGCCGGGCGGACTTTTTTCTGCAAGCGCAGGCTTGACAGGCTGAGGCGCAGATGCCGCCGGAGCGCGGCCCAGAGATCCCGGTGGCGCAGAAATTCCTCCAGATAATGAAAGGACGCGCCGTCCCTGTGCTCCTGACGGAAGCGATCGCGCAGGCGCAGGCATTGCCGGAAAGAAAGCTGCGGCGCGGGAAAACGAATGAACAGCCAGCGCACGAACTGCCCTTGCGGGCCGCCTTCGCGCCGGGCCGCGGCCTCCAGCGCGTCATGCAGGCTTTCCCAGTAGCGGGAGCGAAAACGCCCGATCTCCGCGGCGCGCATGTCCACATTGGGAAAATAGCTGACAATGGTGGCCGGGGATTCCGCGCCAGAGGGCAGGGGGGGGATGCCGCGCCAGGGCAGCTTGCGCCGGACGGTCCACCACCAGTGGACATAGCGGGCCGCGGCCCTGAGTGGCGCGGGGCAGGCCGCATACAGCCGCCTGAGCGGGCTTTGCGCGGCTTTGCGGCCGCTGCCCGGCTCATGAAACTCCACGAACAGGCGGCCCGATGCCGCGCAGAATGCGGCCAGGGTCTGCCGCAAAAGCGCGTCGCCGCCGCAGAGTCGCAGGACCGTGAAGCCTTCGGCGTCCATAAGGCGTTCCAGGGCCCGCAATTTATACACGGCGTAGAGATTGGGCGTCATTTTGGGGTGGCGCTCGTAGAGCAGGGAGCACCACCACATGGAAAGATTCTCTCCGGCCTTGAGCTGCTCCTGCACCTCGCGCCCGCCCACGCGCAAGCGGCCCAGATCATAGGCCCAGGCCATGTGCTCGGCGCGGATCCGCGTCAGCTCGGCATACAGCCGGGCGGGCAGCGAGATGCCGCCTTCGGGCGCGTCCCACCTGTTCCAGTACGCCACCACACGCGCGGTTTCCTCGGCCCCGGACGCCCGCGTGGAGCCTGTCTGTTCCAGATCCGCGGGCAGTGTGGCTCTGTCCGCCAGAAGAATCAGTTCCTTCATGCCTGTGCCTCGTGTTGCAATTGTCCTGCCAGGGAAAAATTTCACACCTCCCGGCACGACGCGAGGATGTGGGCAATGGCCGGGCCCAGGGGCGGCCTGAGCACGCCCCGCTCGGTGATGATCCCGGCGATCAGGGCGGCCGGGGTCACGTCAAAGGCAAAGTTGTAAACCGGCACGCTCTCCGGGCAGATGCGCCGCCCGCCCATATGCGTCACTTCGCCCGCCGGGCGCTCTTCAATGGGGATGGCCGCGCCGTTGGCGGCCGCCGGGTCAATGGTCGAAAGCGGCGCGGCCACATAAAAGGGAATCCCAAAATGCCGCGCCAGGATCGCCACGCCCAGGGTGCCGATTTTATTGGCGGCGTCGCCGTTGGCCGCAATGCGATCCGCGCCCACCACCACGCGTTGCACCAGGCCCTTTTGCATCAGCAGGGCGCAGGCATTGTCGCAGGCCACGCGGACAGGGATGTTGTCGCGGGCCAGTTCCCAGGCCGTGAGCCGCGCGCCTTGTAAAAAAGGCCGGGTCTCATCGGCAATGACCCGGATCCGTTTGCCCTGTTCCACGGCGGCGCGTATCACCCCCAGGGCCGTGCCGTATCCGGCTGTGGCCAGGGCTCCGGCATTGCAGTGAGTGAGCACGCTGTCGCCGTCCTGGAGGCAGTCCGCGCCGAAACGGCCCAGAGCCTTGCAGGCGGCCACGTCTTCCTCCTGCATGCGCCTGGCCTCGTCAAGAAACAGGGCCAGGAGGGCCGGTTGATCGGCGTCCCGGCGCGCCCGCCACAAGCCGCGCAGGCGATCCACGGCCCAGCGCAGATTGACGGCCGTGGGGCGGGCCCGGGCGAGAGTTTCCAGGCCGGTTTCCAGACGATCCCGCCAGTCCGGGCCATTCCCGGCCCCGGCCGCGGCCAGCGCGCAGCCCCAGGCAGCGGTGACGCCAATGGCCGGGGCCCCGCGCACCACCATGTTTTGCAGAGCGGCAATCACATCCTGTACTGTGCGGCAGGACACATGAACCTCCTGATCGGGCAAAAGGCGCTGATCCAGCAGATGCAAGGTGAGCGCCTCGGGATCAAAACGAATGTGATCGTCCATGCAAGCTCCTGTTTTCCGTGTATTTGCAGAGCATTCAGCTGATTTCATGCGCAAAACGCTCTGCGGACAAAAATGCGTTCCCGGCGCGCAAGCCGCCGGCACATGTTCCGGGGGGGCGTCGTGGCAGGCGTTTTTTGCCAATACATGACAATGCCTTGAATTGCAAAAGCGGCGGCAAGCTTGCGGCTGTTCCGGCAAAATTCTTTACAAGAAGGCGCAGAGCCGTCTATGCTATCCCATGCCGCGCGCCGAGCGCGCTTTCCCCGGCCCTGATCCGAGCAAGGAGAGGAGAGGATGGAAGAGTTTTCGCGTATCCAGCGTCTGCCCCCGTATGTGTTCGCGGTTGTCGGCGAACTGAAGATGCGGCTGCGTCGCCAGAATGTCGACATTGTGGATTTCAGCATGGGCAATCCGGACATTCCCACGCCCGCGCCCATTGTGGAAAAACTGGTCGAGGCGGCCCAAAAGCCCGTAAATCACCGTTACTCGCTCTCCAGGGGCATTCCCAACCTGCGCAAGGCGATCTGCGATCGCTATGCCCGGCTCTATGGCGTGGAACTGGATCCGGAAAGCGAGGCCATTGTGACCATGGGTTCCAAGGAGGGCCTTGCGCACCTTTCCCTGGCCATGCTTTCGCCCGGGGATGTGGTCCTGGCGCCGGACCCCACCTATCCCATTCACAAATACGCGCCGGTCATTGCGGGCGGCGACGTGCGCAGCGTGCCCATCGGGCCCGGCCGCGATTTTTTTGAGGATCTCACGGCCGCCACGCGGCAGGCGTGGCCCAAGCCCAAGATTCTTTTTTTGTGCTATCCGCATAATCCCACCACGGAAGTGACGGATTTGGCCTTTTTTCAGAAGGTGGCGGATTTCGCCAGAGAAAACGGCCTGTGGGTCATTCACGATCTGGCCTATGCGGATTTGGTTTTTGACGGCTACAAAGCGCCCAGCTTTTTGCAGGCCAAAGGGGCCAGGGATGTGGGCGTGGAATTTTACACCCTGTCCAAAAGCTATTCCATGCCCGGCTGGCGGGTGGGCTTCTGTCTGGGCAACAAGCGTCTGGTGCACGCCCTGGCCCGGATCAAGAGCTATCTGGATTACGGCATCTTCCAGCCGATCCAGATCGCCTCCACCGTGGCTCTCAACGGGCCTGATCACTGCGTGCAGGAGATTTGCGACATTTACCGCGAGCGCCGCGACCGGCTCATTGAGGGCCTGAAGCGCATCGGCTGGGAGGTCCCCGCGCCCAGGGCCACCATGTTTGTCTGGGCGCGGATCCCCGAAGCTTTCCGCAAAATGGGCTCCGTGGAATTTTCCAAGCTGCTGCTGACCGAGGCGCATGTGGCCGTGTCGCCGGGCCTGGGCTTCGGCTCCTGCGGTGATGAGTATGTGCGCTTCGCGCTTATTGAAAACGAACATCGCACCCGGCAGGCCGTGAGCAACATGCGCCGCCTGCTCTCGGGCGCGCCGGAGCAGGCATGAGCAAAGCCAACGAAAGCAAACCCCTGGTGGCCGGCCTGGCCGGTTTCGGCACGGTGGGCGGCGGCCTGGCGCGCCTGCTCAAGGAAAACGCGGACATCATCCGCAGGCGCACGGGCCGTGACATCGTGGTCAGGCGCGTGCTGGTGCGCGACGCGCAAAAGGCCCGCAGCGTGCCCCTGCCCGCGGGCGCGGAACTGACCACGGATCCCGCGGCGCTCACCGACGATCCGGGCATCGACGTGCTGGTGGAGCTGATCGGCGGCATTGACCGGGCCCGCGCGCTCATCGACCGCGCCCTGGATCAGGGCAAGCATATTGTCACGGCCAACAAGGCCCTGCTGGCCGAGGAGGGTCTGGCTCTCTTTCAAAAGGCCGAGCGCAAAAAGCGCATTTTGCGGTATGAGGCCAGCGTGGCCGGGGCCATCCCCATTGTGCAGGCCCTGAAGGAAAGCCTGACCGGCAACCGCATTTCCTCGCTCATGGGCATTCTGAACGGCACCAGCAATTATATCCTCTCGGAAATGACCTCCAACGGCCTGGATTTCGATGTGGCCCTGAAGCAGGCGCAGGAGCTGGGCTATGCCGAGGCCGATCCCACGCTGGACATTGACGGCCATGACGCGGCGCACAAGCTGATCCTGCTGATCCGGCTGGCCTACGGGGTCAATTATCCGTATACGGCCTTGTCCGTGCGCGGCATCAGGGGCCTTTCGGGTCTGGATATCCGTCTGGCGCGCGAATTTGGCTACCGCGTCAAGCTCATCGGTCAGGTGCGCGAAGTGCCCTGCCCCGAGGCAAAAAAGGACGGCAGGGAGTGCGCGGGCGACGCCGCCGACCGCCCGGTGCGCCTGGAGGCAGGGGTCTTTCCGGCTCTGGTGCACCACACCTTTTTGCTGGCCCGCGTGGGCGGCGTGTACAATGCCGCGCGCGTGGAGGCCAATGCCGCGGGTTCGCTCTTCTTCCACGGGCGCGGGGCCGGGGATCTGCCCACGGCCGGGGCCGTGCTGGCCGACCTGATGGCCGTGGCCCGCGAGGAGCGGCCCAACAACACGGGATTTGTGGGCAGGGAACTGCCCAAGGCCGCCATTGTGCCGCCTGAGGAATGGCGTTCCTGCTATTATGTGCGGGTCATGGTCCGGGACGCGCCCGGCGTGCTGCGGGATATTTCCGGCTGCATGGCCGCCGAGGGCATCAGCGTGGCCCAGATGATCCAGAAAGCGGACGAGGGCCAGGGCGTGCCCCTGGTCTTCATGACCCATGAAACCACAGCACGGGCCATGAGCGACGCGCTCCAGCGCGCTGTGGACGCGGGGCTGCTCAGGGAGCCGGCAGTGTATTTCAGGGTGTTGTAGGTGGCCCTGCAAAATCCGGGTGGCTCGTATCCCGGCATGAGTATCCGCCGCGACCCGGGGCTCGAAAAAGCCATAGACGGAGCTTTTTTCGAAAGGACGAATTGTTGTACATTTCTGGGCAGGAGCCTTACAGCGCAAACGGTATCTTTCTCGCGGGGATGCCCGGCGCGTAAACCGGGTTCAGTCCTTGCCTGGAGCCGGATTCGGGCTTCTGCTGTCAAGCCGGGGGTGCGCCTTCCTGACGGTGCGGCGGATATGCTCTTTACATTTTTCAGAAATGTGCTCAACGTATCTTCTCTCTCCTTGAGAAATGCCGGGAGGATCCTGTGAAACTTCTTATACAGGCGCTTCTGAAGATACAGAAAACAGCTTTGGAGGCTAATCCTGCCTTCATGAAAGCAAGGGCCGCTTACTCGCCCGAGCCGGGAGAGCTCGGCCCCATCAAGTATGCGGACTATGAGCGTTTTCTACCGGGATTCATCAGCGCCATGGGAAAGTTCGGCCTCCTCGAAGAAATACTCGGGGAGAAAAAGTTATGCGTGCTGGATATCGGAACAGGCCCCGGGTATACGCCTCATTTGTTCAATCTTTTCGGGCACGAAGCCTATGGGCTGGATATACCCTACAGTGATGCCCCCAAGATATATAAAGAGTTCACTACCGCACTCGGCATAAAACGCATTGTTCACCGCATCCAGCCCTTTGAGCCTTTGCCGTGCTTTAAGGTTGCCTTTGATCTTGTGATTGCCAGATGGACTTGCTTTAACACAAAAGTTTCCGACGATGGCTCCCTTGCTTCGTGGGACGTGCCAGAGTGGGATTACTTTCTTAAAGATCTTCTGCAATATTGCACACCTAATGTGCGTCTTTTTTTTGAACTCAATAAGGCGCGTGGCAAACACACATTTTTGGATTTTTTTCCAAATAAGGAATTGCTTGCTTATTTCTTATCTCGCGGAGCCTATATCAAAGGCAGATTTATCAGTTTCCCTTGCTGTGACAGAATCCGCAAAGGCTAATCAGGTTTTTCAACGCCCCCGCGATTTCACGCCTTTCTCGCATTTCGGCTTTTTGTTTACATAAAGCCCGGCCGGGCGGCGGGAAGGGCTGGACCGCATGGCGCATTCCACGTTATTGGAATACAGACGTTGAGGAAGAGCCATGCATACGCTTGAATTTGCCACCCGCAGCCGCTGCGAACTGTGCGACATCACGCCGCAACTGCGCGCCTTTGCGGCCCGCATGGCCGAGGAGCGCGCCTGGCTGCACGGCGCGCTGGTCCTGTTCTGCCCGCACACCACCTGCGGCCTGACCGTCAACGAGGGCGCGGATCCGGACGTCAGGCGCGACATGCTGGCGTCTTTCAGCCGCCTTGTGCCGGAAGACGGCAATTATCGCCACGCCGAAGGCAACAGCGACGCCCACATCAAAGCCTCGCTGCACGGCTCGTCCCTGCTGCTTCTGGTGGAGGACGGCCGGCTCTGTCTGGGAACCTGGCAGGCGGTCTATCTGTGCGAGGGCGACGGGCCGCGCCGCCGTTCCCTCTGGCTGCAATGGCTGCCCGGCGCGGAAGAGATCTGAGAGCATGAGCGCCCCCCATGAACTGACCCTGATCCTGACCCTGGCCGGCGGCCTTTCCGCGGCCCTGGTGCTGGGTTTCATCACCCAGAAACTGCGTCTTTCCCCCCTGGTGGGCTATTTGCTGGCCGGGATGATCGTGGGGCCGCACTCGCCGGGTTTTGTGGCTGACGCGGCCACGGCCCGGCAATGCGCGGAGATCGGGGTTATTCTCCTGATGTTCGGCGTCGGCCTGCATTTTCACCTCAAGGATTTGCTGGCCGTGCGCGCGATCGCCTTGAGCGGGGCCCTGGCCCAGATCGCGCTGACCACCTTGGCGAGCATGGGCATCCTGTCCCTGTTCGGCTTTTCGCCCCTGGCCGGAGCAGTGTTCGGCATGTCCATTTCCGTGGCCAGCACTGTTGTGCTGACCCGCGTGCTTTCGGACAACCACGCCCTGCATACCCGCACCGGGCATGTGGCTCTGGGCTGGCTGGTGGTGGAGGATCTTTTCACCATCCTCCTGCTGGTGCTCCTGCCCGCTGTGCTCTCGCCCGGCGGCAATTTCTGGACGGCCCTGGGCCTGACCCTGCTGAAGCTGGCCGCGCTGTCGGCATTCACCCTGGTGGTGGGGCAGAAGCTGATCCCGATTTTTCTGGGCTATGTGGCGCGCTCCGGCGCGCGCGATCTCTTTACCCTGGCCGTCATCGCCCTGGCCCTGGGCATTGCCGTGGCTGCGGCGCTCTTTTTCGATGCGTCCATGGCGCTGGGCGCGTTTCTGGCGGGCATGGTGGTGGGCCAGTCCGACTTCAGCGCCCGCGCCGCGGCCGAGGCCCTGCCTTTGCGCGACGCGTTCGCCGTGCTTTTTTTCGTTTCCGTGGGCATGCTTTTCGATCCGGTGACGCTGCTCAGCGACTGGCCCCTGATGCTGGTCACCCTGGGGATCATTATCCTGATCAAACCCCTGGCCGCGCTGATCATGACCACGGCATTCAAACAACCGTTGCGCCTGAGCCTCTCCGTGGCCGTGGCCCTGGGGCAGATCGGCGAGTTTTCTTTTATTCTGGCCGCGCTCGGGATCAGCGAGGGCCTGTTCGGCACTGCCGTGAACAATGCGATCATTCCGGCGGCCATTATTTCCATTACGCTCAATCCGCTGTTGTACCGCCGCATCAAGGGCATGGCCCGCTGGCTGGAAAAACACGGCCCGGCTTTTCTGTCGCAGTCGCCCCTGCCGCCGCAATCCCTCCCGGCCGAGGATGCGTCAACGCCCCGCGTGGTGGTCGTGGGCTACGGCCCGGTGGGCCGCAATCTCTGCCGCATCCTGATCCATAACGGGATCACGCCGGTGGTGGTGGAGAACAACATCGACACGGCGCGCATGCTGCGAGAAGAGGGCCGGCCCGCTGTGCACGGCGACGCCGGGCAGGCTGAAGTGCTGCGCGAGGCCGGGCTGGAACATGCCGAAGCGCTGTTGCTGACCACGCCGGGCATCCCGGCCCGCGAGGTGACGCCCATTGCCCGCTCGCTCAATCCCGGCATCCGTATTCTGGTGCACACGGCTTTTGTGAATGAGGCCCGCGCCCTGCGGAAAATGGGCGTCACCGAGGTGTTCAGCGGCGAGCGCGAGGTGGCCCTGACCATGTCCGAATTTTTGCTGCGCGATCTCGGAGCCCCGGACGCCTATGTGCAGACGGAGCTGGCCCGCCTGCGCGAAAAGCTGGATTAGAGCGGTTTGCTGTTGAAAACGGCAACCGCTCTGGCGGCCGCGGAGCGGACGCCCGCGCCGAATGAGCCTGAAAACCACGCTTTTCAGGCGAAATGATGGCAGCGCCGCTTTTGAAATTGAATAATTTCAAAAGCAAAATGCGCTAGAGCGTTTAGCTACGTTCATGAGCAAAACGCTCTGACGTGCCGGCTGGACGTTTTCATGATTATTCACCTGGATATGGACGCTTTTTTCGCTGCCGTGGAGCAGATGGACAACCCGGAATTGCGGGGCAGGCCCGTGATCATCGGCGGCGGCCTGCGCGGGGTTGTTTCCACGGCTTCCTACGAGGCCAGGGTATACGGCGTGCATTCGGCCATGCCCGTTGTCACGGCCCGGCGGCTCTGTCCGCAGGGCATTTTCATCCGCGGCCGCCGTCGCCGCTATGCGGAGATCTCAGGCCTGATCATGGCGGCTCTGGGCGAGTTCTCGCCCCTGGTGGAACCGGCCAGCATTGACGAGGCCTATCTGGACGCCGCGGGCCTGGAGCGTCTGTTCGGCCCGCCGGAAGAGCTCATTGCCCGGATCAAGGCGCGGGTGGCCGAGGTCACGGGCGGCCTGACCTGCTCGGTGGGAGCCGCGCCCGTGAAGTTTCTGGCCAAGATCTGCTCGGATGTGAACAAACCCGACGGCGTGTTCATTCTGCGGCCTGAGGCAATGGATGCTTTTCTGCGCTCCCTGGAGGTGGGCCGCCTGCCGGGCGTGGGCCGCCGCATGGCGGCCGGTCTGCGGGATCTGGGCATTGTGACCGTGGAGCAGTTGCGCCGCTACAGCCTGGAATTTCTGGCAGGCCGCTACGGCAAATGGGGCCGGGTGCTCTTTGAGCGGGCCCGCGGCATTGATCCGCGCCCGGTGGAGCCCTCGCATCCCATGAAGAGCGAGAGCGCGGAATGCACCTTTGAGCAGGATACCCGCGACAGGGAGTTTCTGGCCCGTATGCTCATGGCCCATGCCGAGCGGGTCGGCGCTTCCCTGCGCAGGCACGGGCTCAGCGGCCGCACCGTCACGCTCAAGGTCAAGTTTGCGGATTTCCGCCAGATCACCCGCTCGCTCACCGTGGCCGAGGCTACCAACAGCACGCAAACCATTTTTGAAACAGGCCGCGAACTTCTGGAGGCGCTTGCGCTGCCTCAGCCCGTGCGCCTGATCGGCCTGGGCGTTTCCGGCTTTGACGAGACCCCGGCCCAGCTTTTTTTGCCGGGCGTGGCTTTGCCGCAGGCCGCGGGCAAGGCTGCGGCAAGGCGCGATCCCGCTGAAGAGGCGCGCCGTCAAAAGCTGGATCAAGCCCTGGATCTGTTGCGGGGCCGTTTCGGAAAAAGCGTTGTACAGCGCGGCAGGCTGTTTACGCCTGACTCCAAAGAGAAAAAATGACGCCGAGGAAAAGGTGACTTCAGGCGCCTGCTGACGGAATTTTCAGGCACTGCAATGCGGGCGCGTCTGCGGCCGGCTTTGGAGCGGCGGGGAAGGCCTCACGGCTGCGCGGGATGCGAACGCCGGAACAGGGCCATGTACTCCTGATTGCCCTTGGGGCCCTTGATGGCGGCGGGCAAGACCCCCTCGCAGGTCAGGTCGAGGTTGGCGGCGCAAAAGGCCAGAATTTTGTCCACGGCGCGTTGGCGGGCGGCCGCGTCGCGTACCACGCCTTTGACCGTTTCGCCCGGCCCCAGCTCGAACTGCGGCTTGATCAGCACGGCCGCCAGACCGCCGGGCTTGAGCCAGATCATGCAGGGCGGCAGCACCAGCGTCAGGGAAATGAAGGAAACATCGGCCACCACCAGATCCACGGGTTCCGGGATCAGCGTCGGCAGGGCGCGGCGCAGATTGATGCCTTCCAGATTGATCACTCTTGGATCCGCGCGCAGTTTTTCGTGCAACTGGTTGCGTCCAACATCCACGGCATAGACGCGGGCCGCGCCGTTCTGGAGCAGGCAATCCGTGAAGCCGCCTGTGGAAGCTCCGGCATCCAGGCAGACAAAGCCGCGCACATCCAGGCGGAACCGGTCCAGAATCGTCAGCAGCTTGTACGCGCCCCGGCTGACATAGCGCTCGCCCTCCAGGAGCGCGAAGCGCGTGCCGGCCGGATAGGGATGCCCTGGTTTGGGCACCAGAGCAAGGGGCGCGCCCGACGGCACAAGCGGCGCGCCGTGAGGCCCGGCTGCGGCAAGCGCGATCCTGCCGGCCATAATCAGACGGCGGGCCTGCTCCCGGCTTTCAGCCAGGCCCTGCTCGAAAACCAGTTGGTCGGCGCGCTGACGGGAAGTTTTGGGCATGGGGCAGATATAGCCGCTCGGCGCGGCGCTGGCAATGAGGTTGTGCCGAAGCGGCATATTTTTTCCAATCGCCCCTCGCAGCTGGGATTGCGCTGTATTCCCTGCTCCCACGCTGCCCCGCACTTGCCAAGCGCTATAAAAAGCGTTAAATAGTCTCTCCCTGTCCGGATATTCCTGCCGGACGGGCAAACATTGCGCGGCGTCCGTAAAGGTCCGCCCCGTTCCGGCACATTCCGGCAACGCGGGCCGCAGCAAGGGCCAGGTCCGGCCTGCCGCCACGAGGTTCTGTGATGAAAAAAGGCATCCATCCCAAAGTGTACATGGCAACCATCACCTGCGCCTGCGGCCATGAGGAGCAAGTGCTCTCTACCAGGGGCGAACAAGTGCATGTGGAAGTCTGCTCGGTCTGCCATCCTTTCTTTACGGGCAAGCAGCGTTTTCTGGACACGGCCGGACGCATTGATCGTTTCCGCAAAAAGTACGCCAAATTTGAGCAAAAATAGGCGCGGGCCGAAGGACATGCGGCGCTCTTTGCTGCCCGGCATGGCTGCCTTGCGGACAGCCTGCCCCACTGTGGGGGGGCAGGCTGTCATGGAAGGCGTGATGATGCGCAATGGCGACGCGTATGCTCTGGCCGTGCGCCTCCCTGACGGCGGCATACGCGCCCAACGCCTGCCCTGGTTTTCCCTGACGCGGCATCCCTGGCTGAAAAAACCGTTTCTGCGGGGTTTTCCGGTTTTGCTGGAAACCCTGGTCAACGGCATTCAGGCCCTGAACCGCTCAGTGGAGGCCACGGCGAACGCCCAGGAAGAAAAACTGGAGGGCTGGCATCTGGCCTTGACTTTGGGGCTGGCTTTGCTCATGGCCGTTGGCCTGTTTGTGGTGGCTCCGCATCTGCTCTCGCTGATTATGCTCTGGCTGCATCTGGGCGGCGATGTGGAGGGGCTCTCCTTCCACCTCTGGGACGGCTTTTTCAAGTGCTGCATTTTCATGGGCTATATCTGGCTGATCTCCCTTGTGCCGGATATTCGCCGCGTGTTTCAGTATCATGGCGCCGAGCACAAGGCGATTCATGCCTTTGAGGCAGGGGGCGAAGTCAGCGCGGCGCAAGCCGCGCGCATGAGCCGTCTGCATCCGCGTTGCGGCACCACCTTTCTGCTCTTTGTGATCTGCATTTCCATTATTCTGCATGCGGTTCTGGTGCCTTTGCTGCTGATGGTGCACACCCCCCAGGGCATTGTGGCCAAGCACGGCCTGACCATTGCTTTCAAGCTGCTGCTGATGGCTCCTATCAGCGCCCTGGCCTATGAGCTGATCCGCTATGCGGCGCGTCTGGCCGACGGTTTTTGGGCCAGTGTGCTGCGCGCGCCGGGTCTGGCGCTGCAACGCCTGACCACCTATGAACCGGATCGGGATCAACTGGACGTGGCTGTGGTGGCCTTGCGCGAGGCCTTGGGCCCGGAAGCCGGAGAGAATATCCGTACCGCGCCCTATACGGTTGGCTAAAGCGTTCTGTGCTGAAGACGGCTGCGCACGCGCTTGCCCGAAACGCATGCCGGATCGTGTGGCGGCGTGCCGGTACGGCTGCCTTTGCCCGGCGCGCGTGCGTTCCCTGCCGCATACGGGAGCGCCGCGGTCGCCCGCGCGCATGGAGCGAGCGCCTCTGACGGCCGGGTCCGCGCTTCTTGCCACGCATATTTCAGATTCTGATTGGAGCTCCCATGTTTGCCAAACTGGAAGGCCTTGAAAAAAAATCTCTGGAGCTGGAAGAGGCTCTGGCCCAGCCCGATGTGTTCAACGATCAGGAGCACTACCGCAAGCTGGCCAAAGCGCATGCGGATTTGCGCGAGGTGGTGGAGCTTTTTCGCCGCCACCGCGCGCTGCTTCAGGAGATTGCCGACAACAAGCAGCTTTTGCACGAGGAAGACCCGGAGCTCAAGGCCCTGGCCCAGGAGGAGATCCATAAGGCCGAGGAAGAGCTGCCCAGGTTGGAGCAGGCTCTCAAGGTAGCCCTGCTGCCCACTGATCCCCTGGATGAAAAGAATACGATCCTGGAGATCCGGGCAGGCACCGGCGGCGAGGAGGCCGCGCTCTTTGCGGCCGATCTTTTCCGCATGTACAGCCGCTATGCCGAAGTCAAAGGCTGGAAAGTGGAGATTTTGAGCGAATCTCCTTCCGAGTCCGGGGGGTACAAGGAAATCATCTGCCTGATCTCCGGCGAACGGGTTTACAGCCGCCTCAAATTTGAGGCCGGTACCCACCGGGTCCAGCGCGTGCCCGCCACGGAGGCGCAAGGGCGCATTCATACCTCGGCGGCCACTGTGGCCGTCATGCCCGAAGCCGAGGAAGTGGACGTGGAAATCCGGCCCGAGGATCTGCGCATTGATATTTATCGCGCTTCCGGCGCGGGCGGCCAGCACGTCAACAAGACCGAATCCGCGGTGCGCATCACCCACTTGCCCACCAATACCGTGGTCACCTGCCAGGACGAGCGCTCCCAGCACAAGAATAAGGCCCGGGCCATGAAAGTGCTGGCCTCGCGTATTCTGGCCGCCGAGCGTGAACGCCAGAATTCCGAGCTTTCCGCCGACCGCAAGGCCCAGGTGGGTTCCGGCGACCGTTCCGAGCGCATCCGCACCTATAATTTCCCGCAGGGCCGCTGCACGGATCACCGCATCAACCTGACCCTGTATTCCTTGGATCGGATCATGGAGGGCGAGCTGACCCCGCTTCTTGAGGCCTTGTCCACAGCCGCCCAGACCGAGGCGCTCAAGGCTCAGGCCGAGGACTGATGGTTCTTTTTGGAGCGTTTTGCTCATGAAAGGAGTGAAGCACCCAGGGCGGGTTAGCACTATCCTGCGCATTCTCAACTATTTTAGAGCGGTTTGCTAAGGTGAGTTTAATAGTATTTATAACTATTTTTAGTATTTTTCTTTTATTTTACAGCTAGATATGTATGCATAGAAAAAGATTCTCACATCATTGATATGAGCTATGCTAATTTATCTGAATTTTTGTTTATATTTCAATGGCGCACTGGGGAGGCAGCCATTGCCTTTTAATGATTTTTTCGGCAGAATCATTAGAACATTTTGCTTTTGAAATTATTCAATTTCAAAAGCGGCGCTGCCATCATTTCCCCGCAAGCGGGACAAGCGCCTGAAAAGCGTGGTTTTCAGGCTCATTCGGCGCGGGCGTCCGCTCCCGCGGCCACCAGAGCAATTTCAAAGTGAAATTGCTCTGGTATACGCTGTTTAAAAATTTGGCGGCCCTAAAAATTTTTCAGGAACGATCTGATGGAATTGTGTGAAATACGGGAAGAGTGGCAATTTGCTGCTTTCTACGCAGACAAGGGGTTGAAAGATACACCTTCTAAGATTGATTTTCTGCGCAAAGAAATGGGGATTTTGTTTACTCGCTATGGTGGGGAGTGGACTGATGAGGAGAGATTGAAGAATCTCGAGCAGCACGCTTTGGAAAGTTGGGATCGCATATCGTGCCATCAGTCAGTGGGAGCTTAAATGCAGTCACCTGCTGAGCTTGGGAAAAAGTATGCAAAGGTGAGCGTGGATAACTTCCTTGCCCACACGATCCGCCAGATTGAGGGGGATATTTTTCGTCGTGCCAGACTGAGAAAATCGAAGGACGTGAATTTTCGGATACAAACCCGCATCAGTAAGCATGTTTCCCGCAAGTCGTTGTGTAATTTTTTCCACGATGGTTGTACGATTTACCTGCCCAGTGGCAGTAAAGAGAATGATTTTCTTGATGCACGGATATGGCTAGCCCATGAACTAGGGCATATTGTGGCCTATATTCCCTATTTTAGTGGGGAAACTTCTGATGAGCCCCCAAGGGATGGCAATTACTCTGTGAATGAGGAAGCCGATGCTTGGGAATTTGCCTTGGCGCTGTTGTGGAACAAAAGCGAGTTTCATAAACTAACCTCTTACAAGCCTTTTATTTATGATAACTTTGATGAGATTACATCTCCAATAATTAGGTTGGTAAGAGAACATGGGGGAGACAGCGTAAAAGCTGAGCTTAAGCGGAGGAATTTTTCACAAAATCTTTAAGTGGGTGCCTCACCTTTCACACAGAGGTTGTGGGGTATCGTGTACTATAGGTCGCTTTTTTTCAGTGATGCCACAAAATTTCATTATTTTAAGGACAATGTATATATAGGTGAAAAAGTCATATGTGATAAACCATATCAAATGGATGGAATATGGATATTCCCACTAAAAGACAAATAATTATAGTTGCTGGTTTCAGAGAGGCTTTTAAAATGGGCGTTTTTGATATAAATCAGATCATTTCAAGAGGTTAGTCTCTTCAAAATTTGATTTAACTGAACCATTCTAACAATATTCACCATTATACATGCCCTCTGTGGAATGAGTATAGGATCCTGATCATTATGGTTGGGAGCCTATTACATACAGAAATTCATGTTTGTCAAAATAAACTTTACTTGACTAGAGCATTTTCAAAGTGAAAATGCTCTAATGTCATTAGCAAAACGCTCTAGCTCGTGCGGCTTTCGGAAGACAGGCCCTGACCGGGCTTGATGATTTTGGTCATGGTTGCCACCATGCCCGCCGCATCGGCCACGTCAGCCGGTATGATCAGGCTGTTGCCCTGTTTGGCCAGCTTGCCGAACTCGCTGATGTAGGCCTCGGCCAGGCGGAGCTGGGCCGCGGCCACGCCGTCGTTGCCCAGTTGATCGCCTACAATCCTGAGGCCTTCCGCGGTTGCCGTGGCAACCGTGCGGATCTGGGCGGCCTCGCCTTCGGCCTGATTGATCATGGCCTGCTTCTGGCCTTCGGACTGGGCGATGGCCGCGGCCTTGGCGCCTTCGGCGCGGTTGATCTGGGACTGCATCTCGCCTTCGGATTCGGCAATGGTGGCGCGCTTTTCGCGTTCGGCGCGCATCTGTTTTTCCATGGCTTCCATAACCGTGGACGGGGGCGTGATGTCCCGGATTTCGTAGCGCAGCACCTTGACGCCCCACGGCGCGGTGGCCGCGTCCAGGGCTTCCACCACTTCCTGGTTGATCCGGGTGCGCTCTTCAAAGGTCTTGTCCAGTTCCAGCTTGCCGATGACCGAGCGCAAGGAGGTCTGGGCCAGTTGGATGGCGCCCCATTCATAGTCCGAAATGCCGTAGGCGGATTTTTCCGGCGTGATCACCTGGAGGTAGAGCACGCCGTCAATGTCCACGCTCACATTGTCGCGGGTGATGCAGGTCTGCTTGGGCACGTCCAGCACCTGCTCCTTGAGGCTGCGCTTGTAGGCCGTCACATCCACAAAGGGCACCAGAAGGTGAAAACCGGCGTAAAGCACCTTGTGAAATTTGCCCAGGCGTTCCACCACGAAGGCGGACTGGTTGGGCACCACCACGGCCGTTTTGATCAGAACAATGATCACCAGCACGGCCAGCAGAAAGAGCCAGCCGAAATGATTGATGAATTCCATAGAGGATTCCTCCGGCTCCGGGAGCGTCACGCCGGAGCGTGAAACGCCCGGAGCGCTTATTCGTTTTCTTCCAGGGGCGCGACCCGCAGGACCAGGGCATCAGCGGGCAAAGTGCCCAGCACGCGCACCGGCCGCCCCTGGGGGATTTCGCTTTGCGCCACGGCGCGCCAGAAACTGCCGTCAATGCTTACCTCGCCCATTTGGCCGGGATGCAGCGTCTTGCTGACAATGCCCTGACGGCCGGAAAGGGGATGGCCCTGCTGACTGTTTTCCGGGGCGGCTCTGTGCGAACGGCCGCCGAATACGGCGCGCAAATGGCGGCGCAGAAAAATCAGGGTGAGCAGGGAAACCGCCATGAAGGCGGCCAGCTGCCAGCCTGTGGTCAGGCCCAGCAGCGCGGCCGCGGCCGCGGCCCAGGCTCCGACGCCGAAAAAGAGCAGCACCGTGGTGGGCGTCGCCAGCTCGGCCAGCAAAAAGGCAATGCCCAGCAAAAACCAGAGCAGGGACGGATTCATTCTTTACCTCCGCGTCCGCAGACGCACGGCGTGCCGCCCGCAGTGCCGGGCCCGGCGCAAGGCAGCCGCTCCAGAGCAGATTACCTTTGACTTTTTATGAAAGTCAAAGGTGGCATTCAGGCGAAAAACGCGGTTTTCGCCTGAATGTACGCGCGTTGCGGCGGCTGCCGCTTTCGCGTCAGCAGAGCATTTTCAAAGAGAAAATGCTCTATTGCTGCGGGCTTTGATCCATGTCGATGATCCGGCCTTGCAGCCACACATAGGCGTCCACTTCCTGGCCTTTTTCCGGCACATACTCGCCCAGAACCATTTTGGAGGCATAGACCGGCAGGCGCAGCGGCGCGCGGTTTTCAAAGGGAAAGCTCAGATACAGCAGCTTCACCGGCATTTTTTCCAGCTGGCAGTCCTCCACTTCTTCCACTGCGGCGCGCATCTGGTATTCGCAAAAGTGGCGGCCGGGCATGATCAGATGACGGCCTGTAACATCGACTTTCAGGGGCGGCACGTCCAGACGGCTTTTGCCGGGATTTTCCTCCAGCCAGGTCTGGGCGTACGCCTCATAGCGCGGGCCCTGGGTGATGGTCACCTGATCCAGCAGAGCTTTGCGCAGGCCGTAGGCCAGACCGGCCAGCAAAAAAGTATGGGTGATGCCGGGCGTCAGATCCTCGTAATCCCGGCCATACAGAGGATCAAAAAACCACATGGGATTCTTGCCCTGGATCATGCTGACGGCCACATTGGCTTCCACGCCGCTCTGCCAGGGATGCACCTCTTCCACGGTCAGATCGTTGGGCAGGCCGTCCAGCAAGGGCACGGCCGTGACCGGCGCGAGTTTTTCGCCTTCCGCGCCGCGGACCAGCAGGGATGCGCGCACCGGCTGATCCTTGGGCCAGGCCAGCAGCACATGATCCTTGCCGTTGCGCTTCCATTGCCAGGACGGGCGCGTGCCGCCCTCGTGCATGATGGTGGCCACGATCTGGGGCATGATCGCCGCGGGATTCTGGCCGGTGAGCACGGCCCAGGCATCGCCAAGACCTTCAAAATGGCTGCGGTTTTTGCCCTGGAGCATGGCCTCCATCTCTTCGGGCGTGGGTTGGCGCGCCTCCGGGGCTTTGCCGTCAACGTCGGCAGTCCGCACAGAGCGAGCCGGGCCGGAGGGCGTGGGCGCTGTGGCGGCTGCCGCGTTTTTGCTCCCGGCCTCTTCAATCCGGTCGGCAGGAGTTGCAGTGGGCAGTGTTTCTGTATTTTTTTTGGGCATAAGGAAGCTTCCTGCAAGGTTGTGCCCGGCCTTCCCCAAAAACGGGAAAGGCCGGGACAAGCGTATTTTTTCGGCTCAGCGACGGTCCCCGCGATCCGGGCGGCCGCGCCGGTCGCGCCCGCCGCGATCGCCCCTGTCCCCGCGGTCGGAACGCGGCGGGCGGGCCGTTTCTTCGGGATTCCAGGGATGGCCCTGCTCTTCCAGGAGCACGGCCTTGCGGCTGGCGCGGATGCGATCGCCGTTGATCTCAATGACCTTGACCAGCATGTCCTCGCCCAGACGCGCCACGTCGCCGGGCTGTTCCACGCGGTTCACGTCCAGCTGGGAGACATGCACCAGGGCTTCCACATTGGGCAGCACTTCCACAATGGCCCCGATTTCCATGACCTTGCGCACCTTGGCCAGGTAGTTCTTGCCGATATCCGGCCGCTGGTCATAGTAGGAAACCATTTCGCGGGCTTTTTCCAGGGCCTCGGCCGTGGGCGCGAAAATGGAGACCCGGCCGGAATCCTCGATATCCACGGAAGCGCCGGTGGCCGCGGTGATGGCCTTGATGTTCTTGCCGCCCGGACCGATGATCAGCCGGATGATGTCCGGATTCACAAAAATCTCGGCATGTTGCGGCGCGTAGCGCGAAAGCTCCTTGCGCGGCCCTTCCAGGGCCTTGGCCATTTCGGCCAGAATGTGCAGGCGGCCTTCGCGGGCCTGCTGCATGGCCGTGCGCATGATGTCCGTGGTCAGGCCGGTGATCTTGATGTCCATCTGCACGCCGGTCACCCCGTCGGCCGTGCCCGCGATCTTGAAATCCATGTCGCCGAGCGCGTCTTCATCGCCCAGGATGTCGGTAAGCACCACGAACTGGTCGCCTTCCTTGATCAGGCCCATAGCCACGCCGGCCACAGGCGCGCTGACCGGCACCCCGGCGTCCATCAGGGAAAGCGAGCCGCCGCAGACCGCGGCCATGGAAGAGGATCCGTTGGATTCCATGGTTTCGGCCACCACCCGCACGGTAAAGGGGAAATCCGTATCCGCCGGGAGAATGGGCCGCAGGGATTTTTCGGCCAGAGCGCCGTGCCCGATCTCGCGGCGCGAGACGCGCACCGCTTTGACTTCGCCCACGCAATACGGCGGGAAGTTGTAATGCAGCATGAAGCGTTTGGTCACGTCGCCGGTCAGGGAATCCATGCGTTGCTCGTCCGTGGAGGAGCCCAGGGTGGTGATGACCAGGGATTTGGTCTCTCCGCGGCGGAAAAGCGCCGAGCCGTGCGCCCTGGGCAGCACGCCGGTCTGGATCTGAATGGGCCGCACGCTCCTGGTGTCGCGGCCGTCAATGCGCGTGCCCTCGTTGACGATGCGCGCGCGCACCAGCTTCTTTTCCAGATCGCCGATGATCTCGCCCACGTTTTGCAGGGCGTCTTCATTTTCGGCCCAGTCCGGATCGGCCTTGAGCGCCTCCAGCACCTTTTCCTTCACGGCCTTGCGGGCCTCCTTGCGCGGCAGCTTGTCAGGCACGCGCAAAGCCTCTTCAATGCCGGCCTGCATGGCCAGTTCCCGCACGCGCGCCAGAAGGGCCGGATCATCCTCGTGCGGGGTGAAGGCCATTTTCGGCTTGCCGCAGCGTTCGCGCAACTGCATTTGGGCGTCGATCAGGGGCTGGATTTCTTTGCGGCCCCATTCCAGGGCCTCAATAATCACGTCTTCGGGCAAAAAGCGCGCGTCGCCTTCCACCATGGTCAGGGCGTCGCGCGAGGCCGCGAAAATGATGTTCAGATCGCTCTGCTGTTGCTGCTCAAAGGAGGGATTGAGCACAAACTGCCCGTTCACCCGGCCGATGCGCCCGCCCGCCACCGGCCCTTCAAAGGGCAGGGAGGAAATCAGCAGGGCCGCGGACGCGCCGGTCAGGGCCAGCACGTCGGATTCATTCTCCTGATCCGCGGAGATCACGCTGGCCAGCACCTGCACGTCTTCCTTGAGGCCTTTGGGGAAAAGCGGCCGGATGGGCCGGTCGATCAGCCGCGAAACCAGGGTTTCGCGTTCCGAGGGGCGGCCGATCTCGCGGCGGAAGAAACTGCCGGGAATACGCCCGGCCGCGTACATTTTTTCGGAATATTCCACGGTGAGCGGGAAAAAGCCCTTGTCGAACTCCAGAGGCTGGGAGCAGACAGTGACCAGCACCACCGTGCCCCCGCACTGCACCCAGACCGCGCCGTCGGCCTGATTGGCCAGCCGCCCGACCTCAAAGATGATTTCCCTGCCGCCCACCTGGGCTGTGATCCTGGTGGGATTGAAAATATCCTGCAACATGTGAGTGAATCCTTTGCTCGTGCGAAGGGGATTCCGGCAAAATCGGGCACAAAAAGACGAGCGCGACTGCGTGGTGTCCGCGTCGCCGGATGCGCCGACGGCCTGCCGCGGGCACGCGCTCCTTTGCCTGATTTTCCCGGACCCCCCTTCATCTCGCGTTTGTGCTCCGTTGGGAGCGTCGCCATCAGACCGCATGCGGGCTTTGGCCCAGAATGCGGCAAGGGGGAGCGCCGCCGCTCCCCCGCCTGTACCTGAAATTACTTGCGCAAGCCCAGCTTTTCAATAAGGCCGCGATATCTCTGAATGTCTTTCTTTTTCAGATAGTTCAGGATCTTGCGGCGCTGGCCCACGAGTTTGAGCAGACCGGTGCGGGAGTGAAAATCTTTTTTGTGCACTTTGAAGTGCCCGGTCAGGCCCTCAATGCGCGCGGTGAGCAAAGCCACCTGAACTTCCGGGGAGCCCGTATCGCCCTCGTGTTTGGCGTGGGCGTCAATGACCGCTTTTTTCTGAGCCGCATCCATGACCACAGCAGTTCTCCTTCCAGGATAAAGTTACTTCCAAAGCCCCCGCAACACGGTCCAGCAGTGCCCCACGGGCGAATCCGCGCGCTGTGCCAGCGCCAGGGCTTCGCCCCTGTGCAGCAGCAGCGCCGATTCATGTCCGTTTTCCGCCATTGGCCCGGTCCGGGGCCGCGAGCGGCAGGGCACGGCCATGCCGTTACGCACGCGCAGAGCTTCCTCCGGCGTGAGCTCCACCCTGGGCCAGTGCGGCAACGCCTCGGCAATAGGGCGCAGGCTGGCGGCCAGTAGGGCGGGATCGGCCGTGACTTCCTGCAGATCGCAGGCCACGTCCAGGCCGAAGGGGTGACTGTACTCCCGGGTCAGTTCCGTGAGCACGGCTCCGCACCCAAGGCGCATCCCCAAGCTGTGGGCCAGGGAGCGTATGTAGGTGCCGGAACTGCAAGCGACCCGAAAGCGCACAAACGGCAGGCTCACGTCGAGCGTGTCCGCCTGTGAAATTTCCATGCGTTTGATCTTGGCCGGAGCCGCGGCGCCTTTGCGGGCCAGCTTGTACAAAGGCTGCCCCTCATGCTTGGCCGCCGAATAAGGCGGCACGGGCTGCTCGCGCATTTCCCGCCAGAGGGCAATCTCGCGGCGGGCGTCTTCCGCGCGGATGTGCTCCCACGGGGCTTCGGCCACTACCGTGCCCTGGCTGTCCCAGGTGTCGGTGGTCTGCCCCAGGCGCAAAACGCCGCTGTAAATCTTGCCGCCGCCTGCCAGCAAATGGGATGAAAGCTTGGTGGCCTGCCCCAGCAAAACCAGGAGCACGCCCGATGCCAGCGGATCCAGAGTCCCCGCATGACCGATTTTTTTCTGCCCCAGGCGCTTGAGGGCCGTCAGACACCGGGCCGAGGTGGGGCCGGAGGGCTTGTTCAGCACCAGCACCCCATGCAATTGGGGCAATTGGGGCAGTTGCGGCAAACGCGCGGCCTGAGGGCCGCTCTCGCGCGCCATGTGCCGGGCAGTACTGCCTGCGCTTGTCTGAGTCGCCGCGTTGTGTTTCATCATACGCAAGTTGCAACCATAGCCGTACTGGGGGGGGAAGTCAAAAAGTATCAGAGCGCCATGCAGGGCAGACGTATCTGAATAGCAGAGCATTTTTTGCTTGAAAATGAATATGTTCAATCAAAAAATTCTCCAGGATCGCCTGACGGGACAGGAGCTTGCCCGCATCCAGGCAGCGGGGGCGCGGCCGCCTCCGCCTCGTTCAATTGCCGATCCACGGCGTCCAGCAGCGCCTTTTCCGCCTGATCCGGCGTCAGCCGCAACGTGCCGCCCGCGGCGTTGAAGTGGCCGCCGCCATAGTCATCTGTCATAGCCGAAGAGCGGTAGAATGCAAAGAAGGGTAAAATAAATTTATACGGCTTTGCGATTTCCCGCTGATCAGATTCAGTTTTGGAGCGTTGATCCCTTGTTCTCTCTATATAGTGCTTTTTTTGCTAGATGGTTATTCCACCTAATTTGCAGCATAGTAGAAATCAGAATAAGAATGGCTAGTGCCATTAAGAGAGTAAGAGTTTTGATACTTGTGGCAGATGTGCCAAAGAGGACATTGCAATAAGTCGTAAACGAAGCGGTAATGATGCATGCAGATGCCAAAAAAAGAGCTGGCTTCCAATAATAATAGGCTATAACAACAGAAAAAATATCAGAAAAATAAAAATAGCGTTCATGCATGCGTGGCAGAAGGAATATACTGAGTGTCGTTAATGTTAAAATTACAAGCGGCAATATTTCATCATGGTTATTTTTGCTGGAAAGAAAAAGTGTATAAAATAGGAAGGAAATTGCTACAATTCCAGGGAGGCTCAGGAACGGAACAATAGGATGCATGTATTCTTTGCTGAAAAAAGCCCAGATAGTAGGGGCATTGAGTGTTAAGTCCGTATAGCCGTGAATTTGATTGTAAAAAGTTTTAAATAAAAAAACATAACTTGGACTATTTCCTGCAAAAAGGGTGGGCAAGGCAATAATGATATATATTGCTGGAGGTAATAAGAAATACCATTTTTTGATATTGTATTCAGCTCTTTTTTGGGGAAATAAAAAAAGTAATGCATAAGTAGGTAAAATAAATACGCTTTGTAATTTTAGAGAAAATGCTAATGAAAATGCGAGGCATGCTTTTAGTCCCTGCCTTTTTAACAAAAAATAAACTGAAAGGAGAAGAAAAAAAGTATATATTGAGTCACATTGGCCCCATATGGCTCCATTAGTAAAGCATGTAGGAAGTAAAAATACGGTTACACTTCCAGCAAGTGACTTTAGTTGTGAACTGTTCATCCGTAAAATTCTATATGTAAGAATAGCTAATCCTGAATCAAAGATGATGGATAAAAATTTTATTCCATACAAAGAATTTATATCAAATTTAGCTAAAAAGTATAAATAATATAGATAAAGATATGTATAGTCTGAAAAGGGTTGGCTAAAAGCGCTGAACCCGTTTTTCTGCAGTAACAAATACCATTTATTTAGGAACATGGTATAATCGAAGAATTTCGCAGGGAAAAAATAGAAACGCAGTAAGTAGCCGAAGGCAAACAGAAAAGCAAAAATTATAACAGCGCGTAAAGAGATACGCTGAGGTTTAGTTCTGTTTGGCATCGCATGATTCCTGCTTGTTAGATCTTGTGAAAAGATGTCAGGTTTTATCGTATGTCTGTCATGCAGTTTTTTCATCATTGAGTTGCCGATCCACGGCGTCCAGCAGCGCCTTTTCCGCCTGATCCGGCGTCAGCCGCAACGTGCCGCCCGCGGCGTTGAAGTGGCCGCCGCCGCCCAGCAGCGCGGCCGTGCTCCGCACGTCAGTGCTTCCATACGAACGCAGGCTGAATTTGCAGAGCTGCGGGCCTTCCTCGCGCAAGAGCGCGGCCACCCTGACCCCGCGCAAACGCCGCAACTGCTCCACAAAGCCTTCCAAGTCCTCTTTACAGGCCTGGCACTGGGCCAGATCTTCCAGCAGCACCCGGCAGAAAGCCACGCTGCCGCCCCGCGTCAGCCGCGCGCGCTCCATGAGCCGTCCCCACAGGCGCATCCTGCCCGGACTCCAGTTGTTTTCCAGGTGTTGGCGCAGGCCGGTGAGATCGCAGCCGTCCGCCACCAGAGCGGCGCAGAGAAAGAGCACGTCCGCACTGGTGCTGCCGTGGCAGAAGCCGCCTGTATCCGTTATGACGCCCAAAGCCACGGCATCGGCCAGTTCGCCCTTGAGCGGCAGGCCCGCGGCCAGGGCCACATAGGCCATGAGTTGCGCGGTGGCCGCCGCCGCGGGCTCCACCCAGTTGGCCAGGCTGCCCATGCCGTTTCCGCCCAGATGGTGATCGATGTTCACGCTTGTCAGAGCGGGCAGACGCCCGGCCAGCTCCCTGCCCAGGCGGTGCGGCTCGCCGCAGTCCAGAAGCAGGGCGCTTTGGGGCTGGAAGGGCAAGCGTTCAAGACTGGTGTGGATGGCGCCGGGTAAGGGGAAAAAATTGAGATACTGCGGCAGGCCTGTGCTGCTGTAGAGCACGAATTCCTTGCCGAGAGAGCGCAGAATCAGCCCGGCCGCGGCCAGCGAGCCCGCCGCGTCGCCGTCGGGATTGACATGGCCGGAAATCAGCACGCGATCAAGCCCGCTCAGAACCAGGGCCATGCGTTGCGCGCCCGCCATAAAGCTCGCGGGGATCAGATCAGTCTGCGGCATAGATTTCCACCTGGCTGTCCACCATTTCTTCGGGGCAGATCGCTTCCATCATCAGGGCGCATTTGTCCATGCGGCTGCGCAGATGCGTCTCGCTGTTGGAAATGGAGGCCACGGCCAGACGCAGGCGGGTGAGACTATCCTCGGTGCCTGCCTCGGCAATGGCCACGTTGAACTTGTTACGGGTTTTTTGTTTCAGGCTGTTGGCGACCCGGCGTTTGGCCTTGAGATTGTCGTTGCCGTCCAGACTGAATTCAACGGTCAGTACCGCCATGAACAGGGGCATAAAAACTGTGCCTTGGCCCCGGCTTGGGGGCTTTGTTTTCTTTGCCGTATTCTCCGGCACAAGCTATCCGCCTTTGCTTCGCGTCGGCAAGGAAGCAAAGCATTTTTGCGCGCAGCGTACTCACGTTACCTGAGCGGCAAAAATGCTTTGCTGACGCAGCCGGCGTAAAAAAGGCTGTTTTTCGTCGTATACTCCGGCGGCTCAAAGCCAGGCCAAAACCCGGCTTTGTCCTCTGCCGCTACAGTGTGGCAGCCTCCTCCACAGTCTCAAAAGCCTCGATGATGTCGCCCACCTTCACGTCGTTGAAGTTCTCAAGGCCCACGCCGCATTCATTGCCCTTGACCACTTCCCTGGCATCGTCCTTGAAACGCTTGAGGGACGAGATCTTGCCGGTGTACACCACCACGCCGTCGCGCAAAAGCCGCACGCCCGCGTTGCGGGCGATTTTGCCGTCCGCCACATACGAACCGGCAATGATGCCGACTTTGGGCACGCTGAAGGTTTCGCGCACTTCGGCCTGGCCCAGATAGACCTCGCGCTGCACCGGGGCAAGCATGCCGGTCATGGCGCTCTTGATGTCGTCCACCAGTTTGTAAATAATGTCATAGAAGCGGATATCCACGTTTTCGTGTTCCGCCACGTCCTTGATTTTGGCTGTGGGCCGCACGTTGAAGCCGATAATGATCGCCTGGGAGGCCGAGGCCAGCAGGATGTCGGATTCCGTGATCGCGCCTGCGCCGCCATGCACCACACTCAGCCGCACTTTATCCGTGCTCTGTTTGTTCAGGGCTTCGGTAATGGCTTCCAGGCTGCCCTGCACATCGGCCTTGACAACCAGGTTGAGGGTCAGGGTTTCCTGATCCGAGGCGCGCTGGGAAAGGAAGGTCTCTAACGTGACCCTGGACTCGGAAGCCAGATCCCGCTCGCGCTGTTTGGCCGCGCGGGAATCGGCAATGCGGCGGGCCAGCTTTTCGTCGGCCACCACAAAGAATTCCTCGCCCGCCTCGGGCACGCCTTCAAAACCCTGCACTTCCACGGGCAGGGAAGGACCGGCCTCCTTGACCTTTTTGCCCTGATCGTTGGTCAGGGCGCGCACGCGGCCGGAAAAAGGCCCGCAGACAAAGTTGTCGCCCTGTTTGAGCGTGCCCTCCTGGATCAGCACCGTGGCTATGGGGCCGCGGCCCTTATCCAGCTTGGCTTCCACAATGTGGCCGCGCGCGGCTTTGTCCGGGTTGGCCGTAAGCTCCATGATTTCCGACTGCAGGGCCACCATTTCCAGAAGCTCGTCCAGGCCCTCGCGGGTCTTGGCCGAAACTTTGGCCACAATGGTATCGCCGCCCCAGGCTTCGGGCTGCAGACCCAGCTCGGCCAGCTCGCGCAGCACGCGATCCGGGTCCGCGCCGGGTTTGTCCATCTTGTTCACGGCCACCATGATCGGCACGTTGGCCGCGCGCGAGTGGTTGATGGCCTCGCGGGTCTGCTCCATGACGCCGTCGTCCGCAGCCACCACAAGGATGACCAGGTCCGTGATCTGCGCGCCGCGCGCCCGCATGGCCGTAAAGGCTTCGTGGCCGGGCGTGTCCAGAAAGACGATTTCGCCGCGCTTGGTCTTCACATGGTAGGCGCCGATATGCTGGGTAATGCCGCCCGCCTCGCCGCTGGTCACGTTGGATTTGCGGATGGCGTCCAGCAGCGAGGTCTTGCCGTGGTCCACATGGCCCATGATCGTGACCACAGGCGGACGCGGCTTGAGGCTTTCGGGCGCGTCCGCGTCCTTGGGAAGCAGGTAATCGTCCTCGGAGAAGCCGATTTTTTCCACCTCGTAGCCGAACTCCGCAGCGACCAGGGCAGCGGTGTCGATGTCCAGGGACTGATTGATGGTGGCCATTACGCCCAGGCCGAAGAGCACCTTGATGATTTCGTTGGCCTTCAGCCCCATCTGATGGGCCATGTCCGCCACGCGGATGGCCTCGGTGATGCGGATTTTGCGTTTGGCGGCCTTCAACGGCTGCGTGGCCTGGGGCGCGGGCGCGGCTTTGCCGCTCTTGCGGCGGCCTTTGCCGCGGTTCAGGCGCGGGGCGTCGTCGTCATCCTGGCGGCGGCCAAAGTCGCCCTGGTGAAAGTCAACGGTGCGACGTCCCTTGAGCCGTTTTTTCTTGCTCTGGCCGTCGCGGGCGTCAGCGGGCGCCGCAGGCGCGGGCTGGCCGAAACCGCGGGGCCGCGCGCCGCCGGGTCCCCCGGGGCGAGCTGGCCGCGAGCTGTCGCCGGGACGGCCCGGGCGTTGGCCGCCGGGGCCGGGCCGCGCGCCTGCCGGGCGGGCATCCCGCGGCGAAGGCGCGCCCGGAGCGGGCCGGGAAATAACCCGGACCTGGGGCGCGGGCGCGGCTTCCGCCCGGGGGGAGCGGCGGGGGGCTGCATCGGCCGTTTCATTGGCGCTCTGTGCGGGTTTTTCTTCGTGTTTGGGCTCGGCCGCGCGCGGGGGCAGGGTGGGCGCGGAAGAGCCTTCGGGCACGGCTGAAGCGTCAGGCCGGGCCAGACGGGAAGTCGTTTTGGCGCTTTTTTCCGGGGCTTCGGCCGGGGGCTCGTCGGCCTTTGCCTCGGGCGCGGCAACAGCCTGCGGGGCCGGGGCCGGTTCCGGCTGCGGGGCCGCCTCGTTGGGGCGGCTGATGACCCGGGCGGCCGTAACGATACGGGCGGGCCTGGGCGGCCGCGGCGCGGCCTCTGTGGTCCGGGGCTCGCCTTTTGCCCCGGCAGCCGGTGGAACATCCGGGGATTGGGCGGCCGCGGCCTGAACTGCGGGGGCGTCGGCCTCAACGCCGGCTGTCTGGGGCCTGTCCTGGGAGGCCGGCGGGGCAGCTTCCTGCGTGGGGGCTGTTGCCGGAGGCGTTTCCGCGGCATGGCGCGCGGCAACGGCATTGGCTTCGCCCTGGGCAGCCGGGGCGGCGTCCCTGCGGCGACGGCGCACAATGACGTTGGGGTGCACTTCCGTGCGCTCCACGCCACCCTGTTTCTGGCCCGCGAAATGTCCGCGCAGGCGCGCGGCATCCTCCACGGACACGGAACCAGCCGTGCTTTTGGCGGGCAGGCCCAGCTCGCGCAGCGCGCGCAGCATATCCTTGGCCGGCACTTCAAGCTCGCCGAGGAGATCCTTTATTTTGACTTTTTCTTCAGGCATGTTTACCCCCCTTGTCAAGGCTGTCGCCATCCGTGTCTCTGCTGTCCTTCTCTGCAAGCGGCTGCGCCGCAACAGCCAGGGCAATGCGCGTTTTCCGCATAACGGCTGCCGCGCGCCGTGCGCCGGGCCTGTATTTTGCGAATTTCAACGCGCAAACAGGATCGGAACACAGATACCAGCCCCTGCCAGGTCTGACTTTTTCCGGGTCAATACTCAAATTCCCCTGCGGCGTCAGCACATGGCGCGTCAGCGCGGCTTTGGGAAAACGCCGACGGCAGATCACGCACATGCGCACCGGTCCGTCCGCGACAAAATCGTGCTTCACTGCGACAGCCTTATTTTCCGGAATCCTCAGCTTCTGCGGCCTGCGGCGCGCTTTCTTCCGTCTCCTGCTCGATCTTGCCGAGCTCCACAGCCGAGGATTCCGGCGTGCTTTCCACCACCGGCGCCAGGAAGTTGATGGCCGAGCGCAGATCCGCGATCCGCGAGGCGCTGATGGTCAGCTTTTCCGCCAGTTCTTCGTCGCTGGCCGAGCGCAGGGCGTCCAGCGAGGAATAGCCCGCTTCCAGAAGGGCCTCTATGGAAACTTCGGCCACGCTGGCCACCTGCTCAAGGCCGTGGCCAATGGCATTGGCCTCGTTGTAGCGGGTCTCGGTGAAAATATCGACTTTCCAGCCCAGAAGGCGCGCGGCCAGCTTGACGTTCTGGCCCTTGCGGCCGATGGCGTTGGTCAGCTGATCATCCGGCACGATCACTTCCAGAAGATTTTCTTCTTCATCCACCACGATGCGCGAAACCAGGGCCGGAGCCAGGGCGTTGCGGGCATAGGTGGCAATGTCCGGGCTCCAGACCACGATGTCAATGCGCTCGCCGCGCAGCTCCTGCACAATATTCTGGATGCGCGAGCCGCGCACGCCCACGCAGGCGCCCACCGGGTCCACGTCCCGCTCACGCGAGAGCACGGCCACTTTGGCGCGGGAGCCGGGATCGCGGGCCACGCCCATGAGCTGGACCACGCCGTCGTCCACCTCAGGCACCTCGCGGCGGAAGAGCGCGGCCATGTAGTCGCGGTGCGCGCGGGAAATGACGATCTGCGGGCCGCGGCCTTCCTTGCGCACTTCGGTAATCAGGGCCTGAACGCGGTCATTGCGTTTGTAATGCTCGCGCGGGATCTGCTCCTCGCGGGGCAGAACGGCTTCGGTGCGGCCCAGATTGATCACCCAGCCGCCCTTGTCGCGGCGCTGCACGATGCCGGAGACGATTTCGCCCACGCGATCCTTGTATTCCTCATAGATGATTTCCTGCTCGGCGTCGCGCATGCGCTGGATGATCACCTGCTTGGCGGATTGCGCGGCAATGCGGCCCAGATCCTCGATTTTGACCCTGAAGCCCATTTCGTCGTCGAGCTGCACGGAAGGATCATGCTCGCGGGCGTCAGCCAGGGCGATCTGGGTATCCTCGTTGGCCACGTCGTCGTCCTCCACCACGATTTTGAACTGGTAGACCTCAATGTCGCCTGTCTCGTCATTGTAGGTTACTTCCACGTCCATATCCTCGCTGAAGCGGCGCAGCACGGAAGTGCGCACGGCATCTTCCAGGGTGTCGATGAGCATGTCGCGATCCAGGCCTTTGTCCTTGCTGATCTGATCAATGGCCTTTTTGAGCTCAAGATTCATGGTCGCCTCCGTCCGCCGCGCGTTGCGGCGTCAAAATCGCTGCTGCCGACATCAGTCGGCCGTGTTTCCCATTGCGGCAATAGTCTTGCCCGTTTTTTTCCCAGCGGCTTTTCCGGTCTTTTTGCCCGGTTGTTTTCCGGGTTTGCCGGGCCGGCAGAAAATATGCATACGGCTGGCCTTGCGCACGGCCTGCCAGGGCAGGAGCACAGGCGGCAGATCTTCAGGCTGCACCTCGCCATCGGGCGAAACCAGGGCCGGCTCAAGCACGAAGCCGTCCTCCTCCACTGCCGCCAGCCTGCCGCGCCAGATCCTGCGCCCCGCATCGCCCGCAGCGGCAGGATGCCTGCCCTGGGGAGCCAGAGGCGCATGCAGCCGGGCCTCCACCATGTCGCCCAGATACGGGCGCATCTGCGCAAGGCTGAAAAAGGTGCGCGTGAGACCGGGCGTGGAAACTTCCAGCACATAGGGATCGGGGATGATGTCTTCCACCTCCAGGGCAAGCGCCAGATGGCGCGAAATTTCCTCGCACTGGTCAATGGAAGCTGAGCTGGGGGAAGCCGAACCGGGGGAAGCCGGGGCCGGAGAAGTTGCGGCAGAGGGCGCCGGGGCCGAAAAAACTGCCTCAATGGGCGCCTGATCGCGGTCGGGCCGGGCCTGGAGGGCCGCAGTCTCCTGTTCCAGCCGGGGCACATCCACAAAGAGCCGCAGGATCATGCGGCCGGCCCGGCTGATTTCCACGCCCCAGATGATCAGCCCCAGAGAGCGGGCCACGGGATCGGCCAGGCGGATAACATTTTCTTTGAGGTCGTTTTCGGTCATATCTTCCTTGGCGGCAGCTCTGGCGGCTGGCTGCGGACACCTTGCCGGAACAGCCGGGCCGGCCGCGAGAACAAAAAAAAGGGGGCCTATTCAGGCCACCCCGTTGTGAACATGCGTCCCGCATCAGGATGCGACGGCAGGCGCGCCAGCGCCCACCGCCTTGAATTTGTTTTTCGTAGCTCAGACGCAGTGAACTTGTCAAGACGCCAGTCCGGGAAATCATAAAAATTTTCGATCAAGGCGAAAAAAATATCCTTTGCGCCGTTGAGAAGATAGAGGGGAGCGTTTTGCTCATGAAAGCAGCCAAGTTCAGCCCTCATTAGAGCATTTTTGATTGAAAATGAATATGTTCAATCAAAAAATGCTCTACGGCGCAGGCTTACAGCCGCTCCAGGACTTTGCGCCCCATTTCCTCACAGCCCACCAGAGTTTTGCCCGCTTCCATGATGTCGCCGGTGCGGTAGCCGTCGGCCAGGGTCCGGCGCACGGCCGCTTCAATGCAGTCAGCTTCGGCGCTCAGTCCAAAACCCAGGCGCAGGAGCATGGCCCCGGACAGAATCGTCGCCAGAGGATTGGCCTTGTCCTGCCCGGCGATATCCGGCGCGGAACCGTGGACAGGCTCAAAGAGCCCGGGCCCGGAAGCGCCCAGTGAGGCCGAGGGGAGCATACCCAGGGAGCCGGTGATCACCGAGGCCTCGTCGGAAAGGATATCCCCGAAGATATTGCCGGTCAGGATAACGTCGAACTGCGAGGGATCGCGCACCAGTTGCATGGCCGCATTGTCCACATACAGGTGCGAAAGCTCCACGTCGGCGTACTCCCTGTGGGTTTCGAGCACCACTTCCTTCCAGAGCCGCGAGGTTTCCAGCACATTGCTCTTTTCCACGGAGCAGACCTTTTTGCGGCGCTTGCGCGCGGTCTCAAAGGCCACCACCGCGATACGGCGGATTTCCTCTTCCGTATAAATCATAGTGTTGAAGCCCGTGCGCAGGCCGTCGCGCGTTTCCAGACCGCGCGGCTCGCCGAAATAAATGTCGCCCGTGAGCTCGCGCACCACAATGAGATCAAGGCCCCTGGCCGCCACGTCCGGCCGCAGCAGGCAGGCTCCGGCCAGTTCCGGCAGCAGCAGGGCCGGGCGCAGATTGGCGAAAAGCCCCAGAGCCTTGCGGATGCCCAAAAGGCCTTTTTCCGGCCGTTTTTCCGGCGGCACGGCATCCCACTTGGGGCCGCCCACCGCGCTGAGATAGACCGCATCCGCCTTGCGGCATTTCTCCACGGTTTCGGCGGGCAAGGGTTCGCCCGTGGCGTCCACGGCCGCGCCGCCGATCAGGGCTTCCTCAAAATCAAAGATGTGGCCGAATTTTTGCGCCGTGGCCGCCAGCACGCAGGCTCCCTGGGTCAGAATCTCCGGGCCGATGCCGTCGCCGGGCAAGAGGCAGATGGTCTTATGCATATGTCATTTCCTTAACTTTTTCAGGTACTCCACGTTGTTCCGCGCGCATGACCGGCAACAGCCGGCAACCGCGCAATCTCCGCCAGGCAGACGCCCCACAGGCCAAACACGCTTGCCGCTGCCCCTGGCGGCGCGCCTGCATACGGATGCAGCAGCACAGGCCGTGAGCCCTGGGCAAAACAGGCGCATAGGCAGGCCGGGAAGCAAAAGGCGCTAGCGCCCGTCTCCCAGGCGCTCCTTTACATAGCCTACCAGGCCCCCCCTGGCCAGAATGGCGGCCATGGATTTGGGCAGGGGCGGGCAGACGATTTCCGCGCCGTTGGTCAGATCGTGGATGCGGCCCGTGGCCGCGTCGATTTCCAGTTCGTCGCCGTCCCGGATTTTGTCCACCTCGTCGCCCACTTCCATGAGCAAGAGGCCCATGTTAAAGGCGTTGCGGTAAAAAATGCGCGCAAAGCTGTGCCCGATGACCACGGGCATGCCCGCGCCCAGAATGGCAATGGGCGCGTGCTCCCGCGAGGAGCCGCAGCCAAAGTTGCGCCCGGCCACCAGAATGTCGCCCGGCCGCACCCGTTTGACCCACTCCGGGTCCAGTCCGGACATGCATTTTTCGCCCAATGTCGCGGCGTCGCTGGTGACCAGAAAGCGCGCCGGGATAATCGCGTCCGTGTCGATATGTTCGCCCACTTTGTGGGCCTTGCCCTTGTACTCCATATGTGATTCCTCCGGCGGAAATACCGGGGCAGGAAAGCCTTTTCCCTCCCCTGGCCCGCATCTTTCCCGAAATTTTTCCTGCACTGCGCCCCTGCTTCAGGGCTGCCGCATGCGCTGCGTCTGCCCTGGCCCCTGCTCCCATCCGGCCTTACAGCGCGTCCGGGGAAGCGATCCTGCCGGCCACGGCGCTGGCCGCCGCCACCAGCGGCCCGGCCAGGTAGACTTCGGAAGAGAGGCTGCCCATGCGGCCCTTGAAGTTGCGGTTGGTGGTGGTCACCGCGCGCTCGCCGTCGCCCAGAATGCCCGTATGGCCGCCCAGGCAGGGCCCGCAGGTGCACGGGCCCACAATGCAGCCCGCATCCATGAACACTTCCATCAGGCCTTCCTTGAGGCATTGCTTCCAGACCGTGGGGGTGGAGGGCAGCACGATGCAGCGCACCTTTTTGTCCACCTTGCGGCCGCGCAGCACTTCCGCCGCGTCGCGCATGTCGCTGATCCGCCCGTTGGTGCAGGAGCCGATGACCACCTGCTGGACAGGCGTATCCCTGACCTCGGACACGGGCCGGACGTTGGACGGCAGATGCGGGCAGGCCACCACAGGCTCCTGGCCGGTGACGTCAATGTCCAGCACGCGCTCATATGCCGCGCCCGCATCCGCGGCCAGATCCCGGATCAAACCCGGATGGTTGGGATCGTGGCCGTGCTCGGCGCAATAGGCGCGGGTCTGGGCGTCCACAGCGAACAATCCCACCTTGCCGCCAGCCTCAATGGCCATGTTGGCCATGGTCAGGCGGCCTTCCACGGGCAGGGCGTCAATGACCGGGCCGCCGAATTCCAGGGCCTTGTACAAGGCTCCGTCCACGCCGATGGTTCCGATCAGCAAAAGTATAAGATCCTTGGCGCGCAACCAGCGGGGCATGACGCCCGTGAAATTGACCCGGATGGTGGGGGGCACCTTGAGCCAGGTTTCGCCCAAAGCCATGGCCGCCGCAATGTCCGTGGAGCCCATGCCCGTGGCAAAAGCTCCGATGCCGCCATAGGTGCAGGTGTGGCTGTCCGCGCCGATGACCAGATCGCCCGGCCCCACCAGGCCCTGTTCAGGCAGCAGCGTGTGCTCCACGCCGCAGTCGCCTCCCTCGTAATAGTGGGTAATGTTCTGCTCCTGGGCGAAGGCGCGGCTGATCAGCACCTGATTGGCCGAATCAATGTCTTTCTGGGGCGTGAAATGATCCATGACCAGGGCGATTTTATCCTTGTCGAAAACCCGTTTCGCCCCCATGCCGCGAAAAGACTTGATGGCCAGCGGCCCGGTGATGTCGTTGGCCAGCACCAGAGAAACCCGGCATTGGACAATCTGGCCGTCGCGCTCCACGGTGTCGTCGGTATGAGCCTGCAGAATCTTCTGCGCAAGCGTCTGAGGCATGTTCAAACTCCTTACAAATATACATCTGAGCGGGCAGCGCAGCCTGACGCAGCCCGGAAGACAATAGACGCCCGCTAATCATGCTGGCAGTGGAGGCGCGCGCCTTCCTCCTCTCTCTTGGCCAGATGGTTCAGCGCGTCCACATAGGCCTTGGCGCTGGCCACGAAAATATCCGGGTGCGTGCCCCGGCCCACGGCGGAATACGCCTTTTCCCTGATCCGAACGGTTACTTCGCCGAGAGCGTCCGTGCCGCCGGTGATCGCATTGATGGCGTATTGCTCCAGTTCGGGCTCGCGGCCCACAATGTCAGCGATCACGTTGAAGAGCGCGTCCACCGGCCCCACGCCGAAACCCGCGCCGCTCTTTTCCATGCCGTCCACATCCATGAGCACCGCGGCCGTGGGCGGCACGCCTCCGGCATCCGAGCTCTGCACGCTCACATGGCGCAGGCGCAGGCGATCCGGAATACGGTAAATCTCCTGCTGGATGAGGGCCATGAGGTCGTCGTCATGCAGGGTTTTTTTGCGATCCGCCAGTTGCTTCACGGCCTCAAAGACCAGATTGAGCTGTTCCTCGTCCAGCTTGTACCCCATGCTCTCGAACTTGTTGCGCACAGCATTGCGGCCCGAGTGCTTGCCGATGACCAGACTGCTGGCGCTGCGGCCCACGGACTGCGGGGTCATGATCTCGTAGGTTTCGCGGTTCTTGAGCATCCCGTCCTGATGAATGCCGGATTCGTGCGCAAAGGCGTTGGCGCCCACCACGGCCTTGTTGTTGGGAATGGGCTGGCCGATGATCATGGAAAGCAGGCGGCAGGAGGGATAGAGCTGCTCGGTCTTGATGTTGTGCTCCAGAGCGTAGTAATCGCGGCGCACGCTCAAGGCCATGACGACCTCTTCCAGCGAGGCGTTGCCCGCGCGCTCGCCGATGCCGCTGAGCGTCACTTCGGCCTGGCGCACGCCCACTTTGAGGGCAGCCAGGGTATTGGCCACCCCAAGGCCCAGATCGTCATGACAGTGCACGCTGAAAACCGCCTTGTCGCTGTTGGGCGTATTTTTGATCACATAGTCCACGAGCGCGGCGAATTCCTCAGGCTGGGCGTAGCCCACGGTGTCCGGCAGGTTGATGGTGGTGGCCCCGGCCTTGATGGCGGCCTCCACGATGCGGCAGAGGAAGTCGCGCTCGGAGCGCGAGAAATCCTCGGCGGAAAATTCCACGTTATCCGTGTAGGCAGCGCAGCGCCGGATCCCGGCCACCGCCATTTTGAGCACCTCTTCCGGCTCCTTGCGCAGTTTGTGCTTCATGTGCAGGGGCGAGGTGGACAAGAAAATGTGAATGCGCGG
This sequence comes from Desulfovibrio sp. ZJ369, assembly GCF_011039085.1. GTDB lineage: Bacteria > Desulfobacterota > Desulfovibrionia > Desulfovibrionales > Desulfovibrionaceae > Desulfovibrio. The sequence goes on along the minus strand of NZ_JAAKEI010000018.1, from coordinate 12,331 downwards.
ATTGCGGGCGATTTTCACGGCGTCCCAGCAACGGTCGATATCGTTTTCCACGCAGCGGGCCAAACCGGCCACCTGTATATCCCCGGCCTGCGCGGCAATGGCCCGCACGGCTTCAAAATCGCCGGGGCTGGAGGCAGGAAAGCCCGCCTCCATAATATCCACGCCCAGCACTTCCAGTTGATGCGCAAGGCGCAGTTTTTCCTGTAAATTCATGGTGGCGCCGGGCGATTGCTCGCCGTCGCGCAAGGTAGTGTCGAAAAAGTAGACGCGGTTATGCATGACGATCTCCTCTGGTCTGATGCCGCTCCCCCGTACAAACACGGTTGCTGTCAAGGGAACCGCCGCAGCGCTTTCCCTTTCAAAATGCCCGACCACCGGCAGCGCAAACGCCTGAGGCACGGACGCGGCCGCCTCATGGGAGCCCCTGCGCCAAAAAGCCTGAACCCAACGGCAACGAGTGGATATATCTTGCGTAACGGCCACCGTAAAGGGCGGCTGTCCGGGGAGCGCGTCTTTCCGCCCGAAAGGCGGCGGGCCGTTACGCAACCTTACTCGCTTTGCGGCGACAGGGCGCGTAGCAACTGACGATTGCGGCGGGGGAGCATCACAAAGGTGTAAACAAGGCCGCCTGCGATGTACAAAGCGCAGAGCACAAAGCCCATGAGCCGGGGCAGCGAAACCACCAACGCGAGGATGAACAAAAAGGCGATCATGGTACGGATGGGATGGGCACGCAGAAAATCATATTCCTTAAAGGAAAAGTAACGCACCCGGCTGACCATCAAAATGCCTGCGCCCACAGCCAGCAGCAGCGCCAGATAGGCAGTCAGCGGCTGCAGAAAGCCGGGGAACAGCGAGGCGAAAAAGACAAAAGTCACCACCGTGCAGCCCCCTGCGGGGATCGGCAGACCGATGAAGAAACGCTTGCCCACGGCAGCAGTGCTGACATTGAAGCGCGCCAGGCGCAAAGCCCCGCAGGCCGCATAAATGAAGGCCGCGGCCACGCCCAGGCGGCCGAAGGCCTCCAGTTGCCATTGCCAGAGCAGCATGGCCGGGGCAAGGCCGAAAGCCACAAGATCCGCAAGGGAGTCGTACTGCACGCCAAATTCGCTGGCCGTGTTGGTCAGGCGGGCCACCTTGCCGTCCAGACCGTCCATAAGCGCCGAAAGCAGGATGGCCATGCCCGCGGCTTCAAAACGGCCCTGCACTGCCCAGACCATCGACAAAAAGCCGAGAAACATGCTCAGCGTCGTGATCATGTTGGGCAGGAGGTAGACCCCTTTATGCGGCTTTTTCTTTTCCATGCTTTTCCAAACCGGCCGCATCATGCGGCGCAACGCCGGGGCGCGGCTTACCGGGCCCGGGCAAGGACGCTCTGCCCGGCAAAAACTTCTTCGCCCATTTGCACGGCCGCAGCATAGCCTTGCGGCAGATAAAGGTCAACTCGCGAGCCGAAACGGATCATGCCGTAACGCTCGCCGCGGCCCAGCGCGTCACCTTCGGCCACGCGGCAGACGATGCGGCGCGCCACAAGGCCCGCGATCTGCACCATGCTCCAGACCTGGCCGTCAGCCCCGCGCAGGCGGTAGGCGCAGCGTTCGTTGTCCGTGGCGGCCTTGTCCATGGCGGCATTGAAAAATTTTCCGGGCCAGTAGCGGATTTCCTCCACCACGCACTCCACGGGCGAGCGGTTGACGTGCACGTTGAAGACATTCATGAAAATGCTGATGCACTGCCTGGGCTCGCCGCTCGGATCAAAGGGATCCGGGCGCTGCTCAATGCGGATGATCCGCCCGTCAGCCGGGCTCACGGCCAGACCTTCGCCCTGCGGCACGACGCGTTCGGGATCGCGGAAAAAATGCATGCTGAACCAGCAGGCCGCCAACAGGAGCAAAGCCAAACAACTCCAGCCCAGAAAAGCGAAAACCAGGGCCGAGAGCGCGGTCAGGCCGATGCAAGGCCAGCCTTCGGGGGTAATGCCGCAGTTTGCGGGGCGCATAATGACTCCAGTGGGTGCGCCGCGCTGTCCGGCGCGGCGGTACAATGACATGGAAAGTGTATCTATAGACTGTGCCGGGGCGCAAGGCAAGATGCCTGGCTCTGGAAGGATTCATTTTTAGAGCGAAATTCCTTTTGCAACCATGTAAAATTACAATGGATTTTTTACTGAAATCATCTTAAAGCTGAATTCCTCGCAGCGTCGGAGTTGTTGCGCCGCCCCTTGCGGCCTGGCGCGCTCATGTCTATACTGGCGGCATGAATACAGCCACCAAGACTCTCTGTCTCGCCCTTCTGACGGTCTTTGCATTGGCCGCCTGCGGCCCCAAAGACATCGGGACGGGCACCTCCTCGGAGTATGCCGCGGCCTCGCCGGGCATGGCCCCTGAGGATCAGTTGCGTTACCCCATGACCGGCATGAGCAATACCCAGCGCATGCTCTACCATGTCAACCGGCCGGACGTCATGAGCCGCATGCAGCAATGGCAGATGAGCCGCTTCAGCGGTCTGCGCGGCGACCAGCCCACTCCAGAGGATCCGGCGTATCGCGCGGTTCCCAGGCAGCGCAGCCCCTTCAGGCAGTAGCGCCCGTCATGGATCCCGTCACCCATGCCGCCAGCGGCGCCGTGGCCATGCTGGCTCTGCCGGGCCGCCCCGCCACGCGCTGGGCCGTGCCTCTGGCCGCTCTGGTTGCCGCCTCGCCTGATTTGGACATCCTTTTCGCCTCCGGCCCGCTGCAGTTCCTCCTGCTGCACAGGGGCATCACCCATTCCCTCGCCGCCTTGCCGGTCATGGGCCTGATTCTGGCCGTCTGCTCCTGGCCTCTCTGGCGCGCGGCCACGCCGGCGCGCTGGAGCTTCGCGCGGGTCTGGCTCCTGGCCTGCGCCCTGGTGCTGCTCCATATCTGGCTGGACGTGGTGACCACCTACGGCACCATGATTTTTCTGCCCTTTTCGCACGAGCGCGTTCGCCTCAACGGCATCTTTATCATCGATCTGCTGCTGACGCTGCCCCTGCTCTGGGCTGTCTGGCGCTGGCGCACCAAGCGCGCGCTCATGCTCCTGGCCCTGGCCTGGATTTTCGTATACCCGGCCCTGGGCGTGGGGCTCAACGCCTGGCATACGGCCCAGACCGAAGCGCGCCTGGCGGCCGAACACCGGCTTGTGAGCCGGGTAACCGTGCTGCCGGACGCATTGGCGCCCTTTTTCTGGCGGGTGCTCTTTGAAGAAGAGAACGCCAAGGGGAAAAACGTGCGCGAGCAAGGGCTCAATGCCCTGGGGCAGGCGCGCACGCCGGAGCGCGCCTGTACGGCCGTGCCCAACGCTCTGGCAGCGGATCTTTCGCGCCAGTCCGTGACCTGCGAGACGTTTTTGCAATTTGCCGTGCTGCCGGTCATCGCCCCCCTGCGCCGGGAGGAGTGGCCGCAAGACCCGGCGCAGCACGCCCGCGAATTTTTAATCCATGATCTGCGCTTTGGCAGCAATCTGGAATTTGTACAAAAACTCATGGCCATGCGCCCGCATGCGGATATCCCTTTTCAACTCATGGTGGAAGTGGAACTTGGACAGGGCGACAGCCCGGACCTCCGTCCCAAAAACGCCCCACAGGCGGCAGGGAGCGGAGCGCGGCTGCTGCGCGAACGCCTGCGCTTTTCCGACAGCGGTCGCGATTCGCGCTGGGGGACGCCGCGCCCTCCCCGGCCGCCGTCGTTCTGGCCCTGGCTGGTGGGCCTGCGCTAGGCCCCTTCCACGGTCTTGCCTCAAGCCGCGAACTACAGTATGTGCTGTAAAAATCACACAGACTGCGCTGCCCATGCGGCATGTCCCTACGCTTCTCCGAACCCCGCGCATCATGGGGCACGTCGAAGAAGCAGGGGCGGTTTTATCCGTTGCGCCCGCGTAAGCGCGTCGGCGACAGGCGCGGGCAATCTCAGGCAAACGTGCCCCACGGCGCCAGGCATTTTCACTTTGAAAATGCTCTAAAAGCACTATGATCCAAGGACGCAGCATGGAACATTCCTTTTCGCATCTGGATGCCCAGGGCACTGTGACAATGGTCGATGTGGGCGGGAAGACCCCAGGCAGGCGCGTGGCCATTGCCGAAGCCATTGTGGAACTGGCGCCGGCCACCCTGGAGCTGCTGCAAAAGGCCGCTCTGCCCAAGGGCGATGTGCTGACCTGCGCCAAAATCGGCGGGATCATGGCTGCCAAGCGCGTGGACGAACTGATCCCCCTCTGCCATTCGCTGCAGTTGAGCTTTGCCGATATCCGCTTTGAGGTGCGCGACAGGCCGCCCCAGGTGCGCATTGAGGCCGAGGCCCGCAGCGTGGGCGCCACGGGCGTGGAAATGGAGGCCATTGTAGCCGCTCAGACCGCCGCGGCCATCATCTATGACATGTGCAAGGCCATACAGCGCGACATAGTGATCAGCCGGGTGCGCCTGCTGCACAAAAGCGGCGGCAAAAGCGGCGAATTCAACGCTCCGGAATTGCCCTTATGAGTATGCCCCAGATCGATCCCGTGGCTTTTTCCATCGGCAGCCTGCAGTTGCGCTGGTACGGCCTGATGTACCTCTTCGGTTTCGCGCTGGGCTGGATTCTGGGGCGCCGGCGCGCCTCGCGGCCCGGCTCTGGCTGGCGGCCCGCCGATGTGGACGATTTGCTGACCTGCGTCATGCTGGGCATCATTCTGGGCGGTCGCCTGGGGTATGTGCTCTTTTACGATCTGCCGGTCTACATCCACGATCCGGTTGAGATCCTGCGCATCTGGAACGGCGGCATGTCGTTTCACGGCGGCCTGCTGGGCGTGCTCGCGGCATTCTGGTATTTTGCGCGCAGCCGCAAAAAATCCTTTCTGGAAGTCTCGGACTTTGTGGCCCCTCTGATTCCCCAGGGCCTCTTTTTCGGACGCCTGGGCAACTTCATCAACGGAGAGCTCTGGGGCAAAGTCAGCGACGGGCCCTGGGCCGTGGTCTTTCCCGGCGGCGGCCCGCAGCCGCGCCACCCCTCCCAGCTGTATGAGGCGCTGCTGGAAGGGCTGGCGCTCTTCATCATCGTCTGGATGTATTCGGACAAGCCGCGCAAGCCCGGCGTCGTGTCCGGCCTGTTTGCCGTGGGCTACGGCGTATTCCGCTTTCTTGTGGAATTCGTGCGCGTGCCGGATCCCCAGCTGGGCTATCTGGCCTTCGGCTGGCTGACCATGGGTCAGACGCTCTGCGTGCCGCTTATTCTGGTGGGCCTCTGGCTGCTGCTCAGACCAATGAAGTCCGAGCAAAAAAGGACTTGGCAAAAGGGCAGACCCTGAAAACGGGCTCTTGCCTTGCGGCAGCCCTGTACGCCGCCTCGCCGCCTGTTGACAGGCCCGGTCTTTTCTGTGAAGCTGTCTGCCGTTTACGCATGTCTTTTACGGAGGCCACATGGCGAAAGAAGGTTCCATTGAAGTTGACGGCGTGGTGCAGGAAGCTCTGCCCAACGCCATGTTCCGCGTGGAGCTGGAAAACGGCCACGAGGTGTTGGCCCACATTTCCGGCAAAATGCGCAAGTTCTATATCCGCATCCTGCCCGGCGACCGCGTCAAGGTGGAGCTCTCCCCTTATGATCTCACGCGCGGCCGCATCACCTACCGCATGAAGTAGCGCGGGGCGCGTCTGCGCTTTCTCCTCTGCCTGTTCCCGGAGTCTGCGGCGTCATGCGCGTCTTCTGAAGCCATGCCCGCGGCTTTGCAACACTGCCCTGCGCCCGGAGGCGGGAACGGGATCAGATCACTCCGGCCAGACGCAGCAGAAAGACGCAGAGCAAAGCCCAACATCCTGCCAGCACATCGTCCAGCATGATCCCAAAGCCTGCGGGCAGCCAGTTTTCAGAGGCGCGTACCGGCCAGGGCTTAAGAATGTCGAAAAAGCGGAAAAAGACAAAGGCCGCCGCAAAAATCCCAATTCCTGGATGCTCAAAAGGCAAGAGCACAATCCAGACGCCCACCAGCTCGTCGATGACGACTTCGCCCGGATCCTTGCGGTTCAGCAGAATTTCCGCGCGTGTTGCGGCCAGAGCGCCCAGCACAAACAGCAGAATCACGGCCAGTATGCGTCCCCCCAGAGAAAAGGGCAGAAATACGAACGGCGCCAGCACACAGGCCAGGGCCGTGCCCCAGGTGCCCGGCGCTTTGGGGGCCAGACCGGCTATGCCCAAACGGCAAAACGACAATATCCATGCATCCCGGGAACGCATACACTCTCCAATGCGGCGTGCCGCTGTTTGTGCCGGGCCTGCGGCAAAAGCGCCGCCTCCTGCTCTGCATCGCAATGGGCTCTGAGCCGCAGGGGCTGGCCTGCTGACTGCGCGGAAGATAAAGCTGACGCGGCCGAACCGCCAACCAGAGAAAGGAAAGCCGCACCCGGCACTCGCTCCCGCGGCAGCGGAGAAGCCCGGCGGCGAGTCCTCCGTCCAAGGCCTGAATATACGAGCCTTCCTCACGCAAAGCCAGCCGGGAATGTTGCCTAATCCGCGGTTTTGGCATAGAACTCGGCATGATGAGGCAAGGGCATGGACAAAAATCACAGTGAGCTTTTTGGTCGGCTCAGTTATGACGAAAGCCTGAGCTATGAACAGTTGCTGGACACTGAAGCAGGCCTGACCACGGCTTTGGAAGAGCTGTTGCTGCGGGCCGGAGCCGCGCACCTGGATTTTACCCCCCTGGGCGATGCGTTGCTGTTTCAATGTGCTTTTGAAGCGCATAAACTCTATGTGTACCGTAAAATTGCCCAGGAAACGGCAAAAATCCTGCCCCAGGGCGTAACGGGGCGGCTGCTCTGCCTGGACAAAAGCTTGGACGCCCTGCATATCTATTGGATGCAGACAGGGCAGTGGCAGGAAGAAGCGCGCCCTGTGCCGGAGAACCCGCCCCAAAACCTGCAAAACCGGCGCATCGACTGTGCAGACGGAACACACGAGGAAGACTGACGCGGACCCATTGGCGGCAGAAAAGCCGTCATGAGGGCTCCCCGATCGGCTTGACGCAAGACGCCGCGCCAGACGGCCGGTTGCAAGCCGAAAACCCGACAATGCCCGGATGGTGGAATTGGTAGACACAAGGGACTTAAAATCCCTCACTCGCAGAGTATGTCGGTTCGAGTCCGACTCCGGGCACCAAGGAATAGCAAGGGCTGCGAGGATGCAGCCCTTTTTATGTGCTTGATTTTTGTATCACCATGTATCACCTTTTTGTGCGCCCCGTGTCCGGAGGCTGCATCTCACCAAGCGCGGGCATGAGTGCGCCAGCATGTGCCTGCCCTCCTGCGGTGACATGGGCATAGACCGCCCCGGTGGTTGCCACGCTGCTGTGGCCAAGCTGTGCGGCCACAGCAGCAAGGTCTGCCCCGCGCGCCAGCATTTCCGTGGCCGCTATGTGACGGATGTCATAGGGCCTGAGTGTGACCCCGGCGCGCTTGCACGCCAAAACCCAGGCTGTCCGGAAATTTAGGACGCGCTGCCCTTTGCCCCGGTGGCATACCCACGGGATACCAGCGGCCATGTCTGCTTCATACCGGCGCCGGGCTTCCTGCATATAAGCGGAGTGGGGGACGACTGTTTTCAGGCGGCCACTCTTTCCCTGCCGGACGATGACCACGCCGCGCCGCCAGTTGAAGGCATCCCATGTCAGGCTGAAAAGCTCCACCTGGCCCGGACGCAGGGCAAGAAAAAAGGCGGTTTTCACCGCCCATTGCAGGTATTCAGGCAACTCCGGATAGAGCCTTTTCAAGTCCTCCATTTTGGGCTGGAACACTGGACGGGCGAATTTCAGCTTCTTGAAATCCCGCCATGGGTTGAAGCGGATGAGCTCCTGATCGACGCCCCATGCGAGGATTGCTCGCACCATGGCCTGAAATTTATTGATGGTATTGTTTCCCACGCCACGGCTGCGAAAACTCTCACGCATCCGCTCAAGATCCTGCCGTGTGAGGGATTCGGCATACTTGTCACGCAGAAACTCTCCTGTGCCGGGATGGTGAACGCCGTCCTTCTCGTAGCCCGCAAGAAAATAGACGATCTTTCGCTTGGTCACGATGTTGAGGTCGTAGCGGCTGCGGCAGAAGAGCATGGTCAGCTCGCCAAGGGTGAGGCGTTCCTCCTCCTGCGTCCGTGTCTGGAGGCGGTCAGCCTCAAAAGCGCGGGCCTCCTGCTCGGTCTTGAAGTAGCGCCGCTTTTCCTTGCCGTTCTCGCGCCACTTGCAGAAAAAGAGGTCGCGCTTGTTGGCCTTGTGAATGCTCACTGTGTCCCCCTAGAAGCCGTACCCCCTGGCGAAGTCCTTGGGGGAAAGGGTTTTTTGCGCAGGCTTGTGCGTTTGGGATGTCTGTACGATGCCAGCCAACTCCTTGATGCGCTTGTCCAGCGCGGCCAATTTGCGCATAGCGGCGTCACGCTCGCGCAGGGCGGAGAGGAGCTCGGCATAGCGCTCGGCTGCAAGGTGGTCTGTCATGCGGCCTCCTTGTCCGTGTCGAGGAGTCGCTTGAATCCCACTACCCAGACCCAGGGATTTGCGTTCCAGCCGAGGCCGCGCTTTGTGGGCGGTTCTTTCGTCTGTCTGGTTCATTTCTTTTCCCTCCTCAATGCAACCAGTATGCACGGTAAAATGTATCAAAATCGTGGATCGGGTACTTCCCAGGATGTGCTTTCCGCGTACGCTCAAACCACTCCCGTGAAATTTTGCGGTGTATTCTGAACCAGTTCTTGAACTTTTCCATCTCTTCATTACGACGTATTGCCTTTGCTTCACTTGCTCCGCACAACGCAAAAGGGCAACCTAGACAGCCAATGCGTCTTGATCCTTCATCATACAACGACGGATACAGGAAAGAGTTTTCTTCGATATATTGCCATACAGCCCATTCAGGCCAGTGAAAAATCGGTTTATATGTAGTTTTTCCTTTGTAGGTATCAATGTGCCCTCGTGCTGCTCGCCTATAAGATTTTTCTGCTCTGATACCAAAAACACACTTTTTATATGGGTTATGTCCCTCTTTTAGGCGGTTGCAACACCATCTGACCGTCCGCATGGGCGGCCCATTTTTGCGTAGCAATCGCCAATAGCTTTCCTTGGGAAAAATGAAAACCACGTCAGGATAATAACGCCGAATAAAGCGGGGGATTTCAGGATAGTCGATACCCGTGCAATTATATCCGGCAACGTATTTTACCCCGCTCCGCGTGACCAGATCGAGGGTAACAATGCTGTCTTTGCCGCCACTGAAGCCCACAAAATAACCACCTCTCGGCTCATTCAGACGCAGGAATGCAATGGCATCCTGGACATAATCGTCAAACTCGAAGCCAGGCAATCCGTACTGACGGGCGGCGGGTTTCATTCCCAGCCCTCCGGCAGGGAGAAGGTCGATATTTTTTGACTCATGGCCGTTCCTGTTGCGCGTTGGTGTCCGGCCGCGCTCCCGGATGAGGATTACCCGGCGCTGTCTTCAATGCCCAGTCGGTCACACAGTCGCTCAATTTTCGGCGTGGCCGCGGTGGTGACCGCGTCGTCGCCGAAGATGACGCGCGCCTGTTCGAGCATGATTTCCATGTCCGCCAGTTCTTCGAGCAGTTTCGCCCGGCTGTCGGAGCGGCCGCGCCGGAAATGGGAAATGGCGGCGATGAGCTCGGCGGCTTCTTCCTGTATCTGGCAAAGCTGGGCGTCGGCTCCGTATTTTTGGACAGCGGCGGCACAGACTTGGCGAAAAGTTGAATCAATCATGCTGTGCTCTCCTATCGTCCCTGTGCGGCACCCCGCTGGCTTCCTTCACTTTACGCAGCCATGCCGCCGCACCCTCAATGATGAATATTTTCAATCAAAAAATGCTCTATTGGCTGCTCAAGCCTGATTCCGCGATGAACCGGGATGGACGTTCGCCGGCGCCTTCCTTTTCCGGCCTGACGGCCAGAATGAGGCGGTCTTTGGCGCGGGTGACGGCCACATACATGAGGCGGCGCTCGTCCTCGATGCCCGCCGTGTCGCCTTTCGTTTCGGCGGTGAGAGCCTGCTTGCTGGGCATAATGCCCTCATTGCATCCGGCCACGATGACACACGGGAACTCCAGCCCCTTGGCGGCGTGGCAGGTCATGAGCAGGATGCACGGTTCTTCGTCCCTGGCGGGCATTTCGTCCTGCACATCCACCAGGGCCAGCCAGTCGAGGTAGTCTGCGATGGTGGCGGTGGGATATTGAGCGGCGTAGAGTTCCAGCCACTGGCAGTATTCCGGGCCGTATCCGTCCAGCGGGTCGAACTGGTATCCGTCCGAACCAAACCAGTCGAGGGCCTCTTTCACTGTGCCGCTTTCCGAGGGCATAGCTTCCAGAATGTCCGCGTTCAGGTCGTCCCGGTACGCCTCAAAACAGGATTTTCCTTCTTCCGCAGCCCGCACGCGGATGTTCGCGTATGCGCCCGCGTCCAGGCCGAGGCCCGCATGAGCCAGCAGGAAGGCCGTTTCGTCAAAGGGATTGACGATGCACTTCAAGGCTGCGTTGGCCTTGACGAAAAGCGGGCTGTGCAGGGCCGTGGCGCGCCTGCCGATCCGCTTGTGCGGCACGTCGCGGGCGGTCAGCTCCTCACTGAGTCTGTCCAGCATCCGGTTGTTCCGGCACAGCACAACAGGAGGATGCGGCCACCCATGCCGGGCGGCGAGAATATCGGCCAGTCGGGAACTGTCCGCGTTCGGAATGATTGCCAGAGCGTGGGGCGCGTCATCCCGCATGGCCCGCATGGCAAGCGCCCGGTGGCTGGTGTTGTGACGGATCAGGCAGTTTGCGGCGGATACTATGTCCGGGGCGCTGCGGTAGTTGTTGCGCAGCTCGTAGACGGTCAACGCGCCGGCATCCATCAGATGTTGCAGGTGGGCAGGAACAGCCCCGCGAAATCCATAAATGGACTGGGAAAGATCGCCCACGGCGTACAATTCAGCGCCGTCCGTGTGTTCCGCGATGGCTTTCAGAGCACGCCACTGCATCGGGTCCAGATCCTGCACTTCATCCACCAGCAGGTATTTCCAGTTGGTGAACTCTCTGACCTTGCCGGCTTCAGCCAGTTCCACAAGCCCGTGAATCAGCCCGTAATAGGGCATGGCGTTGTTCTGACGGCACGCAGCCTCAAATGCCTGTAACACGGGATAGTACGGGTGCGCTGTCCCGATTTTTTCTCCGCTCCGCTCCAAGGCGGCAAACATGTCATCCAGGGCCTTTTTGCCGTGCTTCCATTTACCCTTGGCGTACAGACCGAGCTGCTCGCCGCAGAGCCGGATCAGGGTGTCCGTTTCCAGCGGGGTGTACACGGTCAGATTGCCGTAGCGCAGGCCGATGTGATGGCCGTATTTTTTCAGCAGGCCCAGACCCAGGCCGTGAAAGGTGGATACCGTGACCTTACGGGCTTCTCTGCCGACGCGGGCTTTGAGCCGCGCCCGCATTTCCCCGGCAGCGGCGCGGGTGAAGGTTGTGCAGACGATTTCATACCCGCTGGCCCCATGCTCAATCAGGTGGGCCACGCGCTCCACCAGGGTGCGGGTTTTACCGCTTCCGGCCCCGGCCAGCACCAGCACATTTTTTTCCCGCGCCAGCACGGCGGCCTGTTGTTCCTGGTTCAGGCTGGGGTGAGTCATCGGGCGGCCTCCACAACATGCACCGCAGTCCACCCGTCGCTGATGGAGGCCAGTTCGTGGCAGGTGCAGGCGATAATCTGCGTGTCCACATTGGACGTGGCGACGCTCTCCAGCAGCAGCCCGATTTCCTGGCCGAGTTCCGCTCCCTCAATGAGGATGACCGGATTTTTCTGCCCTTGCGGCGCCAGCGCATAGGCAAGCGCGCTCTCGAACATCACACGCTGGCCGCCAGAGAGGCCCCCGCAGGGCACAACCCCGTGGCCCGGAATTTCCCAGCCGAGAAATACCGCCCCTTCATCGTCAACGCGAAATTCCGCGCGCCCGTGGGGCAGCACCTGGCCCATTTTTTCCGCAATGGCCGTGGCCGTGGCCTGCATGGCCGCCGCCTTTTTGTTGCGCAGGTCGTCCAGCGTCTTCTTTTCCGCTTCCAGCGCGGACGCCAGCTCCAACACCGCCGCGCGGTCCTTTTCCAGTTGCGTCTTGAGGCCGGCCGCGCGTTGGAAAAGGCGCTCGTCGGCCCGCAACGCATCCAGCCGTGTCCGAAGTCCGGAAACCCGCTGTTCCATGATTTGCAGTGAGCTATCCATTGACGGCCTCCTGTGCGGTCCGAAGCAATTTGATTTCGCGCTTGAGCACCATCCGCGCGGCGCATCCCTCACACCCGGCCCGCTCCAGCGCGGACAAAACGCGCTCAAGA